>NZ_JBSFCW010000018.1:0-136789 GCF_053593595.1 Streptomyces sp. NPDC002206
CAAGGTGGGCCAGGCCGTCCTCACCCTCACCGCGGAGGGCCCCATCGACAGCGGTGGCACCTACCGCTGCGTCTTCCAGGCGGACCTGACCTCCGGCGGTCCTACGAACTGCTGGCCGAGGTGTGGCAACGCGGATGAGCCGGGTCCGGGCCGGGAGGGGTCAGGCGGCGAAGCCGGCCTTGAGGGCGCCCGCGACCTGGACGACGCGCTCGGCCTGGTGACGGGCGGCGTTGCGGGTCTGGTCGCCGATGGGGTTGTTGCCCTGGGCGTCGACGTGCGAGGTGCCATAGGGGTTGCCGTCGACGAACTTGACCGGGTCGGTGTAACCGGGGGAGACGACGAGGCCACCGAAGTGGTGGATCGAGTTGTACAGCGCGAGCAGGGTGGACTCCTGGCCGCCGTGGGCGGTGGCGGTGGTGACGAAGCCGCTGTAGACCTTGTCGGCCAGCTTGCCCTGGGCCCACAGGCCACCGAGGGTGTCGATGAACTGCTTGAGCTGCGAGGAGATGTTGCCGAAGCGGGTCGGGGAGCCGAAGATCACGGCGTCGGCCCACTCGACGTCCGCGGGGGTGGCAACCGGGATGCCCGCGCTGGCGGCGGCGTGTGCGGCCCATGCCTCGTTGGAGCTGATGGCGGCCTCGGGGGCGAGTTCGGCGGCCTTCAGGAGACGGACCTCGGCCCCGGCCTTCTCCGCGGCCTGGGAGATCTCCTTGGCGATCTCGGCGCTGAAACCGGTGGACGAGTAGTAGATGACGGCAAGCTTGACGGCTGTGGTCATGTCTTTGTTCTCCATTGAAAAGTGCGTATGGGCAGTGGGCGGACTGGCCGCCGGCGTCGCCGCGCCGGTGGAGCACGCCCGACATCGTTGAACCATAAATGAATATGGTTTAAGAATCAACTAACTTTTCCTGAACCCGTGGTGTGCACGACCGGTGTCTTGGCGCAGGGCAGGAGGTGAAGCCGGAATCACTGCTGCGGGATCACGCGCACGGGATGCTTGCTCATGATGGAGACGCGGTTGAACGCGTTGATGGTGATCGCTACCCAGATCGCTGCGGAGATCTCGTCGTCGGTGAGGGTCTGGCGGGCTGCGTCGTAGGCACTCTCCTGGACGGCGGCGTTCGCGGGTTCGGTGGCCGCCTCCGCCAGGGCGAGTGCCGCGCGCTCCCGTGCCGTGAACAGTTCGGTGTCGCGCCAGGCGGCCAGTACACCCAGACGCTGGGTGGTCTCGCCTGCGCGCAGGGCGGCCCGCGTGTGCACGTTGAGGCAGTATGCGCAGCCGTTGACCTGCGACACGCGGAGGTTGATCAGTTCCACGAGCGTGCGGTCCAGCCCCGCTTCGGCGGCGACCCCACGGACTGCTTCGGCTGTCTCGGTCAGCGCGTGGTAGGCCTTCGGGCTCTGCTTGTCGATGAAGATCCGCTTGCTCACGGGGCCTGCTGCCGTGTCACTCAACCTGGACTCCTTCACGGGTCGCTCCCGGCCCTGCCGTGCGCACGGCAGGGCATCCTCGTATCATCGGAAACAATTGTTGAATATAAAATCATCCTTGGGTGAGAGGGGCGTGCCATGAGCAATGTCGAGAGGGAACCCGCCGAGCTCCGCTGCGGGGCCTCGGAGCATGGTGAGCATGTGCCGCAGGTCGAGGTCCTCTCCGCGAGGGACGTCCCCTTGGGCGGTCCGAGGTCGATGACCGTACGGCGCACGCTGCCGCAGCGGGCCCGGACGCTGATCGGGGCCTGGTGTTTCATCGATCACTACGGCCCCGACGACGTTGCCGGCACGGGCGGCATGGACGTCGCGCCCCATCCGCACACCGGTCTGCAGACGGTGAGCTGGCTGTTCAGCGGGGAGGTCGAGCACCGGGACAGCCTGGGCAGCCACGCCTTTGTACGGCCCGGTGAGCTGAACCTCATGACGGGTGGGCACGGCATCAGCCACTCGGAAGTTTCCACCGCCCGCACCACGATCTTGCACGGCGTCCAGTTGTGGGTGGCGCTTCCCGAAGAACACCGGCACACCGGCCGTGACTTCCAGCATTACGTCCCGAGCCCGGTCCGGGTGGACGGAGCCGAAGTCAGAGTGTTCCTCGGGGCGCTGGCAGGTGACACCGCCCCGGTGCGGACGTTCACGCCCCTGCTCGGTGCCGAACTCATCCTTGAGCCGTACTCGACGACCACGCTCGCCATCGACGCCGGCTTCGAGCACGGCCTTCTCGTCGACCACGGGGAGGTCCGTATCGCTGGAACACTCCTGCACCCGACGGAGTTGGGATACGTCGGCACGGGAAGCGACACACTGACGCTGGCGAACGAGACGGACGCCGTCGCGCGGGCAGTCCTGCTCGGCGGGACGCCGTTCGAGGAACAGATCGTCATGTGGTGGAATTTCATCGGTCGGAGCCACGAAGACATCGTCGAAGCCAGGGAAGCGTGGCAGAGCGCATCCGAACGCTTCGGCAAGGTCGACGGTTACGACGGCGACCGTCTTCCCGCGCCGAACCTTCCCCACGCCACCATCGCACCTCGCAAAAACCCGACGCGTCACTGAAAGGCATGCGATGACCCAGCCCGCCGCCGCTCCGACTGTCCAGCGAGTGGACCCGAAGCACCGTTACGAAATCCTGGTCGACGGCAATACCGCAGGCCACACCGCGTATCGCGACCGCGACGACCAGCGCGTTTTCTACCACACCAAAATCTACGACGCCTTCGCCGGACAGGGCCTGGCCGCGATACTCGTACAGCAGGCGTTGACCGACGTACGCACGTCAGGAAAGCGCATCGTGCCGGTCTGCCCCTACGTCGCGAAGTTCCTCAAGAAGCATGACGAGTTCGCCGACATCACCGACCCGGTGACCCCCGAGGTCCTGCAATGGCTGGACACCGTGCTGCCTCACTGACCACCGGTGCCGCGTCTTCTCCGACGCCATCGGTACGTCCGGACCGGCGGAGCGGGATCTGCGACGATGCCCCACCGGCGGGCCCACGGTCTTGACCCTTCGCCCGTACCCGAACGCCGCCTGAACCCGGCCAGGTTGCATGCCCCGCCTCCTCGCCACCACTCCCGCGTCGGGCCTCCTGCACCGCCGGCGGAAGCGCTGGCTGTGCTGCGCGAAGCAGCCCACGAGGCGGGGGTGGCCGATGCCCATCAACCGGAGGGCGAGCAGAGCGTAGCGTCGTTGTCGACCTCGTCACTACCCGCCCACGCACCACCGTCGAAACGCTGCGCACCCTCCATGACCAGGTCGACAGCGAGGACCCCTCCACGGCCGACCTGCTGCACGCGATCACCGACTCGCTTGAGAAACACGCCTGGATGGTCAGCGCGGAAAACCGATCCGTCTGACACCGGTCCCCCTGGTTTGCTCTTGGTGACGAGTCGGGGAACGCCTTCAGGCCCGGGTGTCCACCAGGAGGCCCACAAGGTGTGGGGTTCCGGCGCGTACGTGGTGCACTATCAGACAACGCCTCGGACTTCGCGCCCGCCTGGCCCCCACGGGTGGCATCCGCCCCAGCCGGCGCGGACTTGGAAGCTGTGCGTCGCGTCTTCGCGCGGCGGCGGTATCGGCCGTGGTAGTCGACAGGCATGCCGATGAAGCCTTCCAGTGCAGCGAGCCGTTCATCTCTGTTCGGACGGCTGCGCCGTGTGATCATCCATTCACCGGTCGGACGCGGATGGCGGCGGAGCTGCGATCTGGAGTTGGGGCCGCGTTCGTTGGGCTTCGCGGCGTTGGGGTTTCTCACGCTGGTTCCGTTGCTGATCATTGTGTCCTCGGCCGATCCGGAGCGCGGGCGGGGGTTTGCGCAGTGGCTGGGGAAGGGACTCGGCGTGTCGACGGCTTCCAGAGCGGAGGTGGAGCAGCTGTTCACTCGGCCCGGCCAGGCTCTGCGAACTACGACGGCGTTCGGCATTGCCGTCCTCGCTGCCTTCGGTGTGACCTTCGGGGCAGTGGTGCAGGCCGGCTACGAGGAGGTCTGGGATCTGCCGCAGGCGCGCTGGTGGGCCAGGTGGCGGCAAGTGGTGTGGCTCGTCGTACTCACCGGCTACCTCTTCGTCTCCGCCACTACGACGCTGCGAAGCGACTCCCCTGTTGGTGCATTCGGCGCGACGCTGAGCACCGTCCTGTTCTTCTGGTGGTCCCAGCGCATGCTGCTCGGCGGGCGGGTCCGCTGGCGCGCGCTGTTGCCCGGCGCGGTCGCCACCATGTTGGGACTGCTCGGTCTCAGGATCTTCTCCCGGCTCGTCTTCTCGCCATTGATCGCAACCAACGCTGTCACCTACGGCGCTATCGGAACTGTCCTGGTCCTCCAGTCCTGGCTGGTCGGCGTGGGCGTCGTCGTCTTCGGTGGTGCGCTGGTCGGCCGTCTGGTGCACGAGGAGACCCCACGCGTGGCACAGGCACTGAAACGGCGAGGATGAGATCTAGATCCGGGTCCTGTGATAGGGGCATGGTCTTCGCGACGGCCTCGAGCCAGGTGGGGAAGCCGGTGCCGTCCAGCACCCACACCTGCGGACGCACCACCGCCACTGCCCGGCGGGGCAGCCCGGCACGGACTGTGCCCACCGGCCAGGTCGAGGACGTCACCGAACTTTGTTTCCCCACCGGGGGAACCCGACCACTACGCCGGTGACGAACCCTTCGAGCTCGGTCAGGGTCCCTGACTGCTGAGCCTCGAGGACGAGGGACTGCTCCAGCCGTTCCACGAGACCGGTCAGAGTGGGCTCGTGCAGGGCTGCCTCCCGAAAAGTCCCGAAGCTGAGCGCGACCGCCCTGACTGCCCCTATCCCCTTGCCACGCACATCGCCGATCACGCAGCGCACGCCGAACGGAGTGTCGACCACTGCGTAGAGGTCCCTGCCGATCTGTGCATCCGCCTGAGCAGCCTCGTAACGTGCGGCCAAGCTCAGCGGACCGATTCTGTCCGGAGGGTGTGGCAGGACAGCACGCTGAACAGCCGCGGCAATGTCACGTACGGACTCCAGTTGCATTTTCCGGTGGTGCAGGACGCGATTGAGGAAGCCCGCGAAATCGTCCGTTGCCTCAAACGCTACGCGCCCGGGAGATCCTCCACCTGGTCACGGACAGCTGCAGCCAGGACCCCGCTCATACGGGCTGTGTGGGAGGCCGCTGCGGGGAGCGGAGTACGAGCAGGGTGATCTCGCTGGGGGCGAAGACGCGGAACGGTGGGCCCCAGAAGCCGGTGCCGCGGCTGGTGTAGAGGAGGGTGCGGGTGCCATGGCGGCTGAGGCCGGCGAGGGCGGGCTGGTCGATGCGGACGAGGTGGTGGAAGGGCCAGATCTGGCCGCCGTGGGTGTGGCCCGAGAGTTGGAGGTCGATGCCGCCTGCTGCGGCCCGGTCGACGAACTTGGGCTGGTGGGCCAAGAGCAGGACGGGCAGGTCGGGGTCGGCGCCGTTCAGGGCGCCGGCGAGGTGGGCGCGGTGGCCTGCCAGGCCGGAGGACTCGGCGGTGACGTCATCCACGCCGGCGACCACGAGGGTGTCGCCGCCGCGTTCGAGCAGCAGATGACGGTTGCGCAGCGGCTCCCAGCCCAGCTCGTCCATCAGATCGACCCAGCCCTGGGCCTCGCTGTAGTACTCGTGGTTTCCGGTGACGTAGACCCGGGCCCGGGTGGCTCGCACGGTGCCGAGCGGAGCGGCCTGGGCGCGGCGGCGTTGGGCCGTGCCGTCCGCGATGTCGCCGGTGTGGCAGACCAGGTCGGCCTCCAGGGTGTTGACCTTCGCGCAGACCCGCGCCGACCAGCGGGCGCGGTCGAGCGGGCCGTAGTGGGTGTCGGTGATGAGGACGACGCGGGTGCCGTCCAACCCGGCACCCAGCCGTGGGAGTTGCACGTCGAGTCGGCGCACGCGTGGCACGCGGCGGGCTTCGGCGTACCCCCAGGCGAGTAGTACGGCGGTTATGCCGAGGACGGCCCAAGTGACAATTCGAGCCCGGTCCTGACTCTCGTCCACGCCGGCCACGGTCAGGGCGAGGCGCAGCAGGACGCCGAGCAGGACGGACCACGTGAACAGTACCCAGCTGGCCCCAAGGAGGGTGTCTCCGACGATCGCCGCCCAGTCCTGCTGCCGCTGGCCGTGGCCACGCACCATCGCGAGCGGCATGGCGACCAGACCGAGGACGGACAGGGCGGTACCGCCCAACGCCACGGGGAGCGGCCAGTGCTGGCCGGCGTGCAGCAGCACCCAGCAGGGCACAGTCCACAGCAGGACGGGGGCGATCAAAGGGATGTAGCGCATCAGGCGGCGCAGTCGGCTCTGCTGGGTCGCATGAGCTGCACTGTCCGCGGATCGGGCTTCGCTGGTGTCGGTCACGCTTCCCCTCCTCAAGTAACCAGACTGCCGGCGCGCACTGTACCCGGTCGTCCTAGTGACATGAGTCGGAGATTCGTTGAACAGGTGGCGACCTTGTCGAGGATTTCGTCGGCGGTCTAGGTCCAGGTGAGGGGTCGTGGGTGGTCCTTCCAGTCTGCGACCCAGGCCCGGATGTCGCGTTCGAGTGCTTGGACGGAACGGTGGATGCCGCGCTTAGGACCTGTCCTGGCGATGATCCGGTCGGGCGCCTCGGTGATATTTTGACCGGCATCGTGGGAAGGGGTGGGCGAATCCGTGGACAGTGACCTGCGGCGTGCGGTCGTCGTGACGCTTGGCGAACTCGGGCGAAGCGATGACTGGCGTGACCGGGCGGATGCTGGTCACAGCCTGGCAGGGTTCGCCGAGATGCCGGAGGCCGTAGAGCCGCTGCTGGGGCTTGTGCTCGATCCTGGTGACACCTTCGTCACCCGGCGGACCGCGGAGGGCTTGCTTCGGCGAAAGGACAGGGTCGGACTGACGATAGTCGCGTCCGCATTGGCAGTCGCCAACGACAACCACGCCGATTACATCCACACCGCGATCGTCGATGTCTTTAGCATCTTCTCGGACGACTTGGACGAGGCGCTACGGCTCTGCGGGGAGATGTCGGGCGACACCGACGATCGTGTTGCCCGGGGGGCCCGTCGGCTGCACGAAAGCCTGGCAGAGATCGATCCCGTTCTCCGCCCCTCGTAGCAGGGGTTCGATCGCTGTTGTGAGGGTGCAGATCCTCGGCGACAGGGGCAGCGAGGAGCACGTTCTCGGCTCAGTGCCACGGAGCATTCCCGTCGATCATGTTCGGAGCCAGATCGTGAGAGCTGCCGCAGTGGCTGTACCGAGACCTTGGCCCAGAAATGCCTCGAAACAACTGGTCAGAGGTGGGATAGCTGTGGCAGGTATCGGGAGTAACCCCGCATTTCATTCCACGACGTAGATGCGCGCCAAGAAGGTGCCTGACAGGTAAAACACCTGGTCAGGCACCCTTCTTTGATGTCTAGAAGAAGCCGAGCTTCTTCGCGGAGTACGACACGAGAAGGTTCTTCGTCTGTTGGTGGTGCAGCTGGAATATTGGCTCCGACGTGCGGAAACGGCGGTGAGGGGCAAGTCCGGCGGCGCGTTGGTCCGGGAATGGCCCGGATCCTGGTCTGACACGCGCCGTTGCGGTGGGCGCGGCAAGCAGCAGGGGCAGCGTGCCGGTCACAACCATCCGCTGCGCTGTGCCTGCAAGGCCATCTGGAAGCGGTTCGCGGCGCCCAGTTGGGCCATCAGGATCTGCAGGCGGCGGAACAGCGTGCGGCGGCTGATTCCCAGCTCGCGGGCGATGATGTCGTCGCTCGCGCCGCCCGCGAGGAGCCACAGCAGGCGGCGGTCGGCGGCCGGCAGGCCTCCTGGGCGAGTGGTGCGGCCATGGAACGGCAGGGCGTTCTGCCAGGACTGCTCGAACAGTGCCATGAGCGCGGAGAGCAGACCGCATGGCTGCACGACCAGCATGGTGTTGTGTACGTCCGCCTCTTTGATCGACAACGACACGAGTGCGTACGCCTCGTCGATGATCACGAGTTTGACCGGCACCGACGGCAGCACCCTGGCCTGTTCGCCGGCCTTGATGCACGGTTCGATGACCTCCTTCAGGTGGCCCGGGTGCTCCAGCGACTCCCGCGAATACACGACACGCTGCGTCACACCGCGGGCGAGCGTGGCCAGCGCGTCGTCCGTGGCGTCGGCCAAGGGGAAGTACGGCGGTGACTCGAACTGCCGGATCTGATCGCGGGCGCTCGCCCACGCGTGACGAATCCTGGGGCCGATGGCGTCGCCGGTGACGACCTCGACGAGATTGTCGTTGTACGCGGCGAGCCGCTGTCGTCGGAAGGACTCGAACGCGCCCCCGACGGTGATGCGCGATTCCTCGACCTCGGCCGCACGGTGTCGGGCGAGGATCTCCAGGCCTGCGGTCGGCGGAACCGGGGCCACCACGTCCCCACCCTCGTCGGCGGCACTGGCGAGACCGGCGTCGACCAGTGCGCTGTATGCCGTGGCCAGTTCCGCACCGTCCAGGTCGGCCGCGGCCGCGATCGCACTCAGCGGAGCGGGGGCCAGCTCAAGCAGCGCCAGATACACCTGGACCGCCGCGTGACCGATGCCCAGAAGCCGAAGGGCCTCGCCGAGTTTCGCGTTCCTCATACGTCGCATTATCGACGGCTCCGGCCGGAGGCTGTGGCCGATCTGTGCCAGTGGCACTTTTCAGCACCGAGCACGCGCGGTACGGGATACCGTCCGGGAGCCGCCGACGACCGGCGGCGGCGAGGGAGCACGAGCCGCACCGGGAGCACGCCTGTCCGTACGGCTCACTCTGCCCAGCGCCGCTTGGGAACCCATCCAGAAGAAGGTGTATGCCGTGGCGAAAGGCCGAAAGAACGGTCTCTACTCAGGGATCTCCGAGGAACTGTCCGCTCTGATGCGGACGGGGTGGGCGGACACCGAGCGGCACGACCTGCGGCTCGGCGAGCAGGCTCCGTACGCAGCCCGTCGCCGCGCCTCGCTCTCCGCGCGCTTTCCGGGCGAACGCCTCGTGATTCCCTCGGGGAACCTCAAGGTCCGTTCGAACGACGACAGCTACCCGTTCCGGCCGTACTCGGGCTACGTGCACATGGCCGGAGACCAAGCCCGGGACGGCGCACTCGTCCTCGAACCCCGAGCGGACGGCGGCCATGACGCCTTCTGCTACCAGCTGCCGCGGGACAGCAGGGACAACGACGAGTTCTGGACCGGCGCCACGGCGGAGCTGTGGATGGGCCGGCGCCGCTCCCTCGCCGAGTCGGAGCTCGTGCTCGGTCTGCCCTGCCGGGACGTCCGCACGGCGGCCGGTGACCTGGCCGCCGCCTCCGGTGCGCCGACCCGGATCGTCCGGGGCCTCGACCCGTCCCTGGAGGCCGCCGTCACCACAGATGAGGAGCGCGACGCCGAACTGGAAGAGGCGCTCGGCGATCTCCGCCTCGTCAAGGACGACTGGGAGATCGCCGAGCTCCGCAAGGCCGTGGACTCCACGGTGCGCGGATTCACCGATGTGATCGGTGAGCTCTCCGGGGCGATCGCGTCGTCCGAGCGGTGGATAGAGGGCACGTTCTTCCGCCGTGCACGCCTCGAGGGCAATGCCGTCGGCTACGGCTTGATCTGCGCCGCGGGCGAGCACGCCACGATCATGCACTGGACGGACAACGACGGTCCGGTGCGTCCGGGGGACCTGCTCCTGCTCGACGCCGGCGTGGAGACACACACGCTCTACACCGCCGACGTCACGCGCACGCTGCCGATCAGTGGCACTTTCACGCCTCTGCAGCGCAAGGTCTATGACGCGGTGTACGCGGCCCAGGAAGCCGGCATGGCGGCCGTCAAGCCGGGCGCCGCGTACCGCGACTTCCACGAGGCGTCCCAGCGATACCTGGCGGAACGGCTGGTCGAGTGGGGCTTCATCGAAGGTCCGGCCGACCGCGCGTACGAACTCGGTCTCCAGCGCCGCTTCACCATGGCGGGCACCGGTCACATGCTCGGTCTGGACGTGCATGACTGCGCGCAGGCCCGGAACGAGGAGTACGTCGACGGCGTGCTGGAGCCGGGCATGGTCCTCACCGTCGAGCCCGGCCTGTACTTCCAGCCGGACGATCTCACCGTGCCCGAGGAGTGGCGCGGCATCGGCGTCCGGATCGAGGACGACCTGGTCGTCACCGACGACGGTCACGAGAACCTGTCGGCGGGCCTGCCGCGGTCGGCGGACGATGTCGAGGCGTGGATGGCCCAGTTCGCGGGTTGAGCGCGTCGAGGACGGGGCCTGGTGCTGGATCCCCCGGATCGAATGGGTGCCGAGTCTGCGTGCCCCCGTACGTTGTCAGATGACCCGAACGAGACGGCCTGGCCCGGACTGCTGCTCCGGGTCCGGGTCCTCTCGGAGACCAGGAACAGGCCGGGGCCACCTTCGTCGTCGTCCGATCGTCGCGTTCAGGTGGGACGCGGACAGCCCCAGTGGCGCTGCGGAGATCAAATAGGGCGGCACGGACATCACCGTCATCCCGGACGAGGTCCGTTCGTTGCTTGCCGCCGGCATCCTCGACCCGCGCCTGTTCGACGTGGATGCCCTCATCGAGCAGGGCGCGTATCCCTTGTGGTCGGTGGCGCTGACCGCGGCGCCGTCAATGCGCCCGGCCTCCGCCTCGCAGCTCACGCCGAAGCGGCAGTCCGCGATCGCACCGGCCGGCGCCGCACGGGTCCGCAAGGTCGCTGCCCTGCGGGCGTCGGCGGCCGACGGAGGGCGGATGTACCGATACTGCCTGTACCAGGCCGTCGTTGGCGGCGGCCACCGCCCGCCTCGTACACGTGCCGCGGGTCATAGGACGAACTGCTCGACCGCGTTCGCGAAACCCTCCTCCTCGTTGCTCGTCGTAACCCGCCTCGCCGCGCGCTGGACCTCGTGGCTGCAGCCGGACTGGCCACCGGCCACGCCACACCCAGTCAAAGATCATTTACGGGGCAAGCCTTGGGTGGACTTACTTCGATGTCAATGGATGGTGGCGGAGGTACGTGGTGAACGGGATCCCGGGGCGCGCCCGGCCCACCACAGAGGCTCATGGCGGCTCCGTCGTCGCAGCTGTACCAGGCCCGCGCCAAACCGTCCCTGACAGGGCTCCGCTTCCTACGTCCCGGCCTGCACCACACCGTGACCACACAGGCCCGAAGCCCCTAACCATACGGCCTTGGCCTTTGGGCGAGTGGCTCCGTGGCATCCGGCCACGGAGCCTCCGCAAAAACCCGTTGGCGGACCACGGCGACCACTGCTACTTTTCCGGAGGCCGTGCGAGAGAACGAGGAGGTGGTACCCGTGAACACAGTATCGACATGGGTGCTCCCCTCCGGGGTCACGGTCGGACGATAGGTCGTCCGGGAGCGCCGTTCACGAGCACTCCCGAAAGGCACGACCATGCAATTCACTTCCGAACAACGCCTCGACGACGGCGTCCTCGAACGCGAATTCACCCTCGGCGAGATCCCCGGCATCCTGTGGATGCCTGGATCCGCATCCGCACCGGTGCCGCTGATCCTGCTCGGCCACCCCGGCGGACTGCACAAGATGTACCCCCGACTGGCGGCCCGGGCCCGGCACTCCGCGGCGGAGGGCTTCGCCGCGGCCACCATCGAGCTCCCCGGAAGCGGTGAACGGCCCCGTTCAGCCGCCGCCGAGCAGGCCCGCGCCGACCTGCGCCGGGCGCTGGAGGCCGGCGAGCCGGTCGACGACGAGATCGTGGACCGGCTCGTCCTCCCGCTGGTCGAAAAGGCGGTCCCGGAATGGCAGACCACTCTGGACGCCCTCCTTTCGCTGCCCGAGATCGGCGGCCCGGTCGGGTACTCGGGGGGAGTGATCGCCATCGGGACCCGGCTGGCGGTGGTCGAACCGCGCATCTCGGCCGCCGTTCTGTTCGCCGGGAGTTTCGTGCCTCGCGCCCTGTTCGAGGAGGCCCGGCAGGTCACCATTCCGCTGCACGTCCTGCTGCAGTGGGACGACGAAGGGAACGACCGGCAGCAGGCCCTGGACCTGTTCGACGCCTTCGGCTCCAAGGAGAAGACGCTGCACGCCAATCTGGGCGGGCACACCGGCGTCCCGCAGTTCGCGGGGGACGCCGCGGCCCAGTTCTTCACCCGGCATCTGAGCTAGCCACCGACCACCCCCGCCGTCAGGCCAGCAGCAGACGGTAGGCGGTGTCGGTCAGGATGCCGCTCATCGAGGACAGGTCCCGGCCCTCCTCGATGGCGGTAGCCGGTAGATGCACGACCGCCCCGATCGCGGCGGTACCGGCCATCGGTGGTACCGGCCGGTCGGGGCGGCGCGAGGGCGTGGGCGCCTAGGTTCGGTGTCAAACGCCTCGATTGAATGACAGGGCGACTGGCTTCATTGTTGTAGGGTCTCGCGGTCGGTGTCGGAGACCGCTCTCGTGACCTGCTTCTTCTTCCGTTGCCTCACGGCGTGTCGGACATCGGAGCCTCAGCTTCGTGTCGCTTCCTCGGCGGTCTGTCTTGATCGGAGCAGACCGCCGGGCTTGTGACCTGGGCTGTCGCGCAACTTCCGAGTCAGCAGTGCGCACGTCTCCTACCTGTGCGGTTGTCAGGTGGTTTGGGGACGAGCGCGGTGGCGGGTCGGAAGTGCGGACACGCGTCGACGCCGTCGGCGAGGGCCTGGACGCGGACTGCCGGAGCGGAACTCGCGTGGACAAGCCTCCGGGTGTGTGACCCGCTCGATCGCGCCGTGCGGTCGATGCGCTTTCCCGGCCGGTCGGGCGGGTGGATCAGCGTAGTCCGGCGAAGAGATCGTTCTCGGGTATGGCCGCGCCGGTGGCGTCCTGGACACGTACGAAGGTCTCCATGCCCATCAACTCGCCGAACCTCTCCTTGCCCATCTTGAGGAAGAAGATGTTCTCGCCCTGACTGGCGTGCGCGGCCAGCGCGTCGAACTTTTGGCAGCTGAACGCGGTGGTGTCCACCCACGTGGTGATCTCATCGTCGGGGAGGCCGATCTCGGCCATCGCGGCGGCCTCGGCAGGATCCGGCTCCGGCATGTCCTCATGAAACTCGCGCATGATCTCGCCGAACCGCTGCATCATCGAGCGGGGCATCGTGGTCCAGTACACCTTCGGTGTCAGCGCGGTCATCTCCAGCGCCGCCATCGTGATGCGGTGGGCCTGGATGTGGTCGGGGTGGCCGTAGAAGCCGTTCTCGTCGTAGGTGACGACCACATCAGGTCGGTAGTGCCGCATGAGTTCCGCGAGTCGGGCCGCGCCTTCCTGCACGGGGGTCTGCCAGAAGGATCCGGGGGCGTCGTTGCTCGGCCAGCCCGTCATCCCGGAGTCGGCATAGTCCAGCATCTCCAGATCGCTGACCTTCAGGACGTCACAGCTCGCCTCGAGCTCTTGACGGCGCATCAAGGCGACCGCCGCCGGATCGTGCCCGGGATCGCCCGGCTTGACACCCCCTGGTCCGTCACCGCAACTGCCGTCGGTACACGTCACGAGAACTGTGCGGATGCCTTCCGCCGCGTACCGCGCGAGGACCCCTCCGGTTCCGGTGGCCTCGTCGTCGGGGTGGGCGTGTACTGCCATGAGCGTCAAGGGCCGGTCAGTCATGAAAAAGTCCTCCTGCAGAAATACGTCTTGGTCCGAGTGCGCGGCGGGCGTACCGCGATCCTGGGGCCCGGATCCTGGTGGGGCGGACGACCTTGTGGTCTCCGTGTTCCCTGCCCGTGCGGCGCCGGTCCCTCGGTCGATGCAACCGTGCTCCCGGACCGGCTGTTCCCGCCGCGGCCGCTTGGCCTTCCAGGCGTCGGTGTTTCAACGCGAACGAGGTACAGGCGCGACCTGCTGTCCCGTCCGATTCGAGTTGGCAGCTGGTGGGGCGCTGACCTATGAGGTTGCCAGGTGGTTTGAGAATGATGCCGGGCGCTGTTCTCAGACGAGTTGGCTCTTGTGGAAGGGGGCGCGCTGCGGGCCGCCTCTCCGGAACGCCGGATACTCATTCGGTCGCATGTCAGTGACGGCATGCAGAATGCGTCCATGAGTCACGACTACCGGCCCGGTGACGTGCTGTTGCTGGAGTGCCCGTTCACTGAGACCGCCGTCACCGGGGTCACCCGTTACTACGTGTCCGTGCGGTGGCCGTGGTTGGAAGTGGACCCGCAGGCCGAGAACATCAGGTGGAACGGTCAGGAGTCGAGACCAGACGAGGTTGGCCGCATCCCGTTTCGTAGCGTCCCTGAAGCCAAGACAGCGGCCGCTGCGCAGCCGGAGTCCTGCAGGAAGGCGTCATCCACGACGTATCACGATTGCGGTTTCGGCGACACTCCGAGGCTCTGGCACGGAAAATCGATCCGGAACCAAAATTCGCGGAGTGTTGACCCGCGGACTATCCAACGGCGGTTTGTCGCGACCGCATTGTATTGTCAGTTCTCGTGGGCGCGGCATCGCGGTAGCGGCGGGGGCGACATGGCGTAGGTCCCGACGGGGGGCGGTGCATCGCATCTGTCGGATGGTCTGCGACGGTGTGCGGCGGGTAGTGCACGCGCTCATCGGCCCGCGCGGTGGTGGTTGGGACCATGCCTTTTCGGACCTGCCCGCGGGAGCCGGGGTACTGACGGGACACATAGGCCGTGGCGTGCCCGGACTTACGGTCACCGGAGTCGTCCGGGAACAATGCCCCGCCGTCGTGGGGCGCGGTCGGAAACAGGAAGGCGCTGATTCATGGCTGCCCACCGGTCCGATGAAGGGCCGCACCTTCACCCTGCCTCAAGAAGCCAAGACCCGGAACACCATCCACCGATCACGGCAAACCACCGCAGGTCGACCGGAAGCGGTGGGCAGGTGACCGGCCGGCCGGCGCCCGCGGTGCTGCCCCCATCGCTGCGCGCGTGGCTCGGGCTGATCGCGGCCCTCGCCGCGCTGGTGGTCGTCGTGCTCGGGGTCCTGTACGCCGGCCACAGCGAGCCCGGCAGCGTGGACGTGTGGATCCAGTCGGCGGTGGACGGTGTGCGGTCGCCGTGGCGGAACATCGCCCTGGTCATGGACTTCCTGGGGGAGCCCGTGGGAGCGGCGACGCTGGTCGTGGCCACCGTGACGGGCTGCCTGCTGCTTCGGCGTCCTCGCGCAGCGGTGCTCGTCGTTGCCGGCGTAGCCATGGCCGTGGGGTCGGCGACGCTGCTGAAGTACCTGGTGGGACGCACCATCCACGGCGACAATCTGTCCTACCCCAGCGGGCACACCGCCTTCCTCACCGCGCTCGCCCTGGTGGTGGCGCTGCTCGCGACCGGCCTGCTCGGCCTCGGCAGGACGGCCGGCACGTTACTCGTCCTCGCCGCGGCGCTGGTTGCCGGCGCCGCCATGGGCTGGGCGCAGGTCGCCCTGGGCGCGCACTACCCGACCGACGTCCTCGGCGGCTGGTGCACCGCGCTGGCGGTGATACCGGCGACCGCGTGGCTGGTCGACCGGATGGCTGACCGGCTGGTCGATGGGATGGCCGACGCCGGTTGGCGGGAGCGTCGCTGACGTCACGTCACGCCCGGCGACGGAATACGGGCTTCACCGGTCGTCCGGCCAGCCAGGGGGTGGGGTCTGCGGCGTCCAGTGCCTTCCGGTACACCGCACATGCCTGGGCGACCACGTCGACGGTGTGATCGATGTCGGCGTCGCCGAGCGCGCTGCTCACCACGAACGACGGGGCCAGCACCCCGCCCGCGAGGAGCTGGCGCAGGAACAGGGTGCGGTACTGCTGAGACGGCTGCAGGTTCTCGTCGAGGGTGGCGAAGACCAGGTTGCTGGCCCGGCCCCGGACGGCGATGTGGTCGCCGACGCCCATGCCGCCCGCGGCGTCGCGGACACCGGCGGCCAACCGCTCACCGAGGGCGTGCAGCCGCGCGGTGACGCCCTCCTCGGCGTAGGTGGTCTGCACGGCCATCGCGGCTGCCAGGGAATGCGTTTCCGCACCGTGCGTGGTGGACAACAGGAACACCCGGTCGCCGGAGTGACGCAGTCCGCCCAGCTCCATCACATCGCGGCGCCCGGCCAGCGCGGAGACGGCGAATCCGTTGCCCAGCGCCTTGCCGAACGTGGAGAGGTCGGGGACGACGCCGTACAGGCCCTGGGCGCCCGCCTCGGACCAGCGGAAGCCGGTGATCATCTCATCGAAGATCAGTACGCAGTCGTGCCGGTCGGCCAGCTCGCGCAGGCCGACGAGGTACCCGGGCGGCGGCTCGGTGTGGGTGGCGGGTTCGAGGATCAGGCAGGCGACCTCGTCCTGGTACCGGGTGAGCAGCTCCTCCGTGGCGGCCAGGTCCCCGTAAGGGAACGCCACGGTGAGCTCGTTGGTCGCCGCCGGAATGCCGGCGGACATCGGTGTGGTGCCGATGAACCAGTCGTCGACGGAGAAGAACGGATGGTCGGCGCAGAGGGCCACTCGCGGGCGCCCGGTGACGGCGCGGGCGAGTCGCACCGCGGCGGTGGTGGCGTCGGAGCCGTTCTTCGCGAACTTCACCATCTCGGCGGTCGGCACCGTGGCCAGGAAGCGTTCCGCGGCCTCGACCTCCACGATGGACGGCCGGACGAAGTTGCTGCCGCGGTCGAGTTCCCGCCGCACCGCCTCGACTACGCGTGGGTGGGCGTGGCCGAGGCTGACCGACCGCAGGCCGGACCCGTACTCGATGTAGCGGTTGCCGTCGACGTCCCACACGTGGGCACCGCGGCCGTGGCTGATGACCGGGGCCAGGTTCTCGGGGTACTGGTCGTCGCCCTTGGCGTAGGTGTGCGCGCCTCCGGGGATCATGGCGTGCAGCCGCTCGTTGGCCAGCCGCGAGCGGGGCAGGAGGAACTCTTCGGTGTCTTCGGTGTGCACGTCGACCTCAACTTTCTTGGTGCTTGAGGACCTCGGCGAGGCTCGGCGCCTCCCGGTCCCGCTGGGACATCGATGCGACCGGCAGCGGCCAGGGGATGGCGAGCTCCGGGTCGTCGAAGGCGATCGTCACGTCCTCGGCCGGATCGTGCGGGCGGTCGATCCGGTACGAGGTGTCGGCGGTTTCGGTCAGAGCCTGGAAGCCGTGCGCGCACCCCGCCGGGATGTACAGGGTCACCTGCGTCTCGTCGGACAGCTCGAAGAAGGCCCGGTTGCGGTAGGTCGGCGAGTCGGGCCGCAGGTCCACGACGACGTCGAAGATCCTGCCGTACGAGCACCGCACCAGCTTGGCCTCGCCTGCGCCGGAGCGCAGGTGCAGGCCGCGCAGCACGCCCCGGACCGAGCGGGACAGGCTGTCCTGAACGAAGGCGTCCGGGTCGAGGCCCACCGAGCGGACCACGTCGGCGTCGAAGGTGCGGCAGAAGAAGCCGCGCTCGTCGGCGTACGGCGTCGGCTCGAACAGGTACGCGCCGGTGATCTCCGGGACTTTGGTCGCCTTCATGGAGCCTTCCGCAAGGTGTGGGCGTGGTCGGCCGCAGGGAACAGGGCCGCGGTCAAGGAGTTGAACTGGTGCTCGAGTCGCCGGGCGGCGGCCAGGTTCCGCTCGGTGAGGGTCTGCCGCAGCTCGGCCGAACGCTTCTCCAGCGCACGGAACTGCTCGAGCAGCCGGTCGGCGTCGACCTCGCGCGCCGGGTGGCAGTACGCGCCAAGGCCCATCTCCGCCATGAGCGCGTCGCTCTTCGCTGCATAGCAGAGAGCGAGCACCGGCGTACCGGTCTTCAGCGCGCAGATCAGGTTGTGGTACCGGGTTGCCACCACCGTGTCGGCAGCCGCCATCTCCTTCATCAGGTCGGCCAGTGAGGACGGCTCGGCAGCGGTGACCAGCGGCGAGTCCACCGCGTCGAGGATCGCGGCGACCACCGACGCGTCGCACTCGTCACCGGTGAGCAGCCGGACCGGCCTGCCCTCCTCGACCAGCGCGCGGACGAACCGGATCGTCCCGTCGAGGTAGCGCCGGTATATCTCATAGGCCCGGGCGCGGTCGTCGTTGCCGCCGTGGAAGTCCATAACGCCGACGCAGACCGGGCCCGGCGGGGCCGACGGGTCCGAGGGCGCACTCGCCCGCGGCGTCGGCAGGGCGAACGCGAGGTCCGGGTAGACCTCGTCGCGCGCGGTGTCCACGCCCATCGCCCGCATCGCGTCGCGAGACTGCGCGTCCCGGTACGACCGGTATGCGGCCAGCCGCGCCGACCAGCGCACCAGGGCCCGGGTTGGCCGGTTGCTGATCGTCGCGGCGCCTACGCTGACCAGCGCCACCCGGGTGCGCAGCAGCCGGCCGGTCGCGCAGAGCAGGAACAGCGAGTACGGGAAGCCCCACGGCCGCAGCGGCAGCGTGGCCTCCAGGACGCCCATGCCCGGCACGATCACCATGTCGTGCCGGCGCACCCAGGCAGCGATGCGGAAGACGTCGACGAGTTTGCCCAGCCCCTTGCCCACGATCGCGCCCGCACGCGACGCGGTCCGATACTCCCCGCGGTACCAGTGCAGCCGCGTCGCGGGGATCCCGAACCGGGTCGTCACGGCCTCGGGTCCGCCGCACAGCGCGTCCACGACCACCTCCGGGTGCTCGGCGCGGAGGTAACCGAGCACGGCCTCGAGCGACCCGTCGTTGCCGAGATTGCCGGAGCCGAGCAGGCCGAACACCCCGACGCGCACCGGAGTTCCGTCCGCGGCCGTCATGCCCGCCTCCCCTCACGGCCGGCGACCAGGGCGTCGACGGAGACGGTGAGCCGGCCCGGGTCGACCGGGGCGCGGTCCTCGACCCGCTCGCCGGCGCCCGGCCGGACCCGGCTGGTCATCCACGCGGCCAGGTGGCGGTAGCACGCGCGCCGGTGGGCCGGGGACAACGGCGCCCGCCGGATCGCCGAGGCGAAGCCCCACACGTACTCGGCAAGCAGCCGGGGCGTCGGGTGCAGCGGGCCCGCCCGGCGCGGATCCAGGTTGACGCACCGGGAGCGCTTGGAAGGGTTCGCCCGCTCGGCGCGGGTGGGGTGGTCGCGGCGGAAGTACAGCAGCTCCGGCACTTGGTGGAAGGGCCCGTGCAGGGTGATCTCGGCGACGAACGTGCGGTCCGCGTGGTGGTAGCTGTCGTGCGGCTTCACCCGGCGCAGCACGTCTGCCCGCATCACCCCGTAGAAGTCGTCGCCACCGGGCTCGAACAGCAGACTGCGAAAGCGCTCCGGCGCGTCGGGCGAGTCGGTGGCGAGCCCGTACTCGTACGGGACCTTCACCTGGCCCTCGCCGTCGATGACCGCCTGGCCGGAGTGCGCGAGGATCACGTCCGGCCGCTCGTCCAGCGCCTGAACGCAGCGCCGCAGCAGGTCCCGGGCGTACAGGTCGTCGTGCGAGGCCCATTTGAACAGTTCGCCGCGGCACTCGGTGAACACGTAATTGTGGTTCGGCGCGGCGCCGATGTTCCGGGGCAGCCGGAGGTACCGGATGCGCGAGTCCTTCTCGGCGTACCGACGGCAGATGTCCTGGGTCCCGTCGGTCGAGGCGTTGTCGGAGATGACCAGCTCGAAGTCCTCATAGGTCTGGCCAAGCAGGGCGTCGAGCGACTCGGCCAGGTACTCCTCGCCGTTGTACACGGGCAGGCCGATGCTCAGCCGGGGAAGGGCGGTCATGACGTCCTCACTTCGCGGATCGGTTCTTGAGCGTGCTCGCGCAGGGCGGACCGCAGTTGCAGCCACCACACGGCCGAGCCGCTGACGGTCGCGGCGGCGACGCCCCAGGCCGAGCCGACCGCGCCGCCGGCGGCCGCGCCGCCGAGCCCGCCGCCGACGTAGCAGGCGGAGGCGAACAACTGGCAGCGCAGGCTGCGCCGGGCCGCGCCGAGCGCGCGCAGCCCGGCCGCCGCGCCGGTGCCGAGGCCCGCGCCGGCGACGCCGAGGCTGATCGGCACGATGAGCTGGGAGGCGGAGTGCCAGACGTCGCCGAGCACCATCTCGCCGAGCCAGCCGGGCACCAGCAGAAGCGCCGAGCCCCAGAGCAGCGCGCCGACAGCCTGCCCCCCGCCGAGGAGCAGGCAGAACCTGCCCAGTTGGTGCTGGGCCTGCCGCAGTACCCGTGCCGCCTCCGGGACGGTGACCAGTGAAAGCCCCATGAGCACGGCCAGGAACGGGCCGAGCAGGAGCTCGGCGCCCCGCACGGCGCCGACCGCGCCGACCCCGACGATCACGCCGAGCCCGTACGCCCGCAACTGGCTCGCGCCACTGAGGCTGACGTTCTCGACCAGGTACCGGTAGCCGAGATCGCGTTGTTCGCGCAGCCACCCGCGCGCCTCGGCCATCCGGGGCCGGATGCCGGACTGGACGCAGCCGTACCCCGCGGTCACCGTGGCGGACGCGCCCCAGGCGAGCACGAAGGCGGCCACGGTGCCGACGCGGGCGGCCACCACCATGGCCGGGACGAGCGCGACACCCCACACGACGTCGTTGAGGAACGCCTTCCGCCCGGTGCCCGCGGCGAAGAACGAGTACCGCCAGGCGTCCTGGAGCAGCAGCCCCGGCAGCATGACACCGAGGGCGGCGAACGCGGGCCCGACCTGGCCGCCGAGGCCGAGCCCGGCCACCAGACACACCGCGCCGAGGACGCCGCCGACGCCGAGCGCGGTGCCCGTCGAGCGGCCCACCGCCCCGCGCCAAGCCGCGCCGGGCGGGCCGCTGAAGCGCACCACGAGCGGATCGGTGGCCAGCCCGCGGGCGACGTTGAGCACCACGCCGTAGGTCAGCCAGGCCAGACTGAACACGCCGAACGCGGTCAGCCCTAGCGAGCGTGCCACGTAGATTCCCACCGCGAAGTTGGTCATGCTGGAGGCCGCCTGATCGGCCAGTCCCCAGGACAGCCGACCGACGAGGGCCCGCCTGCCGGATCCGGCCGATGCCGTCGCCTTCTCCCCCTCGATGGTCATCGGCGTCATCCCTTGATCAGCCCGGCGTCGTGCAGGGCGCCGGCCGCGGCGGCGACGGTGTCGAACGGCAGCCCGGACCGCTCGGCGACGTCCAGCAGACTGTGCTCGCCCTCGGAGAGGCTGAGCACCCAGAGCATGGCCATCTGGGCCTGCTTCGCGTCGCTGCGGCCGCCGAGCGAGTCGTACAACCCGCGCCGGCCCAGCTGTGGCTCGCCGTAGGGGCTGAGGTTGACGTACTGCCGGTTGCGGTCAAGGACGGCGAATGCCTCGCGGCAGATGGCGAGAGTGTCCGCCATCGCCTCCGGGGAGACGAAGTCCAGGTTGTCCGCCGAGGTGTGGTACTCGGGGTAGCCGGCGTACGGGGTCCGACTGAGCGAGCCCACGCCGAGATCGAACCCGGGCGAGCAGAACTGCCGCTCGTCGTAGCCGTACGGAGTGAACTCGGCGACGCGGTGCGGGCGTTCGGAGGCGGCAAGCACGTGCCGCATCACCCGGTCGATCTCCGCGTCGCCGCGTCTGCTCTGTTTGTACGTCAGTTGGCCCGGGTCGCCGGCGCAGGCCAGCACAAGGCCGTGCTTGACCCGTTCCACCCGCTCCGCGTTGCGGGCTAGCCAGGTGATCGCCCCGATGGTGCCGGGCGCGTAGATGAACCGGTAGGTGTAGTACGGCGTTTCCTGCGCCAGCGCCCGGGCCAGGTACGTCGCCACGGCGATGCCGGCCAGGTTGTCGTTGGCCAGCGACGGGTGGCAGACGTGGCAGGAGACGATCACCTCGTCGGTGACCTGCCCGGGGACCACGTGCTCGGCGTAGGTGAGGTGGCCGTCGGCGAGCGTGGAGTCGATGCACACCTCGTAGTCGCCCTCCGGCAGCGCGTCCAAGGTCTCCTGGGCCAGGCAGAAGCCCCACTCCGGCTTGTAGTAGCTGGTGCGGTACGGCACCCAGGCCGGGTGGTCCGGCAGGGTGTGCAGGTGCGCGCGAAGCTCGGCCAGCGGCATGGTCGCCGACACCGGCACGCTGTAGCCGAGCACGTGCAGGCTGGACGCGGCGAAGTCGACGACCCGGTTGCCGGCGGGGTCGGCGATGTACGCGTCCCGGATGTTCCACTCCTGTGGCACCGTCCAGTCGAGCACCTGGGTCCCGGTCGGCACCTCGTTCACCTGGAGCGGGATGTGCTCGCCGACGATGTCCAGGGTGGCGCGCACCCCGTCGCCGGTGATGCTCCGGCACAGCGGGTACAGCCGCTCCACCAGCGCGTGCATCTCTTCGCCGGCCGTGCTCATCGGCGCCACCGCAAGGTGTCGTCGACGGTGCCCGCGTCGGACGCCGCGCGCAGCACGGCGAGCCGGGTGAAGCGCTGCTCGAAGTTCTCCCGGTTCAGCCCGTGCTTGCGGTAGGCGTCGGCGAGTTCGAGCGCGCCCTGCTTGACCGTCCACTCGCAGTCGAAGCCGGGCAGCGCGGCGCGGAACCGGGAGAAGTCCACCCGGTACGACCGCGGGTCGGCGCCGTTCTCCCCGGTGATCACCACCTTGGCGCCGGACACCGCCTCGGCGACCTGCTCGGCGATCTCGGCGACGGTGACGTTGTTGACCTCGCTGCCGATGTTGAACGCCCGGTCGTGCACGGCCTCGCGCGGCGCGACCAGCGCGGCCGCGAAGGCCCGCGCGATGTCGGCGGCGTGCACCAGCGGGCGCCAGGGCGTGCCGTCGGAGAGCACGAGGACCTCGCCGGACAGCAGCGCGTGTCCCACCAGGTTGTTCAGCACGATGTCGGCGCGCAGCCGGGGCGAGTAGCCGAAGGCGGTGGCGTTGCGCATGAACACCGGGCTGAAGTCGCCGTCGGCGAGCTCGTGCAGGTCGTCCTCGACCCGCACCTTGGACTCCGCGTACGGCGTCACCGGCCGCAGCGGGGCGTCCTCGGCCACCAGGTCGTCGCCCCCGGCGGCGCCGTAGACGGAGCAGGTCGACGCGTACAGGAAGCGCCGCACTCCGGCGTCGCGGGCGAGCTTGGCCAGCTTCACGGAGGCGTGGTGGTTGATGTCGTAGGTGAGGTCCGGCGCCAGCGATCCCAGCGGGTCGTTGGACAGCGCGGCCAGGTGGATCACGGTGTCGACCCCGGCCACGTGTTCGGCCGTGACGTCGCGCAGGTCCACCCGCCGCGTCGGCGGGTCGGCGGGCGTCGGGCCCAGCACGCAGTCGGCGAACAGGCCGGCGTCAAGACCGACGACCTCGTGTCCGGCGGCCGTGAGGACCGGGGCCATGACGGTGCCCAGGTAGCCCTGGTGCCCGGTCAGTAGTACGCGCAAGGTTCATTCCCCCAGGTCGAGAGTGAGTTTGGTGACGGCGAACGCCTCGGCGTAGCGCGCGTTGCTTTCGATACCGCGGATCCGGGCCAGCCCGAGGAAGGCTTCCCGGTCGTACCAGGGCCGGTGCTGCTGCGAGGGGTAGTGCTCCTGCAGCAGCCGCACCTTTTGTTCGGCGATCTCCGGCGACAGCGGCTGGTACGCCGCCGGACGGCCGAGGTCGCCGTCCCACTTGACGATCTCGTAGCCGAGCACCAGGTGGTCGCGGAACGCGGTGGTCATCAGCTTCGCCAGACCGCGGTGATCCTGGTGCGCGTCATCGGTGCGCGGGGCCAGCACGAGATCCGGCTCTGTCCCCGCGCGCAGCTCCTCGACCGCGGCCTTGGCCTCGTCCCAGCGCGCGGGCAGCCGGCCGTCCGGCAGCTTGTCCACGGTCAGCCGCAGGTCGGCGCCCGGGCAGAAGGCGGCGAGCGCGGCCTGCTCCTCCTGCTCCCGCTCGCTGCCACCGCCGCTGAGCACCAGCGCGTCGACGCGGAGGCCCGGATGCGCGCGGCACAGCGTCAGCAGCGTGCCGCCGGCGCCGATGGCGATGTCGTCGCAGTGCGCGCCCACCGCGACGATTCTGTTCAGGCGCCCGGCCCCGAGCCGGATCACGCGGTGCCCGCCGTGGCGCCGGCCCGGCTCTTGGGCACGCCCGCCCCTGTGTCGCCGTGCTCCCACACGGCCCACGGGCGGTCGCCCCGGGTGTACGCGTCGTCGAGTGCGGCCCGCTCCTTCACGGTGTCGGTCGGCTTCCAGAAGCCGCGGTGCTGGTGTGCCACCAGCCGTCCGCGCTTGGCCAGTTGGGCGCAGCCGTCGGCGACCAGGTCCCCGTTCTCAGGGATGTGGTCGAAGACCTCCTGGCGGAGCACGAAGTAGCCGCCGTTCTCCCACAGCGGCATGTCGCTCACCGCGGTGATGCCGCCCACCAGGCCGTCCTCGCCCAGGTCCACGCAGTGGAACGAGGACTGCGGCGGCACCACCATCATCGACGCACCGGCGTCGCGCCGGGCGAACCGGTCGATCATCTCCGGCAGCGGGGCGTCGGTGAGCACGTCGGCGTAGTTGGCGAGGAACATCTCGTCGCCGTCCAGGTGGTGCCGCACCCGGCGCAGCCGCTCCCCGATCGGTGACTCGATGCCGGTCTGCGCGAACGTGATCGTCCAGTCGGCGATGTCGGTGGACAGCAGCTCGGCCCGCCCGCCCCGCAGCACGAAGTCGTTGGACGTCGTCTCCTCGTAGTTGAGGAAGAAGTCCTTGATGTGGTGAGCCCCGTACCCGAGACACAGGATGAACTCCGTGTGCCCGAAGTACGCGTAGTAGCGCATGACGTGCCAGATCAGCGGCCGCGGGCCGACCATCGCCATCGGCTTGGGCATGTCGTCGGAGGCTCCGTTGCGCATACGCAGCCCGTAACCGCCGCAGAACAGAACGACCTTCATGACTTGACCTCGACAATACTCAGTTCCGGAATGGGAAAGACCAGCCGGCCGCCCCACTCGTGCACGAAGGACAGCTGCTCGACCAGCTCGGCCCGCAGGTTCCACGGAAGGACGAGGACGTAGTCGGGTTTGTCGGTGCTGATCTGCTCGGGCGGCAGGATCGGGATGCGGGTGCCCGGGGTGAACCTGCCGTGCTTGTAGGGGTTGCGGTCGACCGTGTACGGGAGCAGGTCGGGCCGGATGCCGCAGTGGTTGAGCAGGGTGTTGCCCTTGCCCGGGGCGCCGTAGCCGACGACCGTCTCGCCGCGCTCGGCCGCGTCGATGAGGAACCGCAGCAGGTCGCGGCGCACCTTGGCCACCCGAGCGGAGAACTCTGTGTACCCGGACAGCTCCTGCAGCCCGGCGGCCTTCTCCCGGTCCAGCACGTCGGTCACCCTTCCCCAAGCTCTCGACTCCGCTCGAGCAGGGGATACCCCATCGGTCGGCTCGCCGGCCACCTCGGCCGGCCGGGCCCACAGCCGGATGGAGCCGCCGTGCGTGGGCAGCAGCTCGACGTCCACGAGCGTGAGTCCGCCGCTCGCCAGCGCCCGGGTCGCGGACGCGACCGTGTAGTACTGGAAGTGCTCGTGGTAGATCGTGTCGTACTGGTTCTCCTCGATCAGGGTCAGCAGGTGCTGCACCTCGATGGAGACCCAGCCGTCGTCGGCGACCAGGGCGCGCAGCCCCTGCGTGAACCCGACCACGTCGGGGATGTGCGCGTACACGTTGTTGGCCACGACCAGGTCCGCCGGGCCGTGCTCGGCGCGGACGGCCGAGCCGGTGTCCGGGGACAGGAACTCCGTGAGCGTGGGCACACCCGCGTCCCGCGCCGCGGCGCCGACGTTCACCGAGGGCTCGATGCCGAGGCAGCGGATCCCGCGGTCCACCACATGCCTCAGCAGGTACCCGTCGTTGCTCGCGACCTCGACCACGAAGGAGTCGGGGCCGAGCCCCACCCGCTGTACGGCGTCGGCGACGAACGTGCGCGCGTGCTCCACCCAGGAGGTCGAGAAGGAGGAGAAGTACGCGTACTCGCTGAACGTCTCCTCCGGCGTGATCAGCGGAGGGATCTGCGCGAGCCAGCAGTCGGTGCAGACCCGCAGGTGCAGCGGGTACGCCGGTTCCGGCTGGTCCAGTTGGTCCGCGGCGAGAAAGCTCTCACACGGCGGGGTCGCCCCCAGATCGACGACGCTCCCCATCGCCGCCGAGCCGCAGAGTCGGCATCGTGTCATTTACTGCCCCTATCTCTGCTCGCGCGGGTGCCCCGCCGCGAGCCAGCGTTTCCGTTCCCTGTCGGCGGCGGGCTGTCCCCGCCGCCGGACCGACCCGCGATCGCGGTGCGGTATTCCTCCACCAGGCGCTCCAGCCCGACGGCCGGGCTGAAGTGCTGCTCGTAACGGCGCCGGGCCGCCTGGCCCATCTCCCGGTTGCGGTCCTGTTCGGCCGCGATCCGGCGTATGCAGGACGCGAGCGATGCGGACTCGCCCGGCCGGTGCAGCAGCCCGGTCGCCCCGTCCTCGACGAGTTCGACGAAGGCGCCGTGACCGGCGGCGACGGCCGGGACCCCCGCCGCCATCGCCTCCACGACCACCAGGCCGAACGCCTCCAGCCAGGTGGAGGGGGCCACCACGGCGATCGACCGCGCGATCGCCTGCCGGCACTCCGCCTGGTCGTACAGGCCGACGTAGCGGACGTCGTCCCGGTCCGCGGCCCAGGCGGTCACCTCCGGCTCCAGCGGCCCCGTACCGGCGATCACGAGGGGGACGCCCACCCCGCCGTCGGCGGCGAGTTCGTCCCAGGCGGCCATGAGCAGCCGCACGCCCTTGGCCTCCGCGAGCCGGCCGAGATAGAGCAGATGCTCGCCCGCGCCCGAACGCAAGGCGCCCGGGTCGGGCACGAAGTTGTGCTTCAACGCCAGTCGCTCGGCCGGCATGCCGGCCCGCACCAGGACGTCGCGCTGCGCCGCGGAGATGCAGAAGAACCGCTCCACGCCGGACCACCACCGCCGTCGGTTGACCGACATGCTGACCGCGAGCGGTACCGTCGCCAGCCGGGAGTTTCGGTAGCAGCCGTGCCGGACGGCGGGCAGCGGCGCCGACCCGACGCACTCGGTGCACGGCCGGCCGTTCCGCTGCAGCGTGCCGGGCGGGCAGACCTGGGTGTAGTTGTGCAGCGTGGCGACGGCGGGCACTCCGGCGTCGGCGCAGGCGGCCAGCACCGCGGGCGACAGGAGCGGGAAGACGTTGTGGACGTGGACCACGTCCGGCCGCTCGGTGCGCAGCCGGGCGGCGAGTTCCGTGCGGACCGCCGGGTTCCACGGCACAAGGAGCGGCACCGCGGCCTTGCCCAGCAGGGACCGGGCGGCGATGTCGTCGCTGCGCCGCTCGAACACCTCGACCTGGTGGCCGGCCTCGCGCAGCAGCGCCACCTCCTGGTCGACGACCTTGTTCTCCCCGCTCGGCTGCGCCGAGGCGTAGCGGTTGTGCACCACGAGAACGTGCATGCTCAGGTCACCTCCGATCTCTGGGCCCATCGCGGGACGCGTCGTCGGGGGACTTCGGGCGCCGAGAGGGGAGTGGCCGCGGCAGGTGCCGCCAGCAGTGAGGCGGCCAGGGCCAGGTGCAGCAGATACGGCGAGGCGTCGCCGAGCCCGGCCTCGGTGTACGAGGCGATCGCGCAGTAGCTGATCAGGAAGATCGCGCAGGCCCTCGACAGCGACGGTGGCCGCAGCAGCGCGACACCGCCCAGCACGATGATGATCGCCGCCACCAGGGCGACGCCGGTCATACCCTGGTCGTTGTAAACGGCCAGCCAGCTGTTGTCGATCGGCAGCCCGCCGAACGACTTGTCGCCCAGGCCCGCGCCGAACAGGTACTCCGTGGTCGTCCGGGGGGCTGCCAGCAGGGCGTGCCAGACCTTGGCCCGGCCGGTGAGGCTGGTGAAGTTCTCCTGGCTCTGTCCGCGCAGGAACCACGCCTGCAGCGCGGAGGCGAACCCCACAGCGGCCACGGCGGCGCACAGCACCGCCCAGGCGAAGAACCGGCGGGCGGGGGCGCTGGTCAGGATGAGCGAGCTGATCGCCAACGCCAGCCCGATGAGCAGGCCGAGCGTGGCCGTCCGGGTATGGGTCAGGGCGAGCAGGACGAGGGAGGGCACGATGACCACCGCCGCGCTGGTCCTGTCGGTCCGGCGCCCCAGAACGAGCAGCACGGTGAGCCCGATGATCACCGCGGCGTACTGTCCGATCTGCGGCGGGGTGAGCGGCCACAACGCGCCGACCAGCCGCCCGCCGTAGAGCCCGGGCAGGGCCGCGCCCGGTGAGATGACCAGGCCGGCGGCCACCGACCCGAGCACCGCGAAGTACATCCGGATGTGGTACCGGACGAACGTCAGGTTGCCGTCCCACCAGTGGCTGAGCAGCCACAGCGTGCCGATGAAGAGAGCCAGCCGGGCGCAGCGGAACAGCGCGCCGAACCCGGACTCCAGGTTCGCGCTGGAGATCACGCTCGGTACCAGCAGCAGGGTGAGCAGGAACACGAAGGCGCTGGCTCGGATGCGCAGCCGGAGATTGGCCGCGAGCGCCAGCGCGAACGCGGCGACCAGCGCGCCCATGGTGACCATCTGGATGAGGGAGCGGGGCAGCGGGATGATGGTCTGCGCCCCGGTGGAGCCGAGCGTGTTGAGGATCAGTAGCCCCCAGACGATCCCGACAATCCTCGGTGTGTGGTCCGTGCTCATCTCAACCACCGTCCCCTGCGCGGAAGGTGCTGCCCGCGTCCTGCTGGTACGGCGCGCCCTGCCACTGCCCGGAGTTGAGGATCCGGCTCGGGTCGTGGGCGACGAATTTCCATGGTCCGAGGTAGACGTTGTCGTGCCAGCGGTTGTGCTGCTTGCTGGTGATCGCCTCGGCCACCCGCTGGCCCTGGTACGGCGACCAGTCCGGATAGGTGCCGTAGTTGGCCAGCACCGCCATTCGGTCGCACTTCACCGTGCAGTCGACGACGGACTTGTCCAGCACGAAGCGGTTGCCGTGGATGTCCACCCGCTGGGTCTTCCACCGGCAGTCGGCGTAGAGCGGTGCGGTGGCGATCGCCGGCTTCGCGCAGCGGTCGGTGTCCCGCACCAGCAAGGTGCAGTCACCGGACGAGGTGTTGGCCGGGCTGTTGCAGAACCGGTCGGCGTTTTCCCACAGGGTGATCCCGGACCAGTTGTTCTCCAGCACATTCCGGTAGATCTCGATCTTGTTGGTGCGGGCTCGGATCCGTGGTTCACCGCCGGACTCGGACAGGTAGATGGTCGCGTACGGGAAGCTGTCGCCGCGGTCGGCTTCCCTGCGGCCCTGGACCCAGTTGTTCCGCCGGATCGTGTTGTTCCGGATGACCGCGTTGTAGCTGGTCTCGTAGATCAGCGCGGCACCGTCGTTGGCCTCGAGCACGTTGTTCTCGATGCGGAAGTCGTTGTTGTTGGTGTCCGCCCACAGCCCGGTTCCGCGGTTGTCGTGCACCCAGTTGCCGCGCACGTCGGCGCCGTTGACGGCCCAGAACTTGATGCCTCCGGTGCAGCCGCAGCCCTCCCGCCGACGCTCCCAGTCGCCGGTGTTATTGCCCACGATCTCGTTGCCCTCGACCACCAGGCCGGTGATACGGCCGTTGGGCTTGTACGCGTTCATGCCGTACTGACCGTTGTCGCGCAGGCAGCTGGCGCGGACCTGCTGGCGGGCACCGGCCATCAGCCCGGCGCCGGAGTTGTTCTGGATCGTCGCGTGCTCGATCACCCACCCGTCGGCCGAGTCATGGTTGACCACGCCCTCGTCGGGCGGCGCCACGAAACGTTGCACGGTCAGGTAGCGGATGGTGACGTTGCGGGCGGTACCGCCGAACGCGTACTGGTTCTTCTTCTGGCCGTCGAGCACCGCGCCCGGCGCACCGAGGTAACGGTTCCCCTCCTTGGGGATGACCTGGGCGTAGCGGTCCGGGTCGAGCCTGTGCTTGCCCGGTCGAAGCCAGAACGTGGTGTTCGGGGGGCTGCTCTTGGTCTTCGCTGCCAGGTCACCGACCACCGCGGGGTCGACGGTCACCGCGCCCGCCGGCGCCTTCGCCGGCCCGGCCGCGGGCTTGGCGCACACCCGGGCCACGGGCGTGGATGGCGCAGCGCCCGGCATTGCCCGGGCGCCCGGCGTGCTCTCACAGCCGGTCGCCGCCAGTAGGGCCAGCGTCAGCGGTACCGCCGCCAACGCCCAGTGCTGCCTCTTGATCTCCATGCGCCCCCCTAGCCGCGGAACCTGAGTACGGTGGTGAACCCCTCCGCGCCGTCGGCGAAGCCGCTGCCGACCAGCGTTGTGGTGGGTTCCTTGCGCCCGAAGCCGGCGGAGTACCAGCCCAGCGGCGGGTCACTCTCGCCGCGATGCGCCCGCCAGCACAGCTGCCCGGGCAGGTCGAGCGCCGCGGAGCGGTCCTCGCCGTCCCGGGTCCAGGTGAGCACTGCCCGGTTCCCCACCAGGTCCGCGGCGATCGCCGGGCCGAGGTGGAACGCCAGGTGCACGGCCCGGCGCGGGCCGCGCACCTCGTCAACCACCCTCAGCTCCTGGCTCGCGGCCGTTAGATCCACCCGGCGGCGGTGCACGGAGCGCTGGTAACCGTCGTGCTCGGCGCACCATCGGGCCGTCCCCCCATCGGAGGCGCCGGATGTGTCCGCGACCAGGATGTTGCTGCGGGCATGCCGGGTCCACAGGAACGGGCCGCCGGAGACGGACTGGTCACCGCCATCCAGTTGCAGGGTGTTGTGGCCGAGGGTCGACCGGAAGTACTGCCGCCACTCGGGCTGCCCGTGGTAGCAGTACGTCCCCGGGTCGGCGAGCACGTCGACACCGTCGTGCCGGACCTCCACGGACAACGCGTCCGCGTGGCCATGCGCGGCGATGGAGAGGAAGCCGTGCGGACCACCGTCGCAGCGGCACCAGATCTCCGCCGGACCGCGCAGGATGGTCATGCCCGCATCAGCGAAATGGGCCGGTCGGCTTGCCGGGCGGGTCACGGCCGGTACAGCGGGCCGGATGAGCGCGGCAAGGAGCGGGGTGCGCACATCGGTGCCGGTCACCGCCGGCCACCAGGCGAGCCGGCCGAACACGGCGTTCCCGGTGGCCAGCAGCGAGGCCCAGCGGTCGGTGCCCGCGCCGTCCACGACCAGCCCGTGCCCGTCGTCCGCGTCCCCCTGGCGCGGCGGCCGCAACCGGCTGTCCACGATGGCCGCGAGCGCGTCCGTCATCCGCAGCAGCACCAGCCGGATCGACGCGGGGACCTGAACGCCGGCGGCATCCGCCTCGGCCACCGCGGCCAGGCCGAGCTCCAGCACCAGTCCGTGATACTCGGTGGCCAGCTCGCGGTTGAGACCCGAGTCGAAGGTGTTGCCCCGCAGATGCCGCTCCAGCGACCGCAGCGCGTGGGCTCGCCAACGCGCCGAGGAGGGGAACCACCCGAACGCGCAGGCCGCGGCGAACTGCCCGGCGGCCTCGGCGATGACGTGGTTGTTCGCCGAAGACCCCCGGCTGGGGAAGGCAGCCAGCCAGCGCTGGTGGTGCCAGATCTGGTTCACCGCCACCGGGTTGCCCTCGAACAGCCCGGCCGCGCCCGGCCAGCCGTCGAGCAGCCGGCGAATCCACACCCAGGACAGCAGCCGGATGCCCAGCTCGATGCCGCTGGTCCAGTGCACTCCGCGCAGCGGTGGATTGGCCTCCCACCACGACCGCAGGTGCGCGGCCACTCGCTCGGCGTACCGCTCGTCCCCGGTGATCGCGTAGGCGGCGGCGAGCACTGTGAGGTACTGGTGCCGGGACGGCTCCCAGATCTGCTTGATGTCCCCGACCGCGTCCTCGTCGCGGTACGGCACGTCGAAGGCGTACACCTGCGGGGCCCGGCGTCCGGTCTTCGGGTCGTACCACCAGTCCGGGTCGGCCAGGTCGTCGCGTTCCACCCCGAAGAACTCGGCGTGCCCGTCCATCAGCCGGTCCGCCTCGGCGACCAGACGCTTCGCGGCGTCCGGCGGCACCGCGGCGAGAGTCCCCGCGGGCAGCGAAGCGGTGAACCGGGCGCCGGTCACGCTCGGGCAGTCCGGCGGCGCCGAACGCCACCGCCGCCTGCGCACCGCGTCGCCGGCCCGGCCGCCGACCTCCCGCGGCCCCATCCGGGACAGACGGCGCAGGTACCAGCCCGCGCTCGTGGTCATCGAGTGCCCGCCAACGTCACCGGCGCGCCGGCGGCCAGGCCGGTCTGCACGGCGAGGGTGGCCGCTGTGGTGGCGGCCAGCGACTCCAGCGGCACCGGCATCGGCCCGCCGGTCCGAACAGCCTTGACGAACGCGGCCAGTTCGGCCGACTGGCCCTTGTCCCGGGCCTTTGGAAGCCGCGAACTGACCCACCGCTTGCGGCTGTACACCGAGGCACGGACGAAGTCGTCGAGCCGCAGCACCTTGCCGTCCGCGACGAGGTCCAGCGTCTCCTTGGGGAAGCCGGGCGCGCCCGTGGTGACGTAGCTGATGGTGGCGGTGGACTCGTCCGGGTAGCGCAGGACGACCTGGAGGTCCTCGTTGCCGGACGAGGCGACCGCGTACACGGAGACCGGACCGGCGTCGAGCAGCCAGCTCGCCGTGTCGATGAAGTGTCCGCCCTCGCCGACGAACCGCGAGCCCTCGGCGCCCTGCTGGAGGTACCAGCTCCCCTGCGCCAGCCGGCCCGCGTTGACCAGATAGCGCAGGCTCGCCGGGCCGGTCCGGGCGCCGAACCGCTTCCTGGCCTCCTGCAACAGCGGCGCGAACCGACGGTTGAAGCCCACCTGCAGCCGGTCGTTGCCGGACTCCTCCACCGCCGCGAGCACACCGGCCAGCTCGTCCTCGGTGAGCGCCAACGGCTTCTCCACGAACACCGTCTTGCCGGCCAGCAGCGCCCTTCGGGTCAGTTCGGCGTGCGAGCTGTGCCGGGTGACGACGAACACCGCGTCGATGGACTTGTCGCCGAGCACGGCGTCGAGATCGGTGGTCGCCTCGGCGAAGCCGAACTTCCGCTTCGCGTTGGCCGCGGACAGCGCCGTCGTGGTGACGACCGTGGACAACTCGACACCGTCGCGTTGTGCCAGGTGCGGCAGCAGCATCGACGTCGCGTAGTTTCCCGCGCCGACGAACGCGAGGCGCACCGGCGTCTTGGCGGACCGGGCTGGGGTGGGCGCTCCGCCGCTGCGTCGCACCGCGGGCACGGCCACCGCCGGGGCCTCCGGTTCCCCCGCGTGTTCGGGGTACCGGAACAGCACAGCCACGGCCTTGAGGTCGCCGTCCTTCAGGCGCTGGTACGTCTCGACGGCGTCATCGAAGTCGGCGATGTGGGAGACCAGGGGCTCCACGTCGACGCGGCCGCGGGCGAGGAGATCGAGGAAGCCCGCCAGGTTGCGGCGCTCGGTCCAGCGCACGTAGCCGATCGGGTAGTCCCGCCCCTCGAGCTCGTACTCCGGGTCGTAGCGCCCGGGGCCGTAACTGCGGGAGAACCGGACGTCGAGCTCCTTCTCGTAGTACGCGTTCCACGGCAGGTCCAGGCGGCACTTGCCGATGTCGACGACCCGGCCGCGGTCCCGGCAGAGCCGCGCGGCCAGCTCGACGGGCTGGTTGCTGCCGCCGCCGGCGGCCAGGTACACCTGGTCCACGCCGTGGCCGCCGGTGAGTTCGGCGACGACGGCTTCCACGGCCACGGACGCGGGATCGCCGCAGGCCGCGGCGCCCAGGCGCTCGGCGAGCTCGCAGCGCGCCGGGTCCGGGTCGACCCCGACGACGCGGACGCCCGAGGCGGTGAGGAGCTGCACGACCAACTGCCCGATCAGCCCAAGGCCGATGACCAGCGCCACGTCGCCGAGTTGCGGCTCGCCGCGGCGGACGCCCTGCATCGCGATCGACCCGACGGTGCCGAAGGCCGCGTGGCGCGGCGCGAGGCCGTCCGGCACCGGGGCGTAGAGGTTCTTCGGCACCCAGTTCAGCTCGGCGTGCAGCGCGTGCTCGTTGCCGGCGCAGGCCACGAGGTCGCCGACCTTCACGTCGTCGATCCCGGTGCCGACCTGCTCGACCACCCCGCACAGCGAGTAGCCGAGCGGCGTGTAGGAGTCCAGCTTGCCCATCACCTTGCGGTAGGTGGCGGGCACCCCGTTGGTGGCCACGCTCTGCATGACCTTGGCGACCTGGTCCGGACGGGAACGGGCCTTGCCCACCATCGACATGCCGGCCTCGGACACCTTCATGAGCTCGGTCCCGGTGGAGATCAGCGAGTAGGCGCTCCGGACGAGCACACCGCCCGGCTTGCACCCCGGCACCGGCACGTCGAGCACCGCCAACTCACCGCTCTTGTAGTTCTGCACAACCTGTTTCACCGAAGTCCTCTTGTCTCTACTGTCTCTACGCGTTCACGGGAGAGTGCTGGTCGGCCCCGGAGGTCGCGCCGCGATACCAGTACTCCAGGGTCAGCACATGCCACAGATGCTTGGAGAAGTCCCGCTGCCCGGCGGCGTCCTCGGCGACCATGCGCGCCAGCGCCTCGCGGCGCAGGAACCCGGAATTGACGAGCACGCCGTCGTGCACCACCTCGCGCACCAGCGGTGCCAGATCCCGGCTCATCCAGGCGCGCAGCGGGGCGCTGAACAGGCCCTTCGGCCGGTACACGATCTCCCGGGGCAGAATCGAGGTGGCCGCCTCCTTGAGGACGGCCTTGCCCTGCCGTCCGACGATCTTGCGATCGCCGGGCACGGCGAACGCCGCCTTGACCACCTCGACGTCCACGTACGGCACCCGCACCTCGGTCGACGCGGCCATGCTCGACCGGTCCGTGTAGGCGAGGTTCAGGCCCGGCAGGAACATCCGGGCGTCGCCCAGGCACATGCGGTTGACGAAGTCGTCGAGGTCGTTGTCCTGGTAGATGTCCGCATGCTCGGTCAGCACGTCCTCGACCGTCCCGGCCAAGTCCGGATTGACCAGGGCGAGCAGCTCCTCCTGGTCGTACATGGTGTAGCTGCGGCGGAACGCGGTCTCCTCCGGCAGGTCGGCGAAGGAGAGGAACCGCTTCGCGAAGCGCACCGACCGATACCCCCGGCGGGCCGTGGCGACCGGCAGCCGGTCCACGGTCGCGGACAAGCCGCGCCGCAGGGGTCGCGGGATGCGCTGGTAGCGCAGCGCAAGCAGGTTGGCCAGGTGCTTGCGGTAACCGGCGAACAGCTCGTCGGCACCCATCCCCGAGAGCATCACCTTGACCCCGGCCTCTCGTGCGGCCGAGCAGATCAGGAACGTGTTGATCGCGGCGGGGTCGCCGATCGGCTCGTCCAGATGGTGCGTCATCTGCGGCAGCAGGTCGAGCACATTCGGGGCGATCTCGATCTCATGCAGGTCGACGCCGAACTGTTCGGCCACCTGCCGGGCATAGCGCAGGTCGTCCGGCATCGCCTCGAACTTGGCGTCCTCGGCGCGGAACCCGATCGTGTAAGCGGAGATCCCGGGGCGGTCGCGGGCCGCCAGCGCGGTCAGGTAGCTGGAGTCAAGACCGCCGGAGAGGAAGGTCGCCACCGGTACGTCGGAGAGCAGGTGGCGCCGAGTCGACTCCTCGACGATGGCAGCCAGGTCCGGCTGTTCGCCGCTGAGGGCCCGTTCCCGGCCCTCGGTGGCGATGTCCCTCAGATGCCAGTACCGGCCGAGCTCCACCCGGCCGTCGGGCCGGCACCGGAGCCAGCTCCCCGGCGGCAGCTTCTCCGCTTCGCGGAACGCACACCGCGAGTCCGGCACCCAGTAGTACAGCAGTGAGGCCACCAGCGCCGCATGGTCCACCTGCAGCGACCTACCGGTCACGGCGGCGAGCGCCTTGAGCTCGGAGGCGAACACGAGGCCGCCGCCGCGCCGGAGCAGGAACAGCGGCTTGATGCCGAGCTGGTCGCGGGCGAGCACCAGTTCACCGGTGCGCTCGTCGAAGATCCCGAACGCGAACATGCCGCGCAGCCGGGGCAGGCAGTCCGTGCCCCAGCGCCGCCAGGCCTCCAGCAGCACCTCGGTGTCGGAGGTACCGCGGAAACGCACCCCCGAGGCCTCCAGCTCGGCACGCAGCTCGGGCGCGTTGTACAGCTCGCCGTTGTACGTCAGGACGAGGCCACCCGAGACCATCGGCTGGGCGCCGGTCTCTGACAGGTCGATGATGGCCAGCCGGCGGTGCCCGAGGTGCACTTCGCCGTCACCGACGGGGTGGCTGTACCGGCCCGCTCCGTCCGGACCGCGGTGGGCGAGGGTCTCGGTGAGCCGGTCGGCCACGACCTTCCCGTCCGGCCATCGGTAAGTGCCTGCGATGCCACACATGTCTACCGCCCCTCCTGGTCGCTGTCCGGGACCCGTGCCGCCCACATCGGCAGCCGCTCAGCCCGCGGCCGGCCTGTCCCGTTCTGTCGGGCCAGCAGCTCGTTCTGGCCGCGCAGCGCGGTGTGCAGCCCGTCCCACAGCGTGCCGTCGGTCCGGTCACGCGGATCGGGGTCGATCAGCACCACACCGATCACCGGAATGCGCTGGTCCGCGAGCTGCCGCGCCACGGTGTGCAGCCATGCCGCGCTGCCGTGCCCGGCCCGCACCACGAGCACGGTCTGCGTGCCGAGGTACTGGAGGTCGGTCCACGCCGTGCCGGGCGCCACCGAGCCGACGCCGAGCCGGCGCTCCTGATGCGACACGGGCGCGGCGTGCTCGCCGCTGACCACGGTCGGGTCTCCTGGTTTCTGGCGGCGGCCTGCGAGCTGCGGGCGGGGCAGACCATCGATGATGACCACTGGCCCCTCCGGCGCCAGTGCCCTGGCGAGGTCCAGGGCGATCACGCTCGTGCTGCGCGCACACCCAAGTTCCAGCAGCGACAACGGTTCCGCGGAGCTGCGCACGGTGCGGGCCAGTGACGCGGTGAGCCGTTCGCGTGCCGCCCGGATCCGTCGGCGCTGCCACAGCCTGCCCGACCGGCGGGGCAGCTCCGCGATGACCGAGGCGCCCAGGTTCGCCGCGATCTCCCGGCGCAGCACGGGGCGGTCCGCCACCACCGCGCCGACCGCGGCCACCGCGAGCCCGAGGATGAGCCCGAGGACGAGCCCGATCGCGGCATTGGTGACAGCAGCCCTGGGCATTGAGTGCCGCACCGCGCGCGGGGTGTCCACGATCTGTGTACGGGCGATGACCTTGGGCGTGCCGATGCGTGCCTCCGCGGCGCGCTGGCCGAAATCGCTGATCCGCTCGGTGAGTTCGGTCCGGCGGGCGAAGAAGGACTCCAGGTCCGCCGACGCCATCGGCCCACTCTTCGGCGATCCGTTTCTGATCGCCTTGTTGACCTTGGCGAGATCGTCCCGCATTCGGTCACGCTGGTCGAGCAGGGCCTTGGACTCGGCGTTCGCGGCTTCCTGGGTCCGCTTCACCTGGTCCGCGACGAACGCATCGGCCAGCGCCTTGGCGCGGGCCACCGCTTCCGCATCGCTGTCAGCCGTCACATTGATCTGCAGCAGGTTGTTGGTCAAGCCGATGGCCTGGTAGTTCCGCATGAAGTCCTCTGGTTTTTCCGGGGAGTCGAGGGACTTCAGGGCCATGTCGGCGATCCGCGTGGTTTGCAGCAGCGCGATGTCGGTGCGGATCAGCGTTCCGGGGTCGTTCGGCTGGTCCTCCTGATGCGCGACCAGCACCTTGGTCACCGCGGTCGGCGGCGATGGCAGCAGGACCGCCACCGCCGCGCCGACGAGCAGCCCCAGCAGCGCCATGGAGCACCAGAGGCGGCGCCGCCTCCGCACCGCCACTACCAGCGCCTGCAGTTCCAGCAGCGGAGCGGCGGCCGACGACTCCGAAGATGTGCTCGTCGTCACCTTGAACCTCCCGTTGCGTCGCCGCCCACCGCGAGCGCCGGCGTGGCGGCATTTCGAGGACGGCCGACGGATTGCGTCGAACGGACCCGGACCGTGCCGGCGAGAACGATGCCGACGACCTCGTGCTTGGCGTCCGCACATGCCTCGGCGATGCCGGCGAGGTCCCCTGCGGTCCAGCTGCCCGCGCTGAGGACGACCAGGGCACCGGACTCGTTGTCGCGGTCCGGCACCATCGGCTGGGACACCGAAACCCCCACCACCTGCAGCATGGGGTATCCCCTGCTCGAAGAGCTTGGGGAAGGATCGCTCTCGGCCTCGGCGACGAGCTGCCCGGCGGCCAGGCGGGCGATCTCGTCGCCGTCCGGGACGACAACCAGCAGCCGCCGGGGGGCCGGCAGCTGGTCCCGGAGGCGGGCGCACACCCGCCGGTAGCGGATCTGCCTGCTGGCCTCGTCGCCGGACGTCTGCGGGGTCGGTAGGTCCCACCGGATGTCGACGCCCAGCAGCCGGCGGATCCGGGCCCGCGGGCCACGGTCTTCCGGTCGGTGCGCGGGCCGTTCACCGGGTACGTCGACGGCACCCAGCAGCGCCGAGCCCAGCGCAGCGGCGATCTCCGGTTCGGTGCGCAATCGGCGATTCATCCGTGCGGCGGTGAGATGGCCGATGACCGCGACCAGGAAGAACAGCAGCGCCCCGGCGACGATGAGCTGCATCCGCGTCGGCGGCGCCTCGCCGGTCGGCCGGGCCGCCGGTCCCATGACGACCATGTTGACCTTGGTGGCGGCCGGGTCGGCCTGATCCAGCTTGTTCATGGCCTCCTGCAGCGAGGTGCGTAGCTTCTCGAGCTCGGTGCGGGTCTGCACGCTCTCCACGGTCTGCCCCGGATCGGCCGCATTGGCCAGGTCGGTGATGCGGCGATCGGTCTCCGCCGCCTGCTTCCGCAGCGCCTCGGTACCCGACGCCGCGTCGGAGTCGGTGCTGCCGCCTGCGATCCGCGCGGCGTAGCTGACGAACTGCTGGGCCGTCCGGTCGGAGAGCTGCTGTGCGCGCTCGGGGGTGTCGGCCGTGCCCGAGATCTTGATGATGTTCCCGTCAGCGGCCTTGGCGCTCACTCGGTCCCGCAGGTCGGCGCCGCTGACGCCCTGCCAGCCGAGCGTGGCGGCCGCGCGGTCGGCCACCGAGGAACTGGTCGCGATGTCCACCTGGGTCAGCAGTTGGCGCTCTTCCCACTGCCCAGGCAACACTACCGATGCCGACGCCGTGTAGCGCGGCGGAAACAGCAGCACCGAGGCGCCGTAGCCGACGAGCGCGCCCACCACGGTGAGGACGGCGAGAAGCCGCCAGCGCCGACGGAGAATCCGCCCGATGGTGACCAGGCGGATCGTGTCATCGTTCAACGCCGCGTCCTCTTCCCTGTTCGGACCGTCTTGCCCGCGGACACCGGAGTGTGGTCACCGCAGGCAGCGGCGTAGGCGGCGAGCAGCGACGCTTGCGAGTTCCGCCAGGAAAGCGGTCCGCCGACCCGCTCCTGGCCGATCTTGCCCATCCGGGCCCGCTTCTCCGGATCGTCAAGGAGCAGCGCGATGAGCTCAGCGAATGCAGCTTCGTCGTTGGCGGGCGCGTAGACGGCGGCGTCACCGGCGGAGACTCGCGCCTCCCGGAGGTCGAACGAGACGATCGGCCGGCTCATGGCCATGTACTCCAGGACCTTGTTCATGGTCGATACGTCGTTGAGCGGATTGTGCGGGTCGGGGGAAAGGCACACGTCCGCGGTGGACAGGTAGCGCACCAGGTCGGCGTCCGGAATGCGCCCGGTGAACTGCACCTGCTCGGCGAGCCCGAGCCGCCGGGACAGCTCCACCATCGCGTCGAAGGTGTCGCCGGCGCCGACGAACACCGCATGCCAGTCGGTCCTCCCGAACTCGTCACGCAGCCTCGCGAGGGCCCGCAAGGCGTAGTCGACGCCGTCCTGCGGGCCCATGACGCCGAGGTAGCACAGCAGATGAGGCTTGCCGCGCTTCAACTCCGGCTCGGGCGGCACCAGTTGGAACCGCTCGACTGCGGGCGCGCTGCGTACCACGAAGACGTCCTCAGGGCGTCGACCGCCGCGGCGCATCGCGACGTCCCGGTAGCTCTCGTTCGTGGCGAGCACGACGTCCGCGGCCCGGTAGGTCAGCCGTTCCAGCGCGCACACGGCGCGGTAGAGCAGGTCCTCGCCGCGGCCGAACCGGGAGAGGTACAGCTCGGGTACCAGGTCGTGCTGGTCGAAGACGAACCGTGCACCGCGCCGCTTCAGCCACAGCGCGGGTAGGAACAGCAGGTCCGGCGGGTTGCAGGCGTGCACCACGTCGACCGGGCCGACCTTGCGGGCCAGCCGCATGGTGTGCCACAACGCCGTTCCGTACTCCCGCAGGTAGCCGGCCGGCCCTCCGGTGGCCGCGCGCAACGGGTAGCGGTGGATCCGCACCCCGTCGATCTCCGCCTCCGGCTCCGTGTCCCGCTTACTCCCCTGGGGACAAATGACGTGCACCTTCCAGCCCGCGTCGCGCAGTGTCGTGCACTCCTGCCACACCCGCCGGTCGAACGGCACCGACAGGTTCTCCACCAGGATCAGCGCGCGCCGGTCCGCCCGGTCGCCGCTGGTCGTGTTACCAAGCAAGGCCCACGTACCCCGGTTCGGCCCGGCGCGTCTCGGCGTCGGGAAGGTGGATGAGGTCGACAATCACCGGGCCGTCGGCGCCATGGGGCAGCGCCGACAGCACGGCCGGATCCCTGGTCCCGACGAGGCACACCTCGGCGTGCTCGAGCACCTCGTCGACGGAATCCGCGAGCAGCTGCGCGAGGTGCGGCAGCCGGGTCTCGATGTACTCGCGGTTCGCGCCGAGCAGCCGGGAGAGGCTCACGTTGGCGTCGTAGATCCGCAGGTCGTACCCCTTGCCGAAGAGCCGCTCCGCCAGCTCGACGAGCGGGCTCTCGCGGAGGTCGTCGGTGCCGGGTTTGAAGGACAACCCGAACAGGCCCACCTTGCGCTTGCCGGTGCGCTCGACCATCTCCACCGCGCGCTGCAGATGGTCGGAGTTGGAGGGCAGCACGTGGGCGAGGATGGGCACCGAGACGTTGGCCCGCTGCGCCGTGTGGACCAGGCTGCGCAGGTCCTTGGGCAGGCAGGAGCCGCCGAAGGCGAAGCCGGGCCGTAGGTAGGCGGGGCTGATGTTCAGCTTGCGGTCGGCCAGGAACACGTCCATCACCTGGTGCGAGTCCACCCCGAGCGCCTGGCACACCGCGCCCAGCTCGTTCGCGAAGCCGATCTTGAGGCCGTGGAATGCGTTGTCCGCGTATTTGATCGCCTCGGCCGTCGGGACCTGTACCCGGAACACCTCGCCGGGCAGGCCGTCGTACAGCGCCAACACCGCATCGCCGCTTGCCGGGTCGAGCTCGCCGATTACGGTCTTGGGCGGGTCGAAGAAGTCCCGCACGCTCGTGCCCTCGCGCAGGAACTCCGGGTTGACCGCGACCCCGATGTCCACCCCGGCCGTGCCGCCGACGTACTTCTCCAGGATCGGTACCAGCAGGTTCAGGCAGGTGCCCGGGAGCATGGTGCTGCGGAACACGACGGTGTGCCGCCCACTCCGCTCGGCCAGCGCGGCGCCGATCTGCTCGGTGACCCGCTCCAAGTACGTGGTGCACAGGCTCCCGTTGGGCTCCGACGGCGTGCCCACGCAGACCAGCGACACCTCGCTGCCCATGATCGCCTCACGGACGTCGCCGGTAGCGCGCAACGCTCCGGTCCGCACGACCTCGGCGATGAGCTCGCCGATACGCTCCTCGACCACCGGGGCCTTGCCGTCGTTGACCAGGTCGACCTTCACCTGGTTCACGTCCACCCCGATGACCTCGTGACCCATGCTGGCCAGGCACGCGGCCGACACACAGCCCACGTAACCGAGCCCGAAAACGCTGACTCTCATGACCCGTTCCTCTCCCCAGGCAGGCACTCCCGGCCTGCGGTCCGGGCGCCGGCCGGATGGCGACCCCCGCGCATCAGTAGGCCCCCTGCCCGTAGAGCACCGCACGCAGCGTCTTCCACAAGATCACTGTGTCCAGGGCGAGCGACCAGTCCTCCACGTACCGCAGATCCAGCCTGACCGCCTCCTCCCACGACAGATCGCTGCGTCCGCTGATCTGCCACAGGCCGGTCAGCCCGGGCTTGACCAGCAGCCGCCGCCGGATGTCCGGGCCGTACGCAGCGGACTCCCCCGGCAACGGAGGCCGCGGACCGACGAGCGACATCGATCCGGTGAGCACGTTGAAAAGCTGCGGGAGCTCGTCGATCGAGTACCGGCGCAGCACTGCTCCCACCCGGGTCACCCGCGGATCCCGGCGGAGCTTGAACAGCAGGCCGGCGCCCTCGTCGCGGTCGGCCAGCGCGGCACGTGCCCTGTGAGCCCCGGCGACCATGGTGCGGAACTTGAGAATGGTGAACTCGCGGCCGTCCTTGCCGACTCTGCGCTGGCGGTAGAACGCCCCGCCCCGACTGTCCACCAGCACGAGCAGCCCGACGAGCACCATCAGCGGCGCGAACAGCACCAGCAGGATCGCCGCGCCCATCCGATCGACGACCTCTTTGATCGCCCGGCGGCCCCCGGTGAAGGTCGGCATGCTGACCCGCAGCAGCGGGATCCCGAGCACCGCGTCGATGCGCAGCCGTGGGCCGGCCACCTCCATCAGCACGGGGGCCACGACCATCTCGGCATCGCTGCCTTCGAGGTTCCAAGCAAGCCGCTGCAGCCGGTCCGGTGACCAGTGCGGGTCCGGTGTGACCGCGACGACACGGTAGCCGTCGCGGCTGACGTGGCCCGCGACATCCGCCAGTCGGCCGACGACCGGCACTCCGTCCAGTTGGTCACCGTCGAGCCCGAGACCGTCCGTCGTGCACACCGCATCCACCCGCCAGCCGAGGTGCGGGAACTTGCGGGTTCGGGTGACCAGGTCGCTGACGGTGGCCAGGCTCCCGGCAGCGAGCACCGGTCGCAGGCACCGTCCTTCCTTCCGCTGTTTGTGCAGCCAGAGGCGCAGCAGATACCGCTCCGTCATGGTGACGATCGCGATCGCGGGGATCGCGACGAAGATCCAGAGCTTGATGTTGCGCGAGGTGAGAGCGATCCCGCCGAGCGCCAGCACGACGGTCGCCGCGAACAGTGAGCGTCCGAGCCGACGGAATTCCTCGGCGCCCTGGCCGAGTACGGCCGGAGCCCACGACCGGCTCACCGCAAGCGCCCCCAGCACCAGCAGCTCGGTGCCGAATGCGAGAATTCCCCACTTCTCATGCCAGTTGGCCGCGTCCCGGACCCCGAAGAAGTTGCCGATCGCCGCCACCACCAAGGCGGTGGCCACGGTATCGCTGATGATCACGGCACGGCGGTACCGCTGCTCCCACTCGATAGCGTGCTGTCTGATCGCGCCGTTCGCCAGACGCTCGCGCGCCGACGAAAACGGGCTGACTAGTCCCCCTTGCCGCACAGAACCCTCCAGGTCACCAGTGGCTCGACGTGATCGCCCAACACTGTTCCTCCCCTCGGGAGGCCCACGCCGGCCGCATGACATTCCGGCTAGGCCCGGACCGTGCGGCCCGAGCATTGATCGGTCCCGGCGTGATGCCGAGAGCGCACACTTTGGCCTGATTGCCCGATTTGCGGTAGACGTCCCGATGCCTGTTACGAAATGCAGACATTTCCGTCACACACGCATGCATTTGGCACGCATTCAACTACCCGGGTGCCCGTCAATCACTGACCACTGCATCCACCCGTTCGATACCGGCACACCTGGCACGGCGCGCGCCACGCCAACCCGCGCGCACCACGGCTCACCCTTGCGAGACCGGCACGGAATGCTGTAACAGCCGTCGCTCGACCGGCCTCGAACGGACTTTCTGCTACCCGGAGAAAGGAGAAAGAGGGTTCTACCTCCCTGCCGTCGCCGGCCGACGACCGCCGATCGTTGCGCGGTGGACACAACGGTGGGTGCGAGTCGCGCGCTGCCGCTTGGGCGGCCGACAAATCCGGAATGCCCGAGGAAGCATCAATGGCTCGTCCACCTGCGCTCAAGCTCGCCGAGGTCCTAGCGGAAATCCGGATGAGTCCGTCGGCCTTCTACCGCCTACGTGCTCGCGGTCAGGCACCCCGAATGATCAAGCTGCCCAATGGTGAATTGCGCTGTCGCCGCGCGGACCTAGACGCGTGGTGGGAGGCGTGTGAAAGGGATACGCCTGCATGGCGATGAGTTACAAGGTCCGGGTCTGGGAGATCCGCGAGCGGCCGGATCGGCGCAAGGGATTTGAGGTCCGTTGGACGGTTGGTGGACGTGAGAAGTCCGAGTCCTTCCTCACCAAAGGGCTCGCGGAGAGTCGGCGCTCCAAGCTGATGACCGCCGCTCGCGACGGTGAACCCTTCGACACCCGGTCAGGTCTGCCGGCCTCCGAAATCCGGGCGTTGAAGCAGCGGAACACTTGGTACGTTCTGGCCCGGGAGTACCTCGAGCAACGGTGGGACCGCACCCCAGGAAATACGCGCCGCACCCTTGCAGACGCCTTGGCGACTATCACTCCGGCCTTCGTTGAACCAAGGGCCGTCTACCGGGCGCCTCGCGTACTGCGACGCGCGCTGTACTCGTGGGCCTTCAACAAGAATCCCTGGAACGCCGATGCCCGGGAGGAGTGGCAGGCCGCCCTGGACTGGCTGCAGCGCCACTCGCTGCCTGTCAGCGAGTCGGAGGAGTCGGACGTACTGCGGCGGGGGCTCGACGCCCTGTGCCGGAAGGTCGACGGGGCGGTTGCTGCCGCCAAGACTGTGAACCGAAAGAGGGCAGCGGTCAACGCATCTCGACTTACCGCTCAGTCGTGCGCTGCGGAGGGCGCCTGACGGGCATCTTGCCTGGTCAGGCGCCCTCTTTCTGTGTCTAGAAGAAGCCGAGCTTCTTCGGCGAGTACGACACCAGGAGGTTCTTCGTCTGCTGGTGGTACATCTTGCATGGCGCGGTGACCAGGGAAAACGGAGGCTGGATCTGCGACGGGCGGAGTGTTGGCCCGCGTATGGTCCGGATCTTGGTACTGATGAGGCGGCGGGCGTGCCAGCCCGGAGGCAGGCGCCGGCGTACCGACTCCACGCAGGTGGTCGCCGACGTGCGCTTGCTGAACCGGATGGAGTTCCTTGCCGAAGCCCTGCCGGGCCCGCGCCGGTGAACTCCACAGGTCGGACGGTCGCTTCAAGCGGTCAAGACGCGAACTCCCGCCAAATCGAGGCGAAACCAGGCACGTCCTCCCATCTTGCCGTGAGTGACCGGATGCGCGCATCCTGGAAGTACACCACTAACACACACCGCTCGGGGGAGCCGGACGCTACGGGCCGGCGGTGTGTTCGGCCGGCGGGGGACCGGGGTCGCACAGGCGCCTGGGTCGCTGGTCGCGTGGGGGGAGGTTTCTGCTGTGCTCGAGCTTCGCGTCCATCTGTTCGGGCCGTTCCAGATCGTGTCCACCGACCGTGAGGTCGCCGGCTCGATCCTGCGGAAGGCCCAGGAACTGCTGGCACTGGTGCTGCTCGCACCACAACGCAACGTACGACGGGAGCAGGCCGCTGAGGTCGTCTGGCCGGACGCCGGACCGGAGGCGTCCCGCAAGGCGATTCGGCAAGCGCTCTGGCAGATCCACCGGGTCACCGACACCGGCGGACCGGCCGGCCAGCGACTCGTCCTGACCGACGGGGACCTGCTGCGGGTGAATCCGGACCGGCCTCTGTGGACGGATGTCGCTGTCTTCACCGAGCAGGCCAGGGCCGCTCAGCTGACCCAGGTCGAGGACCTCACCGACGCGGATCTGGCCGCGATGGACCAGGCCAGCACGCTGTACCGCGGGCCGCTGCTGGCGAGTTGCTACGAGGAGTGGTGCCTGGCCGAACGAGCCCAGCTCGAAGACCTGCACATCACCTTGCTGGACAAGCTCAGCCGGGGCTGCGAACGGCGGGGTCACCTGGAGGCGGCGATCTGCTGGGCGCAGAAATTACTCGAGATCGAACCGGCGCACGAGCGAAGTCATCGCCGGCTGATGCGCCTCTACTACCTGACCGATGACCGAACCCGCGCCCTGCGCCAGTTCCGCCGCTGCCGACAGGTCCTCGCCAACGAACTGGGCGTCCGCCCCCAGCCCAGGACTGAGGCGCTGGCCGCGGAGATCGGCGCGGACAATCCGCCACCCCCGTCGACCCACAGCCCACCAGCCGTCCGGCCTGTCGCGGCGGCGCCCGGACCGCCCGCGACGTTGGACAGCGTCCGCGCTGAGCTCGCCGCGCTTCGCGCGAGTGTCGATGCCATCAGCCACCAACTACGCAACAGCCCAGCCTGACATTCCGAGCATCGGGAGGAGACCCCTGTGCCGGCGCGGACTACGTTCTCACGCGTGAGCAACCAGGGGGTTCGTGACGACGGACTTCGTTGCTCAGGCCGTCGACGCTGCCGAGATGCCGAGCGAGCGCGCGGGGGCTGAGGCGTTCGGGAGACGGTGGGGAGACGGGGCGGAGACCGGGGGCGGGTGGAGTGGGGAGACGGAAGGGCTCGCGGGTGGACTCGCGAAGGGGATCGCGGACCGATGAAGCAGCAGCAGGCAGCGTGAACGCCGACGGCAGTGGGGGAAGCGGTGGACCGATCGGCTCGATCGACGACGACCTCGTGTCGGCGCACTCGTTCGTGGTCCGGGCGTTGCTCGAGCTGCCCACGGCGAGGGCAGGCGGTCAGGCGGGAGTTTCCGGCTGGGCCGGATACGTCACTGACGCGGTCACCGGGGAACGGCAGGGCTGGCGGAGGCCGGCAGACATCGCACGCTTCGTGGAACGCCAGCTGTCCCGCACCGCGGTGCCGGGTAGCGCAGGGCGCGTGGGTGGGCGGCGGTCGGTGATGGCCGGGCCTACGTTGACCGAGGTGGTGGCTGACATGCTGGCCGTGCTCGGGGCGCGGTTGCCGGTGGCGGCACCGGTGCTACCGGAGCCCAACGTGACGCTGGAGCGGGTCACTGAAAAGCTTGCCGGGTTGGGGAATCAGGCCGGCACGGAGTCTGCGGCTCTTGGGGGGCGGACCTTGCGGGCCGGCCGGCTCGACGCTCGGGTGCGGTTTCAGTTGTGGGCAGGGTCGGCGCCCGCTGTCGACTCCGCAGTACTGACTCTGCATTCCGACCTGCTGGACGACCGCGAGCAGTTGCGGTCCGCGGGCTTCCTGCGCTTCAACGTCGCCGACACCCTACCCGCCGAGGAGTTCGACTCCCTTGCCGCCTGGCGCAAGACCACCAGCTTCGACCTGCTCTACGAGTACCGGTACGCAGCCGACGACGACGCGGACAGCTTGATCGCGCGGATCGAGATGACCACCGATCCAGAGCAGGCGCCGAGCACCGCGCGCGAGCACGAGACGATCACTGACGGCCTGGTCCGATGGGACGACGCAGAGGCGCCTGACCTCACCCTGACCGGTCCCGCGACGATCAGCCGGATCAGTGCGCTCGTGTTCGAGCCTGGCCCGCCGCTCGGCGGCACGGTGACGGTACGCCGTACCGACTCGTCCGGGGCGCCGCCGGTCGTCCAGCCGGACCTCGCGAGTTTCCTGGCGGCCACTGGCCCGGCCGAGGTGACGGAGGCGCCCGGGGTGCTCTTCGCGAGCATCGGGCCGGCCGGTACGTCGCTGACGCTGGGCGACTGGAACGTCGACACGGTGCCGGACGAGTACGTCGGGTTCGACCGGCTGCTGGACCCGGCGATCGAGCTGGTGGCGAGGTCCGACCGGCTCAGCATCACCTACTCGGGGCCCGGCCTCGACCAGACCGCCGTGGTCTACCTACGGCTCACGGACAAGAGGGCGACATGACCGAACCAGTTCTGCCCGGCGTACTGATCGAGGTGCGACCCGAGGCGCTCATCGTCCCCGGTGCCATCACCGTGGGAAACCTGGGAGTCGTCGGCACGGCCGGCAAGGGCCCGATCGGGGTGCCGCAAGTGCTCGGCAGCTACACCGACGCGCTCACCGAGTACGGCGGCTATGACCGCTGGGTGGACGGTGCCTCTGGTGAACTCACGCTGACCCGGGCGCTCGAACAGGCCTATAAGTACGGTGCTACCACCGTCTGGGCCGTCCGGATCGCTGACAACAACGCTGCATCTGCAGCGGTGGACCTTGCCTCGCCCGGTGGCCCCTGTGTCCGGCTGACAGCCACGTCGCCCGGTACCTGGGGGAACGCCCTCACCGTGGCCGTGTCGACCGCAGACGCCAACGCTCAGGTCCGCAGCGAGGACGTCGCCGGTACGCCGCCGACACTCGGGCATGCACCTGTGATCCAAAGCGCGACCAACAGGATCGTCGTACGGCCCTCTGCCGGTGGGGCCGACCAGGTACCGGGCATCGTCTACGACACGACGCCCAGTCCGACCCAGGTAGCCGTTGACACCACCAGCGGTGAGCTCACCTTCGGTACCGCGCCCGGCGCGGGCGACACCGTGCTCGCGACCTACACAGTGGCCAAGTCGGCCGCCCGCAAGGTGACTGTGAAACTCGGCATCCAGGCCGAAGAGACTTACAACGTCGTGTCGGGTGACGACCTCATCTCGGACCTGACCAACTCCGCACTCGTCACGGGATCGGCCCCGGCCTCGCCACCCGCTCCCGCGGCATACCACCCGGATGAGCTGCCCGACGAGGTTGCCGCGACCCCGTTGGCCGGCGGAGCGAACGGTGCCGCGGGTGCGGACTACCAGACGGGCCTTGACGCTCTGCTCGGAGTGGACGCGCACATCATCGTGGCAGCCGGACAGGATCAGTCCTTCGGCGATGACCTCGCCGCACACTGCGCAGCGGCGTCCGGTGACGAGATCAAGCGAGAGCGGGTCGCGGTGGTCGGCACTGCGCCTGCTGCCGACCGGTCGGCCTTCCTGTCGGCCACCTCGGCCCACAGCCTCAACAGTGACCGCCTCCTGTTCGTCGGACCTGGCATCGGCACGGCAGACCGCTCACAGAGCCCGCCGGCGCCCGTAGTACTGCCTGGGACGTACTCCGCTGCCGCGGTGGCCGGCCTGCTCTCCTCGCAGAGCCCGCACATCAGTCTGACCAACAAGGTGCTCGCGGTCGACAAGCTGGAACACGACTTCAGCAGCGCCGAACTCAAGCAGCTCGTCCTGAGCCGCGTGCTCACCCTGGAGAACCGGCAGGGCTTCCGGGTCGTGAAGGGCATCACCACCTCGACGAACACCGCGTGGACGCAGATCACCACCCGGCGGATCGTCGACTACGCCAAACTCGGCGTCCGGTCCGCGGCGACACCGTACATCGGGCTGCTGAACAACGAACGCGTTCGGGGCGCGTTGCGGGCGACCATCAACGGCTTCCTGGCATCGATGGTGACCAGCGAGATGCTGGTCAGCTACCAGCTCGACGTACACGCCAGCCGGGACGACGAGATCCGCGGCCGCGCGCTGGTCGACCTCGTCATCCTGCCGACCTTCAGCATCGACTTCATCGTCGTCACCATCTTCCTCGGCTAACGGAAAGGACAGTCATGGCACTCACTGAGGTGTTCACGGGTGCGCACGGCACCCTCACGCTGGCCGGCGAGAACACGCCGGAAGGCGCGGACGCGAAGGCCGTCGTCGACACGTTCGCGATCCAGACCGTCGGCCGGCTGAGCGACGTGAAGGTCCGCGTCGACACCGCGCTGAAGGAGTTCTACGAGGTCGGCCGCCGGCATCCGGTCTCGCTCAGTCCGGGCGACATCGCCATCTCCGGCACGGTCGGGCGCGCCTACGTGAACGGCGCGCTGCTGTTCCTGCTGCTCGGTCGGGGCGCCACGCCGACCGCGACGCCGGAACCGTACGTACAGCCGACCTTCAGCATCACGCTGCGGCTGGCCGATCCGGCCCGGCCGGCGAACTCGCTCAGCCTGGAGCTGGGCGGAGTGAAGTTCGCCAACTGGAGCTGGTCGCTGCCGGAGGACGAGTTCGTGATGGAGAACCTGTGCTTCAAGGCGCTGACCGTGCGGGTCGTCGACCGGGATGGCTCCGGCAGTGACGCGGGTGGTGGCGAGGCACCGCCGACCAACGTCGCCTTCGCCTGAGGCAGGGGATCGACCGATGCTCACGGCAGACGACCTGCTGGCCGGCAGCGCGCTCACCCACGAGGTCGAGTTGCCGCCCGGCTCGCCGACAGGTGCCGTCACGATCCGGCCGCTGACGGTCCGGGACGTGCAACGGATCGCGCACGCGGCCCGGGACGACCGCGAGCTTGCGGCCGGGCTGATGATCCAGCAGGCGCTGGTCGAGCCGACCCTGACGGTGGACCAGGCCGGGCGGTTGCCGGCCGGCCTGGCACGCTTCCTGGTCGACCGGATCAACGAGCTGAGCGGGATCGACACGCCGCGGGACCGGCTCGGCGAACTCGTCCAGACGCCGCTGGCCAAAGCGTGCTTCGTGCTCGCGGACGAGTTCGGCTGGACGCCGGAGGAGGTCAGCGCGATGACGGTCGGCCAGATCCTGATGTACGTCGAAATGGCTGGCCGCAGCTCGGAGGTCGCCTGACATGAACACCCCGACCGCCCTGGCGGCCGCCGACTCACTTGTTGCCTGGCGCAACGAGTTGGCGCGCTCGACCGATCGGCTGGACCGGATCGGCCGGGCCACGCGAGCCCTTTGCGCGACCGCATTCCCGCTGCCTTCCATCCTGTCAGCCCCGCTGCTGGGTGAGGGTCTGTCGAGTGTGCCTGCGCAGGTACCAGTGCTTGGGATGCCCGAAACTCCTTGTCCTGTTGACGAAACCACCCCTCGTCGGCCCGCCTCACGGAGGCGAGCGGGAGAACCTGCTCCGGTGGTCTGCGCCCCTGCCGACCCGGGGTTGAAGGAACCCCCGAGCCGGCGTGGCGCAGACCCGATGACCGACTGCGAGCCGGCACGGGCGCGAGTGGCGGCCGGGGAGGTGTCCAGGCTGCTCCGGGAGGCGGTTGGCTCCCGGATCGGGGCTGATCCCGATGGGCTTCTCGACGTACTGCGCAAGCCGCCGCGTGCCGGTCGTCAGGCGTCGGCCGGACTGCTCGACCGTGTCCGTGACCGAGCGGAGAGGCGGTCTGCCGGCGAGCCGGAGCGGCAGGCGATGGCGGGGGACACGAGTGGATCCGGTGCGGCGGCGGGAGGTGCCGGTGAACACGCCGTGCCCGCCGGGAGGGCTCGGCGCCGGCAGGTGGCTGAGGGGCATGCAGGCGCGGTGGCCGGACAGCAGCCTGGCGCAGGCCGGTCGGATGACGGTGGGCCGGGGCAGATGGGTGGAGGCGACCGGACGCCAGGCCTCGGACAGAAGCGGACGGGCACAGGTGACCGGACGCCAGGCGGCGGGACAGGTCAGCCGGGCGGTGGCCGGTCGGGTTGGCCGGGCAACGTGTCGAGCCGGCGAGGGAGCGTGTCGGGCCGGTCCGGCGATGAGCGGCTGGAGCGGTCGTCAAGCAGGTTGGCACAGCCGGGCGGTGGCCCGTCGGCGCAGTCGAGTGGTGACCGTCCGGGGCAGTTGGGCGCAGGCAGGCTGGCACAGTCGGGCGATGACGGGCTGGGGCAGTTCGCTGGTGGCTCGGGCCTGACCGGCGATGGCGAACTGCCGGACGGTCGCGCGGTTGGACGTAGTACGGAGCTTGTCGGGGCTGGAGGCGTGAATGCTGGACAGTCGGTCCACCGGGAAAGCCCGGCGGCGGAGGCTCGGGTCGGCGGGCCGGATGTGTTGCCGAGGGCGTGGCCTGATGAGGAGCCGGGGGTGGAGCGGCCGGCGGGCGGCTGGGATGACGCGGATGTCGAGCGGGTGTTGGAGCGAGTGCTCGGGGATGCGGCACGGCGGCATGGGATCGAGGTGTGAGGGATGCGGCCGATGTTGGCGGGGACCGAACTGCCTCAGGTGCAGGAGATCGGGACGAGCGATCGGCGGGCGCTGGCCGAGCACAAGCCGGTGGGCAAGGACGGCAGCCTGTTGCAGAACCTCGGCCGGGCGCCGACGACCGTCACCGTCATCGGGGTCGCCACCGACCCGAAGGCGCTCGAGCTTGTCGAGACGTTGAAGGAGAACCTGCGGACCGGGGTGGCGGTGCCGTTCGTCGCGGACATCACCACCGACTGTGCGATCGACACGGTGCTGATCGATGACCTGCGGGTCCGGCAGCTGGCCGGCAGGCCGGGGCGGTTCGGCTACGTGCTGACGCTGCGCGAGTTCATCGAACCGGTCGAGCCCGCCGGGGTGGATCCGCTTGACGCGGACATCCTCGGTGACGCCACCGACCTCCTGGACGGCGTACTGGACGGGCTCGACATCGCGCTGCCGTTCGCGACCGGGCTGGAGCGGTTCGTCGATCCGCTGACCGAGCTGCTGGGGCGGCTGACCAAGTTCAAGGCAGACCTGCCGTAACCGAAGGAAACCCGGGGGGAGACAAGCGCCATGGCCGACCAGAATCTGTTCGAGCAGCTCAAGGAGGTGCTGGCGGACTTCAAGAGCTTCCTGGACGCCAACGTGCCGACGATCAAACCGGCGATCCAGGCGATCGCGTCACTGGTTCCACGAGTGAACGATCTGCTCGATCTGCTCGTCGAATTGTTGAACAAGCTGAAGACCGAGCTGGAGAACCTCGACGTCGGCGCGATCCCGGGGCTGGCCGAGGTGTCGGCGTTCACCGGCAAGATCCCGGCGCTGCTCGAGGCGGCGAAGAAGCTGCTGCCGAACGAGACCGCCAGCATCGAGTCGATCGCCGACGTCGCCGACGTCGTCACCGGGCTGCCGAGCGTCGACGCCGTGAAGGCAGAGATCCTCGCGCTGATCGCCGCCATAGTCGCGCACCTGAACAGCCTGAAGGGCTGACCCGGTGGTCCGGCCGATGCTGGGAGACCTCGAGCTGGAGCAGGTCCAACTGGTCGAGACCGGTGAGGACCAGGTGGTCACCCGCCACCCGGTCCCCGGGCTCGAGGGGGACTTCCTGCAGGACCTCGGCCGGTGCGCCGCCCGCGTCAGGCTGACCGGGACGCTGACGGCGGCCGAGACGCTGCCGCATCTGGCCGACCTGCGCAAGGCGTTCCACGCCGGCGAGCCGGTCGCGTTCGTCTCCGACATCACCTCGGCGACGCTGGTCGACCGGGTGCTGATCGAGCGGATGGACGTCCGCGAGGTGGCCGGCAGGCCGAACGCCTTCGAGTACCGCTTCGCGCTCCGGGAGTTCCTGCCGGCGGAGAAGACGGATACCGAGGACGTGATCGTCCCGCCGCCACCACCGCCCGACGTCGAGACCGGCAAGCTGTCGGTGACGGTGGTCGTGGAAGGCGACCCCGCCTTCGACATGGACCGTGTCCGGGTTACGGTGCACGGCGTCGAGGCCGAGTCCAAGAAGGACCTGACCCGGGTCCTCACGAACCGGATCAGGCCGGATGTGTGGTTCGAAGATCCCTTTCCGGCCGGGGAGTACACGGTCGACGCGTTGGTCGACGACACCGCGACCCCTACCGGCCGGCGCGAGGTGCTGACCGGTTCGGCGACGATTCGGGTGCAGGACGGTCAGGTCGCCGGGGTGACGATCGTGCTGCGCCGCGGCGCGAAGGTCGGCACGGTGTTCGCGATCCACTTCCGCTTCGACAAGGCCTTCGTCGAGCCCTGCATGCGACACGTGCTGCAGGCGGCCGCGGCGTACTCCGACAAGCACTCCGACGAACTCCTGGTGATCTCCGGGCATACGGACCTGGTCGGCTCGACGGCGTACAACCAGGCGTTGTCGGAGCGGCGCGGCCGGGCGACGTACGCGATGCTCACGTTCGGAAGCGATCCGCAGAAGTCGATCGCCGAGTGGAACGAGCTGCGCAAGGAGCGGCCGAGCGGCACGATCACCACCGTCCGGGACAGCTGGGGGACGCGCGAGATCCAGCACATGCTGCAGGATCTCGGCCTGTATCTCGGCAACGTCGGCAAGACGTCCGGCGAGGACGCCACCCTCACCAACGCGGCGATCCGCAAGTTCCAGCAGGATCATGGTCTCGCCGACGACGGAGTGGTCGGTGACGGAACCTGGCCGGTGCTCATCGAGGCCTACCTTGGGCACGAGCCGCTCAACCTGCCAACTGCGCGGCTGATGGCGAACATGAACACCACCGGCTGCGACTCGGGCCCGCTGCGCTGGCTCGGTTGCAGCGAGCAGGATCCGGTGCTCAACACGGGGAACGCGTGGCGGCCGAACCGGCGTACCGAGCTGATGTTCGTCCATGAGCCCGTGATGCCTTGCCAGGTACCGAAACCGGTCACGCTCGACCTCGTCCCGGAAGGCGCGGGCGGCGGTGGCTGGTGCCTCGACGACGGTACTGCGACCGCCGTCGACTGCTACGTCGTCCCCTGGGACCAACCCTGCCCAACCGGTACGCCGGACCCGAAACGCCCGTGGTGCCGCAAGCCGGCCGAGCCGGGCTCATTCGTTGTCCAAGGCAAGATCCATTTCGAGGACGGAACGCCCTTCGTCGGCAAGTACATCCTCACTGCGGCCGACGGCGAATACCTGGACGGCGAGATCCCCAAGACAGCCGGTACTGCGCCCGCCGGTACGCCGATCCAGGGCCGCACCAAGGAAGACGGCACCTTCCACTACGACAAGCAAAAGGGCCCGGGCACCTTCACCGCGGAGGTGGACGGGCCGTTCGTGGTCAGCGCCGGGACCCAGTCCCTCGACGATGTGAAGGGCAACGCCGTCTGCTTCCGCTTGGACGGTTCCGCCGACGCCGACATCGTCGTCGTCGACCGCGCGGTCGCGTTCGTCCAGCCCAGCATCGTGCTGGACGCTCCGGTGAACCCACCGGCCCCGCCGCCACCGACGCCGACGGTGACCTCCCCGGACGTGGTGGTGGTGAAGAAGCCGCAGACCAGCCCGGCCCGCCGTCCGGTCGTGCTGAAGTCTTCCACCGCCTTCACCGGTAGCGGCAAGCTGACCATCTCCAAGGCGGGCCCGATCGAGTTCTTCGACGCGGTCACCGCGGGCAACCGGGTGGCCGACGGCGCGGTGTTCACGAGTGTGCAGCTGCAGGCCGGAGTCACGATCTTCGCCGCCGGCGCGAAGGCGAGCGACAAGCTGGGCGACGTCGTCCTGACGCTGAGCCTGACCGTCGACGGCAAGAAGGGACTGTCGGCGAAGAAGGCGATGACGGCCGTCGAGCTGACTCTCGACCTGCACGCGAGCCGGACCTCGAAGACGACGGATCCGGCAGCGATGACGGCGGCCACAAAGATGAGTCCCGGCCGGTTCGTCCACCTGCAGGACGGTGGTTTCCACCACGGCCGCGCGATGCTCACGGTCCGCCCGCCCAAGCCGGCCGGCTTCACCGGAACCCTCGTACTGCGCGCGCTCGACTCCGCCGATCCCACCCCACGCGAGAGGTTGTTCGCGGCGGCCAACGAGGTGGCCGCGGCCGGTCAGGCCTCGCTGGGCACGTCGACCAAGGTCGCCAGTCCCTTCCCGGCAGCCGGGACGAAATTCTGGGTGGAAGGCGCCCGGGTCAGCGCGGGGCTGCGCGACTGCGGGTTCCAGCTCGGCATCGACGGGCTGGAACCGGACGGTGACCGGGTCGCTCTCACGGTCGTTCAGTTCAGCAACCTGCAGGCGACGGTCCCGGCCACGCCGCCGCGGACGGCCAGGCTGGGCAACGGCCCGGCTGCGGACCATCTCTTCACCGTCGCCGTCGCGCAGGCCTTCGAGGAGGATCCGGTGCTCAACGCGCCGCTGCCCTTGCTGGAGAACTCGGTCCTGGTCGCCGGCCCGGTGCAGCTGACCGTCGACGTCGCGCCCGCCGGTACGCCGGTCAGCTGGGGTGCCCAGCGCGCTTCCGGCATCTCGGCGGCGAGCGGTGGCGACGATGCCGAGGCGATCGTCAACCTGCACAAGAAAGGTTCGGCGCCCACCGTCAAGGTTGCTGTTGGCAATGATCGGCGCGCGACGCTGCTGACCGACAATACCGGGACCTTCCACGTCCGGCCGTTCGTCGACGGCAACGGCAACGGCCGGTTCGAGCACAAGATCGACCGCGAGCCGAACATCGTGCTGAACCTCGTGCTCGGCCGCGCCACCTTGTTCAAGGACAACTCCGCGGCGACCGCGGCCAACTTCAACGCCACCGCGATTGCCGGCAACGGCATCAACGTCCGGTCCGGGGTATTCGACGTGACCAACCCCGGCACCGCGGCGATCCACATGAACGCCCAGGTCGACCTCGTCACCGGCGGCTCGACCGGCCGCCGGCTGTCCACCCAGTTCTTCGGCGGCTGGTTCAACAACATGACCGGCCCGAACACGTTCTCACCGACCTACACCGACGCCTCGGTGGTGCCCAACGTCGTCCACCCGTCGCCATCGGTCTTCTGCTCCAACCGGGCGCTCGCAACCGGTGCTGCGACCACCTTCCTGCCGGGCGATCCCGCGCCGGCGCTGGTGGTGCCGCCGATCCTGGACTCCGGCCGCGGCGCCGTGGGCACCGGTGGCGACTCGGCCGCACTCGGGCAGAGCCGGATCCGCAGCCGGACCCCGCTCGCCGTTGGTGAGCGCTGGATCGTCGAGGCCGTGGACAGCCCCGGTTCGTCGGCGCGCGGCACCCACCCGTTGCCCGCGAGCGGGCAGCTGACTGCCTTCGTGTTCGAGATCCGCTTCAACTGCTTCCTGTCGCTGTGGACCAACCTGAGCGCGGCGAGCACGCCGACAGTGCACCCCGCGAACCGCCTGTACGGCGTACTGCACCGGCTGGCGTGGCAGATGGATGGACGATGGACCATCAACCCAGGAACGGGGGCGATCACCGTGGCGACCGCGCCGTCGACCAAGATCACCGCGCGGACGAAGACCTCGCCGGCCGTGCCGGCGGTCTCGGCGGGGGTCGAAGTACGGGCTCCCAGTGCGGTACCTCTGCTGGCAAGGGACGGACGAGCATGAGCCAGACACCGGTCATCTCCGAGATCGCGGCCGCCGGCCTGATCGTGCACGTCCGCGTCGAGTCCCGGCAGTTCGGGCCGTGGCAGCCCGGCGCCGACGACCTACCCGAACGGATCGGCACGCTCGACGTACGGCTGCTCGAGGTACTCCAGGGCACGCTGACCGACCCGGTCGGGGATGTCGTGCGGATCGCCGTGGTCGAGCGGGGCGGCGAGGACGCGGTTCTCGACTACTACGGCCTCTGGTCGCAGGTGAGCACGGAGGCCGGGTCCGAGCTCGTCGGTCTCTGCGACGGCAGTACGCCGAATCTCGCCGGCCAGCTCACCGAGGAGCACTGCACCAGCCTCCAGCCCGCGGAGTCGGTTCTGCCGGATCTGCGGCTCGCGCTCGAGCTGCGGGCCCGCCATCTCACCGTCGACCAGATCCTCGCGCAGGCTGGGCGGTTGCGAGCTGAGGGCGGCGCCCGGTTCGCCCGGTTCGTCTGGGTGCAGGTGCGGCAGGCGGTCGTCAGCTCGCCGGAGCGGTTCGACGTGCTGATGCGGATCGCCGAGGATCCCGCCACCCGGACGGACGCCCAGGACGCCTATCTCCGAGCGGCCTACGAAGACGCGAGCGTGACGGAGTCGCTCGACACCGGACAGCGCGCGCGGTTGGCCCGCGCGATGTTCCGGACCGCGCTCGACCCAGCCCAGCGGGACCTTCGGGACCATCTGCTGACCACGTTCCTGCCGAACCTGGTCGAGGCGCCCGACCCCCTGTCCAGCACAGAGGTTTTCGACGAGCGACCTGAGCTGGCCGAGCGGGTCCGTACGGACGAGGCCGACGAAGGCACTTCGGCGTACGGCGAGAGGCTGCGCCAGTGGCTCGGCCCCACCGGGGAAGGTGCCTGACCATGTTGCGGCCGGCGTACCGGATCGTGGTGGGGGACAAGGTCGTCGACACGACGGTCGAGGCGAAAGCCAGTACTGCGATCGAGTTGACCGTGCGGCTGGATCTCGACACCCCGGCCGACTCGGTGACCCTGCGGCAGGGGCAGGTCGGGGGATTGCGCGCGCAGCCTGGTGACGACCTGTCGGTCGATCTCGGGTACGCCGACGAGGATCAGCTCTTCCGGGTGCTGACCGGGAGCGTGGTCGCTGTCGAGCCCGGGCTGGAGACGAAGCGGATCACCGGGCACTCGGGGGGCGATAAGTTGGTGAGAACCTTTGTGGACAGGACTTTCGAGGACACGACGGCCGGGGACATCGTGCGTGCGCTGGCCACCGAGGCGGGCATGGACGTCCACTCGGTCGAGGACGGGCCGCCGTTTCCGGCGTACGTGATCGACGGCCGGCGGCCGGTGGCGCGGCACTTGCGGGATCTCGCGTATCTGGCGGGGTTCGACACCTATGTCACGGCCGAAGGCAAGTTGGTCTTCGAGGGATTCACGGGGAATCGGACCGTGCACAAACTCAAGTACGGCGAACACGTGCTGCACGCCGAACTGCAACGAACCCGGTCGCGCGCAGGGACCGTGCAGGTGTGGGGAGACAGCCCTGGCTCGGGAGGCGACGAGTCGTGGGCATGGCTGACCAAGGATTTCGGCCCAAGGCACGGGACCTCCGGTACTGCGAAGCCGATGCTGCTGATCGAGCGAGCTGCCGTCCGGACCAGCAAATTGGCTGCGGCGGTGGCGGAGTCGGTTGCCGAGACCTTGACCGAGCAAGCCCTGCACGGGCGGGTCCGGATCCAAGGGCGGCCGCAGTTGTTCCTCGGCGACCTGATCCGGCTGGAAGGGTTCCCGGACCGGGCCGGGGTCGACGAGCTGGAGGGGACCTACCAGGTTCGCGGAGTACGGCATCACCTGACCAAGGCCGCAGGGCTGATTACCGACGTCGAGTTCCGCACTCGCCAGGGGGTGGCACCGTGAGCACCATCGTCGACACCATCGCCGCGATCGTCCGCGACGAGCTGACCGCGCACCGGACCACCGAGCTCGGCGTCGTCACCGCGGTCCATCCGCACACCGGCAAGGACGATGACGACAACTACGGCGTCGACGTCAAGTTGCGCGGCAGCGGGCTGGAGCTGAAACGCGTCCCGGTCGGCACCGGACACGTCGGCAGCGTTGCGATCCCGAACGTGAACGACCTCGTCCTGCTCGCCTTCGACCACGGCGACGTGAACGCGCCGATCGTCATCGCCCGCCTGTACGACGACGTCGACCGCCCGCCGCTGTCGACGACCGACGAACTCATCTTCCGGCTGCCGCTCGCCGAAGCGGACGACAAGTCGGTATTGGCGGCGATCCGCAACCATGGGGACAAGAGTCCACCGCGCGAGCTGGTGATCGAGATGCCGCCGAAGATCAGCGTGCGGATCGTCGACGGAACCGTCACCGCGACCGCGGGCGAGACAGAGCTGAAGCTCGACCAGTCGGGTTCGAGCGGAGGCACGGTTAAGGTGACGGCCGGGCGCACGACGATCACGGTGAACCAGGACGGCGACGTAGTACTGGACTCGGCCGGTTCGGTGTCCTTCAAGGCAGCTCAGGACCTGACGCTCGAGGCGAACGGGAGCATCAACCTGAAGGCCGGCCTCAACGCCTCGATCGAGGCGAACTCCCGGGCCACCGTCAAAGGCAACCTGCAAGCAACCCTTCAGGGCGGCACCGGCGCCACCCTCCAAGGCGCCAGCATCACCATCCAGGGCACCACCTCCTTCAGCCCTTGAGACAGCACAAAGACGGTTGAGAGACCGCCGGTGCGTAAGAAAAGGGGGCAGATCGTGAGTGGGGGAGGTCGGTATGCCGGGATTGCCGGTGTCGGTGGGGGCGTCGGTGATGGTGGCGCCTGGTGCGGCCGGGGCGCCCGACAGCGGGACGATCATGGTCGTGCTACCGCCGTACATCACGGCCGGTGGGATGCCGCTGGCAACGAGCGGCTCGATCTGCTTGATGGTGAACTCCTTCACCGGCGTGCCCTATCCGCTGGTGATCGGGCCGCTCGGGAGTTCCGGGGTCAAGGTCGGGGGCAGGGCGCTCGTCCGGGTCGGCGACCGGATTCCGTCCCCGCCCGGAGTGCTGGTCGTACTGGGCCCACCCGCGGCGACATACGTGACGGACAGCTGGCCGCCGTGACCACGAGGAGGCGGCAATGACGGACTTCGATGCGTTGTTCGGGTCGGATCTGCGGTTGCTGGGCGATCTGGAGTATGCCGAGCAGCGGGAGCGTGGCGCAGATCTGCTGACCGCGGTCCGGCCGGTCTCGTCCAAGGTCGACCTGCAGCGGCTGACCGGCGTACAGGATCTCCAGCAGGCGTTGCTGTTGCGCTTCTTGACCCAGGTCGGCGAACTGGCTCACCTCGGCCATCCTGAGTACGGCAGCCGCCTGCACGAGCTGGTCGGTGAACCGAACACCGAGACCACCCGCAACCGCGCCAAACTCTTCGCCTTGCAGGCCCTGCAAGGCGAACCACGGATCGCCGCGGTCCAGTCGGTCACGGTGACGACGGATCGGCGCCGGCCGACCTGGCTGGTGATCAAGGTCGAGGTGCTGACCGTCCACGAACCCACTCCTCTGAATCTCGTGCTACCGATCGACCTCGGCGGGAGCGTGGCATGAACGGTGACACCGCAACGCTGATCCATCGCCCGTACGGCGATCTGGTCGACGACATCCTCACCTCGGTCGTCGGCGGCGTCGTGAACGAGCCGATCCGGTTCGACCTGAAGGTGCTGACCTACCCGCTGGCCGAGCCCGCGGGCGGCGTCCGCGGCATCACTGGTACTGCGGCGCAGGAGCCGCGCACGTTCGTGCTTGACATCGACTTCACCTTCGGCGCCGGGACCAATGTGGTGATCTGGCTCGAGGACGGCACCCTGCCGGACGACGACAGCACCTTCTACGTCGACTACTTCCGGATCACGAGCCGCTCGCCGCTGAGCGACATCAACGTCGGCAGCGTCACGCGGACGCTGTCCGAGGCGGTCGGCCGGGAGATCGCGACGGTCTACGAACAGATCAACCTGGCCTACCTGTCCGCGTTCGTCGACACCGCGACGGGCAAGTCCCTGGACTACGTCGTGTCGATCCTGGACGTCGTCCGCAAGACCGCCGAGTACGCCGAGGGCCTGGTCACCTTCTTCCGGGCCGCAGCCGTCGACGGCAACATCACCATCCCGGCCGGGACTCGGCTGGCCGGTGGTGGGGTCGTCTTCACCTCGACCCAACCGAGGACTCTGCAGCGCGGTCAGGTGCGGATCGACGTGCCGGTGCGGGCGGACACCGGGTTCGCCGGAGATGCCGGGCTGGTGGGGGCCGGTGTGATCAGCGAGATGACTCAACCGGTGGCCGGGATCGAGCGCGTCACCAACCTCGACCCGACCATCCGCGCTGCCGCCGACGAGACGGATGACGAGCTGCGCGATCGGGCTCGGTCGGCGTTGCGGGCGTTGGGCAAGGCCACGCTGTCCGCGCTCGACCGGGTGATCCGGGAGGGGCGCGGCAAACCGGTCGAGTTCTTCGACCCGAACAGCCCGCCGGCGAACCGGTCGGATCCGGGTACGGTCACGGTGGTCGTCGACGCCGAACCGGAGCGCCTGCCCAGTCTCACCGCGGCGGTTCATGACACCCGGGCGGCCGGAGTACTGGCGACGTTGGTCGCGCGGTACGTCTTCATCACGCCGCGGATCACGGCGACGATCACCCCGGGCATTTCAGCGCCGGGGCAGGCCCGGATCGCCGCCGAGGTGGTGGCCGCGCTGCAGGCGGTCGTCGACGCGCTTTCAGCTGGTGACGCCGCGGACGGCGCGACCATGCTCGCTGCGGTCAAGGGCGTCGACGACATCGCCGACGCCACCATCGTGGACGTCGTCGTCGCCCGTGCCGACCTGTCCGGCGACACCGGCGACGGCACCTTGATCGACGCCTTGCTGACTGCTGTGGCCACCGCGCCCGCCGATGGTCTGCGTGCCGCTTTGACTGCCGCGGTCGAGACTGCCGGGTCGCAAGCTCCTACTGGTGCGCGGATTCCCGATCGTTCATTGCTCGTCGGTCCCACTGGGCAGCCGGCCACCGACGAGGAGATCGAGGCGGCCACCTTCAGCGTCTCGGCGACGATCGACGGCGAGCAGTGGTGGATCGCGCTCGACATGGCTGCCACGGATGTCGCGCTGCGGGAGGCACCCGGTGCCTAAGGCCGACCGCATCCTCGCGAACCTGCCGCCGACGTACCGGACGCTGGGTGACCCGTCCGCGCTCCGGGCGCTGGCGGACGCGTACGGCGGTGAGCTGCAGGCGGCCGAGAACAGCCTGGTCGCCGTGATGCGGTCGCACTGGGTCGACTTCGCGGACGCGGGTGAGTCGGCGATCCACGATCTCGCGTTGTTCGGTGCCCTGTACGGGCTGGCGCCGCGGCCGGACGAGTCGGTCGAGGAGTTCCGGGAGCATCTGAAGCGCTATGTGAAGACCTTCCTCGACGGCACGGTCACCGTGCAGGGCATCCTGCGGATCACCGCCGCGACGCTCGGGCTGCACATCGAGGACGACGCGCTCGACACGTGGTGGACCAGGAGCGAGCCCATCCTTGTCACGTCGTTCCCGGAGGGTGCTGACGCGGCAACGCTCGTCTTCGGCCGGCCGGCCTTCGACCGTTACGGCGCAGACGCGGCGCGGGCGACCCTCCTCGGTGACGTCGATCTGCGCGGCGGCGTCGACCTCAGCGCGAGGGGCACGCTGTGGATAGCGCTCGACGGCGGTGGGCCGCAGTCGGTCGAACTGACGACGGGTGCGGCCGATACCGCCAAGGTGACCGCGGAGGAGATCGTTGCCGCGATCCACGACCGGCTTGGCGTGGAGGGGATCGCTGATGTGTCGGACGGGCGGTTGCGGCTGACCTCACTGACTGCGGGTACCGTCGGGCTGATCACTGTCGACGACGGGCCCGGTGACGCCGCGGAGCTCGTTCTCGGGTTGCGTCCTCGGACCTATCGCGGTGCGGATCCAACGCATGCCGTGGTGACTGGACGGGTCGACGTCAGCACCGCTGTCGACCTGACCGGTCCGCGCTACCTCCGGCTTGCAGTCGATGGCAGTCACCTGGCCGAGATCGACTGCGCGGCCGCTGCGGCGGATCCGGCGGCGGTCGAGATCGGCGAGATCGTTGCTGCGATCAACAGCGCGATCGGCCTGCCGCTTGCCACGGACGACGGCCGGTTCCTCACCCTCACCTCGCCGACTCCGGGTGCAGCCGGGCACATCGCCTTCCAGACACCGGCCGCCCAGGACGCGACCGCGCGGCTGTTCGGTGAGGTCGCACCGATTACCGTGGGCGATGCTGCTCGGAACGCGCGAGTCGTCGGTGACCGGGATCTCGGGCCCGGGGTGAATCTCCAGGAACGGTCGAGTCTCCGGTTGACCGTGGACTCGCAGCCGACGGTCACCCTCGATCTGGCCGGCGCGGATCCAGCCGCGACCAAGCTCGCCGAGATCGTTGCCGCGATCAATGAAGGCCTCGGTGACGCGGTCGCCAGTCATGACGGCAGCCATCTCACCCTGACGTCGTCGAGCCCTGGGCCGACGGGTCGCCTGCGCGTCGAAGAAGTCGCCGGGGATGTCGCCGAAGACCTCCTCGGCCTGCACCCCCGCAGCAGCCAGGGCACCCCGCCGGTCACCGCCTCCTTCACCGGTACCGCGGACCTGTCGGCGAAGGTCGACCTGTCAGCCCGCCACACCCTGTCGATCGCCATCGACGGCTCCGACCTGGTGGATGTCGACCTTCGCCGGGGAGTCACCGATATCACCCGGGCGGCCGTGGAGGACCTCGCGAACGCGATCAACACCAGCTTCGGTCAGGAGCTCGCGAGCGACGACGGCGCTCACCTGATCCTGGTCTCAGCCACCGACGGAGCCGGCGGAAGTCTGCGCGTCGCACCACTCCGCCGTACCGACCGCAGACGCTTCGTCACCCGAGTCCGAGTCACCGACGACGCGGCTGCGACGGTCCTGGGTTTCACCGCCCGCACAGCCATCGGCACGGCAGGCGAGCCGGCCGTGCTCCGCGGGACCAACGACCTGAGCGGCGGCGCAGACCTGACCACCAACCGCTACCTCCGAATCCGGCTGACCGACGTACCTGTGTCGGCGGAGGGCGGGGTGGCGTTGGAAGGAGCCGCTGGTGTGGAGAGCGGCATGGTGGTGGAGGTCGACTGCGCCGGGCCTCGCCCGCGCGCCACCACGCCCGCCGAGATCGTCGCCGCGATCAACGCGGCCAACACAAGCCTCGCCTCCGCCGGCACCCCAGCCCTCGCCTCCACCGACGGCAAGACCCTGGCCCTCCGGTCATCTGCCCTCACCGCCGGGCGAGCGCCGTCCATTGTGCTGGAAGAACCGCTGCAGCGGGATGCACTCAGGGCGGTGCTGGACGTCGAACCCGGGCTGACGCGTGGTGGCGCGCCCGGGGGAGTCCGGTTCACGGGCACGGTCGACCTGACCGCCGGGGTCGATCTGCCCGCCGACGCGACGATCCGGATGGCTGTCGACGGTGGCGCAGCGGTTGACGTCATCCTCGGTGATCCAGCCGGGCCGGCGAGGCGCAGCCTCAGTCAGTTGGTTGCTGCGATCAACGTCGCCCTCGTGGCACAGGTTGCCGCGCACGACGGCATCCATCTGCTGCTCACCTCGCCGTCCGTCGGCGGCGGCAGCCGATTGGAGTTGTTGCCTCCGAGCACCGGGACGGAGGTCAGTACCGCTGTGCTGGGTATCGCCGCGCCGCGCACCTACCAGGGCGCCGTGGCCACTCCCGCCCGAGTAGTCGGACAGATCGACCGCACCGGCCCGGTGGATCTGACCATCGCCAACCAGCTGACGGTCGCGGTCGACGGAGGACCGGCGGTCGTCGTGAATCTCACGAGCGCGGCCGCCGACCCGGCCGCGGTGACGATCTCCGAGTTGGCCACAGCGATCAACGCAGCGACGATCGCGAACGCATCGGCGGTAGCAGTGCCAGGGGGTCTGGCGTTGCGGATCGCCTCGCCCACCAGCGGCTCCTCCAGCCGTATCGAGCTCATCCGCACGGGCACCGGCAACGCCGCACCCCTCCTCTTCGGCGCGACTTCGGCAGCCGGGCAAGCTCCCGGCCCAGCCGTCATCGACGGCGCGGTCGACCTTCTCGCCCCAGTGGACCTTTCCGAGCGATCCGTACTGCGTCTCGCGGTCGACGGCGAGCCGCCCTTCGACGTGGACGTCGCCGGCGCCACCTCGTCGACCACCGTCGCCGCCGAGATCATTGCCGCGATCAACGAAGCCGCTCCCGGCCTCGCCTCACTCTCACCGGAGGACAAGCTGCGGCTCGCCTCGCCGACCGAAGGGGAGGACAGCGAAGTCGAGGTGATCCCGCTCAGATTCCTCGAGGTCGCCGAGTACCCGTCGCAGCCCGCCCGGGCTTCCGGACCTGTTGCCCATGGCACCGTCCTGCGCTTCCGCAACGCCGGTGCCTCCGACGTGATCGGCCGGGTCACGCTGACCACGCAGGCTGGGGTGTCCGCCCCGCGGGTCGCCGACCCGGTGGCGGGCTGGTCGATCCGGATCAGCGAGGCGATCGACGCAGGTGGCATCCTGACGATCGAGCCGGCGGGCGGCGACACCGTGCGCGCGGTCATCACCGAGAACGGAACCAGCCGTCCAGCGGCACACGTCCAGACCACCGGCACCGGCCTCCTCGGCGTACGGCGTGGTCTGAATGCCTGGAGTTTCTCGGAGTGCCGCGCCGCTCGCTTCGATGCCGCGTACTTCGACGCCGACCACTTCGCCGGCGGCGCCGGGAGTGAGGAAGCTGTCTTCGATCTGAGCTCCTTCGGCCCGCAGGGCGCGCACCCCGACGCTGTCTTCGCCGCCTCCTCGGTACGCCGTCCGACCGCGGAGATCCGCGTGGACTGGGACTCACACCGAGCCGGCGCGTTCACGGTGAACCTCCCGGCCGAGCTGGACGAACGCTTCGGCATGGCCTTCGGCGCAGGCGGCATCGGTGCGACGGCGGAAGGAAACGCCCGATTCGGCGCGGCCGTGCCCGAGTCGCACGCCGGTGTCGTCACCGAGCCGGTGACCGACGACGAGTTCCTGGTCGACCGCCTGAACGACCTGCAGACCGGCTCCAAGCTGGTGATCGCCAAGCTGGTCGACCTGGTGCCGATCGGCTGGAGCGCGGTCGCGCTGCCGTTCCGGGATCCGGTCCGGCTCAGCGGCGGCCGGCCGGGTGCGCGCGCCCGGATGTTCCTGTCCGAGCCCGGCCTGGCGCCCGGCTTCGTTGAGCTGTCCGCCGCCGAAGAAGGGGCCTGGGGCAATGAAATACGGGTGACCGGCAGGGCGTCGGGCCCGGTCATCTACGACCTCGAAGTGGCCTTCCCCGGAGGCCGGTTCGAATCCGCCCGGCAGACCGTGTTCGGCCCGCCGCTGTCGTCGCTCGCCAACGCGCTGCTACACCCCGGACCCGTCGGCGTCGGCCTCGCCAAGGCGGCCGGCATCCATGCAGACGTGACCAGGGACCGGGTTGCCGGACCTGAACCAACGGAGGAAACCTGATGACCGAGACCACGCCGTACGTCGAACGAGCACCCGGTGACCTGCTCACCGCGGAGGACTGGAACACCGTCCAGCGCAAGATCTACGCCGACATCCGGAGTACGTCGCAGGCCGCGGCCGACAGTGTCACGCATGTCGCCGACGCGGACGACGCGCACCACTTGGAGGGCAAGGACCTGAACGCGCTGACCGAAGAGGTCACCCGCCGGGTGCTCGACCAGGTCCGCGGCCGGACCGGGTACCAGCAGCTCTTCAAGATGCTGAAGAAGGACGACATCACCGAGCTGGAGCACAACCTCGGCAGCTGCCCGCTGGTGGACGTCTATGAGCTGGACTACTTCAAGGTGGTCTGCCGCGAGGACGACGAGACCAGGCTGGCCTACGCGACGTTCTACCTGCACCACCGCAGCGAACGCCGGGTCCGGGTCCGTGACGTGGCGAACAACCAGGTGGCGGTCGACATCCAGCCGAAGGACTTTCCCGAACTGGGCATCCTGTTCTCCGACCTGCTCACCCGGTACCGGGTGCCGTACACCGACAGCTCGACGCTGGACGATCTGGAGACCGAGTTCTGGAAGGCGTTCTTCAAGGACCCCAACGACCAGTTCGACGACGACGCCTACTGCCACTCGCCCTGGTTCGAACGCTGCTGCAAGCAGAACATCACCGTCGAGGAGCTGAGGGCCAACGGCGACTGGAACGACCTGTTGTTCCAGTTCCGGCCGCGCCGGACGCTCAACTTCCCCGCAGGTCCGGCCTTCGGCAACGACAACCAGGTCCGGATCCCGGCCCCGGCGAACGTGATGATCCAGCACCTCGACCTGAACCGGACCGCGGTGTGGTTCCCCGGCGACGCGCTTCACGGCGGGCCCGAGGCCGGCCAGGTCGCCGACTACCTGCAAGGCGAGTACGGCGACGAGCTCGCGGTCATGATCCTGCTCAAGGCCTGACGCGATGAGGATCCGGACCAGGTACGCGGGCCGTGCGGCGCCGTTCGAGCGGCTGCGCCGGCTGGTGCTGCGCAGACTCCCGGCCGGCGCGGCGGTCAGCCGTGCGGTGCTGACGGTGACGCCGCACAGCGTGGACCCGGGCCGGCGGTTTCTGGAGACGATCACGTTCCCCGGTCCGGTCGGCGAGTGGGGAGCGAGCAAAGCACTGGCGAACGGCGCGGTCGAGATCGAGTTGCACGCGCGCCGGAAACTGGCGGCGTTGACCGGTTCCGGACTGAACACCACGCCCCCGCCCGGCATACTGCTGGTGGATCTCGGCGGTGGCTTCCTCGGGGTCAACGCCTCGGGCGGTCTCGGCGATGGGCCCGTACTGCCCTTGAGCAACTCGATGGACCTGCCGGGGCTGACGGTGACAGGTCTGCGCGTGGCCAAGGCCGGTGCGGACATCTCCGCGCTGAAGGTCGTGTCGCCGCCAAGCGACATCACTCTCGCCGTGGAGGGCGGACCGGTCTTCTACAACCGGACCGGCGATCTGGTCGAGCCCGTCACCACCCCCGACTTCTCGGCGCTGCTGCAAGGCATGCTGCCGGATCTCCCGATCGAGAACGGCTGCTACGTGGTGCCTCTCATCGTGACTTCCGGTTCGATCTCCCGGCTCGACCTCGACCTAGAGATCGACTACACGGTTGCCGTCAGCGCGATGCCCGACGACCTCACCACGATCCGATCGACCTACCAGTACGCCGGTACACCGACCGCCGCCCCGGCGCTCAGTGTCGCGATGGCGCCGGGGCTGATCGCGGTACCGGGTGGGACGGCTGGGCGGGTGCAGGGTGGGTTCGAGGCGAGCACAGTCGTGTTCGGGGCGTTGACCCCTCCTGCGACCGAGTACGTGGAGGTGTCTGCCGCCGGACCGCTGGCGCAGCCTTTCACCCTCGACGCCGCGGTGGTGGCGAGCTCGGTCGATCTGCTGGTCACGTCGGTGACGGCGGAGGCGAAGCTGGCGATCGACGTGGTGAACGACCTGGACGGCAAGCCGGGCCGGACGTCGTCATTGAGCAAGCCGGCCGAGCTCACGCTGACGCGCGACACGGCCGGATCGCCGACTTGGCTGAACGTGGCCTTGCCGGCTGAGCTGGAGCTACCAGGTGGCGTACGGCATTGGCTGGTCGTGCAGGCTCGGGAAGGCGTCGCGACCTGGGGCGCAGGGGTTGCGGCCGAGGGTTTGCAGCGGACGACCGATGGTGGGTTGTCCTGGCGGTCCGTCGGCGGGGTTGGGGCGCAGTTGCGGTTGCGCCATGTGACGAGCACGTTCCAGATGCCGTTGGAGTTGCGCGTTGCCGCAGGCACCGAGGAAGTCGCCGTGTCACTGCAACGATTCGCTGCGCAGGCGTCGATCGACCTTGACCTGAGCTTCCCGGAGGTAGCGGGTGCGGTCAACGCTGCGGCGGCCGGCCAGGGCGCTGGGCAGGTGACGGCAGAGCATGTTGCCAATGGCAACTTTGAAGACTGGTACCGGGTCGGCACGACGATCGGTGGGCCTTCGCCGCTGGGCGGAGCCAATACGGGGCAGTCGCTCGGCCGGGCCGCGGCGTTCCTGCCCGACAGCGGCACCGTGCTGCTCGGTGCGCAAGGTCCGGATGGCGCCCGGCTGCACTCCTATGACGTCTTCGCGCAGCTGCCCGGGTTCGATTCCGCGCTCGGTCCGGGCTACCCGGTGGCGATGGCGGTCGATGCTTCCGGGGCGCAGGTCGTTGTGGCGTTGACCGAGTTCGGCAGGGAGGCGGCCGGGAGCATCCCGGGGTCCTTCCTGCAGCTTGCGGTGACGGAGAACGGGCGGCCGATCGGCGCCGCGATCGCCGTACCCGAGCAAGTGCTCGACGTGGTGCGGATGGCTGACGGATCCGGGGTCCTGCTGCTCTGCCGGGACGACTCGAACGACGCTCTTGTGCGCTTTGTGAGCTGGGCCGACCTGCGTGCGGGCGCACCGAACTGGTCTAAGCTGCCCTCCGACCGGACGATCGGCAGCCCGCGAGCACTCGCGACGGGCGCTGACGGGGCGATCTATGTCCTGGTTCAGGGTGACGGCAAGTCGACCTTGGTGCGGTACCCGGACCGGGCGGGGCTGGTCGGGCGGAACGCGATGGCGGTCGAGCTGAGCGACAGCGCGGTCGACGTGGCAGTCGTGTCGTCCAGGGGTCAGGTGATCTTCCTCGGTCACCAGAGCGTGCAGTTCCTGCGGGCGAACGACCTGGCCCCGGTGGGGAAGTTCGACCTGCCGGCGAACTCGACTCCGCAGTGCCTGGCCATCGATCCCACCGACGAGCTGGCCGTGGTGATCCAGGACGGCGACGTGCTGGCGATCGACGTTCGCCGCCGGGCGCTGATCGAGCAGTCCGGCGCCTCGATGACCGGTACCTCGGACGGCGCCGAGGCCGTGATCAGCCCGGCCGGGACGCACGCGGTGGTGACGGTCGTCGGCGGGGTGTCGGCCCAGTTGCTGACCCTCGGCAAGGCTCAGCCGGTGGACTGGGAGCTGACCGCGGGCGCCGTACAGCCCATTGCGTTGCCGACGACCGGCGAGGTGCTCGCACTGTTCGGCGATCGGGGCAGCCGCCGGAGCGAGGTGCCGCAGCCGGCCGCGATCTCGCAGGCCGTCGGGGTGCTCGCCGCCACGCGGTACCGGTTCGCCTTCGACGGGATCAGCCAGGACGAGGACGCCGTCGCGCAGTTGATCTGGCGCGGCTCGGGGTGTTCGCGCGGGCGGACCGACCGTGTGCCGGTCACCTCGTTCGACGCCGATCGCGAGACCGCCCTGGACCATGTTCCCCGACACGAACTCGTGGTGACCTCGCCGCCCGGCGCCACCCAGGTGGAGATCAGGTTCTTCACCCCCGGCGGTCTGACCGCCGTGGACCACGTGACTCTGGCCGGCACTGCGGACGCCGCGTCCACGCTGCCATCGTCCTGGACGTCTGTCGGTGCCGTGGTCACGCCGTCGGGTGGCTCGGGGATCACCATGACGAACTCCGGCGCGGTCGACGCCCTCGTGACTCAACTCGTGCCCGTGGACCAGGCAGACGTTTTCGATCTGCGGCTGACCGCCCGTGTGAGTGGCCCTGCCGCGGCTGCGGAGCTCGTTTTCGGCGATGAGACCGAGGCGCCGATCGGAGCCGCCTTGACCCTGCCCCTCGATCCGCTGGACTTCGAGGACCGCGCGATGAGCGGGGCCGTGCCTGCGGGCTCAGCGGTCGCCCGCCTGCGGTTCGTAGTACCGGCTGGTGGTGCCGTGGAGCTGTCGGCGCTGTCCCTGACCTGTGGCACTGCGCAGCAGGTCGCACTGCACTTCGTCTCGGAGGCTCCTGGTGACCTGACGATGACCGGTGTATCGGTGCGGCTGGACGAGGGTGTCCCGGTCGCCTCGCCGCTGCCTGCTGACGGTCTCTGCCCGTCGACACCTGTCGGCGACGAGCCCGATGGCGAGCAGTGCTACTGCTCGACCTGCGGTGAAGACCGTCCCGTACGGCGCTCGATGGCTGTCCGAACCCCCGCCGGCCGACCGGCCACGCTCAGCACATGCCCGAAGTGCGGTACCGACCGGATGCGCCTCGGTGGACAGCTGAAGGCCGCGCCGGAGATCCGCCTCCCGCGCCTCCGGATCCCGGACCGGCCGGCGCTGACTCCTGGCCCCGCCGTCGTATCGCGGGTGCGGACAGAGCTGCCTCTCACCTCGATCCGGGGAATCGGAAACATCCGGGCGGTCGAGCTCAACGAGGTGGGGATCGGCGACCTGGTCGCGCTGAGCGGCGCCGTCCCGGAGACCGTCGCCGGGTTGCGCGGGGTGTCGAACAAGATGGCGCGGCGGCTGATCACCGAAGCGGGCCGGCTGGTGCGAGCGAACGGAGTACGGGTGATCTTTCCCACCTGAGGATGGTCGGCGCGTCGACCGTGGCGGAAGCGGACGCCTACCTGTCGAGAGACAAACCGCGGTGCCTGGCCGACCCACAGCCGCACCGCGGTCTCGGCCTTGAACTCCGGCGTGAACGAACGGCGAGGCAGAGGCCGTCGGCAGTACCGTCGGCTCAACCGCGGCGGCGACCGGCAGGCCAACGCCGCCCTGCACCGGATCGTGCAGACCCGGATGCGCTTCGACCCCCGCACCAGGGCGTACTACGAGCGTCGCATCAACTGAAGAGCTGAAAAGGCATGTGAAGGATTTCCCGCCCCAGGCGGTCGAGCTTCCCTGGGGTCGGCCAGGAGAGGGCAGGCTGACGGAAGAGGTGTCGTTGCTGCTCACCACGCGATTTGGCAACGCTATCGCGGTCAATACGCAGCGGCGACGTCTTGCCCCACACGTGCCAGCGCGTACCGCACAGGGGGTCGGTCTCGTACGTCACCTCTGCCGGGAAGCCGTCGGCCCTGACCTGCTTGGCCGGTGGGCCGGGGAGAGCCCTGCCGCAGCGGGACAGCGGTCCGGGGTCCGCATGGGGTACGTGCCCATCGTTAGCGCTCCTGCCGTACGCCGGCGCTCGTGTACGTCAGCGGTCGTCGAAGCGGTAGCCCAACCAGGCTGGCGGGCCCTCGACGCGATGTGCCGCAAACTGGACGGCAAGGCGGCTGCGGCCAAGACAGCCCGACGCAAGAGGGCTGCGTTCAACGAAGCTCTCAACACTGCGGTGGAGAAGGGGTACTTCGCGGAAAAACCCCTCAACGGTCTACGGTGGAAAGCGCCAGCAGTCAATGAAGAGGTGGATCCGGCCGCCGTTCCCAATCCGGCCCAGGTGCTTCGCCTGCTCGAGTCCGTTGCTCGCCAGCGGGGGCGGGGTCCTCATCTTGGGGCGTTCTTCGGCTGCATGTACTTCGCGACTGTGCGGCCGGCTGAGGCATCCATCTTCGGATCGATCAATGTCACTTGCCGAAGACTGGATGGGGGATGCTCAACCTCTCGGGCGGGGTTGTCACGTCTGGCAAGGAGTGGACCGACGACGGTGAGGTGCACGAGGTGCACTCGCTCAAGCGTCGCGCGGCAAGCGCGACGCGACCTGTTCCCATCCCGCCGCAATTCGTACGCATGCTGCGTGCCCATGTGAAACGGTTCGATGGCACCCGACGGTTGACTCTTCCGGAACCAGGCCGGCAACTACGTTGGGCGCTGCCGCCTACGGCATTACGTGGGTGCGGGCCCGGGAGCACGCCCTGACTCGTACCGAGCGGACTTCTCGCCTGGCCAAGCGACCTTACGATCTCCGGCACGCCGGGATCTCGTTCTGGCTCTACTCCGGAGTGCACCCGGCCGAATGCGCCCGCCGCGCCGGTCAGACCATCGAGGTTCTCTTTCGCCACTACGCCAAGTTCCTCGACGGCTTTCGAGAGCAGGCGAACCGCCTCATCGAGCAGTCCATGAACGAGTGGCAGCGCGTCAGCCAAGGTGACGCACCCGAGGGCTGAACCGGGGGTTTGGTCCGTGACTGGTCCGGAAGCACTGGTCGGGAGGGGTACAGCAGTGAGAGGAAATGGGAGTTAGCACGCAAGCCGGGCTCGGTCGAGAGCGGGCTGAGCGAAAGGCGCCTGACGGGTGAAAGCCCAGGTCAGGCGCCTTTTCTCGTGCGTCTAGAAGAAGCCCAGCTTCTTCGGCGAGTACGACACCAGAAGATTCTTCGTCTGCTGGTAGTGCTCCAGCATCATCTTGTGGTTCTCCCTGCCGATCCCGGACTGCTTGTAGCCGCCGAAGGCCGCATGCGCGGGGTAGGCGTGGTAGCAGTTCGTCCAGACCCGGCCTGCCTGGATCGCGCGGCCCGCCCGGTACGCGGTGTTGATGTCACGGGTCCAGACGCCTGCCCCGAGGCCGTACAGCGTGTCGTTCGCCGTGCTGATCGCGTCGTCGAAGTCCGAGAAGGACGTCACTGCGACGACCGGGCCGAAGATCTCCTCCTGGAAGACCCGCATCCGGTTATCGCCCTCGAAGATGGTCGGCTGGACGTAGTAGCCGCCTGCCAGCTCGCCGTCGTACTCGATCTTCTGACCGCCCGACAGGACCTTTGCACCCTCCTGCTGGCCGATGTCCAGATAGGAAAGGATCTTCTGCAGCTGGTCGTTGGAGGCCTGCGCACCGATCATGGTGTCCGTGTCCAGCGGGTGGCCCGGCACGATCTTCTCAGTGCGGGCGATGCCTGCCTCCAGGAACTCGCTGTAGTGGCCGCGCTGGATCAGCGCACGCGACGGACAGGTGCACACCTCGCCCTGGTTGAGGGCGAACATCGTGAACCCTTCGAGGGCCTTGTCGCGGAAGTCGTCGTTCTCCGACCAGACGTCGTCGAAGAAGATGTTCGGCGACTTGCCACCCAGCTCCAGCGTCACCGGCTTGATGTTCTCGGAGGCGTACTGCATGATCAGCCGCCCGGTCGTGGTCTCGCCGGTGAAGGCGATCTTCGCGACCCGCGGGCTGGAGGCGAGCGGCTTGCCGGCCTCCGCGCCGAACCCGTTGACGATGTTGACGACACCCGGCGGCAGCAGATCGGCGACCAGGCTCAGCCACACATGGATGGAGGCCGGGGTCTGCTCGGCCGGCTTGAGGACCACCGCGTTGCCCGCGGCGAGCGCCGGGGCCAGCTTCCAGGTCGCCATCAGGATCGGGAAGTTCCACGGAATGATCTGAGCGACCACACCGAGCGGTTCGTGGAAGTGGTACGCCACGGTGTCGTCGTCGATCTCGCTGAGCGAGCCCTCCTGGGCCCGCAGCGCACCCGCGAAGTACCGGAAGTGGTCGATGGCGAGCGGGATGTCGGCGGCCAGCGTCTCCCGCACCGGCTTGCCGTTGTCCCAGCTCTCGGCGACCGCCAGCTCCTCCAGATGCGCCTCCATCCGGTCGGCGATCCGGTTGAGGACCGACGCGCGCTCACCGGCTGCCGTGGCTCCCCAGGCGGGGGCGGCGGCGTGTGCCGCGTCCAGGGCGAGTTCGATGTCCTCGGCGGTGCCGCGGGCGATCTCGGTGAACGGGCGGCCGTTGACGGGGCTCGGGTTCTCGAAGTACTGGCCGCGGGTCGGCGGGACGTAAGCGCCGCCGATCCAGTGGTCGTAGCGGGACTCGTACGAGACGATGGCGTCCTCGGTGCCCGGCGCAGCGTAACGGGTCATCTCTGTGGCCTCCCGGATCCGGTGCCGCCCGCCGTTGGACGGCCCTCGGCGTGAGGCTAGGCAGCGCAACGTTGCAAGCCCGTTGCGCGCGGCGCGGTCGTGCTGGGCGTCGCGGCCCCGGCCCCGATCCGCCGGGCAGCTCTACCGCTGTTCGGCGTCGAGCTCGCGCGCCCTGGCCAGCAGCGCCGGCCGCTGCCCGGGCGGCGCTGCCGCGGCCAGCGCCTGCCATATCGGGAGGTCTTCCTCACCCCACGGGCTGTACGCCCAGTCCGCCAGCAGCCCCGGGTCACCGCGCGCGATCAGCGAGGCCCGCAGCTGATCGCCGAGCCGGCGCCTCAGCCGGGCGACGGACGGAGCCTGAGAACCGGGCAGCAGCGGCCCTGCGTACGCGCTGAGCGCCGCCGCCACCGCACCGGAGGCGAGCCTGCGCGCCACGGTGTCGAAGTCGGCGTCGACCGGGGCGGCGAACCGGTACGGGCGGGAGAGCAGGAGTTCCGGGCCGAGGAGCCTTCGCAGCCGGGAGAGTTCGGCCCGCAGCGTCACCGGGGTCACCGACTCGTCCTCGTACAGCTCGATGAGAAGTTCGTCGCCGCCCAAGCCCTCCGGATGGCGGGCCAGCGTCACCAGTATCTCGCTGTGCCGCCTGCTGAGCCGGATCTTGCGGCCGCCCGCGACGAGCAGTGCCTCGTCCCGGCCGAGCGCGCTGAGCTGTACGGACTCCGGGGCGGGCGAGGGCGCGAGCAGAGCGAGCTGGGACTCGGCCGCGCGCGCCACCGCCTGGACGAACGCCAGACTGTGTGGGTGCGCGAGCCGGTTTCCGCCGGTGATGTCGACGGCGCCAAGCACCCGCCCTGTGCGCGGATCGTGGAGTGGCGCCGCGGCGCAGGTCCACTGCTGCACCGGACGCAGGAAGTGCTCGGCGGCGAACACCTGCACCGGCCGGTCCACGGCGATCGCTGTCCCCGGTGCGTTCGTCCCCGCCACGGACTCGGACCAGCGGGCGCCTTCCACGAAGTTCATCCGCCCCGCGCGTCGCCGTGTCGTCTCGTGTCCTTCGACCCAGAGCAGCCTGCCGTGCGCGTCGCACACCGCGAGGAGATGCTCTCCGTCCGTGGCGTACGCACTCATCAGTTCACGGATCACCGGCATGGCGCGGGCCAGCGGATGTCCCTCCCGGTACGGTCCGAGCTCGTCCGCACCCAGCTCGACCTGAGCCGCACCGTCCGGACTGACCCGGGCCCGGGCGGAGCGCCGCCACGACTCGCCGACCACGGATCGTACCGGCAGCTCCAGCCGACCCGCGGTGGTGAACACCTCGTGTGCGTGACGCAGTTCACCGAGCCGATCGACGAGGTCCGTATCGGCGGTCAGAGCTAGCCAGGGGTCCGTCAACTCACCCTCCCGTCCAAGGGGTGTCGTGCCCCCCATCGTCGTCGCAGCCGGGCTCTGCGACAACCTCGGTGCGGAGAGTAGTCACATGGGACTGCGGTTCAGCCGGCGCTGAAGAGGTTGACGAGGCGGATGTAGCGCACCCAGTCCCAGTTGGGTCCGGGATCGGTGTGATCGGTGCCCGGTACCTCGGCGTGTCCGAGGATATGCGCACGGTCCTTGGGGATGCCGTAGCGGTCGCAGACCGACGCGGTCAGCAGCGCCGACTGCTCGTACAGGGCGTTGGTGAAGTACGCCGGCTGGTCCACCCAGCCCTCGTGCTCGATGCCGACACTGCGAGTGTTGTAGTCCCAATTGCCTGCGTGCCAGGCAATGTTCTGTTCCCGGACGCACTGCGCGATGTATCCGTCGGCCGAACGCACCACATAGTTGGCGGATACCTGCTTCGCCGGATTCTGGAAGATCCCGATCGCGTCCGAGAACATCTCCTGCGTGACGTGGATGATCAAGTACTGCACCGGATACGCCGAAGGGCGCGTCGAGGCCGTGTAGTTGGCGGTGGAGGCGGGCGTCCAGTGTGCGAGCGGATAGTCGGTGGATCCAGCGGTGGACGAGGCCATGGCGCGGGTGGAGGCCGGGAGCAGAGCGGCGGCGGCCGTCGCCGCGGCGCCCTGAAGGATCCTTCTGCGGTGCATGAACGCTCCTGTGGGGGGAGGGGGGTTCCGGGATCAGGCGGTGGGCAGTAGTGCGGCGGTCTCCCGCAGATGACGGTGCAGCCCACCATGAGGATCGCCCGCAGGCAGCCATTTCTTGCGGATCTTCGCCACACAGGTGTAGTTGGTGTCGCAGACATTCGCCAATGGAGCTTCACCGGCCTGGCTGATCAGCTGGTACGCGTCCAGCTCGGAGAGCCCGTAGTCACGTGCCAGCCACTGCACCAGGTCCAACTGTGAAATACGGAAGGCGTCTTCGAGGGGGCGGGCGGAGCCGGTGGAGATCAGATGGGTGTCCGACTCGATGCGCGGCCACGGCGTCGCGACACCCTTCAACAGCTCGACCAGCACCACCGTGTTCATCGCGCACTCCACCGCGACTCCGCAGGTCTCGCCCTCACCCTGCCGGGCATGGCCATCGCCCAGACTCAGCAGCGCACCTTCGACATTGACCCCCAGATAGCAGGTGACGCCGACCCGCATCTCGGGCGTGTCCATGTTTCCGCCGTGTGCGTCCGGCACCAGCGCGGACCGCACCTCCAGATTGGCCGGAGCCACCCCGACCGTGCCGTGCATCGGATCCATCGGCAGCTCCACCTGGATGTCGCTGTCGCGGGCGCTGAAGAGACAGGTGCGGCGGGCCCGGTCGAGCTGCCACATCCACACCACCTCGGGCAGCGGGGCCTGCAGCGAAGCCGTCGCATGGGTGGAGGTGAGGGCGCCGAACAGCGGCACGGTCGTGGACGCCGCCCAGTCCCTGGCCGGTTCGATCGACACGAAGTGCACCGCGACGGTATCGCCCGGCTCCGCCCCCACGACATGGAAGGGACCGGTCTGCGGGTTGAGGAACGGGAACTCGCAGACGGCGGAGACCAGGTCCTTCTCGGAGCGCACCCGGCCCGCGAAGCAGTCCTCCGTGTACACATCGAGGAAGGTGCCGGGCTCGATCCGGGCCACCGGCGCCGCACCGCCGAAGGTCCATGCGTACTCGCCCTCCTTGGGGCGAACGGTCAGGATCCGTGGGTCGCTCATCGCTGTTCTGCTCCTGCTTCGATGTCGACGACGGCCTCCGGGGCCTCGTCCAGATGGATCCGTCCGGTCTGTGCCACCCGCTCCGGATGTCTGCGCACCAGCACCAGCAGCACAACGATGCCGATGAGCATCCAGATACCGACAATCGGTCCGGCGTACGAGACGGGGGCGCTGAGCTCCGAGACGAAGTCGAAGACGGGGATGCCGGCGGCCGTCAGCAGCGCCGGTACGAACGCCGCGATGCCCAGCACCGGGAAGAGAAGATGGAGTACGGGGCTGAACGCGTCGCGGCGTCGGCGCAGGAAGTACCCGGCGCAGGCCAGGTTGACGACGATGTACACACCGATGATCACGGTCACGATGACGGTGGCCAGCAGCACGAACGCGGTCACCGGGTCATAGCCGAAGCCGAGACCGAGCGTGGCTCCGACCGCGATCACGAACTGCGCGGCCACCCCGGTGACGGGGGAGCGGCGGCGCGGATGGAGCCGGGCGAACGCCTGCGGGAACACTCCGATGCGCCCCAACGCGAAGGCCGTACGCGTCGACACGTTCGCGCACGCGTTGGCGTTGGCCACGGTCGAGTTGACGACGGCGAGGAAGAGCAGCACCCAGAACAGCCCGAACGAGGCGCGGGCGACGCCTTCCCACGACGCCGCCCCCGAAGCGCCGAATCCGGAGAATTTGTCCGGCCCGAAATAGACGGACATGGCGTATGTGGTGAGGACGTACACCAGGCCGATCGACAGCGCGGCGCCGAGCACCGCCCGGCGCATCGTGCGCCGCGGGTTCTTCGTCTCCTCGGCGAGCGGCGCCGCCGCTTCGAAGCCCGCGAACGCCAGCACGGTGTAGACGGAGCCCGCGAAGATCCCGCTGATGCCGTCGAAGCCGTCCGCGGTGTGCGACGTCCCGAACACCGACAGGGTGTTGTCCGAGCCGGCCTGCCCGATCAGCAGCACCGCGAAGGCGACGAAGACCAGCACCTCGAAGATGCCGAGTACGGTCCCGAAGCGGGCGGATGCCCGAACCCCGAAGTAGCCGGCGAGCGCGATGACGACCGCACCCAGGAGCGACCACGGCCACCACAGGTCCGCCGGGTACGACGACCACTCCTGGTGCAGGGTGCCCGCCGTCGTGAACCCGAGCTGCAGCAGCAGCAGCGCGGGCACCAGCGCCTCGACGAAGACATAGCCCCAGCCCACGAGGAAGCCGACGGTCGGATGCAGGCCCTGTGCGGAGTACGTGGCGACCGAACCGGCTGCCGGCAGGTGGCGGGCCAGCTCCGCGACGCACGAAGCGGTGAACAGACAGGCCACCAGCGCCACCAGCACGGAGAGCGGCAGACTGCCACCGGCGAACGCGGCCCCGGACGGGATGGACGCGGCGATGGCGGCGGCGGGCGCCATCGCCGTGATGCTCTGGAAGAGAACTTCGCGCAGCCCGATGGCATCGCGCAGCAGTGTGGTTTCCGATTCCCCCGACACTTCGTGACTCCCTCTTGTCCGTTGACCGGAATGCGTTGTCCGATGTACGGCCGAGCGTCTCGCGCGCCCCACCGTACGACCGCGGCGCGGATGGCGGAAGATGGCAGGCGGCCGAAAATCGGTGGCATGCAAGGGAGTTGGGGGAGTCGGGTGCGGTGTCCGGTGGGGCGGGGGACCACCGGCGGGCGGGCTACCCGATGCCGAGCGCTTCCGACAGCGCCGCCGCCGGGTCGTCGTCCGACGGCCCCGCCGGAATCCATCGCCCGTGCTCCTTGCGGTACGGCCACCAGCGTCCGTCCCGCCCGTACCGCAGCTGTACGTCACCGCCCGCCACGGTCCACCGGTTGCGCACCGCCCGCAGCTGCGGACGCTCGCCGTCCTCCCACGCCGCAGCGAGCCGGGCAAGGGCCCGGGCGTGGGACTCCGGATCCGGTGCCCACTCCTCGTCGAGCACGGTGAGCGCGGCGGTGCCGCCGTAACCCCAGGCCCTCACCGCCGCGTCGAGCTCGGCCCGCTGCCGCCCCGATCCCGTGGCCAGCCGTGTGATGATCCACGGCTCGGGACGGGCGTCGGCGACCAGCCGTACGACATCCTGCTCCGGCGTCAACCCGGCCTGCACGGGCTGCTGTCCATGGTCGGGCGACAGGGCTTCCGCCAGCATCCGGTGGGCCCGGACGGCGCTGTCGGTCGCCAGCACTTCCAGGGCGGCCGGGTCGAGGCCGGGCTCCGGTTCGGTCTCCGTGTCCAGCGACGGCGGGGGGCCGGGCTCGGCGGGCAGCGGCGGTGGAGCGGGCAGCGGGGGCAGGATGTCCTGCGCGGCGAATGCCTCGTCCGCCCGTACGCCGCGCGCCCGCCGGTCCTCCGCGCGGGAGGGCTCCGCCGGTTGCCGCTCCGCGGCCCGGGCCGTGATTCGCGCCTGGAGATCGTCGAGCACCCGCCGCTCGCCGCGTCCCCGCATCAGCAGCAAAACGAAGGGGTCCTGGTCCAGCAGCCGTGCCACCTGGTAGCAGAGGGCGGCGGAGTGCGGACAGTGGTCCCACGCCTCGCAGGTGCACTCCGGATCCAGATCGCCGATGCCGGGCAGCAGATCCACCCCGGCCGCCGCCGCGTCCTCCACCAGATGCGGCGGCATCTCCCGGTCGAGGAGTGCGGCGATGTGCCCGGCCCGGTCGACCGCCATGTCCAGGAAGCGGTCCCACTCCTCCTCGCTCAGCTGCTGGAGCAGGACATCACTGCGGTACGTGGTCGAGTCCCGGTCCTGGACGACTGCGGTGATCCGCCCTGGGCGTACGGAGACCGCGCCGACCCCTCCCTCGAGGGCCAACCGACGCCCCTTCTTGACCTGTTCGCCGTCGAGCGCGGTGTCTTCGAGGGCCTTCAGCCAGGCCCGGCCCCACCAGGACTCGGCGAAGCCGCGGCCCCGCGCGGGCGGCAGAGCGGCGAAGGTACGTTCCTGCCCCGGCGCCGCCACCTCGGCTCCGTCACCGGCGGGGTCGCATCCCTCCCCCTCGTAACCGTCGGCGTCGTGGTCCTCGCCCTCGTACCCAGGGTTCGCGTATTTGTCGGTCCCGTACGTGTCGCTCATCGCGCGCCCCCTCGTAGCTGCACCAGATCGGCAAGTTCCGCATCGGTCAGCTCGGTCAGTGCCGTCTCACCGGAACCCAGCACCGCATCCGCGAGGCCCTGCTTGCGGGCCAGCATGTCGGCGATCCGGTCCTCGATCGTCCCCTCGGCGATCAGCCGGTGCACCTGCACCGGCTGGGTCTGCCCGATGCGGTACGCACGGTCGGTGGCCTGGGCCTCCACTGCCGGGTTCCACCAGCGGTCGAAGTGCACCACGTGGCCCGCCCGGGTGAGGTTGAGCCCCGTACCGGCCGCCTTCAGAGACAGCAGGAAGACCGGGGACTCGCCCGCCTGGAACCGGTCGACCATGGCCTCGCGCTCGGCGATCGGCGTGCCGCCGTGCAGAAACTGGGTGCGTACCCCGCGCGTCGCCAGATGCTGTTCGAGCAGCCGCGCCATCTGTACGTACTGGGTGAACACGAGCACGCTCGCGTCCTCCGCGAGAATGGTGTCGAGCAGCTCGTCGAGGAGCTCCAGCTTCCCCGAACGGTCCGCGATCCGAGGCCGCTCCTCCTTGAGGTACTGCGCAGGGTGGTTGCAGATCTGCTTCAGTGCCGTCAGCAGCTTCATCACCAGGCCGCGCCGGGCGAACCCGTCGGCGCCGGAGATCTCGGCCAGGGTCTCCCGTACCACCGCCTCGTACAGACCGGTCTGCTCCGCCGTCAGCGAGACCGCGCGGTCGGTCTCCGTCTTCGGCGGCAGCTCCGGGGCGATGCCCGGATCGGACTTGCGCCGCCGCAGCAGGAACGGCCGTACCAGGGCTGCGAGCCGTTCGGCCGCAGCCGGGTCGTTGCCGCCCTCCACCGCCCGCGCGTACCGGGTACGGAACGTGCCGAGGCGGCCGAGCAGCCCGGGCGTCGTCCAGTCGAGGATCGCCCACAGCTCGGACAGGTTGTTCTCCACGGGGGTGCCGGTGAGCGCCACCCGCGCCCGCGCACCGATCGTCCGCAGCTGCTGCGCGGTCGCCGAGTACGGGTTCTTCACGTGCTGCGCCTCGTCGGCGACCACCATGGACCAATCGGCCGCGGCGAGCTTCGCCGCGTCGAGCCGCATCGTGCCGTACGTGGTGAGGACGAATTCGCCGTCCACCAGGCCCTCCAGGGTCCGGGACGCGCCGTGGAAGCGACGTACCGGTGTGTCGGGGGCGAACCTCTCGATCTCTCGCTGCCAGTTGCCCATCAGCGAGGTCGGGCAGACCACCAGCGTCGGCCCGGCGGCCTCCTCGACGCTCTGACGGTGCAGATGCAGCGCGATGAGGGTGATGGTCTTACCGAGGCCCATGTCGTCGGCGAGACAGCCGCCGAGGCCGAGCGAGGTCATGGTGTGGAGCCAGTTCAGACCGCGCAGCTGATAGTCGCGGAGCGTCGCGACGAGCGCGGAGGGCTGACCGACCGTCTGCTGCGCACCGGATTCAGGATCGGCGACCCGCGCCCGCAGTTGCTCCAGCCAGCCGGTCGCCTGCACGTCGACCGGGCGGCCGTCGATCTCGGTGGAACCGGTCAGAACGGCCCCGAGCGCATCGATCGGCGTGACCTTGCGGTCCTGCGTCTCACGGGCGCGACGCGCCGCTTCCGGGTCGATGAGCACCCACTGGTCGCGCAGCCGGACAATCGGCCTGCCGGCCTCGGCAAGCCGGTCCAGTTCGGCGCGGCTGAGCTTCTGGTCGCCGAGCGCGAACCACCAATTGAACGCCAGCAGAGCGTCGGCCGACAGGAACGACGGGACGTCGGACGCGGACTGTCTGTTCGAGGACTCGCCGTCGCGGTCGCCGGCGTGCCCGGCTTCCCCCTCGTCCGGCGGGCCGATCACCGCGCGTGCGGTGAGCGTGCGGGCGAGCTCCTTGGGCCAGTGCACCTGGACCCCGGTCGCGGCGAGCGACCGTGCGGCGGAGCCGAGCAGTTCGGCGATCTCCTCGTCGGCGGGCTCGACGGAGTCCGGTACGGCGGCCGACAGCAGCGGAGTCAGCGGCGGCCAGGCCCGGGCGGCGCGGCGCAGGGCGAGGAGGGCGTCCATCCGCGCGCGCGGACCGAACCCCGCTGCGGTGGGCGCCGTGCCCGCCCAGACGTCGGCGGCGTCGGCGACCACGGTCGGATCACTGACGCTGTGGATCTGCAGGACGGCACGGAAGGATGGCCCGGCACCCCGCTCGGCGTCCTCGTGAGCAGGAGTCAGACCGGTGACCTCGACACGCAGTGAGAGCCGCACACCCGCGTCGTGCCCGGCCGCGACGTCGGCGGCCCAGGCCTGACGCTCGGGCAGGCGCTGCGGAGCGTCGACGGCGAAGGCCGGACTTTTGGTGGCGAACACCGCGGCGGGCGTGCGCGGCAGGCCGTCGGCCACCGCGTCCAGGAACGCGCGCAGCAGCCGCTCCGGCTCCGGCAGCAGCACGGGCTCCACAGCGTCGTCGAGCGGCACGGCATGGGCGGTTGGCGGCATGGAAGCCGCGAGGTCACGGATCCGGTCGAGATCGGCGGCGGTCAGCGGGCCGGCCCGCCACGCGTCGTGGTCGGAGGCACTGAGCCCCGGCAGCAGCAGTCCACGGGCAGCGAGTTGCAGGGCGAGGAGGGCGGCCGCGCCCCAGAACGCGGCCGAGGGCGAGGCCTGCGCCGCGGCCCGCGCGCGGGTCAGTACGGGCAGCGCGTCCCGCACCGGAAGCAGCAGCGCCGGTACACCGTACGGGCGGGTGTCGGCTCCGACGACGGTCAGATCCCCGACGGTCCCTGGTGCATCGGGCGGGCTGTCGCCGTCCGGATGCCAGAAGGCGACCCGGCCGGTACGGGAGGGATCTGCGGGAAGGAAGACGACGGAGCAGCGGGAGAGTGCGGAGATCTCGGCGAGGGTTGCCGCAGGGAGCCTTTGCACAGCGATGTCGGATTCCTCAAATTTGACTAGTGGGGGCCCAAGGTCGCCGAGAGTACTCCACCGGAGACGCGGTCCGGGAGCGCAATCGCCGTGATCCAGCTCACTTCGATGACGCCTGCGGGCTGCCCGGTGCAGCCAGCACCCCTCTCCCAGGAGGGGGCTACCCCCCGATACCCCGGGTGGTGGCGCCATGGTTGCCGCAGCACCCCTTCCCGTACGTTTCAACAGGTCAGAGCAGTTTCCCCTGCCGCCCAGAGACCGGAGTCAACATGCCTCAGGCCGTAGTCACCGTCGCGGACCGCCCCCGCGACCGTGCCGGAAGTACGGACAGCGCCGACGGAAGCAGGGGCGTCGGGGGACGCGCGGCAGGTGTCGGCGGCAGTGACTTCGCGCCGCTCCTGCGGGCCGTGAAGGCGCAAGGACTCCTGGAGCGGCGCACCGGATGGTACGCGGCCGTCATCGCCGGCAACCTCCTCGCCCTGGGCGGCGTGCTCACCGGCCTGGTACTCCTCGGCAACACCTGGTGGGCCTTGCTGCTCGCCCTGCCGTTGGCGATTCTCTGGTCCCGGACCGCATTCGTCGGCCACGACGCCGGACACGCCCAGATAACCGGCGACCGCCGAGCGAGCCGGGTCATCGGTCTCGTCCACGCCAACCTGCTCCTCGGTATGAACGAGGCCTGGTGGAACGACAAACACGTACGCCACCACGCCAACCCCAACCACATCGACAAGGACCCGGACGTCGGCGTCGGCGCCCTCGTCTGGACGCAGAAGCAGGCAGCCCAGCGCGAAGGCTTCGCCCGCCGGCTCACCCGTAACCAGGCCCGGCTGTTCTTCCCGATGCTGCTCCTCGAAGGCATCGCCCTCAAGATCTCCGGTTTCCAGTACCTGCGGCAGCAGCCCGCCCGCGAGCGTGTCCTGTCGGCACTGCTCCTCGTCACCCACCTCGGGCTCTACGCGACGCTGCTGCTCACCGTCATGTCTCCGGGCAAGGCGGTCGTCTTCGCGCTGGTGCATCACGCGCTGTTCGGACTCCACCTGGGCATGGCCTTCGCACCGAACCACAAAGGCATGGAGATGCCCGACCCCGACGGCGACCGCTGGGGGCATCTCGAGCGACAGGTCCTCACCTCGCGCAACGTACGCGGCGCCGTCCTCACCGACTGGTTCCTCGGCGGGCTCAACTACCAGATCGAACACCATCTGTTCCCGAGCATGCCGCGCCCCCACCTTCGCCGGGCGCAGCCCTTGGTGCGAGCGCACTGCGAGTCGCTGGGCATGCCGTACGCGGAGACCGGCCTGGTCGAGTCCTACCGTCAGGCGCTGCAGCACATGTACGAAGTCGGCGAACCGCTGAGGCAGCCTGCTGAGACGGCTCGCTGAGACAGCTCAGCAGGTAGCCCGCTCGGGGCAGCCGACTCGGCAACCTGCTCGGGCAACCCATCGGGACGACCGCTGGTGCAAGCTGGAACCGACAGGCTCGCACAGGCGTTGTCACAGCAGAAGCGGCTTGCGCCGCGAAGGAGGAGTGGACGATGTCGAACAGCGCAAAGATCGCCATCGGGGGAGTGGTCGCGGCAGTCGTCCTGATGCCGTTCATCGGATTCTGGCTTTCGCTGGTGGTCCTGATCGGAGTGCCTGCGGTTGCCTATCTCATGCTGGATCCCTCGCAGCGGCGCAGGCTCCGCAGGATCACCCGCAAGGAAATAGGTCGCTGAGAGGACAGGCGGCCGAGAGGGGGGTTCTCCGTAGATGAGCGGGACAGTCACCGCGGTGAGCAGCAACGGCACCTACACCTTCACCAAGCCGAACAGGGACAGCGTGACCCTGCTGGCCGGACTCGGTGTCGAGGGGGACGTACATGCGGGGGTCACGGTCAAGCACCGCTCCCGCGTTGCGCAGGACCCCACCCAGCCGAATCTGCGCCAGGTCCATCTGATCCACGAGGAGCTGTTCGAGGAACTGCGGGAGGCGGGCTACGAGGTAGCTCCCGGAGATCTCGGGGAGAACGTCACCACGCGCGGCATCGATCTCCTCGGCCTCCCCGTCGGCACGCTGTTGCACCTCGGTGACGAAGCCGTCGTCGAGGTCACCGGCCTGCGCAACCCGTGCCTGCAGATCGACATTTTCCAGGACGGCCTGCTGAAGCAGGTCGTCGGTCGGGATGCGGCGGGCCACATCGTGCGCAAGGCCGGGATCATGGGCATCGTCACCTCCGGTGGCACGGTCCGGCCGGGCGATCCGGTCAAGGTGGAGCTGCCCGCCGAGCCGCACCGGCCGCTGGACCGCGTGTAGCGGGGGAGCCGCACCGGTCGCGCCGTGCGGGCTCTGGTCACCGCCCGGCCGGTGCCTGAGTCTCTCGGCTCAGGTCGGCCGTACCGCGAGCGCGTCGAGCGCCTTCAACAGGCCGGGCAGTGCCGCCCCGCGTCCCACCGGCAGGACCTCGCCGGGTTCCTCGTCCAGCAGGACGAACGCAATGTCGTCGGTCCTCGCGACCAGGGACCAGCCGGGTCCGTCGGCGCGCAGGGTCCGGGCGTCGCCCGGGGCGAAGGAGGACCGGATGCGTCCGGGCGGCGGCGGGTTGTCCACGTATGCATGGGCCTCCGCGAGAGCGCGTCGCACACCGGGATGGGTTCCGGAGAGCGCGGTGGGGCGGGCCGAGCTCTCCTCTGCCGCGTCGGAGGACGGGTTCGCGTCCACTGCGGCGCCGGCATCCGACTCCTGGGCGCCGTCCGGATCGTCCGTGCCGTCCGGCTCGCCGGCGCCACCCCCGGCGTCCCCGCCATCCGCATCGTCCGCGACATCCGTGCCGTTCGGCCCGCTGAACGTCGTCTCGTCGTCGATCTGGTCGCGCCAGGCCGCCCACTGCAACGCGATCTCGTCCGCGCCCAGCCGCCGCTGCGCAGGCCCCCACGTCTCGGTGTCGGGCGGGGTCAGCGGCGGCAGATCGGTGCCCTCGGCCTCGGGGTCCGGCGGCGGGTCGTGGGGGGCGGGCACCCCCGGTGCGGCGACCGCCAGTGCGAGGGGCCAGCCAGGGAGCGCAGAGACCACTGAGCGGTCGTCGGGGGAGAGGTCGTACTCCATGCCGCAGTCCCACGAGGCGATGGCGACGGCGACCAGTGACACGTCGTCGACGACGACGGTCCACCGGGCACCGTCGCCGTCCTGGCCGAGGACGAGTCCATAGCCCTCGGCGTACGGCTCGAGGCCGAGTGCCCCGCAGGCCGCCGGGTAGTCGTCACCGAGCACGCTCGGGAACTGCGCGGGTGTGAGCAGCACCGCGGTCAGCACATACAGTGCGTCGTCCTCGGCGACCGCGTCGTCCGTCCCGGCCACAGCACTCTCCTCGTCCCTCATGGTTTCCGTCGGCGCACCTTAACCAGTGGGTAACGCGGTCGTCGAGGCCCTGACAAGGGAAGACCCATCGTGCGTGGTCAAGCGGACGGCGCCGTTCAGTCGGCGGGCAGCCCGAGCAGGTCACGGGCCACGGACTGCGGCGACTGACCGCGCTCGCGAGCCAGCGCGACGACGGCTCTGCAGGCCAGCTCATTGACCCCGAAGGAGAGCGCTCCGGGCGATACCCATCCGCTCGCCTCGTCCATCCGGTCCTGGTCGTCCTCCGCGCACGCCGAGACATAGGTGGCGGCCGCCTCGAACAGATTGTGCTGCTTGCGTCGGTGTTCCTCGTGCGGTGGCGCGGGCAGCCCGCCTTTGCGGCCGGGAGAGACCACCTTCCGGAGACTGCTGAACATGTCGATCATGGAGACCGCCTTCCCGGGGAGCCGTGCACGGGGGGCGTGCACGCAAGCTGTCTTCGTACGTACTTACGGTCTTCCCCCTCGACGTAGAGTTGGACCACCGACCGAGGAACAGGGACCGCGCGGCGCACAACCGGCGGCCGGGCGCTCCGGTCGAGTAGACCCGGAGGCCCGCGCCCGGTCGGCCCGCTCACCGGTCAGTCCGCCCGGACGGCGAGTGCGAGGAATCGGGCATCCTCATCGGTGTACGAGTCCAGTCGCCAGCCCGAACGTGCGAGCAGCGGCCTGAGGTTGGGCTCGGCCCGCAGATCGTCGTCCGTGATCCGGCGGCCGTGGCGCGCCGCGAGTGCGGCCCGGCCGATCGGGTGGAACAGCGCCAGCTGCCCGCCGGGCCGGACGACGCGCGCCAGTTCGGCCAGGTCCGGTCCGGGATGTGCCAGGTGCGAGATGAGCCCGGCGCCGAACACTGCGTCGAGCGAGGCGTTCCGTAGCGGCAGCCGGGCCACATCGGCGAGCAGCAGCCGACCGCTCCGGTCGCGTCCGGCCCGTACCGCCGCCTGGAGCATTGCCGGGGTGAGGTCCGCACCCAGAACCGTGCCCTGTGGTCCGACGGCGTTGCGCAGTGCGGGCAGAGCCCGTCCCGTACCGCATCCCGCGTCGAGCACGGCGTCGCCGGGGCGCAGCGCGAGTGCTTCGACGGCGGCCGCATAGGCAGGAGCGTCGTCGGGGAAGCGGGTGTCCCAGTCCGCGGCGCGGGCGGTGAAGAAGTCCTGGACATGTGTGTGGTGATCGGCCATACGGACATGATCGCGCAGCGGCCGCCGGAGTGAAATGGAACGAAACCACGGGAATCGGTGTGCATGTTCGAGCACTGCGCGATCGTTCGGGGACATCTCTCTCTCATATTCCGGCAGCTTTCGAAATGCGCCCCAGGCGTGCGCCCCCATCGCGACTAGCGTCCCCGATTCATGGGACACCTGGACCACGCCACCTTCGGCTGGCTGACACCTGCGCTGTCGTACGCGATGGCAGTGATTGGCTCGGCGCTCGGACTGAGCTGCACCGTGCGCGCACTCGACACGAGCGGCCGTTCGCGCCGCAACTGGCTGATCGCAGCCGCATCCGCCCTCGGCACCGGCATCTGGACCATGCACTTCGTCGCGATGCTCGGCTTCGGCGTGACCGGAACCGATATCCGCTACAACGTGCCGCTGACCCTGCTCAGCCTGCTCTGCGCCATGGTGGTGGTCGGCTGCGGTGTTTTCGCTGTCGGCTACAGCCGTGACCGCACCGGGGCACTGCTCGTCGGAGGATTCGGCACCGGACTCGGCGTCGCCAGCATGCACTATCTGGGCATGGCGGCACTGCGGCTGCACGGCACGATCCACTACGACCCATTGCGGGTCGCACTCTCCGTCGCCATCGCCGTCGTCGCCGCGACAGCGGCCCTGTGGGCGGCGCTGAACATCAAGTCACCGCGTGCCGTCGCCCTCGCCTCGCTCGTCATGGGTGCGGCGGTCAGCAGCATGCACTACACGGGCATGATGGCCGTCGGCGTCCGCGTCACCTCCTCCGACGTGGAACTCCCCGGGGCAACTACGATGCAGTTCATCTTCCCCCTGGCCGTCGGACTCGGCTCGTACCTCTTTCTGACGTCGGCGTTCGTCGCCCTCTCGCCGACGGCCCGCGAGCGTGCCGCGTACGTCTCCGCCGGGCGCAGTGCGGAACCCGCCGAAGCGGATGCCATGGCCCCGGCACGATCCGCGCAACGCGGACGCGATCCCCACACACGGCGTGACCCGCGCGGCCAGGACCCCTCGCCCGCCGCCGCGCCCTGACGCCGCGCCCCTTTCACTCCTGCCCAGCTCCACACCCGGAACGAGGAGGCCATGCGCCCACCCCGCACGACCCCGGACCCTGGCGCGACGGCCGCCACATGGACCAGCGCCCAGCCCTCGCCCGACGCCTCGCCCCCGCCCGCGGCGCGCGGACGACGCGCGCACGCGGGACCGCCGGCCGACGAGAGCGCCGAACACGACGTGCGGCTGCTGCTGACGCAGGGCACATCCGGGCCACGCGGACGCTGGACACTGCGCCCGAGGACCGTACGCGCGAAGATCATCTCGCTTCTGATGGTGCCCGTCGTCTCGCTGCTCGCCCTGTGGGGTTTCGCCACGGTCAACACCGCCCAGGACGTGGCACAGCTACGGCAGTTGCAGCGGGTCGACAAAGAGGTGCGGGCCCCGATATCGACCGCTGTCGCCGCACTCCAGGCCGAACGCAGAGCTGCCCTGCTCCAGACCGTCGCCCCCAGCAGCGCCCGCGCCGCCGCCCTGAAACAGCAGGCCGGCCGTACCGACACCGCACTCGCCGCCCTGCGACTCGACAAACAGCACACCAGCGCCAACGCGGGCAGCCTTCCGACGGGCGTCGCCGACCGGCTCGACCGGTTCCTCGACCGCACCCACGAACTGCGTACGGCGGGCGACCGGGACCGGGACGGTAAGCAGGAGCGCGACGAGAACGCAGTGTTCGAGCGGTACACCCGGGCCGTCACCGCGGGATTCGCCGTCTCCGGCGCCGTGACCGGAATTCAGGACGACGCGCTCGGATCCGATGCACGGGTCCTGCTCGAACTGGCCCGCGCCGACGAGATGCTGGCCCGCGAGGACGCCCTGCTCGCCACGGCAGGCCTCACCGAGAGCCTCGACGGCCACCAACTGGTGCAGTTCACCGGAGCGATGGAGACCCGCAGGAACCTCACCGAGACCGCGGGCGCCGATCTGCCGGCCGCCGAACGCATCACCTGGCAGAAGCTCACGACCCGGCCCGCATACCGTCTGATCGAGGCGGCCGAGGACCAGGTGCTGGCGGCATCGCCCGGACAGGAAGCCGCACGGGCGGTGAACACCGCCGACTGGGAAACGGCCGCCGCGAGCGTACGGAGCGAGCTGCGTACCATCGACACCCGCGCCGCGGAACGGGCCGCGGACCGCACCGACCCGCTGGCCCGCGGCCTGTTCAGTCCGTCTGGAGCGGCCGTCCTCTTCGGCTGCGTCGCCGTGGCCGCCTCGCTGGTCATCACCGTACGCATCGGCCGCGCGCTCGTCGTGGAACTCGTCAGTCTCCGTGACAGGGCACTGGAGATCGCCCGCCGGAAACTGCCCCGCGCCATGCAGCGACTCCGGGCCGGCGAGGCGCTCGACATCCAGGCCGAAGCCCCACCCGGCATGGCCTCCCACGACGAGATCGGACAGGTCGGCGAGGCCCTCGGCACCGTGCACCGGGCCGCCCTCAGCGCCGCCGTCGAACGAGCCGAACTGGCCGACGGCATCTCGGGCGTCTTCGTCAACCTCGCCCGCCGTAGCCAGGTGCTGGTTCACCGCCAGCTCAACCTCCTCGACAGCATGGAGCGCCGCACCGATGACCCCGACGAACTGAGCAACCTGTTCCGCCTCGACCACCTCACCACCCGGATGCGGCGGCATGCGGAGAGCCTGATCATCCTGTCCGGCGCAGCCCCCGGCCGCGCATGGCGGATGCCCGTACCGCTGACCAATGTCGTACGCGCGGCCGTATCCGAGATCGAGGACTATGCCCGGGTGGAGGTACGGCAACTGCCCGACGCCGCGGTCAAGGGCACCGCGGTCGCCGACCTCACCCACCTCCTTGCCGAACTCGTCGAGAACGCCGCGCAGTTCTCACCGCCGCACACCAAGGTGCGGATCAGCGGCGAGCCTGTCGGCAACGGCTACGCCCTGGAGATCGAGGACCGCGGACTCGGCATGGGCAACGACCTCCTCGCCGAGGCCAACCGGCGCATCGAGCAAGCGCAGGCTCTCGACCTCTTCGACAGCGACCGGCTCGGCCTCTTCGTCGTCAGCAGGCTCTCGGTCCGGCGCCACATCAAGGTCAAGCTGCGCACCTCCCCGTACGGCGGAACGACCGCGGTGGTCCTGCTGCCGACCGCACTGCTGCAGGGCGCGCTTCTGGTGGGCGAGGAAGCGGCCGCACCGGAGAAGACAACCGTCGAGCGCCAACGCGACGGCGACAGCGATGGTGACCGTGAGCCGTTCGGACCCGGACCGGGCCCGCGTGCGGTGCGCACCCAGGCCACGGCGTTCCCCGCCCCGGCCCCGGTGCACGCCCTCGAATCCCGGACGAGTCCCCCGGCCGGAGTCACCTCGCTGCGCCCGCGTGCCCGCAGAACGGACGAGGACAGGGCAGCGGGCAGGAGCGAGGCCAGGCCGACACCCCGGAGCGAGAGCAGCAGCGCGGACGACGACGGCACACTGCCCCGCCGCGTCCGGCAGGCCAGCCTCGTTCCGCAACTGCGCGAGGAGCCCCGTCCCGAACCGTCCCGAGGCGACGACGGGAGCGGCGCGGACAGCCCGGTGGAGCGCACCCCGGAGCAGGCCAGGGACCGGATGACCGCCTACCGCAACGGCTGGGTACGCGGCGGCGGCACCGCCCCCGGCACGCCCGCACCCCGCCGGAAAATCACCGAACCCCGCCCCCGTCCAGGCAGCGAAGGAGACCACGCATGATCGCGAACGAGAGGACCGAGGTGCACCGGCGCTCGGGCGAACTCGACTGGCTGCTGGACGATCTGGTGGCCCGGGTCGGCGAAGTCCGGCACGCCGTGGTGCTCTCCAACGACGGTCTGGCGGTGGGCGCCTCCAGCGCGCTCAGCCGCGAGGACGCCGAGCACCTGGCGGCGGTGGCCTCCGGTTTCCACAGCCTCGCGAAGGGCGCCGGACGGCACTTCCAGGCCGGAGACGTCCGTCAGACCATGGTCGAGATGGATGAGGGCTTCCTGTTCGTCGCGGCTGCGGGGGACGGCTCCTGCCTCGCCGTACTGAGCACGGCGAACGCCGATATCGGCCTGGTCGCCTATGAGATGGCCCGCCTCGTCAAACGGGTCGGCGAGCACCTGCGAACCCCGCCGCGGCTCACCGCACCCCCGCCCCCGGCCGGCTGAAAGGGCGGAGACAGCAGTGGACATGACCAGCAAGGGTCCGGGAGGCTCCCAGCGCTTCCCGGACCCGCCCGAACTGCCGGGCAGTCAGTGGTACGACGCCGAAGCGGGGCCCCTCGTCCGCCCGTACGCCATGACGGGCGGACGGACCGAACCGGGCCCCAACGGCGCGCACTTCGATCTGATCGCACTCGTCGCCGTCGCCGACAGCGCACCGGACAGCTCCGAGGAGCGCCTGCTGGGACCCGAACACCGCGCCCTGCTCACCCTGTGCCGCTCCGAGACCCAGTCCGTCGCGGAACTCTCAGCCGACGCCGACCTCCCTGTCGGTGTCGTCCGCGTACTCCTCGGAGATCTGCTCGAAGCCGGCTATGTGCGGGTCAGCCGACCCGTGCCGCCCGCACAACTGCCCGACGAGCGGATCCTTCGCGAGGTGATCAACGGACTGCGGGCGCTCTGAGCCATCGCTCCGGCAGGCGGTCCGAGGGACCTGGCATCGACGCCGTAGCCGGACGGGATACCGGCAGGGCCTCGCGCGAAACCCTGGCCCACCGCGCGGAACTTCCATTCCACGCCATGCCGGAACACCTCCCCGAGAGCCCTCGCCCTCACCCGTCGTCCACACGTCCCAGTCCGGACCGACCGTCACCACGGTCAGCCCGGGCGCGCTATCGCGCCGCCCGGCTCACTGTGGTTCGTCGTTGTTCACGGCCTTCGCCTCACGCTTTTCGGGATCCGCGTGGAATCGCCCCGCGTGCGGGCCGAGTCCGGCAGTTTCTCCGATCCGGACAGCGCGATGAGTACAACCGCGACAATCGAGAGGTGCCAGGGTTCAAGGCCGTTGCGCAGCACCTCTGTTCCGCCCTTCCTTCCGATGTTTCGGAGTCGGCGGATCCGGACGGCTGTGGGTGGGACCGTTGATCCACTTGCACGGCAACACTTGCTGGATTGCGCAACTGTGCAACTTCGGGGCGGCGGTGTACGTCTTCCTCCGTGGAAGGTGGAAGGTGGAAGGCCGGACGGGCGAGGTGACCAATGACGGGAAGTCACAAGGTGGCGGCGGGCCTACAACGGGGCAGTCGGGCGCGGCGCACCGTGACCATGGGGCTGTCGTTCCTCGTCCTGCTCGTCGCGGGCGTCGGCTGGGGTTACCTCAAGCTGACCGGCCAGATCGACACCTTCAGCGCGGACGGGATCTCCGGCGACCGGCCGCCCTCCTCGTCGGACGGGCAGAATGTCCTCGTCATCGGATCGGATTCACGCTCCGGCGCCAACAGGAAGCTGGGCGGCGGCAAGGGCACCGTGGGCCGCTCCGACACCGCATTCCTGCTCCATGTGTACGGCGGTCGCCGGAACGCGGTCGCCGTGTCCATTCCCCGTGACTCCCTCGTCGACGTCCCGGCGTGCAAGACGCCGGGCGGCGACTGGACCGCACCGCAGCACCACGTCATGTTCAACGGGGCGTTCTCGGCGGGGGACACCGCTGAGGGAAACCCGGCCTGCACCCAGAACACCGTGGAGCAGCTCACGGGCCTGCGCGTCGACCACACCATCGTGGTGGACTTCTCCGGCTTCGCCGCCCTGACGTCGGCCGTCGGCGGAGTCCCGGTCTGTCTGCCGCAGGACATCTACGAGCGCGACCTCAGTCCGAACCGGCCCACGCGAGGCGCCCTGGTCTTCGCCAAGGGCCCGCAGACCGTCTCCGGGCAGCGCGCGCTCGACTACGTCCGGATGCGGCACGGCATCGGCGACGGCTCCGACATCGGACGGATCAAACGCCAGCAGGCATTCATCGGCTCCCTCATCAAGAAGGTCAAGTCCCGGGGCATGAACCCCACCACCCTGTTGCCGCTCGCCAACGCGGCCACCGACGCGATGACCGTCGACCCCGGCCTCGGATCGGCCGACCGGCTGCTGTCGTTCGCCATGTCGATGAAGAACATCGATCTGCGCAACACCAAGTTCGTGACCGTCCCTTGGCGTTACGAGGGCGCGCGGGTCGCGATCGTCGAGCCGGACGCCGATGCGCTGTGGGCGGCGCTCAAGGCCGACCGGGCGATCGACGGCCAGGATGCCGGTGGCAAGGGCAAGGATGGCCGTGGCGGCCCGGGTTCGGCTGATGCGTCGCCGTCTCCCGCCGCCCCGGCCGCGGTCTCCGGCACAGGTATCAGCCTGGCCGTCTACAACGGCACCACCGTCAATGGACTCGCCGCCCGCGCTGCCGAACTGCTGCGCGCCCGCGGCTTCACCGTCACCGTCACGGCGACCGCGAGCACCCAGGACCACACGTCGACCGTCATCGAATACGGGCCGGGCTTACGGAGTGAGGCGGAGACCACCGCGCGACTCTTCACCGGGGCGCGGACCACGGCCTCGGACACCCCGGGCATCCGAGTGGTCCTCGGCAGCTCGTACGCACAGAATCCGTCGCCCGCCGCGTCCACGACACCCGGCACGGCTGCGTCCGCCCCCGGTGACGGAGTCCGGTCGGCCGACGAAGACCTGTGCGCCGACCTCTCCTACGGCTGACCGGCCCGGTTCCACCGACCCTTGCGGAACTGCGGGCGGTCACGCCCCCGTACGGAGCTGCAGCGCAGGGTGCCGAGGCGCCGCGAAGCCGAACGACTCGTACAGAGCGGCACCGTCCCCGGTGGCATTGAGATTGACGACCGTGACCGGAGTCTCCTCACCGAACCAGGTGAGCAACGCGTCGAGGCACGCCCGGGCGTACCCGCGGCGTCGACGGCGCGGATCGGTGCTGACATTGGAGATGTGCCGTGCAGTCCGCTGGGATTGGCCGGGCTGGGCGCGTGCACATCGCACGCTGCGCTGCTTTCAGTCACTGAGGTCACGCAGGCGTACGCGCCGCGCGGGTGCATGCCCGGCCCGTGCGGCGAGCTGGCCGACCATCAGCCGTACGACCGTCACCACATCGGGATCATCCACCAGATACACCTGACGGCGGCCCTCGCGCCGCGATCGCACGAGACCGGCCAATCTCAGTTTCGTCAGATGCTGGCTGACCGACGGCAGCGTGCCGCCCACCAGCTCCGCAAGACCGGTCACATCACTCTCACCCTGTGACAGCGCCCAGACGATGTGCAGCCGCGCCGGCGTCGCCAGCAGTCCGAACGCCGCGGCCGCCTCCGCCAGCACCTCCGCGGGCGGATCGCCGAAGCTGCCGGCACGTGTCGACACTCTTGCTCTCCTGTCCCGCCGGACTGTCTCCCCACGCCCCGAAGCGACCAGTGTAGGCGCCGGACGTGAAGACCCCGGGCCCGACCGCACAACCGCGCCGGGTTCGGGTCCGGCTGGAACCAGGCTTCAATTCGGCTCAAACAGTGATCTCATACGAACACCGACTGGTCTCTGTCCGGCCACTCCGGTCAAAATCCGATCACGTTGCTCGGGGCGGGGTCACTGCTTGCCATGCTGTCACGCGTACCACAGCCCACAGATATCGAACCGAGCCCGTCAAGATGGCTCCGATCTGCGCTTTTCCATTTTGAGGCTCACGGGTGAGAGAAGTGATCGATGCCTTCCGAGGACGCTGACAGAACGGGCGGGGAGACGGTCGAGGGAGCGGCTGAACAAGCCGCGGAGACCGACGCTCTCGCGCTGAAGATCTTGGTCGCCGGGGGCTTCGGGGTCGGCAAGACGACTCTCGTCGGTGCGGTCAGTGAGATCCGGCCGCTGCGTACGGAGGAACTCCTCAGCGAGGCCGGACAGTCGGTCGACGACACCGACGGGGTGGATCAGAAGACCACCACGACCGTGGCCATGGATTTCGGACGCATCACCATCCGGTCCGGCCTCTCGCTGTACCTCTTCGGCACACCGGGGCAGGACCGGTTCTGGTTCCTTTGGGACGAGCTCTCCCAAGGGGCCCTCGGCGCGGTTGTGCTCGCCGACACCCGGCGGCTCGAAGACTGTTTCCCGGCCGTCGACTACTTCGAGCATCGCAGGATCCCGTTCGTCGTGGCCGTCAACTGTTTCGCGGGAGCTCGCGCCTACGGCGAGCGCGAAGTGTCCCGCGCCCTCGATCTCGACCTGGGGACACCGGTCGTGCTGTGCGACGCGCGCGACCGCGACTCGGGCAAGGAAGTCCTCATCCGCATGGTCGAGTACGCCGGCCGGATGCACACGGCGCGGCTCCTCGACTCGGTGGGCTGACCTTCCTGCGCGACGTTGCGGATGCAGGGGGGCGCTTGCCCGTACGTGAGCTGTACGCAAGGCTTACGCGCAACGTGGGAACGGGGACACGTACGGGGAACGCATGAGCGGGGAGGAGCGGGGAAATGGCGCTGGACAGGGGACTTGACTGGCTCCTTGACGATCTCACCGGCCGCGTCGAGCACATACGGCACGCCTTGGTGCTCTCGAACGACGGCCTGGTGACGGGAGCGAGCACGGGGCTGGCACGGGAGGACGCGGAGCATCTCGCCGCGGTCTCGTCGGGGCTGCACAGCCTCGCCCGTGGCTCGGGACGGCACTTCCGGGGAGGAAAGGCCAGGCAGACGATGGTGGAGTTCGACGAGGCGCTCCTCTTCGTGACTGCCGCCGGAGACAGCAGCTGTCTGTGCGTGCTGACCGCGGCCGAGGCCGACGTCGGCCAGGTCGCGTACGAGATGACACTGCTCGTGAACAAGGTCGGAGAACATCTCGGCGTCACCGCACGCCAGGGCGGCCATGGAGGAGTCAACCGGATCTGACTCTACGGAGCCCATCCGACCTGCACTTTTCGCCCGACCGTGAGAGTTGTCCACAGGCCGGGCGAAAGTCTTCCCCTCGAGATACCGTGATCACAGAGAGTTATGGAACTCGCGGAACCTCACGGGGGAGGACGGTCATGGCTGTTACGGAAGCAGCGCGTACAGAAGTCCTGGGCGGCGGGACGGCCGCTGCCGCCGACACCACTGGCGGGACGGTGGCAGGGGGACGAGCGGCGCAGGAACTGGGTCTGAAGCGCGGTGAATTCGAACTTGCGGTGCATCTGGGCATCGTGCGCACCACGGCGGAGCAGGCCGGCGGCAGGCCCAGGGTAGGGCGTGAGGAGATCCACCGGCTCCGGTCGGAGGACGGCTTCCCGGACGCGCTGCGCGAACGGGTTCGTACGGTGGGCACGGCGGAGGGGGCGCGTCTACTCGGCATCAGTCCGGTCCGCTTCACCAGACTGGCCCGGGCGGGATGCATCACGCCGGTCACGTTCTGTCTCAATCGGTATCGAGCGGTTGTGTGGCTCTATCTCGCCCAGGAAGTCCTCGGGTTCGCGGCCCGGGCTCCTCAACTGCTGGCCGGGAAAAGTCCGGTCTGGATGAGGGCCCGGCTGGACGCAGGCACCGACTGGCGGGCGCGCAACTGGCGCGCACAACGGATCGAGCGGCTGCTGAGCCGGACGGAGGATCCCTGGCGGCGCGCGGCGGTGCTCGCCGGCGCGCTGGATCCGGTGCAGCTCGCGGACGTGGTCGACGATCCCTGCGAGCGCGCCCACCTCGCCAAGGTCCGGCCCGAGCCGGTCTTCGGGCCGCCGGGATCCGTCGTCGCCCGGGAGACCGTGGCACAGCTGATGCAGGCGGACGATCCGGACGAGATCCTCTGGCGGAGGATCAATCTGATCATGGAGCTGGACGGCGCACGGGCGTCGCGACAGGCTCCGCGTCCGGGAGACGACCATCGCCCCGTTTCCGTTACCGACTCCGATCCCGTCCCCGTCTCCGCTCCCGGTACTGAGCCCCTGCTCGATTCCGCACCCGGGCTGCTTGCCCGACTCGGTCTGCGAAGGCGCGTTACGGGGCGGAGGACGGTTGGGAACGGGCTGCCGGTGAAGACCGTTGAATGAACCGGACACGACGGACACGATGGATACGCAAGGAGAGAGGTGAGTCGTGGGGGAGAACAAGAGGCGGATGCTGGCCGGCGACTGGTACATCGCGGACGATCTCGAACTGCGCGCGGATACCGAGCGGCGCATCGAACTCTGCGAGGCCTACAACACTGCGGCGCGGGCAACGCCCGGCGAACGGCGGAAGATCCCTGGCGGAGCTGCTCGGCTCGGTGGGCGCGGATGTCAACTTTCGCGCGCCGTTCTACTGCGACTACGGGTCTCGCATCACCATCGGCCCGCGTACGTTCATCAACTTCGGAGCGGTCTTCCTCGATGCGGCGCCCATCACGATCGGTGCCGATGTACAAATCGGCCCCAACGTGCAGCTTCTCACCGTTCCTAGCCAGTGCGCGGCGTGACGAATAACGGTTCGCGAACGGCGCCCCGCACCGGCATTGTGTCCTCATGCTGATCAGGGAAGCCACCACCGAGGACTGGCCCGCCATCTGGCCGTTCTTCCACGAAATCGTTGCCGCCGGGGAGACGTTCACCTACCCGCTACAGCTGGGCGAGGACGACGCCCGCGACTGGTGGCTGCTGAAGGAGCCGAACCGTACGGTCGTCGCGGTCGACGACGACGGGACCGTCCTGGGTACGGCGAAGATGAACAACAACCACATGGGCAACGGCAGGCATATCGCCAGCGCCAGCTACATGGTCGCCCCCGAGCACTCCGGTCAGGGAGTGGGCCGGGCGCTGTGCGTGTACACGGTGGAGTGGGCTCGCGCGGCAGGGTTCCGGGCGATGCAGTTCAACGCCGTCGTGGAGACCAACCACTATGCGGTGCGGCTCTACCGCTCTCTCGGGTTCGAGATCCTGGGGACCCTGCCCGGAGGGTTCAACCACCCGAAGCACGGGTTCGTCGGACTGCACATCATGCATCGCGCGCTCTGACTCATGAGGCCCGCTCGTCGGGCCGCCGGCGGGGCTGCTCCTCGGACTGCGCTCGGGCCGGCGGAACGGGCGGTCCGGCGCCATACGCTCACTTCACGCCACCGCTCGACGGGCCGCGGCGTCAGGGGGGGTGTCCGGCATATACCAACCCGCGGCGATGTGGAGGCAGTTGTAACCTCGTGTGGCGCATGGGTCGGTTGCGCGGACGGTTACGGGGGGCAGTACTGTGCGCTCCACCGCCATTCGGGCGATGAAATATGTGGAGGAAGAATCCATGACCATACCCAGGAGATCGTGGCGCGCCGCGGGGACATACGCGGCCGTTGCGGTTGCCGGCCTGACCGGCGCGGTCCTCTGCGCCGGACCGGCCGCAGCTCACACCCCCACCTGGGCCGTGACCTGTACTGATGTGAGCCTTGACCTGACCGCCTACAACGGTGGCGTCACCAACCAGGTGACCGTCACCGTCGACGGAAAGGACCTCCTGCCCACCGAGACGTTCGGCAAGGAGTTCCACAAGAAGCTCGACCTGCCCCAGCACGACAAGGAACTGACGGTCCACCTGGTCGTCAAGGCCGGCGACGGGGATCAGTTCTCGAAGGACGAGACCAAGCAGGCGCCGGTGTGTGAGGACAACACCTCGAAGCCCACGCCGACGAAGTCCGAGTCGAAGCCGGCCGAGAAGCCGACCACCGAGGCGCCCACCCCGAGCGCCACGCCGAGCGAGAGCTCCCCGGAGACCGCGCCCGCCGCGGCCTCGCCGAGCCCCAGCTCGCCAGACCTGGCCGAGACCGGTTCGTCGTCGGCCACCCCCGTCATCGGTGGTGCGGCTGTCGCCGTGCTGCTGGCCGGTGGCGGCATCATGTGGTCCGTGCGCAAGCGTCGCACCGCACAGCACTGACGTAGCTCAGTGGTCCCAAGGTCCGTAGCGTGGGACCGCGCCACGGACCATGGGGGCGAGGGGCGTGCCGCATCACGCCGCGCGTGGCGGCGCGCCCCTCAACTCGGGCCTTCAGAAGGGTCCGCGGACTCCGCAGGGTCGGGCGGCTTCACGGGCGCCCCAGGTTCCGCAGACCGGGTCGGCTTCCGGACCCGGGCAGCGGAGGCGGATGATGCCGATGGTCCGATCTCGCACCAGACGGCCTTTCCTTCGCCGCGCGACTCGACACCCCAGCGGATGGCGATGGCATCGAGGAGCAACAGGCCGCGCCCCGATGTCGCCGTTTCGCCGGGAGTTCGCCGCCTCGGCCAGGCACTGGAACGGTCCTGCACCGACAGCCGCACCCGCCGGACAGGTTTCGGAAGGACCTCCAGCGTGAGCACCGCTCCGCCGTCCGTGTGCAGCAGCACATTCACCAGCAGCTCACCGGTGATCAGTTCGCAATCGTCGGCGCATTCGCCCAGGTTCCAGTCCTCCAGGGCCTGGCGCACCATCGCCCGGGCTTCGGAGAGCCCCTCCGGGTCCGCCTGGTGGATGTACTGGTGCAACCGCGGCGCTCGCGGCGACCCTGGATCCGGACTGCGCCGCAGCACCAGTAGCGCGACATCGTCCCCCGCGCCCCAGCGCTCCCAGAGCCGGTCCGACAGATGGTCGGCCAGCGCCTGCGCGCGCGTGGGACCGGCGCGCACCTCGTGGACCAGCGCACGGACACCCGCGTCGATATCGGCTCCCGGCTCTTCCACGAGGCCATCGGTGTACAGGACGAGCGTTTCGCCGGGCACCAGGTCGAGACGGGTCTCCGGGAACTCCTCGTCCTCGAAGGCGGTGGAGATCCCCAGCGGCAGCCCGCCCCGTACCTGTGGAAGGCCGATCCTGCCGTCCGTATGCCGGATCAGCGGACCGAAATGTCCGGCGCGGACCATGCGCACGGTCCCCGTGGCGAGATCGACCTGCGCGTACGTACACGTGGCGAAGCGATCCGTGTCCAGTTCGGCGAGGAACCGCGAGGCCCGAGCCAGTACGGTGGCCGGCGGGTGCCCCTCGGCGGCGTACGCGCGCAGGGCGATCCGCAGCTGACCCATGATGGCGGCCGCATGGGTGTCATGGCCCTCCACATCGCCCACCACGATGCCGAACCGGTTCTTGGGCAGGGGGATCACGTCGTACCAGTCACCGCCGACCTGTCGCCCGCTCCACGCAGCGTGGTAGCGCACGGCGATTTCGCCACCCTTGATCTCCTGGATCTGCCGGGGAAGCATCGCCGACTGCAGCCCCGTGGCGAATTCGCGCTCCTCGTCGAAGAGGGTCGCGCGTTGCAGCGACTGGGCCACGATGGCCGCGAGCCCCAGACACAGATTGCGCTCGTCGGCGTTGAAGGCCGTGCGCTCGTGGTAGAAGAGCGCAAGCCCGCCCAACGTACGCGCCTGTGCGACCAGTGGTAGATACGCTGCTGCGCGGAATTTCAACTGGTCCATGTACTGCTCCAGCGCCGGGTAGCGCCGGGTGAGTGCGCCGACCGAGGTCGCGAACCGTGGCCGGCCACTGAGGATGGTGTCGGCCAGGGGGAATCGAGGGTCGAGATTCCTGGCCGCGACCTCGGTTATCGCCTCCGGAGCGTCGCCGCTCAGCGCGATGACGGTGAGCACGTTGTTCTCGACCAGCGCGAGGGCGAGCCCGTCGGCGCCGAGCCTGGCGAGCCCGCCCGGGCCGGTGAGCGCGGCGGTCACATCGTCCACGGTCACCGCGCGAGCCATTGCGCTTGTTGTGCGTTCAACGATGCTGGTCTGGCGCTGGCGGCGCTTCTCCAGGTCAAGCACGAAGGCCGAATGGGTGATCTCAGCCGTCGCGTCCCGTACGACTCCGATGACCCGGTGCGCCCGTCCGTCGTCGCTGCGCAGGACCCGCGCCTGGATATGGGTCCACTGGTGCGTGCCGTCGTCGAGCGGGACCTGAAAGTGGATGCTGTACGAGCTGCGGCTGCCGTTGATGGCCTCGTCGGCCGCGAGTTCCAGCCGGGTCCGCTCCACCGGTTCGAGCCGCTCGAGCAGGGCCCCCGGGCGGGGGGTGAAGGTGTCCGGGTCCACCCCGAAGACCAGCAGACCGGCCACGTCGATGTCCAGCGTCCGCGCGTCCAGGTCCCACTCGAAGCTGCCCGTGCGATTCAGCGCAAGCCGCTCCGCCGTCCCGGTCTCGCCGTTGTGGCGCCGGTCGAGCTGCACGCGGGGGGAATCGTCGGAGTCTGGCTTCCGGTCATTGTCGGTCATTCCTGCTCCGGAGATCGTCCGGCGGGACTGGCGGGCAGTGCGGCCTGTGTGCGGTGCTCGTATACGCCTCAATTGTCGAACCGGTTCCAGATGACTGCCACAGCGGACGACACCCCCCGGCGCCTCGGACGCCCCTTACTGCCCCCTGTCCCGGCCCTCGGCACCCCCTGCTGCCCCGCCCCACCACCCACCACGCACAATGAACAGCGGAAGATCGTCCGTGACCGGCGGACGGTACGGCAGGGCTGACCGGAGCGCACTCATGAACAACGAAGACCCCGTCCTGCTGCACACCGAGGGCCGCATCCGGCACATCACGCTCAACCGGCCCCGGTCGATCAACGCGCTGACCCACACCATGGTGCTCTGCATCGACGAAGCCCTCGCCGCGGCGGAACGAGACGACTCGGTCACCGCGGTGCTGCTCAGTGGGGCAGGGGAGCGCGGTCTGTGCGCCGGCGGCGATATCCGCGCGATCTACGAGGACGCCCGAGCGGGCGGCAGCACATCGGTGGACTTCTGGCGCGACGAGTACCGGCTCAACGCCCGTATCGCCCGTTTCCCCAAGCCGTACGTCGCACTCATGGACGGCATCGTGATGGGTGGCGGCGTCGGGGTATCGGCCCACGGCAGCGTCCGTATCGTCACGGAACGCTCACGCGTCGCCATGCCGGAGACCGGCATCGGTTTTGTGCCGGACGTCGGTGGAACCCACCTCCTCGCCTCCGCACCCGGTGAGCTCGGCACCCACCTGGCGCTCACCGGGGACGCGGTCGGCGCGGGCGATGCGCTGCTGTGCGGCCTTGCCGACCACTTCGTCCCGTCCGATCACCTGGTGGACCTCACCCGGGATCTCGCCGGGAGCACAACTCCTGCCGAGGTCGTGGCGACTGTGCGGCGGTACGCCACGGCCCCGCCCGTCGGTGAACTGGCCGCGCACCGCGACTGGATCGACGCCTGCTACGCGGCGGTCTCGGTCGAGGAGATCGTCGACCGGCTCCAGAACAGCGGCGTACCCGCCGCGAAAGAGACCGCCGAAACGATTCTCGCCAAGTCGCCCACCGCACTCAAGGTGACCCTCGCCTCGGTACGCGGCGCACGGCGCCTCGGCAGCCTGGAGGCGGTGCTCGACCAGGAGTTCCGCGTCTCCTGCGCCGCCTTCACCGGGCCCGATCTGGTGGAGGGCGTGCGCGCCCAGATCATCGACAAGGACCGCAACCCGCAGTGGAGCCCGGCCCGGCTCGCCCAGGTCAGCTCGGCGGACGTGGCGGGCTTCTTCGAGCCGCTGGGAGCCCGCGAACTCGGCCTCGCCCTGCAATGAGATCTCCGTGAGTCAGGCTCCACAGGTGCCAGCGTGGTGACCACCACCGCTTCCACCGACGCTGATGGTGGGCGGCCGGCCCGGCCGGGGCTCGTCGACCAGCCCGTCCAGCCGCTCGGCGAGGAAGCGTCGCCGCCGCTTGCGGACCGTGTCCGCAGCCACCCGCAGATCCCGGGCGACCGCGGTGATCGCCGGCACCTCCGGTCCCCCACACGCCGGCACAATCCGCGCCCGCAGGGCCGGCGCCTGGGCCGATGCAGCCCGACGCGTCCACCGCTCCAACACCGCCCGCTCGTCATCAGACAGCAGCAACGGTTCCAGCTTCGGGCCCCGACGAGGAACTGACGCACCAGCAGCAGAAGTCACGCAACTACTAACGATCAACTACTGGCGCAGGACACCAGCGCCACGGCCGTGACACCACGGCTGACAGCACGGACCTACCGCCGCGTCGGCGGGCACTGCGGGGCTCTGTCGCCCGATCCGGAAAGGGCGCCAAGCCCACCGCACACCGCTGCGGTGCGGTGCCGTCACCGGTGCGGTCGGCGGTGGGAGCGGGCCAGCGGTGACGGTTCCCGGAGCAGGCGGACGCCGCTGGCGCGGGCTATGGCACGCAGGTGGGGGCCGGTGTTGCCGATGTACCAGAGCGGCCGGTCCTTGTGCGGCCATGCGTAGGCCGGGACGCCGTCGTCCAGTAGGGAGGTCAGCTGCGGCTGGTCCAGCGACGTGGCCGAGAATTCGTAGAGTGCGGTCAGCCGTGGGGCGATCAGGCCGTAGTCGAGCATGCGGGCGAAGGCGTGCTCGTCGAGGATGGTTTCCTCGACGGTCTCGATCACTGGGTATTCGGGCGGCGCGCCACCAGGGACTTCCCGGCGGGTCGGAGGATTCCGGCGCGAGGACACCACGGGCGAGGGACCAGTGCATGAAACTCAGCTCGGCATGGCCGTACCGGCGGCGGGGGCCCGTGGCAAGCCGGTAGAACTCCCGCGCCGGCTCGTATCGCCCGGCCGCGTCGTCTCGCACGCGCGCGATCCGTTGCTCCGCACGTGAGGCTGCGTCAGCCACGGCTGCCCAATCGGCTCAGGGGGCCGCTGTCCTTAAGGTCGCTGAGATCTCCGAAGGCTTCGAGTATGTCCTGCTCGATTCCGGCGGGTCGGAGGGATTGTTCAGACCAGATGGTCTTGCCGTCACCGGCGTATCGGGCGCCCCAGCGCTGGGCAAATCGGGCGATCAGAAAGAGGCCACGGCCGCCCTCGTCGGTTGTCCGGGCGTGGCGCAGGTGGGGGGAGGTGCTGCTGCCGTCGGAGACCTCGCAGATGAGCGTACGGTCACGGATGAGCCGTAGCCGGATGGGGCCCGAGGCATAGCGGATGGCGTTGGTGACGAGTTCGCTGACCACCAGCTCGGTGGTGAAGGCGAGCTCCTCGAGGCCCCACGCCGCGAGTTGCCGGGCCGCCCTGGCACGGGCCGGTGCGACGGCGGCCGGATCCTTGGTGATGTCCCAGGAGGCGACGTGATCCTCGCCCAGGGCGTGGGTGCGGGCCAGCAGCAGTGCCGCGTCGTCTCCCGGCCGGTTGGTCGAAAGGCTTGCGACGGCGGCGTCGCAGAGGTCCTCCAGCGGGGTCTGCGGGACGGCCAGGACGTCGAACAACTGCCGGAGTCCCTGGTCGGCGTCGAGGGAGTGGCTCTGGATCAGGCCGTCGGTGTAGAGAGCCAGGATGCTGCCCTCGGGGACGTCCATCCGAATGGATTCGAAGGGCAGACCACCGAGGCCGAGGGGCGGGCCGCTGGGGAGGTCCACAAGCCGGGCAGCGCCTTGGGGAGAGACGAGCGCCGGTGCCGGGTGGCCTGCGCGGGCAAGGGTGTAGTGGCGGCCGACCGGGTCGTAGACGGCGTACAGGCAGGTCGCCCCGGTCACGCCGGATTCGTCGTTGGTTTCCTCGGCGATCCGGCTGACTATGTCGTCCAGGTGAGCCAGCACCTCGTCGGGGGTGAGGTCGATGTCGGCGAGGGTCTGTACGGCGGCGCGGAGCCGTCCCATGGTGGCGGCGGCGTGGATGCCGTGTCCGACCACGTCCCCGACGACCAGGGCGACGCGGGCTCCGGAGAGCGGGATGACGTCGAACCAGTCACCGCCCACGCCGGCTGCCGTGTCGGCGGGCAGGTAGCGGTAGGCGGCATCGACTGCGTTCTGTTCGGGCAGGTCCTGGGGGAGCAGGCTGCGCTGGAGGGTTAGTGCGGCGGCGTGCTCATGGGTGTAGCGGCGGGCGTTGTCGATGCAGACCGCGGCATGTCCGACCAGCTCCTCTGCGAGGACCAGGTCGTCGGGCTGGAACGGCACTCTGGGCTGCCAGCGGCCGACGGTGGCCGCTCCCAGGGTGGTGCCGCGTGCGCGGATGGGGACGATCATCAGTGAGTGGATGCCGAGGTCGCGCAGGTACGCGCCACGGGCCGGGTCGTCGGCGGTCCAGTGGGGATCGGTGGGGTCCAACTCGGGGATCAGTGTGGAGGAGCCGCTGATAAGCGCGCGTGCCGTGGCCGACAGCGGAGGGTAGTCGCAGGGTTCACCCGGCGGGATGGGCGGCGGGGCACCCTCGCGGGCGGAGCGGTGTCCGACGCAGCGGAGGGAGGCCGCAGTGGTGGCGTCGGCCGGGCCGGATGGGGGCTCTTCACCGCGCAGCACCGAGTCGAGGAGATCGACGGTGACGTGGTCGGCGAGCCCGGGGACGGCCGCGTCGGCCAGTTCCTGTGCTGTGCGGGGGACGTCCAGCGTGCTGCCCAAGCGCTTGTGGGCCTCGTTCAGCAGTGTCAGCTTCTGCCGGGCGCGGTAGTGGTCGGTGGTGGAAAGGACGATGTAGCACGCGCCCAGCGGTCGTCCATCCTCGTTCTCCACGCGGAAGCACGAGGTGGAATAGGCGATCTGACCCGGCTCCGACAGAACGTGGCCGAAGTACTCACGGCCCGTCGAAGGGCGGCCGGTCTCCAGCACCTGGCGTATCTCCGCTTCGGTGTGCTCCACATCCAGGTCGGGCAGGATGTCTTCCAGGCGCCGCCCCAGGAAGCGCTCGCGGGGGATGCCGCACTGGCGCTCCATGGCATCGTTCACCCAGGTGAGCCGCAGCTCGGTGTCGACCATGGCCACGCCCACCGGAGCGGTGACGGTGATCCCTTCCAGCAGGGAGCTGCCGGCGCTCCACCACCAGGTCCGAGTCGTGTCGGTGGCGAGAACCAGTCGCATCGAACAATCGCCGGAGTCCTGGATGGGCAGGATCCCGATCTCCAGCTCGAGACGGCGGCCGTCCCGGTGACGCACGGTCTGCCGGCCTTTCCAGCCCTGCTGCGCCCCGAGCCGCGCCGCGAGGTCAGGGGCGCCCGCCTGATACGTCGCCCTTTCCGTCGGGGAGAAGACCTCCGACAGGGGCCTGCCCAGCACCTCCGGGCTCGAGTGGCCGAGAAGTTTCGCAGCGCCCTCGCTCCACCCCCGCACCACCCCTGCGCCGTCGACCACAACCACGGCGGTCGATGGACCCCCAAGGAGGTCTGCTGCTGTGGAACGAGTTCTCCTGCGAGCACCCATGCCGACCATCCAGTGCAGCGCGTTCCCGGTGCGCAGACGCTTGCGTGGATGCGCTCGCCGGGCTGGTCTCAGCTTACCTACGACGGGTGCTTTCAGTCTTCGAGCCGACCCAGGACGTCGAAGGGCTCGGCGGAAATGGCCCGCCCCGCTCGGTGGCGCCGAACAGCCGGACGGGCAGGGCAACCATTCCGAACTGGATCATGTTGGACCAGACGGTCCTCATGAATCCAGCGTCGACCGCTGCCGGTGGGAACGCATCCCGCCGCATTCGCTCCCCCAGCTCCGCCTCTCCGCGCTCACCCACGATGCGGAGGGCGGCACTTCCACCCCCAATGCTGCTGGCCCGCTCCCGCCTCGCTGCCCGGCTAACTACTCCGCCCTCCACCTGCACAGCTCCGCGAGGTGCTGCTGCCCTGCCGCGTCCAGCAGCACCTCCGAATCCGCACGCTGCCCCTCCGTCGTGCCGCGGCCGGGCGGGCCTGAGGCGACTACGCCGAAGCCTTGGTCAGAGGCCCAGGGTGAGCGATTCCCGTTTCGGGGCGGGCGGGCGGGCCGGTGGGGTGGATCGTCTTTCCTGCAGGGCCGAACGCCGCTACGGGGTGACCGGGGGTGCTACGTCTCCGGCCCGGCCATGACGAGACCCGCGCTGACGGGGTGCTCGTCGTTGACAAGAATGAGCCGGTTCCCCGCCCAGCGGTCAAGCCGGGTGAGGTTCAAGCGGGGTCATACGCTGCGGTGGGCAGTTGGGGTATGCGCTTGCGGCCGGTGTCGTCGAGCCGGCAGGGGATGTCGAAGGCCGTGTTCCAGCCGTCCAGGTTCGCAGTAAATCGCGCTTCCGCTTCCGCCGAACCGATTCCCAGGTACCGGGCGATCTCCACCCAGGAACTGCCCCGCTCCTGGCCCCCGCCCCCGGGGCCGGTGTCAGGGGCGTTCTCGGTGGCGACCAGGCCCTAGATGATCGGTTCCAAGGCTTGGTCGACGCCCGCTGCATGTGTTCGCGCTTCCGGCGCGAGTTGATCAGCGATGATGGGCCAGCCGATGACCTCTTCCAGTTGGAGATCGCGGAGAACAGCTTTGTCGAGCTTGGCGTCGGTGGCATTCGTCAGCCCGTGGGGTGGGGCACCGGTGAGGACCAGGCCGAAACGGGCGCCGGTCAGATCCGCGGCGCGCAGGTCGGCGCCGGTCAGATCGCAGCCCGCCAGAGTGACGCCCCGCATGGAGGCGCCGCTCAGATTCGCTCCGCGAAGATCGCATAGTTTGAAGTGGCAGCCATCGAGAGTGGCTTGGCGGAGATCCGTCTCGCGAAATGTGCACCGGGTGAACCACAACGACCGCAAGCGCACCGAAGCGAGATCCGCGCCGTCAAAGGACTCCCGCTGGAGAGTCGCGTACTGACGGCGGGATGCGAGGTTCTCCTTCAGCGTTTCCAGTCGGCTCATGCTGGACATCGTGCCAGCTCTTGAATGGGGCTGTCGTTGCTGGACAGCTGGCACGGGCTGCTCTGACCGGTGCCGCAGGGGCCTGTATGTGCGGGAAGGGCCCGTGGAAGTGGCGAAGGAGGCCAACCTCGGTGTGTGAAGAAAGAGCTGGACTCCCTCGCGACCGCACTCCATGTGAAGACCGACGACTTGCTGGAGGATTGGCCGCAGTTGGCTGGCCAAGGCCGACGAGCGCAGGACGCTGCTGGACCTGCTCGCTGCCGAACCGGAACTGCCGACCTCCGTCGGTGCGGTGGTGATGACCGACCGACCAGAGAAACGTCTCGTCACCCACGACGAGACGCCGTGGCTTCCTGCTGCTGCGGACCATCGTCAGACCCCCGTCCATCGCGCGTACCGTACGGGCGTTGACATCGACAGACGAACCGATTTCCGCGGCACTGTCCCCGCCGGCCTGTCAGCCGGCCCGCCCGCCGTGGTGATCAGTGACCGCTGCCGGACATGCTCGGCTGAAGGGACCGTACGAGATCGAAGAATCTCGCCTCGTTGCCGCAGAGCCCCGCACGCCGCAACGCACTATCGGCCTCGGCCATCGGGGAGGCGAGCAGCGACAGGTACAGCGGCGCCCGGTCCTGGTCCGCGAGAGCTGCCCGAGTCGCCTCCAGTAACCGGACGTACGCCTGGGCCGCAGCGAGCTCGTCGTTGTGCATCTCAGCATCTCCTGGTCAGAGGTGTCGGACCATCAAGCATCCCTCATGGGTCTGACAACGCGGTTCAGGACTGCGCTGCGGGGATGTCCAGGGCCGTTCCGTACAGACGGGAGGCCCGAATGCGGATCACCACGCGCCGGTCTGCCACGACCTGTTCCAGGAATGCGGCCTCTTCCGCCGCGTCCTCGAACCCCGGTGTCATGGCGAGCAGTTCACGGCCGGTCGCGTCACCGGGAACGGTGGTCTCCTCCGAGACCTCTGCATGCCCCTCGGCGACGGCGAACGAGAAGACGTCCGGCCCGTGTACATGCAGGGCGGCCTGCGGTGCATTTCGCAGCCGGCGCACCTTCAGGCGGTCGGCCGTGGCGGAGATGCGTACCACGCGCTCCTCGGGATGCCAGTCGTACAGCACCGTGGACATATGCGGGTGGCCGCTGCGCCTGACGAAGGAGAGCACTCCGAACTGCTGATCGCGCAGAAGTCGTGACAGCTCGTCATCGGTGAGTAGGCGGGGTGCGGGCCCGGCGCCCGGCTGCTGCTCGTCCTTCGCCGTTTCTTCCGTGTTCGCGTTCATGAGGCGACCTTTCGCCGGTAGTGGTCGTGGAGGAGTGAGAGGGGGAGGTCAGACAGTCGCGGCGTTTCTCTCCGGGGCCGCGACGGGCTTCGGCCGGTGCGGGCGCAGTACCAGGAACGCGACGACGAAGGCGGCGACGAGGAAGCCGGCGCCGATCACGAACGCCAGGTGGTAGCCGCCCGTCAGCGCCGCTGTCCGGCTCTGTCCGTTCGCGAGCAGCTCGTCGGTCCGGGAGGCCGCCAGCGTGGACAGCAGTGCGATGCCCACGGCCATGCCGATCTGCTGGGTGGTGTTGAACAGCCCGGACGCGAGCCCGGCGTCATCGGCCTTCGCGTCGGACATGCCGAGCGCGGTCAACGCCGGGAGCGCGAGGCCGAAGCCGGCCGCCAGCAGCATCACCGGAAGCAGATCGGTGAGGTAGTGGGCATGGACGGGTACGCGCGCCAGCAGCCCCAGAACCCCGACCAGCAGCACGAGTCCGGCCAGCAGTACGCGTCGCTCGCCGAAGCGCGCATTGAGACGGGCCGAGACGCCCAGGGACACCACGCCGATGACGGCCGCTGCCGGAAGCATGGCGAGTCCGGTCCGCGCGGAGCCGTAACCGAGGACCTTCTGCAGATAGAGGGCGACCAGAATCTGGAACGAGAACAGCGCGGCGATCATGAGGAGTTGGACCAGGTTGGCACCAGCGACCGTGCGCGACCGCAGGATCCGCAGAGGCAGGAGCGGGGTTCCGGCGCCGGCCTGGCGGGCGATGAACGTGCCGAGCAGGACGGCGGCCGCCGCGCCCAGACCGAGCGTGTGAGCCGAGGTCCAGCCGTACTCCTCGACCTTGACGACGGTGTAGATCGCCAGCATCAACCCGGCGGTGACCAGGAGCGCCCCGATGACGTCGGCTCCGGCGCGGAGGCCGAGACCGCGGTCGGCGGGAAGCACGGGCACGGCGACGGCGAGGGCCGCGAGCCCGATCGGCAGGTTGATGAAGAAGATCCAGTGCCAGCTGAGGGCGTCGGTGAGGACCCCGCCGAGGACTTGACCGATCGACGCACCGGCCGCACCGGTGAAGCTGAACACGGCAATTGCGCGGGCGCGTTCGCGGGGCTCGGTGAAGAGTGTCACGAGGATGCCCAGGCCGACGGCGGACGCCATCGCGCCGCCGACGCCCTGCAGGAACCGGACGGCGATGAGCAGCGCGGGTGTGGTGGCGAGGCCCGCCAGCAGTGATGCGACGGTGAACACCGCAGTGCCGGCCAGGAACATGCGCTTGCGGCCGAGCAGGTCGCCGAGCCGTCCTGCGAGCAGCAGCAGGCTGCCGAACGCGATCAGGTAGGCGTTGACGACCCAGCTCAGTCCGGCCGGGGTGAACCCCAGGTCGTCCTGGATGGCCGGCATGGCCACGGTGACGATGGAGCCGTCGAGGATGATCATGAGCATCCCCGTCGCAATCACCCCGAGGGCCAACCGGCGGGAGCGGGTTGTGGTGGCAGGTGTCGTGGACGAAGCGGCGGGTGCGGGGCGAGCAGAAGGAGCGGACATGCGGTCTCTCCTGTCGGATGAGGTGACAGGAGAGAAGTTAGCAGATGGTTTCGTTGCAGACTATTTGTTTCGGGTCGATCTGCCGGCCGCTACCCGCGCTGGCGAGCGCGACGCACCGTCTGCGGACTCTCGGCGGGAGTGGCCAGATGGCCGTCCACCAGGCGCTTCATCGCTCGCAGCAGCACCTCGCGCTCGTCCTGGGGGAGGGAGCCGAGCGCCCGCTCGTGCACCCCGTCGACAATCTTCTGGCTCTCCTCGGCGACCTGCGCACCCTTCTCGGTCACCGCGATGATCCGCGCGCGGCGGTCCTTGCTGGACGGGCGGCGCTCGGCGAGGCCGGCTTTCTCCAGGGCGTCGACCGTCACGACCATCGTGGTCTTGTCCATGTCGCCGATCTCGGCGAGCTGGATCTGGGTCCGCTCCTCCTCCAGGGCGTGGACCAGGACGCAGTGCATGCGTGCCGTGAGCCCGATCTCGGCGAGCGCTGCCGCCATCTGGGTCCGCAGAACATGGCTGGTGTGATCCAGCAGGAAGGAGAGGTCCGGTTCGGTCCGGGCGGGTGCCATGGCAGTCATGCCGCCCAGGGTAATCGCGATTCGGTCCGTGGTGGATTATCCGGCAACTGGCCTATCCGGTGACCGGCCCGCCGCTGGTACGGGCACGCTATGGCAGGCTGCGACGCACCAGGGCTCGGGCGAACGGTTCCCCGGTGGTGCGCGCGTACGCCATCCGCTCGCGCACCTCGCTCATGGTGCGCGGACGGTAGCCGGGACCGCCGCAGCAGCTCTTGTGGAAGCGGATGCCCGCATGCAACAGGACCGAGAGCGTGCGCCAGGCATCCGTGTCCCGGCGCCGCGGTGTGGCGAAGGCCGAGCCGACGTGGATCAACGGCTGTGTGCAGCGCGGGCAGATTCGGTCGTGATCTCCCGTGCAGCGCTGCTTGTACGAGGCCCGGCAGGGCAGACAGACGTACGAGGTCTTCGCGTGCGACATGCGGGGAGCGTAGGCCCTGACCGGCCCGGCGGCGACGGGAATTCGGCGGGGCGGCCAGGGCGCCCGCCAGTTGCGGCCACGTTGTAGGGAGCCGCGGAACCGGCCGCCGGCCCGGTGGTTCACACCGGTGCCCGGCGGACGGTCCGCGTCGCCTCCGAAACGCAGGGGGCGGCCAGCCGGCAGCCCCCTGCGCTCCCCGTCACGTCATCCCGTGTACTGGGCGAACACCCGCGTGTAGTCCCACGCCTGCTGGCTCACGCCGGAACAGGTGTCTGCTCCGCCGCCTGTGCAGGGCCGGTCGCGGTTCACCGACCAGAAGGTGAGCCGCGCCAGGTGGTGCTGCTGGGCGTAGGCGAGGATGGTGCGGAAGTCGTCGACCGTCACCGTCTCGTTGTCGTCGGTGATGCCGTTCATCGACGAGATGCCGATCGACCGGTAGGTCTGGTCGTCGCTGTATCCGTACGCACTCTTGACCGCGTTCTTCAGGCCCTCGGCGGCACGTGTGGTGAGCGTGCCCATGTTCTGTCCGGCGCCGCCGAAGTCGAAGGGCATGATCGTCCAGCTGTCGACGGTCAGCCCCGCGGAGGCGGCCCTGTTGATCAGACTGGTGTCGGGGCCGCTCTGGCCGGTACCGAAGGTGACGTACACCTTGATGCCGGGGTTGTTGGCCTTGATGGTCTTCAGTGCGTCGACCGTGCGTTGCTGGACCGTGGCGTTGCTGTAGGCGTCCGCCTCGATGTCGATGTCGATCGCCTTGAGACCGTACGCGTTGATGACCTTCTGATACGCGGCGGCGAGCTCACCCGCGCTGGAGCAGGAGCTCTCCAGCTTGTTGCCGCTCCAGCCGCCGAAGGACGGGATGACGTCCCCGCCGGCGCCGCGCACGGTGTTGATGGTCTGCTGGTCGACGCCGCCCGTCAGGGGCCGTCCGCCGTCCCACTGAGGGTTGCAGTAGCCGTTGCTGAGCACGAACGCCAGGGTGAACCACTTCACGCCGGTTGCGTTCATGACGGTCGTCGGGCTGGGCGGGCTGCCCCAGCCGTTGTACAGATAGGGCGCCACGGCCATCGTTCCACCGGGTGCGGGGGTGCCGCCGTCCGAAGGTGCGGTCCACTTCTGGTTGGCGGTTCCGGCGCAGGTCCAGATCTGGAGCCGGGTGCCGTTGGCGGAGGAGTTGCCGGTGGCGTCCATGCACTTGTCGGCCTGGGTGTTCACGATGTCGTGGGCCGCGGAGACGGACCACTTCTGGTTGGCGCCGCCGCTGCAGTCCCACAGTTGCAGCTGTGTGCCGTTGGCGGTGCCGTTGTCCTTGGCGTCGAGGCACTTGCCGAGCGCGCGGATCGTACCGTCGGTGCCGACGGTCCACTGCTGGGCGGCGGTTCCGTTGCAGTCGTAGAGCTGGACCGCTGTTCCGTTGATGGCGGAGGCGCCTGCCACATCGACGCACTTGCCACCCAGCCCGGTGATCGCGCCGGTGGCGGTGGCCGCGGCGCTGGCCGTGGCCGGCAGGGTGACGAGTGAGGCTCCGGCGGCCAGGAGGAGCGCTGCCGGGAGGGCGAGCGGGCCGGGGCGGCGGCGCGAGCCGGGGGAGGGGCTCATGCGGCGTTCACCGTCCACTTCTGGTTGGCGGTTCCGGCGCAGGTCCAGATCTGGAGCCGGGTGCCGTTGGCGGAGGAGTTGCCGGTGGCATCCATGCACTTGTCGGCCTGGACATTGACGATGTCCCGGGCGCCGGACACCCCCCATCGCTGATTGGCTCCGCCGGTGCAGTCCCAGAGCTGAAGCTGGGCGCCGTCGGCCGTGCTGTTGTCCTTGACGTCGAGGCACTTGCCGAGCGCGCGAATCGTACCGTCGGTGCCGACGGTCCACTTCTGGGCGGCGGTTCCGTTGCAGTCGTAGAGCTGGACTGCTGTTCCGTTGGCGGCGGAGGCGCCTGCCACGTCGACGCACTTGCCGCCCAGCCCCGTGATGGTGCCGCCCGTACCGCCGGATCCGCTGTCACTGGTGGTGACGTGCACGTAGTCGACGACGAGCTGTTGCGGGAAGGCGGTGCTGCCGTCGGGGTCGCCGGGCCAGTAGCCGCCGACCGCGAGGTTCATGATGACGAAGAACGGCTTGTTGAACACCCAGCTCTTGCCACCGAGGTCGGCCGGCGTACGGCGCTGGTAGACATTGCCGTCCACGGACCACGTGATGGAGTCGGGGGCCCAGTCCACTGCGAAGGTGTGGAACGCGTCGGCGAACGCCTGGCCGCCGGGGAGGGAGTAGCCGGCCCCGATCCCGCCGGAGCCGGAGTACCCGGGACCGTGGATGGTGCCGTGGACCGTGCCTGGCTCGAAGCCGACGTTCTCCATGATGTCGATCTCGCCGCTGTTGGGCCAGCCGACGCTGCCGAGGTCGTTGCCGAGCATCCAGAACGCGGGCCACATGCCCTGACCGCGCGGGATCTTCATCCTGGTCTCGACGTGTCCGTATGTCGAGGTGAACTTGCCGGCCGTGTTCAGCCGGGCCGAGGTGTACTCGCACCGGCCGTACCAGCACTGGTAGTTGCCGGGATTGTCCTTGCGGGCGGTGATGACGAGATTGCCCTGGCCGTCGAGGGCGGCGTTGCTGTTGCCCGCCGTGTAGTACTGCCGCTCGTGGTTGTTGACGTTGTCGCCCGTCTCCATCTGCCACTTGCTGCCGTCGACCGCCGATCCGGCCGCACCGTTGAAGTCGTCGGAGAACGTTGTCGCGGCGGCAGCGGCGGCGACGCGCGGTTCGGGCACCGGGGCGGCGCCCGCGGGAGCGGCGGTCACCGCGCCGGAACAGCACAGCAGGGCAACGAGATACAGCGCCGTCCGGCGCCGTCTGGGGGTTCGCACAGTCATCACATCACTTCATGGTGGGGGCATGCTCATGACAGATCGCACGCTGAACCGGCGCCCGGGTGACGTTCGGCCCCGACGCTTAATTCATTTCTTGATTTAAGTGTTGGCACGAGAGGGCGTCAAGGAGCTGGTACGGACCTTCTGTTGACGGACCGCACCAACGACGCGTTCAGGACTTGAACGCCACCGTCATGGCTCGACTTCCAGGAACCTGCGGCGCCGCGGCCCCCGGTACAGCAGCGCCGTCCACCCCAGCCGTCCCAGCGCGGCCGCACACCGGGTCAGCTCGGCCTCTTCCTCGTGCGCGGCGCCGCTGCCCGGCGGACCGAGCCACTCCACCCGTACGCTGCCGGGCGCCTCGCCCTCCTGCACGCGATACCCGGACGCGACCCGCTGCCCGGACGAGTCGACGGCCGAGGGAGGGCGGCCGTCCGCCTCCAGCGCCAGGGCCACCGCCCGTACCGCCCGACGGAGCTCCCACTCCGCCGGCACGCCCTCCGGGTCCTGCCGGCCGGTGTTGGTCAGCCGCCGGATCTGCAGCAGCCCCTCGAACGCCGTCCGTACCGACGCGGCACGCTTCTCCGCAGGGTCCGGGGGCAACGGGCCGTCCCCGGTGGCCGGTTCGAACCCGGTGTCATGGTTGTTGCCGCCGCTCATCCGCGTCCCCTTCACCCGCACGCACTCCTGCCAGTGTGCGTCGCCCCACTGACAGCGGGCCGCGCCCAATCGGCCCGTCGGCGGCTACACCGCTGAGGCGGGCCCCGAGCCGAGCACCTTCCCGGGATTCAGGATGCCGTGCGGGTCCAGGGCCGCCTTCACCGCGTGATGCATCCCGAGCACCGCGGGCCCCAGCTCCTTGTCCATACCGCGCATCTTCAGCAACCCCACCCCGTGTTCGCCCGTGACCGTCCCGCCGAGGGCGATCGCATCGTCGAGGATGTCCTCGAAGGCCAACTGGGCGCGCGCACGCGCAGCCTCGTCACCCGGCGGCGTGATGATCAGCGGGTGCACATTGCCGTCACCGGCATGCGCGATATTGGCCACCAGAATGTCGTGCCGGGCCGCGATCCTCTCGATCCGGGCCAACATTTCCGGCACCGCGGTCCGTGGCACGCAGACGTCCTCGGTGAGCACCGGACCGAGCCGCTCCAGCGCCGGATAGGCCAGCCGTCGCGCCTGGAACAGCGCGTCCGCCTCCTGCTGATCCGTGGAGACCACGGCCCATGTGGCGCCCGCCCGCTCGAAGCAGTCCCGGACCAGCTCGGCCTCGGCGTCGCCCTCGGCGCCCGGGGTGTCGACCCGGCCGAGCAGCACCACATCCGCGTCGGCGGACAGCCCCATATTCTTCCAGGCGTCGACGGCGGCGAGGCAGTGCCGGTCGACCAGTTCGAGCGCCGACGGAATCACGCCCGACGCGGTCACAGCGGTCACCGCCTCACCTGCGGCGACCACCGAAGCGAAGTACCCGGCCACGGTCCGCTCCTGCGGCCGCGCCGGACGCAGCCGCACCGTGATCTCCGTGATCACACCGAGCGTGCCCTCGGAGCCGACCATCAGCCCCGCCAGGTCGTACCCCGCGACGCCCTTCGCGGTACGGCGCCCCAGCGACACCACCTCGCCGAGTCCGTTGACCACTTCGAGGCCGAGCACATAGTCACGCGTCACGCCGTACTTGACGCAGCACATCCCCCCGGCGTTCGTCGCGACATTCCCGCCGATCGTCGACCAGGGCGAGCTTGCCGGATCCGGTGGATACCAGAGCCCGTGCTCCGCGCAGGCCGCCCGCAGGTCGTCATTGACCACACCGGGCTGGACGACTGCCAGCCGCTCCGCGGCGTCGATGTGCACGATCCGGTTCATGTCCTCGAAGGACAGCACGATCGCCCCGTCGACAGCGTTCGCGCCGCCGGACAGACCGGTGCCCGCACCGCGCGGCACCACCGGGATGCGGTGCGTCAGACAGTGCCGCACCACATCCCGTACCTCTTCGGTGCTCTGCGGACGCACGACCGCGATAGGTGTTCCGTACGGGGCCCACTCGGCCTCGTCGTGCTGATACCGGGCGAGTCCGGCCGGATCGGTGAGCACCCGCCGGGCCGGGATGCTGTCGACTGGTGTGTTCGCCACGTCGGTGGCCACCTCCTACAACGATGCAAGCCTCCATCATCGCGCGCACCGCTTCCGGCCAGCGCCGGAGGGGGCCCGGGCACCCGGGGAACGAGGCTCTCCGCCCGCGTGCGCATCGGCTGCGGGACCTCGGTAGGCTCGACCGTCCAGGCACTCCGTACATCAGAGGATCCAACGCCGTGTCCGACAACGCCCGAGGTTCCGGCACCGACCGCACCACCGACCGCACCGAGCTGCGCGGCGACGGCGCCGACCGTGCCGCACTGCGCGCCGACTGCGCGAACTGCTTCGGGCTGTGCTGCGTCGCGCTGACCCTGACCCGGTCGGCGGACTTCGCGGTCAACAAGGACGCCGGGCAGCCCTGCCACAATCTGCAGGACGACTTCCGCTGCGGTATTCACACCGAACTGCGGACCCAGGGCTTCCCCGGCTGCACGGTGTACGACTGCTTCGGCGCCGGCCAGAAGGTCTCCCAGGAGACGTTCGACGGACAGGACTGGCGGCAGGCCCCGCAGACCGCCCAGCAGATGTTCCAGGTGTTCCCGGTCATGCGGCAGCTCCACGAACTGCTCTGGTACCTCACCGAAGCCCTGACACTGCAGGCGGCCCGCCCCGTCCACAGCGAGATACGGCGTGCCCTCGACACGACCGAACGTCTCACGCACGTCGCCCCCGATGCGTTCGCCGACCTCGATGTCGCCGGACACCGGGACGACGTCGCCGCGCTGCTGCTGCGGACCAGCGAACTCGTACGGGCCACCGCCCCCCGCAAGAAGAAGCGCAACCACCGCGGCGCCGACCTCATCGGCGCCCGGCTCAAGGGCGCCGACCTGCAGGGGGCCGACCTGCGCGGCGCTTATCTCATCGCCGCCGACCTCACCGGCGCCGACCTGCGACTGGCCGACCTCATCGGCGCGGATTTCCGCGATGCCGAACTGTCGGGAGCCGACCTGACCGGAAGTCTGTTTCTCACACAGGCACAGATAAACGCGGCGCGGGGCGACGCTGCCACGAAGCTCCCGCCGTCGCTCAGCCACCCCACACACTGGGACAAGTGACCGACGGCACCTTCCCCCGGACGGCGTCGCGAACGGTTGACATCCGTGGCTCGTTGCACAGTGTGGCGTACCGCAAGAACCTTCGACGCCCGGACCGAGGAGCCCCGCCCATGCCCAGCCGAACCGACACCGGCCGCAGAGACCCCGGCGACCCCAGTCGCACCGACGCGAGCCGTACCCGCCTGATCGAGCAGCTCATGGAACGGTTCCCGCACGTGCCGCGGGAAGCCGTCGTCAAGGAGGACCTGCTGCGCGGCGGCGTGGCGTTCGACGAGTCCGCGCTCAGCGACAACGAGGACGGCGACGTCAAGCCGAAGTCGTACTTCATCTTCTCCTTCGACCACGGCACCCTGCCCGAGCTGGGCGCGGCCGCCCTGCGCCGCCCACCGGAGGAGATCGTGCTCACCGGAGGCCCGTACGAGCTGCGCCGCACGGTCGTGTCGGTACGAGTGAACCCGGCGTCGCCGTACCGTGTCGCGGCCGACGAGGACGGCGTCCTGGGGCTGTACCTGGACGGCAGCCGGATCTCGGACGTTGGCCTGCCGCCGATGCCGGACTACTACCGGCACACGCTCGCCAACGGCAAGTCGGTGATGGAGGTCGCACCCACCATCCAGTGGGGCTACCTCGTCTATCTGACCGTCTTCCGCGTCTGCCAGTACTTCGGCGCGAAGGAGGAGTGCCAGTACTGCGACATCAACCACAACTGGCGCCAGCACAAGGCGGCGGGACGCCCGTACACCGGTGTGAAGCCCGTCGAGGAGGTGCTGGAAGCGCTCGCCATCATCGACCGGTACGACACTGCGAAGACCTCCACCGCCTACACCCTCACCGGTGGCGCCATCACATCCCACATCGGCGGCCGCGACGAAGCCGACTTCTACGGGCAGTACGCCAAGGCCATCGAGGACGCCTTCCCCGGCCGCTGGATCGGCAAGGTCGTCGCGCAGGCCCTGCCCAAGACCGACGTCCAGCGCTTCCACGACTACGGCGTCCAGATCTACCACCCCAACTACGAGGTGTGGGACCGCCGACTGTTCGAACTGTACTGCCCCGGCAAGGAGCGCTACGTCGGCCGCGACGAATGGCACCGCCGCATTCTGGACTCCGCCGAGGTCTTCGGTGCCCGGAACGTCATTCCCAACTTCGTGGCGGGCGTGGAGATGGCCGAGCCGTTCGGCTTCACGACGGTCGACGAGGCCATCGACTCGACCACCGAGGGGCTGCGGTTCTTCATGTCGCACGGCATCACCCCGCGGTTCACCACCTGGTGCCCGGAACCCACCACGCCGCTCGGGAAGACCAACCCGGACGGGGCACCGCTGGAGTACCACATCAGGTTGCTGGACGCTTACCGCTCGACGATGGAGGAGTACGGGCTCAGCTCGCCGCCCGGCTACGGTCCGCCCGGACCCGGGCGCGCCGTGTTCTCCGTCAGTTCGTTCATGGACAGCCTGCCGGCCGCCCCGGACGACGGACGGTAGACCCGAGGGGATCCAGAGACCGGGCGATGCCCGGACGGTGGGCGCCGGGTCGGTCAGCCGTCGGACAACGCCCCTGCGTCGGGGGCACGTTCGCGTGCGACTTCGGCGAAGTCCCCGCACCGGAAGCGTTGCACGTGCCGTCAGCCCGTGCAGGATTCGTGCGGCGCTCTACGAGCGGAATCGGAGGCGGAGGCGGGGCACCGGCGAATACGCCCTTGGTTCCCGCCCCGCCTTGCCGACCGGGGCACGAGGGTGGACGGGGCTCGCCCCGTCAGGCGCGCCACTCCGCCGTACGCTCCGGGGAGGCCTCGGCGAGCGCCTTCGCGATGGTCTCGGCATCGCCCTGGTTGCCGTAGACGGGAGTGCCCGGCTGCTGGCGCCAGGACTCGTCCAGACCGCCCGCATCCACTGTGTCGAAGCCCAGCTCGTCGATGAGGTCGCACACGGTCTGCTTGGCGGCCGCGTCGTCACCGGCGACCGGCAGGGCCTGACGGCCGGGGCTGCCCTGCGGAAGAGCCTTGGAGAGGATGTCATCCGCGTAGGTCCCGTTGAACGCCTTGATCACCGGATGCCCGATCTGTTCCTCGGTCCACCTGCTCTCCGGCAGCCCGTCCTCGATGGCGGCGACACGGCCGTCGCGCTGCTGCGGGTAGTAGTTGCCGGTGTCGATGACCACGACGTCTTCCGCGGCCCCGTTCAGGAACCCGGCGGGCAGATTCGGGACTGCCTTCACCGGAATGGTGATGACCACGATACGGGCGCCCTGTGCCGCCTCCGCCGCGGTGACCGGCGTCGCTCCGGTCTCCTCGGCAAGCGCGGTGAGCGTGTGTGGGCCGCGGGAGTTGGCGATGGACACCTCGTGGCCCAGCGCGGTAAGGCGCCTGGTGAGGTTGCCGCCGATATTGCCCGCTCCGATGATTCCGATCTTCATGAATCCGACCTTCCGATGGTGCGTGCGGTGTGTAATGCGGTCTCGCCGCTCCACCAACTCCATGGCGGCGGTACCTATTCCGGGTGGCCGGAAGACATTTCGCCCGGTGGGCCGGACGGGTGAGAACCGGCGGCTGCGGGCACGTACAGAACGAGAAACGGAACCAAAGAGCCCACTTGAAGGCGGAACCCATGCTGCACGGCGTCGATGTCAGTTCGTATCAGTCGTCCTTCGACACGGATGGACTGGACTTCGTTTTCATCAAGGCCACCGAGGGCCGTTCGTACGTCAATCCGCATCTGGCCTCGCAGGTCAAGCGGGCAAGGGACGCCTCATGCGTGGTCGGCTTCTACCACTTTCTGTGGCCGGGCAATCTCACGGCGCAGGCGGAGTACTTCGTGAGCAAGGCCCCGGAGAAGGCCGGCGATCTGCTGGCCGTCGACTGGGAGGTGACCGGCGACGGAACGCACGCGACCAACGCCGAGAAGGACCGCTTCATCCGCGAGGTCAAGCGCCTCCGGCCGGGCCACAGGGTTCTGCTGTACTGCAACCGGCACTTCTGGCTGAATTACGACACCACGTCGTACGCCGGTGACGGCCTGTGGATCGCCGACTATGTGACCGCGGGCAAACCACGCATCAAGGCGACCTGGCGCATCCACCAGTACACCAACGACCCGCTCGACAAGGACGTGGCCGCCTTCGCGTCGCGCACCGCGATGCGCAACTGGGCCCGGCCCTAGCGGTGCCCGGCCGATCGGCCCGGCGATCGGGAGCCGCACCGCCGCAGACGCAACCGCCGGACAAGTGAATACCGGCCATCGGGGCCTTCGGATCACGCCCACGGGCGGCCCGGAACATCGGCTCCCGGTCCGGTCGGTCGCACGCACCCGCGAGCGACGCAGCGCCAAGTCGCTGACCCGATCCGCAGGCCCGGTGCGGCAGACTTCTTCGGTGACCACAACAGCGGCTCAACCACCACGAGACCGCGCGCTCGGGCGCGGCATCACCACCCTCATTCCGCAGGCCGAGACCGCCACCCCGGCGGAGCAGGCTGCCGCCGTGCTGGCAGGGATGCAGAGCGTTCCGGTACGCATCGGCGTGCTCCAGGCAGCCGTGGTGCTCCTGGAGGAACGGGTGCGTACGACAGAGGACGACACGGAGCGCAGAGCGGCGGCGACGACCGTGGCCATGCTCCGTGGTGCGATCGGCCAGGCGGGCTGAACCGCCACCATGCCGTCGCCCGGTGCGGATCGGCTTCTGCGGCTCGGTCCGCTTGCGCGGCCTGCCCGGCTTGCTCGGCTCACTCCGGCCAGGGCGAGTCGAGGATCGTGCCGCGCTCGAAGCCCGGGACGTATTCCTCCAGCACGTCGGCCTTCACATTGCCGAAAGTCGTCTCCGGCTTCGGCCGGATCCCATCGGTGAACGCACCGAGAACGGCCGGGATCGAGGAGGCCGGGATCGGCCGCCCCTGCATCGCGAAGGCGGAGCGCACCCCGCCGTTTCCCGGCGCGACCTGGTGCAACTCCTGCGACAGCTGGTGCACCCCGTTCGGCATGTGCCGCTGCAACAACCGGTAGGCGAGGACGTTGCGCTACTTCCGCGGTGGAGTTCCCGGGCTCAGGCCCGGGGACATCATCACCCCGCACCCCCGAAAACCTTCGACGGCTGCCCGGTCTGCGCCGCCCGCGTGGAGGGCCTGACCGCCACCCTCGACGCCAAGCCCATCGACCCGCCACGGGCCGCCCCGACCGGGTCTGCATCACCACCGACCGCGACTACGGCCGCTTCTACGCCTTTCGCTCCTGGTACGGCGACCTCTACACCGTCGATCCCGTCAACGAGTTTCCCGCGGACCTCGGTGAGAACGGCTACGCGGCGATCCGCGGACTGCTGACCCGCGCGGCGGCCGAGGGGCTGGTGCCGCCCCTCGGCCCGGACGCGCTGTCGTTCGTCCGACAATGACCGGCGCCGGCTGACCGGCTGCAGGCTGCTTCTGCGAGTGGCGAGCTGGGCGAATGCGGGCGGTTCACGCGTCGCCGGGCGGCTCTCTTAACTGACCGTTTGTGAGAGATTCGAACCGGAACTGGCGCTACCGCTCACCACGGTTCCGGTGTTCCCCGAGGCCGTTATCCCAATAGAGAAGCGAGCCTGCGCCATTCCTCCCTCGGGAGCTTGTCCCTCTGGGTGCCGGTGAGCACCTGGAGGGCCACGTGGTCCCCGCCTGCCTGATGGAAGGTGTCGATGCGGTCGCGGATGCGGTCCTCGTCGCCCCAGGCGAAGACCGCGTCGATCAGGCGGTCGCTGCCGCCCTCGGTCAGGTCGGCCTCGGTGAAGCCGTGCCGCAGGAAGTTGTTGGTGTAGTTCGGCAGGGTGAGGTACATGGCGAGGGCGTCGCGGGCCAGCGCGCGGGCCCGGGCCGGGTCGGTTTCCAAAATCACCTTCAGCTCCGGGGCGAGCAGTGGGCCCTCGCCGAGGATCTCGCGGGCCTGGGCGGTGTGTTCGGGCGTGACCAGGTAGGGGATGGCGCCGGCCGCCCGCTCGCCGGACAGCTTCAGCATCTTCGGGCCCAGCGCGGCCAGCACCCTGCTGTCGGCGGCGACGCCGGCCTCGTCCAGCTCGTCGAGGTAGCCGGTCATCGCCGCGTACGGGCGGCTGTAGTCCTTCACCAGCGGGCCGTGGCTCACGCCGAGACCCACCAGATAGCGGCCGGGGTGCGCCGATGCCATCTCGGCGAAGCCGGCCGCGGTCGTGGCGGCCTCCTGCTGCCAGATGTTCAGGACGCTGGTGCCGACGAGGATGCGGCGCGTCGCCCCGATCAGCGGGGCGGCATGGTCGGCGGTGCTGTTGTTGCCGAGCCAGATGGCGCCGTACCCGAGTTCCTCCAGCTCGGCCGCGGCCTCGTCCAGTTCGCCGCGCCGGGCCGGGTCCTCCGAGCGCAGTTCGACGCTCCAGGCGCCGTACCGGCCGACTCGCTGCTTCAGGGGGACTGTGGTGTCGCTCATCGGGTGTTCCCTCCGGGTGGTGGGCTGTGCCGTGATCATCACGTCTCCAGCCACTGCCGACCGGAGGGCGTCCCGGGTCGATTCCCGCCGTTCCCTCAGTTGGTCGAACGGCCCGTAAGACGTCGGACACGCACGAGCCCGCCACTGCGGTGGCGGGCTCGTGCGTGTCCGGGTGCGAGTAGTTGGCGTACAGATAGTGCCGATCAGGGCCTCGACCAGCTCCTGCTGGCGAGGCGGATTTCCGCGGCGGCAGGTCGTGCGGAAGCAGGTCCCACTGGCAGCCGGTGGGGGCCTGATAGAGGAACGCGTTGACGCTCTCCCGCATCTCGTAGTGGCCCTGGTGGCCGCTGACCGAGGGTGTGCGGCATTCCACGTGGCGATCACCGGCTCGATCAGCGCCCACTGCCCGTCGGCCAGGTCGGTCTTGTGCCTCACGCTCAGAAAGGACCACCATCCGGACGTGGTGGGCGTAGGCGATGGGCATCTCGATCAGGTGGCGCATGGGCCAGCTACCGGCATACGTCGCGACGTTGTCGACGAGCCACCGGGTTGCATCGTCTATCTGCTGCCACCAGCGCTCCCGCTCACCGGCGAGCCGTTCCCGCAGGACAGGCGTCCAGTCGGGATCTCCGTCCGGCGGGAGCTGGATGTTCTGCAGCTGCCCGCACGCGGAGATGATTCGCAGCATGTGGGCCCCGAAGGTGTCGCGGGCGGCGTGAACCTCGCCCAGCCGTATCTGGCGAGCCTCCAGCCGAGGAGCCACGATCAAGCCGGTCGCCGTGGTTGTCACCAAAGGAGTAGGCGCGGCCACCGTGATGGCCCAGAAGGTGTCAGGCATGAGGCACATCGTCGCGCACCGTGGGGCTCCGACGGACGCGCTCAGCTTGCAAGGTTCTTGACAGCAGGCGCTGCTCCGGAAGGGCGGCGTGGACCATCCGTGGACAGGCCCCGCTCAGCTGTTCGCAGACGCGGCCCTGATCAGCAACGTTTCGTAGGACCGAAGGGCCCTCCGGAACCGTGGTGACTGGCGGAGCGTCTTCCGCGGTCTCAGGCCGGGGGATTTGCTTCAGACAGCCATCTGCACTGCTCTCAGGAATTCTGGCCACGAGGACACTCTCTGGCCGGGCAGGGCACTCCTCAGGCTGAGTTGCAGGGTGCGGCGGAGTGGGTGGGGGGACTGCATGATGGACTCGTTGCGGGCAGCCAGATAGGTGAGTTCGAGTGAGCTGGGCAGCCGATCACTCTTCGTTCCGTTGCAGGTGGCGTGTGCCGGGGCGAGGTTCCACAGGGCGTCCAGATCCGGTCCGTGCCAGGCTCCGACGCTGTCGAAGCGGTGCATCAGGGAGAACGGGAACACGTGGTCGACGGCGACGGCATCACTCAGGCCCAGGACGTCATCACAAATCAGGCAGCGGCCGTGCTGAAAGCCGGCCGTGGCCTCAACAAGACCGGTTACTGAGCGGCGGCGACGCTTGTCCGTGATCTGAAGTGTGTCCCAGTCGACGAAGATGCCCTCCTCGATCAGGCTGCGGCCGATGCCCGCCGCGAAGGACGTCTCAACGATGTTCCAGCGGGCTCCCAACTCGGCAGCCAGACCCGTGGCTTGCTCCGAGTGCGCCAACTGAAGCAGGTCGGGGGTCAGGCGCACCACACGGTGTCGCCCCGTTCCGGTCAACCGATAGAAGGTGTGTGGCACCGCGGTGTCACCGCGCAGGTTATGGAATTTCTGCATCACCATCGTCGGCATCGAGCGCACAGCCGCCGCCAGCAGCCGCTCAGTGGGGCGGCCGGTCTCCAGGGTCGCGGCGCTTTCCTCAGCGGCGACCGCGAGGAAGTCGTTCTCGCCCAACTTCTCGGCCTGCGGCGCTTGTGGGTTCTGGGTCAAGTGCCGCACCAGGCCCAGGCTGTAGGCGGCGGCGAACTCGGCAAGTGGAATGGCCTCCTGTCCGTGCCGTCCGAACTCCAGCAAGGCTTGGCCAAGGGCGAACTTGTAGGTGCGCGAGTTGGCCCCCATCAGCACTGCCAGCCGCCAGGACCCGCGCGCTGAGGCGTCTTGGGCGTAGAAGTCCCGGCCGCTCATGCTTCCCCCTTGCGCAGGGCGACGGTCTGCCACCACACCTCGGCACGGCCGAGCCGGTCCGTACCCTCCTCCACGAGCCGCGCCAGCCGCAGCCCCGCTCGCTCCCCGTCGCGCAGGACGTCCTCGGCGGGCACATCAAACATCACACGGTCCGTCGGCGGGTCCCCACGTCGTAGCGAAATCACCAGCAGTCCCGCGGGAGCCAGCAGTGCGGCCATCCGCTCCATCGCTCGCCCACGTTCGGCCCGCAGCAGGTGCATCCACACCGCCGACAGGAGCGCCAGATCGAAGGCCCCCTCCAGTCGGGGGAGTTCAGGCAGGAAATCCTCAACCCACGAAATGCCCTCGCTCGGGTACAGGCGCCGTGCGACGTCCCGCATCTCACGCGTCGGCTCGACCGCCACCACCTGATAGCCGCGGCGCGCCAGCGCGGCAGCGTCCCGCCCAGTGCCGGCCCCGACATCCAGCGCTATCGCCGGAGTTGGCGGCAGCAGATCCAAAACCTTGCCGTGCACCTCTTCGAAGGTGACGCTCCCGTACCGCTGCGCCAGAAGCCCAGCGTTCTCCGCGTAGTACGCCTGGACGCCCACGACGGGTTGGCATGCCACGGGCGGCACGTCGGGCCGGAGGGTGGAGTGTTCGCCGGTTTCAACCACGGCCACAAGCTACGGCAGCCCTCTGACACTGATCGGCGCGCAAGCGAGTCCCTGAGGTGTCCGCATTGTCCGACTGTCCGGCTAGGGCCTGTTTCGGAAGCCAGGGGGAGTGTCGGTTCTGAAGGGAGGCTTTCGTCGTAGGGTGAGCGGCGGCCGAAGGAGGCCAACGGCCAAGGGAGCCATGTATGACGCGGTACCTGATCTCGTTCGATGACGGCGCGATGACCTTCCCCGAGGAGGAGTTGCCCGAGGTGGCCGAGGCCTCGCACGAGGTGGTGCGTAAGGCTCAGGACGCCGGTGTGTGGGTCTTCGGTGGTGGACTGGAAAGGCAGCAGGCGAGCGTCGTGGCCACCGACGGGACCGTCACCAACGGTCCGTACCCGGAGACCAAGGCGGTGCTCGGCGGGTTCTCGATCATCGATGTGCCCTCACGTGAGGACGCGCTGGAGTGGGCTGCCAAGATCGCTGCCGCGTGCCGCTGTGCGCAAGAGGTCCGGGAGATCATGCCCGACCCGACCGTCTGATCGAAGACGACCCGCCGCGGCTGGGGCCTGGTTCGGAAGTGGCTTGTGACCTGCGGGATCGCCATGCTGCGGGCCTGTGGGCGACATGATCTGACGGACGAGGCGTTGGCGGTGGTCGAGGCGTTGCTGCCGGTCGCAGGGTGCGGTCGTCCGGCGCGGAACCTGCGTCGGCAGGTCGACGGGATCCGCCACCGGGTCCGGGCGGGGTGCCCGTGGCGAGACGTGCCCGAACGGTATGGGCCGTGGTCGAGCCTGTATCGGGTGTTCCGCCGTTACCAGCGCGAGGGCGTCTGGAACCAGGTTCTGGACGCGCTGCGGACCCTGGCCGACGGGGGCAGGCAGATCTGCTGGGAAGTCTCGGTCGACTCCACGATCACGCGGGCGCACCAGCATGCCGCTGGCGCCCGACGGGACAGCGCCGGGCAGACGGAGCCGCCAGGGGGCGAGCCCGCCGATCACGGGCTGGGTCGTTCTCGGGGCGGGTGGACCACGAAGATCCACGCAGTATGCGGGCAGGGGCAGAAGCTTATGGGGATGGTCGTTACCGCAGGGCAGCGGGGCGACAGCCCGCAGTTCGCCGCGGTGCTCGACCAGGTCCGGGTGAAGCGTCCCGGCGGGGCCGGGCGGCCACGGACGCGCCCTGACCGGGTCCGGGCGGACAAGGGGTATGCCTCAGCGGCCAACCGGCGCCGGCTTCGTCGGCGCGGGATCGCCGCGACGATCCCGGACAAGAAGGACCACCGCGCCAACCGGCTGGCGAGGGGCTCGAAGGGTGGGCGGCCATCGAAGATCGACTACGAGGACTACAAGAAGCGCCACGCGGTGGAGTGCATGTTCAACCGGCTCAAGCGCAACCGGGCGGTGGCCACGAGGTTCGACAAGCTCCAGGTCCGCTACGAGGCGACCGTGATGGTCGCCGCAATCGACGACCGGATCACCGCCGTCATCCGGATGGGCTGGGTGCCTGTTTCTATTCCTCCGAAATATCAGCCGCCGATCTTGCGCGGGAGCGAACGGGTATTCCTTGCGGATTTTTCGCTTGTCCGTTCGCTTCGAGCAGTGGAGCGGCGTGACGCGGGAGGCGCAGGAGGGCCTACTACACGTCCGGGTCGCGCGCGATCCAGCCCGGTGAATCGAGCCGGATCGCACTGTCCCCAACGAGCGATCGAAGTGTCTCCTCGAGTGCTGAGAGTGACGCTGCACCCACCTGTTTCTCCCACTGCTCACGCAGCTCGTCGAAGATCGCTTCGCCCTGTTGCATCATTGCGAGTCCGTGCTCGGTGACGCGAAGTCGCGTCCGTCGGCGGTCGGCCGAATCAGGTTGGCGCGCTACGTAATTGCGTTGCTCCAGTGCGGCGATCGTCTTCGCGGCTGCTTGTCTCGTCACCGACATTCTGCGGGCGAGTTCGGAAGCGCTGTCGGCGCCGGACAAAATCGAGTGGAGGGCAAAGTCGTGCACCGGCCGTACGTCCTCGTACCCGCGCTCGGCGAGCTCGGCGGTGGCTCGATCCGCCAGTGTGCGGAAGCCGGCGAGCAGGAGCAGGGCGAGATCGGCGCCTGATCTGGACATGTAGTCAGCATACGGCCACCTTTGACAAGGGCAACCTGGTTGCCTACCTTGGTTGGCAACCAGGTTGCCTATTTGGGAGCTTCTCGTGACCACAACCACGCCCCCTGGCGCGACCCTTCCCGGTGTCACGCATCACCTCGCCGACGTCAACGGAACGCAACTGCACTACGTCTCCGCCGGCACCAACGGCTCTCCGATCCTGCTGGTGCACGGCTGGCCGGAGACTTGGTGGGCGTTCCGCAAGCTGATTCCGCTGCTCGCGCAGACTCACCGGGTCTTCGCCCTCGACCTCCGCGGGTTCGGCGACTCCAGCAACGCCGACACCGAGTACGGCGAGGCGGTCGCCGCCGAGGACCTGCACCATCTCGTCGAGCACATCGGCGCGGGTCCCGTTCATATCCTTTGCCAGGACATCAGCGGCGGCACGGGCTTCCGCTTCGCGGCAACGCGCCCCGAGGATGTCATCAGCTTCACCGGGATCGAGACGGCCCTGGCCGGTTTCGGATTCGAGGCTCTTGCCGACGTGAACAACCACGGTTCTTGGCACGTCGGATTCCTCGGTGCTCCGGGCATACCTGGAATGCTCCTTCCGGGCCATGAGCGCGAGCTCCTGGCCGACTGGGCCTTCCCTCTGATGAACGGGACGGAGGGTTCCATTGGTGAAAGCGACGTCGACGAGTTCGTTCGAACCTACGCGCGCCCGAACGCCTGGCGAGGTACGGAGGGTCTTTATCGAGGCCTTTTCTCCGACGAAGGCGCAACCAAGGCTCTGGCCGAGTCACACCCGATCGCCGTCCCGGTACTCACTGTTGAGGGTGCCGGCCATGGAAGGATCACCGAGATGACCTTCCGTCAGGTGACCGCCGGCGAGGTCACCGCGGTGCATCTTGAGGAGGTCGGCCACCTCATCGCGCAGGAAGCTCCTGAAACACTCGCGGCCACAATCCTGGAGTTCACTGGAAGAATCGACAATGAGTAGGCCTGAGCACCATCGGGTTTGGTCACGGCACCTGCGAGGTGCGAGAGCTGCTGAGGGAGCGATCTCCCGAAGGCGTCGTCTGGGACTGGCCCGGTGACACCGAAGTGATACTCGCCCGGAAATAGCCATGGCAGTCAGTATTTCGCGCCGGCGCTGGGCGATGGACAGCGCGAGAGTACGGCGGAGAGCGCGCGGGTGCACCGGCCCATCAGGGACGGGGGCAAGGCCCAGACGCTGTCCGCAAGATCCGTTGACCCAGTTCCGGAGAGCGGCATAGCGGTTGCCGGAGTTACTCCCCGAAGAGAAGAGGAGTTCGCCGGGTTTGGTTCCAGTGACGGCCTCGGCCGCGGCCAGGGCCCGGTGAACCTCTTCGATCACCACCCAGGAGTCGGGTACCCCGCCGAAGTCTTCTCCCTTGATACGGCGGGAGTCCACCCAGAATCGGGGACTTTGGGAGCTGTCTTCGCGTCGACAGGCCCCGCAGGTGAGCTCGGCCAGCTCGGAGGCCCTCATACCGGAGAGCGCGGCGGTGAGGTAGAACGCGGCGCTGGCGATGACATGGACCATGGTCTCCAGTCCGAAGTGGTCCACAGGGATGGCGAACGGAACGGCGGAGTGGCCACCGGCCCGGGGAACAGCGGTTGCATCCCGACACCATGGCGGCTCGGTTCCGCAGTGCCTGATCCAGGCTTCCAGGTGAGGTCGGAGACGATCCAGATCGCGCCTCTTGGAGAGCGAGAGTGCGGTGTCCCTCACGAACGAGTCGAAGGCGAACGGCAGCAGTGGGTCGTCTTGCTCCCAGCCCGCAGCGAGTCGCCGGGCGATGTAGCCGGGTGTGGTGCGCGCGGCGGGAACACCTGCCCGCATCTGCCGCTGTACTTCATCAATGACCTGCGAGTACTGATCGAGGCGCAGCGAGGATCTGATTCCTGCCCGTGAGGTGATGGCTTGTCGGACTCGGGTGGCTTCGGCTGCGACGTGAGGCCCGACCACGTCGATGAGGTAGATCGAGTTGCAGAGCAGGGGCTGCAGGATGTCGGCGGGCACGGGCGCGGTCTGATTGACGTCGGCGCGTTCGTAGCCGGCGACTTCGGCGGCGCTGCGGTCACCCCAGGGACGGAAGCAGGGTGTGTAGCAGTCTGGAAGCAACGGCGAGTAGGCCGTGCGAGCTTGGGCTGTCAGGACGTACCCCGCGACGGTGCCGGGAGTGACGGACCGTTCCGGAGCCGTGCGGCTGCGGGAGACGACGCTCAGATAGGCGTCGCAATGGGGGTTGTCTGACGAGCGAGAGGCTGTTGATCCCAGCCGCGGTGAGGTGGTTGAACCAGGCTGTCAGCCGGTTGACTTCGTGACGAAGGGTGGGGAGTGCGAGAGGGGTTCGGTAGGCCTGTGGAAGAACGGCGACGTCCGGGTGGGTGGGCAGGATGCGGGCTATCAGGTAGGCGCGGGCGACGTTTCGCCAGCGAGGGTTGGTGATGGTGGTGAAGTCCAGGATCTTCTCGCTGCGGGGCCAGGATGCCGGAGCGTCGGCGACTGCCGTCAGGTCCCAGATGTCTTGATCGAAGCAGGGGCCGCGCCCTGGTCAGGTGCGCATGCGTTGGTGACGATGTTGGGATGGATTATGAGATTGAGGCAAGTCGGAGCATGGTCTCAGCCTGGAGTGTGGCGCGGCTGCCGTTCGAGCCCAGGGGATGGCAGCGTAGGTTCCGGGGCGAACTGCGACTGGCGCTGCGGGCGCTTGAGCCGGAGGGTGGGCACGGGCTGGTAGCTGAGTACGACGCCCCGGACGACGCGTTCGTCGATGTGGAAAACGTTCTGCTGTACAACGTCGGAGCGGGGGCCTATGGGCATCTGCTCGGCCCGGGGCTGGTCTGCCGCCGCGGCAGCAGCACCGACGGTCGGCACCATCTGCGCTACGTCCTCGCCTCGGTCATACCTGATCCCGACCCAGGAGCCACCTGTGTGATCGGTGATCTCGCTGCCGACCTTGGCGACGTGCTCCCGCGGACGCCAGGGGAATGGTGGATGCGACTGCGCCCGCGCACAACGGTACGAACCGGGAGGCCTGCGGCCGAGCGAGTGGCAGACTCATTCGTGCTGGACCTGTCCTTGGCGGGTCCTGACCTTCCCGGTCGGCGCTCGGCAGGTATCGTCAAGGCCCTACTCGACGGCGTGGTCAGCTGTTTCCACGCCCACGACGCCAGCGCGCCCGACGTGCTCCTTCCGCGATTGGCGAGCCTCGCCCTTCCCAACCACGCATGGGATCTCGTCTGTGAGCCATCCACTGCAGTCCTCGGAGTGCGGCCTCTGGTCCGTCCACACGGCAAAGGCATCGCGTGGAACCCGGCAGACGAACGCTGTTACGCCTTCCGCGTCGCCTTCACCTATGGCACCCGGTGGAAGGTGCACGCCCAACTCCGCGTCCACGCATAACCGGGCGGCGAATAGAAGCCTTGACCTCAATTCACCTGCGGTCGTGAATGCGTGATGAGTTGTTGGTCGTCCTGTTTGTTCTGCGGGGTCGCGGACAGCCAGCTCTTCGTGTGTCGCTGCGGCTGCACAGGAATCCATGGCACTCGGAGGTGCTGCGGGGTGCTCCTTAAGGCCTTAAATGTCGTCACGCCTGCCACAGTCGTGGAGCTTCGCTTGTGGCGGTAGGGGACTGGCTCACAAGCCGCTGCTCTTCGCTGTTGCCCCCACGAAGGCGGGGCAAGCCGATCGTCGAGGCACCTCGCACCGGCCTGGACGTGTCCTCCCCGCAGGCGGGGTGAGCCACTGCTTTGAAGCCCACCCCGTTGTGGTCTGCTCCCCGCCTGCGCGGGGGGTGAGTGGGATCGCCCCGTTCAGTCGGAGGTCTGTGATCTACCGGAACGGTGCCCGGGTACCGGTGTCGGCGTGGGCGGAATCGGCGACGCTCGCCAAGTCGGGCGTGACCTACAACGCGGGCACCCTAAACCGGTCCCGGAAGGCCGGCGTGCAGTGGATGCACGTGTTCGATGGCGCCGCGTGCGGCTGGACCAGCCACCAAGACCCGGACAAGGCCGCGAGGACGCTGCGCACCGTGGAGGACGCCGCCGCGTGGCCAATCTCCCACCCGCGGTACGGGCGGGCGTTCGGGCCGCGCCCCGACGTCACCGCCGAGGCGTGAGCGTCGGACCTGCGGTCAGAAGCGTCGGGGCGTCAGCCGACCTGCTCCCACTTCAGGCAGCCCTTCGCCTCGAAGTACTCACCCTTGCGGGCCGTCACGCGCGCCTGGCCGGTGATGTTGTCGTTCGCGATGATCGCCCCGAGCTCGCCGGAGGCGTTCTTGAGCCGGGCCCAGTAGCAGCCGAGACCGAAGTTGTCGTCCGCGGGCTCTCCTCGCGCGCCCCGGCTTCATCGACCACGAAGTCAACCAGCTCGGGCGTGTAGGTCCGCGTCAGCAGCCCCATCCGGATCCGCTCCGGGTAGCTCTCATCAGCTATGTGATCACGTGGCACAAGACCGAGACTCCACTCGATCAGGAGCTACTCAACCGACGTTGGTCCCCGGCCCCCCGGTCAGCGCGACATAACGGCAGCTCAATCCGTGGTGAGTGCGGCCCACTGTTGGCAAATCCTGCACATCGTGCACACGCAAGGCGAGCAGCAAGCTGACGGGATCCGGCTTCATCGGCGTCCGGCAACCTTAAGTGCAGGTATGTCCGATTGGCATCAATCGGAGGGCCCACTTATGTCCATTCTCCGTTAAAACGCTTGTGAAGAAGTCGTCACCGTCCGGTGGGCAATTGCGCGCAATTGCGTTTGCGATAGCGGAGCGTTGGGCAAATCGCCGACAAGTCGGGTGGACGGGCAGCCTGCTGAGGTGGTTGCATCTTGCGCCAGACGGAAGTTATCCCGGGTTTTCGGGCATCAGGCGACCGTTGAACCGGCCGGCTCGACTTAGAGCTGAAGCTGGCCGGCACCATTCAGATATCCGAAGCCATGAAGGGAAGCATAATTCATGCGTAGTTTCACGCCTCAGGTCGAGACCAGCGAGATTTCCGACGCCGACCTGGACAACGTTTCCGGCGGTCTCACCATTTCCGGCGGTGCCGCCTCCCCCCTCGGCGGCGTTTCCGGCGGTGTCTCTGTCGACGGCCCCGGTGAGGTTCTTGGGGCCCTCCCGCTCGGTCTGTCCCTTCCGCAGGTCGCCGGTGGCGCCACCCTCTGACGACGGCATTTGCTGCGAGGCGTCGCAGCCAGGAGCATCACTCAACCTACGGGAGCACCAGAAATCCCGATGCGGTTGGCCGGGGACCCCGGAACTCCTCGTTCCGGGGCCCCGGATGCTCTTGGCCGGCCCTTTGTCGAGGAATTCATCGGCGAGCATGGCGAGAGAGTGAATATGCTGCGTCCATGCCACATATAACCGTGACGTACACCAATGAACTGGGCGGGCACGACGTCCTCGACTGTGAAGTACTCGGCCCGGAGTTGCACTCGCTGATCGTCGCCAACAGCGGCGCGCGCCCCGAGGCGTGCCGGATCCGTTTCATCTACCCTCAAGACGACTGGTACATCGCTGGCCGCACGGAGGAAACCCACCAGGCGGTCCACATCGAGATCGCGCTGAAGGCCGGCCGTAGCGCCGAGGTCAAACGCGCGCTCAGCGAATCCGTCCTCGCGCTTCTTCGCACACGCGTCGGGCTTGTCCCGGAGTTCGAGGTCCACTTTTCGGTCGAAGTACGCGACCTCGACCCGGACGGGTATGAGAGCCACATCGAGTCCGCCGGGGATGTCCCCCGGAACGCCACCCCACAGAGTGCCCAGGTGACTGACGCTTGACCATGGACCCCGCCCGCCGCCCACGGTTGACTCCCTGAGGAAGTACGAGGCGGCCCTCCCTAATGGACAGTCGGGGGTTCACAACTGCTGGGCCAGCACTTCATTTTGGCGAACGTGGGCACGATTGAGTGAGCGGTGTGACGATCGGTGGGTGTGTCTGACGGGGTGTGCGTAACGTTCTCGGTGCGATCTGGGACGCCGGGTGTGGTGTCAGCAGTCGGGGCCCCCGTGTCACCAGCGAGATGGTTCGGGGCCTCCCCGTCGCCTCTGGCCACACCCATATGGCCAGGGCGTAGGGATTCCGCCCGCCCGGGACGGATCGCATACGGGATATGCGTCGCCGACCGGGATGCGAAAGCGGAGGACCAGTGCGCCCAAGACCGTTCGGGGCGTGCCGGTGAGTCAGGACTCACTCCTGCTCACTGCCCAGGAACGGTTCGTACTCCAGCTGTAGTCCGTGATGATCCGTGGGGCAGAGTAGGGGCATGACTAGGTACGAGACGATGTCGTTCCACCTTGAGACCGAGCGGCTGATACTGCGGCCGTGGGCCGAGTCGGACGCCGCTGAGTTCTGTGCCCTCCTCTCCGAACGCGGCAAGGGGACCCCCACGGTTGAGCACATTCGGACGTCCATCGCGGAGCTGCTCACCGCGACGGCGACTACGGGGATCGCCCTGTTGCCCATCCAGCGTCGTGACGAAGGCGACTTCATCGGCTACTGCGGGCTGATCATCGGCCGCTCCACCGTAGAGGAGCCTGAAATCGCGTATGAGCTGTTCCAGCGCGTGCATGGGAGTGGGTACGCCACCGAGGCGGCCGGCGCGGTGCTCGATGCCGCTATCGCGACCGGGCGGAAACGACTCTGGTCGACCGTCGGCGCGTGGAACACACCGTCGCTCCGTGTCCTTGAGAAGCTCGGGTTCGAGCGGGATCACGTTTCCACGGAAGACAACGGTGAAGTGGTCTGGCTCACACGCTCGTTGCCGTGACGCGAGAGCACGCTCCGGGGCTTCATGCTCACATGATCGAGTGCGCTCCGGCGGAGCGCCAGGCATGCCGAGATCGGTTAGCACTCCAGGTGTAGATCGGGATCTTCATGTCTGGGCTGCGGCTTGTCGACGGTAATGGCTGGCCTGTGATCGTGCCTGATGGCGGCGTCGCCAGTCGGACCAGGCAATGCGGTGAGTGAGGTCGTTCAGTGGCCGGACGGCGATGGTGAGGAACAGGTGCTGGATCTCGTTGCAGGTCAACGCGGCCAGGTCGCCTGGACCAGTGCGCCGTGTGTGCTCGTCTGCGCGGACGACGGCGAGGAAGGCGTGAGCGAGCATGGCGAGGGTGACCCAGCGGCTCCAGGACGGGTAGCGGCGGACCTGGTGTTCATCGAGTCCGGCCAGCCCCTTCCCGGTCTGGAAGGTCTCCTTCACCAGCTACCTGGATCCCGCCGTCCTGACCATGGTGCGCATCGGAGCCAGCCCGGTGGAATGGCAGCGGTAGTAGGCGAGTTCGCCGGTGGTGCGGCTGCGCCGGAGCAGCAACTGACGGTGGCCCGGCGTGAGGTCGATGTCGGCCCAGTCGTAGTAAGGGTGCCCCTTCGCGCCGGGGCCGGCGGGCAGCTTCTGCCAGGCCCGCTTTGGGAGCTTGCCCGCCAGCACGTCGGCGCGGAACCTTCCCGCACCAGTGGCACTTGGGCCGACCAGGCAACCGCGAGGACATAGCCCAGGCCGCGTTCTTCCAGGGCCGCCTGCAGTTTCGGGTTGTCGCCGTAGACCTCATCGCCCGTCACCCAGTCGATATGGTGCCCGCCATCCAGGAACCGTTCGATCATCGTGAGGGCCAGCTCCGGCTTGGTCGCGAAGAAGGTGTCCTCGGCCAGCCTGGCCGCCCGACAGCGGTCCGGGTCCGAGGTCCATGAGCGTGGGACGTACAGCTCCCGGTCCACGGCCGCGTGTCCCCGTGCCCCGGCGTAGACGAGATAGGCGGCGACCTGGGAATTCTCGATCCGGCCGGCGGTTCCGGTGTACTGGCGCTGGACCCCTACGGTGCGGGCGCCCTTCTTCACGTCGCCGGTCTCGTCCACGACCAGGACCGCCTCCTCGTCGTGGAGATGCTCCACGACGTACTCGCGTACATCGTCACGCACCGCATCGGCGTCCCAGGACGCCCTACACAGCAGATGCTGCATGCCGTGCGGGGACTTCTCCCCCGACCACTCCGCGATCGTCCAGCAGTTCTTGCGGGGCAGGTCCGACAGCAGCGCCAGCATCAAACGCCCGGCCCACAGCCGGGGTTCGACCCGGGCGAAGCGGCCCGCGATACGACCCATGGCCACCTCGAACGCATCCCGCAAACGGCCTGGATCGATGCTGTGACCTGCGGCCACCGTCTCATCGTCAGTCCACACAACGCACGATGATCAACGGTGGCCACACCCCTATCCGCACCGACCCGACTAGCAAGATCACGATCTACAGCTAGAGCAATAATCCCTTCAGTTGGAGATCGACTGGTCCGCTGTAGTTCGGTGATCTGTCGGTGCGGGTAACTGGCCGGTATGCACGCGAAGTTGCTGGATGTGCCGC
>NZ_JBSFCW010000019.1:0-129793 GCF_053593595.1 Streptomyces sp. NPDC002206
CAAGCAACGGGCCAGGCGCCACGACGTCGGCAAGACCATCAAACGCGCCGAATCGATCAAGGAACACCAAGCCCAGCGAGGTTAAACGCCAAGCTCAGAAGCCGTATCTCAACCGAACGTGATCGCTTGATTTCTGCTGGTCAGACATGGTCTAGCTCCGAATGACGGAAGCATCCAGCGTCTTGTTTCCGCTCCGTGAGCGAGGGGTGCGCGATGGCGTCGGTGCTGGGAATGCTGGAGGAGCGGGAGACAGCGGCCCGTGGGCGGGTGGAAGGGCTGCGGGAGGAAGTCGCTCGGTTGGCTGGGGTGTTGGAGGTTGCCGAGATCGAGCTGGACCGGCGGGTGATCGCGCGGGAAGAGCTGGTCGAGGCCTTGGCAGCCTCGGCTGCCGAGACCACCGCCCCGACCGAGGCCGAGGCGGAGCAAAAAGCCGTGCCCTCGCCCGCGCCGGTGCCGGGCTCGATCGTGCCACCTTGGCGCGAAGGATTGCCGGTGACGGTGCTGGCGCCGGACTACCAGCGGATCCTGGGCGTGCTCGACGAGCGGCAGTCGGCGGGCCAAGGACCGTTGAAGGCCAAGGAGATCACGGTGGACCTGGGCTTTCAGACGACGTCGGCGAAGGTCGAGGGGGTGCGCTCGAAGGCCAGGCGCCTGGCGGAGCGCGGGTGGCTCGTGCAGGAGACGTCGGGGATGTTCAGCGCTGGCCGGCGGCCCGTGGCCGTGCCAGACGCCGCCCCCGGTTCCAGCTGGCCTGAAGCGCCGCGCGATCAACGGTCACGGCTCCAGTTTCGCCGGTACTGGTCGCATGTTTGTACGTGCGGGCTCAGAGATGACTCCTCCGTGGGTCAGCGCTGCGGGGGGTGCGGCTGAGGAGGCGTGTCCGCTCCTCCGGCGAAGGGATTGCCGTGCCCAGGAAGCTGTCCGCCCGGCGGCAGGTACCGCAGCCGGCCCCTCTGGTCGGTCACCGGCGTGAACCCCGCGGCCGCCAGCCGGGCGGCGTACTTGGCTTTGTAGCGCCGGCCCGCGACGTTCAAGACGGGTATGAGGGACATCAGCACGACCCAGACGACGCCGGCGACGACGAACGAGGAGGTGTCCGCACCGAGCCAGGCGACGACACTCACGACCATCCCGGTGACGCCGAGACTCGCGATGATCAACCGCTGCTTGTCGGAGTACTCGGTGGTGAGGTCGAACGTGATGCGGGCCTTGAGGAGCTGGAACGCGTCGGGCACGAAGGGCGGCAACGCGCCCCCGTCAACGGCGTTAGGGTACTGCGCCCAGTTCTGCGCGGCCCGCGCGCGGGCCTGCGGGCCGAGGTCGACCACGAGGGACATCACGTACCCGTTGCCCCGCCGTACGTCGGCGTACTGGTACCCGAACTGCTCGGCGACAGCGCCGAGTTCGGCGATTTTGTCTATGGATGACATGCCGCTGGTGACCTGAACGGGCTCTCCGGTCGCCATCTCGCGCAGCATCTTGCGCACATCTTGTTTACTCACAGGCCCCCCCGGCACTGACAACGTTGGCACCTTTCCACACCAGCGCGTCCAACGGAGCACGGACGGCACCGGCTTGACGCGGTCTTGACAGTCGCCCGAGGTCCGGCCTCCCGCTCAGGCGACCCAGTGCGGACGCCGGTTGGTGGCCGTGAACGGGAGACGGTCGGCAAGAGTGGCGGCCAGTGGACGCGGCCCGCGGGGATCTGAGTACCGGCCTCTGGAATGCCCACGTGGTCGAACACGAGGAGCTCGGGAACGGTGGAATGCCGGATCACGTACGCAGCGCCACGGATTCTGGGAGTGGCCATCCCGACATTCCCTGCCACCCCCAACTCTTGGTGGTGGCCTGTGGGGTCGGTGTGGGGCGCCACATCCAGCGACTGAGGAAGTGCCTGGTCCGCGGGCATGCTGGGCGCGGACTGTAAATCTGCCGACGCGCCGCCTCCTGGCCGGGGAACGCTCCGCGGCCGGGAGAAATCTGGGAGAAGATCTTCTCCCAGTGACTCCAGAACCTACGGAGACCACGCCATACCAAGGGTCTGTCCTGCATAGATATCGGCGAGACCGGGTTCAGGCTCCACCCGGACCTTATTCGGGACGAAGAGGTCGTCAATAGGTGCGTTCGGTCAACCTGCGGCAAGAAAGCCAGCATTGAGGCCTGGCCCGGCTCCTAGGGCCAGGTCACAGGCTTGCAGGGACGCTTCACGGAACGGTCTTGAAATCCTTCACCGTGCGAGCGCGTAGAACTTTCTCTACCTCATCAAGGGCCCGCGCGCAGGCCGCGCGCTCCGCGCCGACGGCTCGCTCCCGCGCCACGCCTCCGGCGGTCGCGGGCGGCCGTCGGCGGTCACGCTTTTCCGACACCGAGGCAGCGGAATGAGCAGGGGCAACGCTGTCACCGTGGCGGTCGGTCGCGGATCTCTCGTGACTGAGGAAGTCGCGTCGTGCCGAGTGGGAGAGCGGTCGATTTCGCCGACCGCATGACTCACGCCGTGACGCCTCTCGAAGGCTTCACCGTTGCTGTACAACTATTCGTTCTGCTCGTTTGTCTGGTGATAGATCTGCTGGATTACCCACCGTTGAAGGGCTGTTATGCGTACACGTATGACCGCGGCTCTCGTGCCCGTCCTGATCGCCGGCCTCACTCCGCTGCTGGCCTCCCCGGCTGGTGCCGTCGGGGCGAGGTACGCCGACGACTTCAACGGCGACGGCTACCGCGACCTCGTGATAGGGACGCCGTACGGCTCGCCGAACGGCGTCGACCGGGCAGGTTTCGTCAGCGTGGTGTACGGCTCGGCGACGGGCCTCGGCCCTTCCGAGCCTGCTGTGATCAGCCAGAACAGCGCCAACATCCCAGGCGCCGCGGAAGCGGACGATAATTTCGGGAGCGCCTTCACCAGTGCCGACTTGGACGCAGACGGCTATGCCGACCTGGTGGTCGGCACCCCGTACGAGGACGTCGGGACCGTTCGGGACCAGGGTGCGACGACCATCCTGTGGGGCAGCCGAACAGGGCTGAGCGGTGGAGCCGGCGTGGCCAACCACGCCGCGGCCATCGACGGCTACTTCGGCGACGTACTGGCCGCGGGAGATTTCACGGGCGACGGCTATCCGGATCTCGCGGTGGTGCAGAGGGACTACACCCTGCGCCTCTACAGGGGGCCGTTCACCCGAACCGGCGCACCCAAGGCCATCATCACCAAGAAGCTCACCATCGGCGCGGAGAAGGCGATCGCAGGAAAGATCAACAAGACGGGGGGTGTCGATCTGGTGACGGTGAACTCCAACACCACGCAGGTTCTCCTCGGCACATCGACCGGTTTCAGCGCCACCAGCAAGACCATGACCGGCGGCGAATCGGCCACTGTCGGCGACTTCGACAAGGACGGCTACGGCGATGTCGCGGTGGGGAGAGGCTGGGCCGACGTGGGGGGCGTCACAGCGGCCGGCCGGGTCGGTGTCGCATACGGCTCCTCCTCGGGACTAAGCACTACGCGCAGTACCTGGAGTATCAGCCAGTCCTCGGCCGGAGTGCCCGGGACGCCAGAGCAGTACGACCACTTCGGCTCCGACGTCTCCGCCGGTGATGTCACGGGTGACGGATACGCCGATCTCCTGGTCGGCGTCAGTTCGGAGAACAACCGAGGCGGGGCGACCGTCCTCAAGGGATCGGCAACCGGATTGAGCGGCTCCGGCGCGTGGTGGATCTCGCCGGACGCCGCAGGCATGCCGCACGCCTACGGCACCGACTTCGGCAACAGCGTGCGCATCCGGGACACGAATGGAGATAGCAGGCCGGATACGGCGATCGGCGACTGCAGCGCCAACGGGTGGCGGGGCGCGGTGTGGTCGCTGCCCTCGAACGCCACCGGTCCTGTCACCACGGGCTCGAAGATCATTCATGCGCCCGGCACCTCTGCCGGATCCGACCTGTCGACGGAGTTCGGCATCCTGCTCGGCTGAGTCGGATCGTGGGGGTTGCGGCATTTCAGGCACCCGCTCGGGGGTGGAATCCGCGGGCAAGGCGGTCACCGGACGGATGCGGGTAACTGCAGTCTCATTCGCTGTCGTTCGCGGCCGTTCAACGCTGCTGCAGGCCGCCCATGGACCCGGCCCACGGACGGCCGTGAACCAGGACGAACAGATCCATGCAGAGTTGGAAAGCGTGTTGGGGGTGCCTAAGTACGACCCAATCCGCTTGACATGGCTAAACCGTCGTGAGGTGATCCACCCACGCTGATCCACTGGGGCGAGTTCTTGTGTCGTATGTAACCGTGACGCTTGCCGGCGCCGACTCACCGAGTGAGCATCTTCAACTCGCCGCCTTCACGGCGATGGCCGCGGTCGTCTTCATATGGTTGGGGCGGAGACAACGCCGCACCGGGCACAGCCTGCTCGCCCCGAACGAGACGGTGAGAGTGGGGAATCGGCTGATTCCACCGCCGCCGCCGAGCCGGGGCCGCCGCATCGCCGGGACTGGATGGATCGTGGTCGGGAGTATCTTCGTCCTGCCGGCGGTGTTCAACTTCGTGGCGGCGATCCACGCTCTTGTCGGCTAGGGCCGTGCCAGACCCGTGAGCGGGGCGTCTCGGTACGCGTCGCGGAAACCCGAGATGTCGTCGATGGTCATGCTGTCGGCGAGCTGCACGGCTTGCGAACGCTCGCGTCAATACCGCTCCGTGCACCGGGGGCGCCTCTCAACGCTGGCAGGCCTTCTGATCGTCCGATACGGGTCGGGGGAACGACCAGGTCGGCCGAAAATGAGATCAAGGCGGAAGTCCGCGGACTCCGGCCGATAGCGCTAATAGGGGCCACCGGAGATTCCGGTGGCCCCTATTGGATGCTCTGGATCAGCCGTCGGATGATTCCGGCGACGGGGGATGGGGATCCCAACCTGCCGCGAACGACCACTTGATGGTTGAAGGCACGGCGGTGAAGCGAACAAAGCTATTTGCGTGCGGGGTTTTGAACCCTATCTCGTTGAAAGTGGGGCTGACTTCCGTGGACGTGCAGTGCAGTGGGAATCCGATTCCGGCTGGTTCTACAACGACCGTCAGCGTCCCCTTCCCCTGACAGTTGACGGCGATGGCGAGGGTGTGGCCGGATTTGATTCCGCCGCGTAGAGGATATTCGGCATTGCCGATCACTGATGACGCGGTGGTCAGCGTTGGAATTTCATCCTCGGCCAGGTTGGGCGCGTGGGATGTGCTTGGCCCTGACGGGTGATGGGTGGGATTGGCCGATGCGCTTGCCTGGGAGGAAGGTTTGGCGCCGGGGGCACTTGCCGTTTGGTGAGTGGCGTGAGGAGCGTGGCCGTTGGTACACGCTGCCGCTGCGAGGATGGGCAGCAAAGCGAAGCCGGAGAGATTGCGCACCCGCTTGGGAACTTGCATCAGGCGCTAGTTTCCCACACATACCAGCCAATGTGGTGGGGGGTGTAGCTGGTAACTGTAGACCGCGTGCTGGTGGCGCAGCTGCTATAGATGTGATAGCTGGTGCCCTGGTTTCGCAGGCGGTAGACGCCAGCAGCGCCTTCCGGCCCCCGGGGCGCCACTTCGCCAGCGGGTGCTACGGAATCCGGGCCTGCATCCCCCTCGGACGGCCCTGCACCCACTCCACCGGCGGGCCGGGCCGTCTGTGGGTCGTCCGAGGGCGGTCAACGACGACAGACAACGACAGCTACCGACCACTCTCGCCCTGCTCAGCGACGGTCCGGTGGGTACCGCCGCAGGTGCCAATCCGCGAAGGTAAGTTGAGCAACTCCAGAGCTTCGGCACAGGATGGCGGTCATGACACAGGGACGACCGCTGCTCAACCGCCGCCTCACCGAATTCGGCACGACGATCTTCGCGGAGATGTCGGCGCTGGCCGTACGGACCGGCTCCATCAACCTCGGCCAGGGCTTCCCCGACACCGACGGCCCCGAAGAGATCCGGGAGGCCGCGGTCCGCGCGCTACGGGCCGGACACGGCAACCAGTACCCGCCGGGACCCGGGGTTCCCGAGCTGCGCACCGCAATCGCCGCCCATCAGCAGCGGCGGTACGCGCTCACGTACGACCCCGACTCCGAAGTTCTCGTCACGGCGGGCGCCACCGAGGCCATCGCCGCCACCCTGCTCGCCCTCGTGGAGCCCGGCGACGAGGTCATCGCCCTGGAGCCGTACTACGACTCGTACGCCGCCTGCATCGCCATGGCGGGCGGCGCCCGCGTCCCGGTCACCCTGCACCCGGACGGGGAGAGCGGTACGTACCGGCTCGACCTCGACGAGCTGAGCGCCGCCGTCACCCCCCGCACCCGGCTGATCCTCCTCAACACCCCGCACAACCCCACCGGCACCGTCCTGACCCGCGAGGAGCTGGCGGCGATCGCCGAACTCGCCTGCGAGCGGGACCTGCTCGTCGTCACCGACGAGGTGTACGAGCACCTGGTCTTCGAGGGTGAACACCTGCCGATCGCCGGATTCCCCGGAATGCGCGAGCGGACCGTGACCATCGGTTCGGCGGGCAAGACGTTCTCGTTCACCGGGTGGAAGGTGGGCTGGGTGACCGCGAGCCCCGGGCTGGTGACGGCGGTCCGCTCGGCCAAGCAGTTCCTGACGTACGTCTCCGCGGGCCCGTTCCAGTACGCCGTCGCCGAGGCACTGAACCTCCCCGACAGCTACTTCGAGGGGCTGCGCGCGGATCTGCGGGCCAAACGGGACCTGTTGAGCGGCGGGCTCGCCGAGGCCGGCTTCGAGGTGTTCCGGCCGGCCGGAACGTACTTCGTCACCACCGACATCCGCCCGCTCGGCGGCGGGACCGACGGCTTCGCCTTCTGCCGCGCGCTGCCCGAGCGCTGCGGGGTCGTCGCCATCCCCAATGCGGTGTTCTACGACGATCAGGAGGCCGGCCGCAGCAAGGTCCGATTCGCCTTCTGCAAGCGCGAGGACGTGCTGCGCGAGGCCGTTTCACGGCTCAAGGGCCTATGACGCCAGGAGAATCCACCAGGCCGGAGCTCGCCTTCGTCCGGCGTGCGGAGCGACAGAAGCCCGGCCGGAGGCGGCGGTCGTGGTGACCGTCGCCCCGGCCGGGCTGTCGTCGTTCGCAGGCGCTCCGGATCAGGCGCTGGGCGCCGCGTCGTCGCCGTCGGTCTTCTTCTCGGCCGGCTCCAGGCCCAGACGCTCCAGCAGCCACTTGTCGAACTCGATCGAGGCCCGCACCCAGCTGACCGTCGACGAGACGAAGTGCTCCAGGCTGACGCCCGTACCGATGAGCATCTGCGCCTCACCGATCAGACGGACCGAGGTCTCGGTGTCCTCGGCGCCCTCCTCGGCCTCGTGGACGTGCGTGTAGACCTTGGGCCACAGCGTGCGGCGGTTCCAGTCGTCGATCGCGTCGAGGAGGACCGGGCGCTGGTCCATGGCGTGGGGGCGGTCGTAGAACGTACGGACCGAGAAGACCTGCTGCTCGTCCTCGCCACGGAACATGAAGTACGTGCGGAACTCTTCCCACGGCGCCGCGAGGTCGCCCTCGTCGTCGACGACGTACTTCAGCTCCATCTGCTCGAGGAGCTGCTTGACGAGGTCCTGGTCAGGGACGACGGGGCCCTCCGGTCCTGCCGCCTGCGGTTCGGGCTGGCCCCCGAAATTCGGAATCGAGGACGGGTCGATGCTCACCGTGAATATCCCTTCGTACGGTTGCCGCCATCCTCTCCCATGGCAGGCGGGGGATGGCAACCCCCGGCTGGGCCGATCAGCTACAGGCTGACACGATCCGGCCCGCGCGATGCTCCGGACGAGCCGGTCCGGAGGGGGGAATGTCATGAAAGGAACACGCGGACGGACCCATGGGCCCCTGGACAGTCGTGTACGAGGACGGGGACACCGCCCTCGTACACCTCAGCCCGTCCGGCGTCCGACGCCCGCCGGGTCCGTCACCGCACGGCGCCCACGATCAGGCCGGCCTCCTCGCCCTCCCCGAACACGTCCACCCGTACGGTGTCCCCGTCCGTGACCTCGCCCGCGAGGATCTCCTTCGCGAGCCGGTCACCGATCGCGGTCTGGATGAGGCGACGCAGCGGCCGCGCCCCGTACGCCGGGTCGTTGCCCTCCTTCGCGAGCCAGGCCAGCGCGGCCGGGGTGACGTCGAGGGTGAGCCGCCGGTCGGCCAGACGCTTGGCGAGCCGGTCGATCTGGAGCGCGGCGATATGCGCGAGCTCGTCGCCGGAGAGGGCGGAGAAGACCACCAGGTCGTCGAGCCGGTTGAGGAACTCCGGCTTGAACGAGGCGCGCACGGCCTCCAGGACCCGCTCCTTCTTCTCCTCCGGCTTCATCAACGGATCGACCAGGAACTGGCTGCCCAGGTTCGACGTCAGGACCAGGATGGTGTTGCGGAAGTCCACCGTCCGGCCCTGGCCGTCGGTGAGCCGGCCGTCGTCGAGCACCTGGAGCAGGATGTCGAAGACCTCGGGGTGGGCCTTCTCCACCTCGTCCAGCAGGATGACGCTGTACGGACGGCGGCGGACCGCCTCCGTGAGCTGGCCGCCCTCCTCGTACCCCACATAACCGGGCGGGGCACCGACCAGCCGGGCGACGCTGTGCTTCTCGCCGTACTCGCTCATGTCGATGCGGACCATGGCCCGCTCGTCGTCGAACAGGAAGTCGGCGAGCGCCTTCGCCAGCTCGGTCTTGCCGACACCGGTCGGGCCGAGGAAGAGGAACGATCCGGTGGGCCGGTCCGGGTCGGCGATGCCGGCCCTGGTGCGACGTACCGCGTCCGACACCGCCTGCACGGCCTCGGTCTGGCCGATCAGCCGCCTGCCCAGCTCCTTCTCCATGCGCAGCAGCTTCTGCGTCTCGCCCTCCAGGAGCCGGCCGGCCGGGATGCCGGTCCAGGCGCCGACGACATCGGCGATGTCGTCCGGGCCGACCTCCTCCTTGACCATGGTGTCCTTGGCGGCCTCCTGCTCCGCCTCGTCGGCCTCCGCGAGCTCCCGCTCCAGGCCCGGGATCTCCCCGTACAGCAGCTTGGAGGCGGTGTCGAAGTCGCCGTCGCGCTGGGCACGCTCGGCCTGTCCGCGCAGGTCGTCGAGGCGCTCCTTCAGCTCACCGACGCGGTTGAGGCTCTGCTTCTCCTTCTCCCAGCGGGCGGTGAGGCCGCGCAGCTCCTCCTCCTTGTCGGCGAGGTCGCGGCGGAGCTTCTCCAGACGCTGGACGGAAGCGGCATCGGTCTCGTTCTTCAGCGCCAGCTCCTCCATCCGCAGGCGGTCCACGGCGCGCTGCAGTTCGTCGATCTCGACGGGCGAGGAGTCGATCTCCATGCGCAGCCGGGACGCCGCCTCGTCGACCAGGTCGATGGCCTTGTCGGGGAGGAAGCGGGAGGTGATGTAGCGGTCGGACAGGGTCGCGGCGGCGACCAGCGCGGAGTCCGCGATCTGCACCTTGTGGTGCGCCTCGTACCGCCCCTTGAGCCCGCGCAGGATCGCGATGGTGTCCTCGACGGACGGTTCGGCGACCAGGACCTGCTGGAAGCGGCGCTCCAGCGCGGCGTCCTTCTCGATGCGCTCGCGGTACTCGTCGAGCGTCGTCGCGCCGACCATCCGCAGCTCACCACGGGCCAGCATCGGCTTGAGCATGTTGCCGGCGTCCATGGCGGAGTCCCCGCCCGCCCCGGCGCCCACGACGGTGTGCAGCTCGTCGATGAACGTGATGATCTGCCCGTCGCTCTCCTTGATCTCGGAGAGGACGGACTTCAGCCGCTCCTCGAACTCGCCGCGGTACTTGGCTCCGGCGACCATGGCCCCGAGGTCCAGCGAGACGAGCCGCTTGTTCCTCAGGCTCTCGGGCACATCGCCCTTGACGATGCGCTGAGCGAGACCTTCGACGACGGCCGTCTTGCCGACGCCGGGCTCGCCGATGAGCACGGGGTTGTTCTTCGTACGCCGCGACAGGACCTGCACGACGCGCCGGATCTCGTGGTCACGCCCGATGACAGGGTCGAGCTTGCCCTCGCGCGCGGCCGCCGTGAAGTCGGTGCCGAACTTCTCCAGGGCCTTGTACTGGCCCTCCGGGTCGGGTGTGGTCACCCGGCGCCCTCCCCTGCTCTTCTCGAATGCGTCCAGCAGCTTCTTCGCACTGGCACCCTGCTGGGTGAGGATCTCACCGGCACGGCCGCCCTCGGCCGCGATACCGATCAGCAGATGCTCGGTGGAGAGGTAGTCGTCGCCGAGCTCCTTCGCTCGCTGCGCGGCGTCGGAGATGACGGCGAGCAGCTCACGGTTGGGCTGCGGCGGGGCGACGGTCGCCCCGGTGACGCTGGGCAGCGACGCGAGCAGCCGGTCCGTCTGGCTCCGTACGGCGACCTGGTCGGCGTCGACGGCGGCGAGCAGGTCGGTGATGTTCTCGTTGTCCTCGCCCTCCAGCAGAGCGAGCAGCAGATGCCCCGGGGTCAGATCGGCGTGCCCGTCCTTCACGGCCCTGCTGGTGGCCGCATTGATGGCGTCCCGGCTCTTGTTGGTCAGCTCGGCTTCCACGTGCGCTCTCTCCTCCTTGCGGTGGCTGGTCCGTCCACTTCTTTCGCAACAACTGACTCAGTCAACGTCCACAAAGTTGAGTCTATTCCACTCAAGGCGAGACGCTGACGAAAACCACCGGACTCCGGCAGAAACCACCGGCAGAAACCCCGCTCCTGTCCGAGTCAACCGGCCGGACAACCCCTGCGCCACCGCAGGACCGGGCGACGGCTGCCTACCCTTTGCTCATGGCCGTAGACGTACGCAACCCCAGCCCCGAGTACCTCGCCTTCTGGCGCGAGTACCACGTGTGCACCCTGACCACCCTCCGCCCCGATGGCACCCCTCACGTGGTGCCGGTCGGTGTGACGTACGACCCCGAGGCCGGGCTCGCGCGCATCATCACCAACAAGAGCAGCAGAAAGGTCGCCCACGTCCTGACCGCCGGCCCGGACGGGGCACGGGTGGCGGTCTGCCAGGTCGACCGGGGCCGCTGGGCGACCCTGGAGGGCCGCGCGACGATCCGCACGGAGCAGGACGTGGTCGACGACGCCGTACGCCGCTACGCGGAACGCTACGAGCGCACCCCGGCACCCAACCCGGACCGGGTCGTCATCGAGATCACCCTCGACCGGGCCCTCGGCAGGGGCGCACCGGTCCGCACGGCCTGACCCCCGACATCTCCCCGCCGCCCGTTCCCGGACAGCACAGCGGTTCCCGGACAGCACAGCGGCGCCACCGTGTTCAGGTCACGATGACGCCGCTGTGTGGGGGAAGTGTCTGAGCGACATGGAACGACGGGGGATCGCTCAGGCACTGCGGGGGGTGGCGGTGATGGTTTCGGGTTCGATCAGCTGGTGGTCACGCTGATCGAGGTTGACGAAGATCATTCCGTACCGGATGGCACAACGAACGGGCTGCGGTGCCCCGCGGGGGCGACGAAGGCATCGGTAGGCGCGCACCTCTTCGTCGTCCTCCAGGACAACGACGATCGGCTCCCCGAGCAGGGTGACCATCAACGAATCGCCATGGCGGGGGAGTGCCGTGAGCAGATCGATGAAGTGCCACCCTGAGCGGTAGGCAGAGGCCATCTCCCGCCGGAAAACCCGGTCGTCCGGCGGGATGGTCATGCGCCCGCCAGATTCACTGGAATGCTGTCCCAAGCCAGGTCGGGCGGCGCCACGGCTTGAACCTGCACGCCCGCCGCCTCACTGGGCGTACTGTCCCAAGCCAGGTCCATGGCGCTCAGCGCTCCGAACGTCAGCCCGGCGGAGAAGGCCGCAGCAAGCACCGAGCGAAGCATTTTCTTACCCATAGTCGGCTTCGTCCTCACTTCCAAGGTTTCCTCTCCCCCGCAGAACAAGACGATTGCTCATCCAGGCACGTCAATGCCACAGAAGCGATGCATCATGTTCCTGCTGATTCATGTTCCTGGGGGGTGGAGAATTGACCACAAAAAGCAAAAATGCGACACATCCCCACCCTGTCAGCGCTCTGTGTGACGAGGGGGCACGGCTTTACGCGAGCGCGCTGAGCGTGGGCAAGATAGCTCGTACCGAGGTGGGGTCCGCTCCTTGCCTCCTGGAATTCGCGCTGCTTCATCCTGATCCTGATGACGCCACCTGGCTCCGGCCGGTGCCGCCGGCCGCCGCACTGACACAGCGACTGCACCCGATAGAGCGGGAGATCCAAGACCGAAGACGGCTCTCGGTCGAGCTGACGGATGCTTTTGAACCGTTCATGGCTATCAGCGCCCAGACACCGCCGACAACGCATGCCATCACGGTGCTCGAAGGCATCGACCGCATCAATGCGTCCATCGAGCTCGCCATGGCCGAGTGCCGGTCGGAAGTACTCACCATCCAGCCGGGCGGTGGTCGCAGCGAAGGCGCCCTCAACATCGCGGTGGAGCGCGGGAACATGCTCACCCAGCGTGGCGTAGGCATGCGTTCCCTCTACCAGCACACCGTTCGGCACAGCCACGGAACCCTCAGCTACGCGGCGCGCATGGCCTCGGACAAGGTGGAGATCCGCACCCTCGAAGAGCTCATCGAACGGCTGATGATCTTCGACCACACGGTCGCATTCATCCCTGCCACGGACGACCGGCAAGTGGCGCTGGAGCTAAGGCACCCAGGCATGGTGGAGTACCTCGTCAAGGTCTTCGAGCAGTTCTGGCGACGCGCGGTCCCGCTGCAGGAGGAGGTCCCCTACGGACCCACCCCCGAAGGCATCTCCGGCGTACGTCATTCGATCGCGAAACTGCTGGTGGAGGGTCATGTCGACGAGGCCATCGCCCGCCGTCTCGGCATGAACGTACGCACCTGCCGCGCGCACATCGCCAAGCTCAGTTCCGCGCTCGGCAGCAACAGTCGTGCGCAACTCGGCTACCTCATAGCGCAATCCGGGATCCTTGAGCAGGATCACTGACCTGCCGCGTACATCGCCACTGCGCAACCGCTGTGTGTGTCGGTGTTCGACATGATGTCCGACCTGCTTCCTTCGTGAAGGCGAGCCGTGACCGCGCAACGGGGGGAGAACGCAGCCACGACCCCACGGCCCTTGTGCTCCCGAGGAGTTCATCACCCCCGACACGACAACCCTCCCCCAATGACTACGCTTCCACCACCGTCAGCTTGTTGCACTGTAAAAAGTGGGGGGCCCTCAGATGGCCGCAGACAGGGAAATTCCGGTCCATCCGCATGATGCGCGGGAGCTGTGCACCGCGGCACTCCTCCTCTACACCGAGGCGCTCCGCACGGGGCGGATCGCACGTGCCGACCTCGCACCCGCCCCATGCCTCACGGAGATGGCGCTGCTCCACCCCGACCCCCTGGACGACGCATGGCTGCGCCCCGTGTCCCCGTCCACCGCCCTCGCGCATCTGCTGCAGCCCCTCACCCGGGAAATCCACGAGCGCGTGAAACTGACTGCGGCTCTGACCGAATCGCTGGCCCCTCTGACCGCAGTCGCCAGCGAGGACCCCCACCACGCCATCACCGTTCTTGAGGGGAAGCCGCTGATCAATTCCGCTCTGCGCGACGCCGCCTGCGCCGCCGAGAAGGAAGTCCTGACAGCACAGCCGGGCGGGGTCCGACGGTTTCATCTGATGCAGACGGCACTGGCCAATGGCCAGTCGGCCGTCGAGCGAGGCGCCCGCCTGCGCCACATCTACCAGCACCCGGCTCGCTACAGCCCGTATCTCAGGGAATATCTGGACCGGTTTCCGCCCGGCCGTCTGCAGGTGCGGACCCTCGAGCAGCCCGTCGAACGGATCCTCATATTCGACCGCTCGGTGGCCTTCATCCCCGCCACGCCCGAGCGCGACGCAGCCTTGGAGATCCGGCATCCCGCCCTGATCCGTCATCTGGTCAAGATGTACGAGGTCCTGTGGGCGCAGTCCACCCCGTTCACGGAACCTTTGCAGACCGTCTCTCCCGGCACCCCCGTCACCGCCGTACAACGCAGCATCGCGCGCCTCCTGGTCGAAGGCCACGTCGACGACGCGGTGGCTCGCAAGCTGGGCATCAGTGTCCGCACCTGCCGGTCCCATATCTCCCGACTGATGCAAGCCCTCAACGCCTCCAGCCGGACCCACCTGGGCGCGCTCATCATCCAGTCGGGCATCGTCGAGCCGGACGGCGCCGCTGCCGGCACCGCCGACGCGGAAGGCCCGCCACCCGTTTCCGGGTGACGGGCCTCGGCCGTCGTACGTGCGCCGTAACCGCGCCTATTCCTTCGGCCTCTTCGGCCGCCAGACCACCAACGCACTGGTCTGCTGCACATCCTGATACGGCACCAGATCACGCCGGTACGACGCATGCACCTGCGCCTCGCGCTGCTGCATCGCCGCCGCCGCGCCGTCCACTGCCGCGGAGAGTTCGGCGACGCGCTGCTGGAGCGCGGCCACCTGGTTCTCCAGTTCGATGATGCGCTTGATGCCCGCCAGGTTGATGCCCTCGTCCTGCGACAGTTGCTGCACGGTGCGCAGCAGCTCGATGTCGCGGGCCGAGTAGCGCCGACCGCGGCCGGCCGTGCGGTCCGGGGAGACCAGACCGAGGCGGTCGTACTGGCGCAGTGTCTGCGGATGCAGGCCCGAGAGCTGGGCCGCGATCGAGATCACGTACACCGGTGAGTCATCGGTCAGTTGGTACGGATTACGTCGTCGGCCGTCCACATCATGCTCCCTTCGCGGCCTGGAACAGCTCCGCCCGCGGGTCCTCCCCCGCGGTCGCCTTCCGGTAGGCCTCCAGCGCGTCCTGCGCCTCGGGACCCAGTTCCTTCGGCACGGTCACCTCGACGGTGACCAGCAGGTCGCCCCGGGTGCCGTCCTTGCGCACCGCACCCTTGCCCCGGGCGCGCATCGTACGCCCGTTGGGGGTACCGGCCGGCAGTTTCAGGGTGACCGGGGGTCCGCCGAGCGTGGGGACCTTCACCTCGCCGCCGAGCGCCGCCTCCACGAAGGTGACGGGCACGGTGACCGTGAGGTTGTCGTCCCTGCGGCCGAAGACCGGGTGGGCGTCGACATGGACGACGACGTACAGATCGCCGGCCGGGCCGCCGCGCTCGCCCGGAGCGCCCTTGCCGCGCAGCCGGATCCGCTGGCCGTCGGAGACGCCCGCCGGGATCCTGACCTGCATGGTGCGCGACGAACGCGCTCGCCCGCTGCCCTTGCAGACATCGCACGGGTCCTGGGCGATGAGGCCCCGGCCCTTGCAGTCCACGCAGGGATCGGTGAGCGAGAATCCGCCGCCGCTGCCGCGCGACACCTGGCCGGTGCCGACACAGGTCGGGCAGACCCTCGGGGTGCCGTTCTTGTCGCCGGTGCCCGAACACGCCTTGCAGGGCGCCTGGCTGGACATCCGCAGCGGGACCGTGGCCCCGTCGACCGCCTCGGTGAAGCTGAGCGTCACCTCGGACTCGATGTCCTGGCCGCGGCGCGGCTGCACGCGTGTCCCCGCACCGCCGCCCCGGTTGAACAGGCCGCCGAAGACATCGCCGAGACCGCCGCCGCCGAAACCACCGGGGCCGCCGGCTCCGCCGCCCTGGGTGCCTCCGAAGAGGTCGCCCAGGTCGAAGTTGAAGTTGCCTCCGGCACCACCGGGACCGGCCCGGAATCCGCCGTTGCCGAAGAGGGCGCGCGCCTCGTCGTACTCCTTGCGCTTCTTGGAGTCGCCGAGGATGTCATTGGCCTCGGAGATCTCCTTGAAGCGCTCCTCCGCCTTGTCGTCGCCCTTGTTGGCGTCCGGGTGGAACTCGCGGGCGAGCTTGCGGTACGCCTTCTTGATCTCGGCGTCGGTGGCGTCCTTGGGGACGCCGAGGACCTTGTAGTAGTCCTTCTCGACGAAGTCCTTCGTGCTCATCGACGTCCCTCCTTCCGGACGATCGGCCGGGCGACCGGCCCGAGGGCCGGTCGCCGGGGCAGACGGTGGGCCCCGCGGTGGTCGGACGAAATGTCAGACCTCCTCGGTGCCACCGCTCTCCTCGTCGTCTGTCTTCTCTTCCTTCGCCGCCGCAGGGGCCGCCCCCGGCTGGGGTTCGGCCACGGCCACCCGCGCGGGACGGATGGTGCGCTCGCCGATGCGATACCCCGGCTGGAGGATCGCCACGCAGGTCGTCTCGGTGACATCCGGCGCGTACGAGTGCATCAGCGCCTCGTGGATCGTCGGGTCGAAGGGCTCGCCCTCCTTGCCGAACTGCTGCAGGCCCAGCTTGGCGACGACCGTCTCGAGCGATTCGGCCACCGACTTGAACCCGCCCACGAGCTCGCCGTGTTCCCTGGCGCGACCGACGTCGTCGAGCACGGGCAGGAGCTCGGACAGGAGACCCGCGACAGCGATCTCCTTGACCGTGACCCGGTCCCGCTCGACGCGGCGGCGGTAGTTCTGGTACTCGGCCTGGAGCCGCTGGAGGTCGCCCGTGCGCTCTGCGAGCGCGGTGCGGACCTGGTCCAGCTGGGCGGTGAGGCCGACTGTCTGTACTGCGTCCCCGGCCGGGGACGCCCCCTCCTCCGAAGAGGGGGTGGCGTCCTTCGGCTCAGCTCCGTCAGGGGTGGCGCCGGAGGGGACGTCAGGCTTCTCCTCGAAGCCCGGAGTCTCCTCGGTCACACCGCACCGCCCTTGGCGTCCCGCTCGTCGTCCACGATCTCGGCGTCGACGACGTCGTCCGCGCCGTCGGCGTGCGCCTGGCCGGCCTGCGGGTCACCCTGCGGGCCACCCTCGGCCTGTGCGTTGGCGTACATCGCCTGGCCCAGCTTCTGCGAGACGGCCGCGACCTTCTCGGTGGCGGTACGGATCTCGGCGGTGTCCTCGCCCTTGAGCTTCTCCTTCAGCTCGGTGAGCGCGGCCTCCACCTCCGTCTTCACGTCACCGGGGACCTTGTCCTCGTTGTCCTTGAGGAACTTCTCCGTCTGGTAGACGAGCTGCTCGCCCTGGTTGCGGGACTCGGCGGCCTCGCGACGGCGGTGGTCCTCCTCCGCGTACTGCTCGGCCTCCTCACGCATCCGGTTGACCTCGTCCTTCGGCAGCGAGGAGCCACCGGTGACGGTCATCTTCTGCTCCTTGCCGGTGCCGAGGTCCTTGGCAGCGACGTGCATGATGCCGTTGGCGTCGATGTCGAACGCGACCTCGATCTGCGGGACACCACGCGGGGCCGGCGGCAGACCGGTCAGCTCGAACATGCCGAGCTTCTTGTTGTACGCCGCGATCTCGCGCTCGCCCTGGTAGACCTGGATCTGCACCGACGGCTGGTTGTCCTCGGCCGTCGTGAAGATCTCGGACCGCTTGGTCGGGATCGTGGTGTTGCGCTCGATGAGCTTCGTCATGATGCCGCCCTTGGTCTCGATACCGAGGGACAGCGGCGTGACGTCGAGGAGCAGAACGTCCTTGACCTCACCCTTGAGGACACCGGCCTGGAGCGAGGCACCGATGGCGACGACCTCGTCGGGGTTCACACCCTTGTTGGCCTCCTGGCCACCGGTCAGCTCCTTGACGAGCTCGGCGACGGCCGGCATACGGGTCGAGCCACCGACGAGAACGACGTGGTCGATCTCGGAGAGCTGGATGCCCGCGTCCTTGATGACGTTGTGGAACGGGTTCTTGCAGCGGTCCAGGAGGTCCGCGGTGAGCTGCTGGAACTGGGCGCGCGTGAGCTTCTCGTCCAGGTGCAGCGGACCCTCGGCGGACGCCGTGATGTAGGGCAGGTTGATCGTGGTCTCCGTCGAGGAGGACAGCTCGATCTTCGCCTTCTCCGCGGCCTCGCGGAGACGCTGGAGAGCCATCTTGTCCTTGGACAGGTCCACACCGTGACCGTTGGCGAACTGCTTCACCAGGTAGTCGACGACGCGCTGGTCCCAGTCGTCACCACCGAGGTGGTTGTCACCGTTGGTGGCCTTCACCTCGACGACACCGTCGCCGATCTCCAGAAGCGACACGTCGAAGGTGCCGCCACCGAGGTCGAAGACGAGGATCGTCTGGTCGTCCTTGTCGAGCCCGTACGCCAGCGCGGCGGCGGTCGGCTCGTTGACGATACGCAGGACGTTCAGGCCCGCGATCTCGCCGGCCTCCTTCGTCGCCTGACGCTCGGAGTCGTTGAAGTACGCCGGGACGGTGATCACCGCGTCGGTGACCTTCTCGCCCAGGTACGCCTCCGCGTCGCGCTTCAGCTTCTGCAGGATGAAGGCGCTCATCTGCTGCGGGTTGAAGCTCTTACCGTCGAGGTCGATCTTCCAGTCGGTGCCCATGTGGCGCTTGACCGACCGGATGGTCCTGTCGACGTTGGTCACCGCCTGACGCTTGGCGACCTCGCCGACCAGCACCTCGCCGTTCTTCGCGAAGGCGACGACGGACGGCGTGGTCCTGGCGCCTTCGGCGTTGGTGATGACGGTGGGCTCGCCGCCTTCGAGAACGCTGACGACGGAGTTAGTCGTGCCCAGGTCGATGCCGACCGCACGTGCCATTTCAATTCCTCCAACTGACTACTTGAGTGGATCTGACTCAAGGATGCATGACACCCGCCCCAGAGTCAACAGACCTGAGTCGAGTCGACTCAACTATCGTGCACACACCACGCGCCACCTGCGATTTCTCCGAGATCCGAGGGGTGCATATCCGGGCACATGTCCGGCGACCACTACCGGCGATCGAGGGTGACACCTGCCGACCCGACGGCCCACACGCCCCGCTCCATCATCGCGCATGGGATCGTTCTGTCACAAAATGCCGCGAGATGCACAAAACCGGCATCCGACCCGTCCAACCCGACAGGTGTGCACGATGCAGACGCAGATGACGGCGAAGCGCGCGCTGGATCTGGCCCTCGGCTCGGTCCTGCTCGTCCTGGCCGCCCCCCTGCTCGCCGCAGGAGCCGTCGCGCTCGCCGCACGGCGGCCCCCCGGCGGCGTACTGACCCGCTCCGTGCGGATCGGCCTGGCCGGCCGGCCCTTCGTACTGCGCACCCTGCGCACCCGCCGACTGCGCCTCGACCTGCTCTCCCGGCTGCCCCATGTCGTACGGGGAGAGCTCTCCCTCGTCGGACCGGAACCGCTCACCCCGGACGACGAGCGGACCGGGACCGCCGACGGAGCGACCGGCGGCACTGGGGACGGGGCCGGCGCGCGACACTGGCGACAGGAGCTGAGACCCGGCCTGACCGGCCTGGCCCAGGTCCGCTCCCGCTCCGGAATGCCGTGGGACGAACCGGCCCTGCTCGACCAGCACTACGCCGAGCACCACTGGCTGGGACTCGATCTGGCGATCCTGGCGGCGGCGGTACACATTCCGCTGCGCGCCGCGGTCCGCGGGCTCACCCACTGCGGCAAGGCACGCCTGAGCGACACAGATCACCGACTGCGCGGCTACAGCGCGGCGGAATAAGTGGATAGTGTCAGCACAGACTGATTAAGTTACTGCTTAGTAATCGCTTGTACTCCGACACGTCCCACGAGTGCCGGATCCCACCCTCGCAGGCCCGAGGAGCCCCCAAATGCAACTCGCCGCGATCATCGTGTCGCTGGTGCTGACTGTGGTCGGCGTTGCGCTCATCGCCCGAGCCGTCGCGCAGATCTACCGGTTCGTCAAACTCGGACAGCCGGTCCCGGCAGGCAGCCGCACCGACAACCCGAAGCAGCGCACGATCACCCTGGTCAAGGAGTTCCTCGGCCATACCCGGATGAACCGGTGGGGGATCGTCGGCTTCGCGCACTGGTTCGTCGCCATCGGCTTCCTGACGCTGCCGCCGACGCTGCTCCAGGCGTACGGACAGCTCTTCAAGGCCGACTGGGTGCTGCCGATCATCGGTGAATGGCTGCCGTTCGAGCTCTACATCGAGTTCATCGGCCTGATGACGACGGTCGGCATCCTGGTGCTGATCGCCATCCGGCTGCTGAACCTGCCCTCCCGGGCCGGCCGCAAGTCCCGGTTCGCGGGCTCCAAGGCCTGGCAGGCGTACTTCGTCGAGTACGTCATCCTCGTCATCGGTCTGGCGATCCTGACCCTGCGCGGTCTCGAGGGCGCGATCCACCACGTGGGGGGCTACGAAGCCGCGTACTTCGTCTCGTACCCCCTGGTCCTCGCCTTCAAGGGACTCGGCCTCGGCGCGCTCCAGAACCTCATCTACTTCACCGCGATGATCAAGATCGGCACCTCGCTGATCTGGATGATCACGGTCTCGCTCAACACCAACATGGGTGTCGCCTGGCACCGCTTCCTGGCCTTCCCGAACATCTGGTTCAAGCGGAACGCGGACGGCGCGGTCGCACTCGGCGCGCTGCAGCCGATGACCTCCGGCGGCAAGGAGATCGACTTCGAGGACCCGGGCGAGGACGACGTCTTCGGTGTCTCCCAGGTCGAGCAGTTCTCCTGGAAGGGCATTCTCGACTTCTCCACGTGCACGGAGTGCGGTCGCTGCCAGTCGCAGTGCCCCGCCTGGAACACCGGCAAGCCGCTCTCCCCGAAGCTCCTGATCATGTCGCTGCGCGACCACGCGCACGCCAAGGCCCCGTACCTGCTCGCCGGCGGCGGCAAGGACATGGAGGGCAACGAGAAGGCGTCCGAGGAACAGCTGAAGGACGTCCCCGCCGCGGCTCTGGCGGAGGCCGAACGCCCCCTCATCGGCACGGTCGAGGAGAACGGCGTCATCGACCCGGACGTGCTCTGGTCCTGCACCACCTGCGGTGCGTGCGTGGAGCAGTGCCCGGTCGACATCGAGCACATCGACCACATCGTCGACATGCGCCGCTACCAGGTGATGATCGAGTCCGCGTTCCCGTCCGAGGCGGGCACGATGCTCAAGAACCTGGAGAAGAAGGGCAACCCCTGGGGGCTCGCCAAGAAGCAGCGCGTCGAGTGGACCAAGGAGGTCGACTTCGAGGTCCCGATCGTCGGCAAGGACGTCGAGGACCTGTCGGAGATCGACTACCTCTACTGGGTCGGCTGCGCGGGCGCCCTGGAGGACCGGGCCAAGAAGACCACCAAGGCCTTCGCCGAGCTGCTGCACATCGCGGGCGTGAAGTTCGCGATCATGGGTGGCGACGAGAAGTGCACAGGTGACTCGGCCCGCCGCCTGGGCAATGAGCCGCTGTTCCAGCAGCTCGGCCAGGAGAACGTCGCGATGCTGAACATGGCGTTCGGCGAGGACGACGAGGACGAGACGACGAAGAAGCCCAAGTCGTCCAAGAAGATCGTCGCGACCTGCCCGCACTGCTTCAACACCATCGCGAACGAGTACCCGCAGCTCGGCGGCGAGTACGAGGTCATCCACCACACGCAGCTGCTCCAGCACCTGGTGGACGAGGGCAAGCTGATCCCGGTGACCCCGGTCGAGGGCCTGATCACGTACCACGACCCGTGCTACCTGGGCCGGCACAACAAGATCTACACGCCGCCGCGCGAGATCATCGCGAAGGTGCCGGGTCTGCGGAACGAGGAGATGCACCGCCACAAGGAGCGCGGCTTCTGCTGCGGCGCCGGTGGTGCCCGGATGTGGATGGAGGAGCGGATCGGCAAGCGCATCAACAACGAGCGCGTCGACGAAGCCCTCTCCCTCAACCCGGACATCGTCTCCACCGCCTGCCCGTTCTGCCTGGTCATGCTGACCGACTCGGTCAACGGCAAGAAGAACGACGGCAAGGCGAAGGAGTCGATCCAGGTGGTCGACGTCTCGCAGCTGCTGCTCGACTCGGTGAAGACCCCGGCGGACCCGGCGGGCGAGCCGGAGTCCGAGAGTGCGCCGGAGCCGGAGCCGGTGAAGTAGCTTTCGGCCGCAGGAGGGGCTGATGGGGAACTCCCCATCAGCCCCTCCTGCCATTTCCGGCCCCTCCGCCCCCACCGCTGCCCCTCCTCCACCCCACCGGCATCATGGGCGAGTTGCAGTCGAGGCACGGGCGGGATCACAGCCGATGGTGCACAGGGCGGTGCACCCGGGCGCCGACGGTGGTGGCTTCGTCGCCAAGAAGCCTCACGTCACCTTCTCCCCGAAGGAGTTCACCGCCTGATGCGTCCGTTCCGCCGGCTGTCCGCGTCCTTCCGCCCGCGTACGTTCCCGGCGGCGGCCGCCGCCCTGTGCGGCGCCGCCCTCCTCGCCGGCTGCACCGCCGACCCGCACCCGCTGACCTGGTCGAAACCCGACGCCGGGAAGCGCTCCGCGCACCCGGACTCCGGGGACTTCAACGGCGACGGGTACGACGACTACACGACCGTCGTGAACTCGGCCTCCCAGGACAAGAAGCGCTTCACATCGACCCTGGTCGTGGTCTACGGGTCCCGGGACGGCCTGCGCACCGACTGGTCGGACCGCTTCCCGGCCGGCCGCAAGGACTGGCACCACGAGGGCCCGCTCCTGCGCGCCGACCTGAACGGCGACGGCTTCACCGACCTGGCCGGCACCCGGGCCATGGCGGAGCAGCGCCACGGCTTCGTGATGTACGGCGGCGCGCGCGGCCTCGAACCGCCACGACGGGTCGGCGGGCCCGACCTGTTCCACCCCCTCGCCGCCGCAGATTTCGACGGGGACGGCCACACCGATCTGCTCGACGGCGGCTACGGCGGCAGAGGCGACCCGAACTACGGGAAGCCGGGTGGCAGCGGACGCATCCTGTACGGCCCGTTCGACCACGACGGCGGCCACCGGCGCTCGGTGCGGGTGGACCTCTCCCAGGAGGGCTACGCGACGCCGTACTCGGCGACGACGGGCGACTTCGACGCGGACGGCCGCGCGGAAGCGGTGCTCACGTACCGGTTCGACTCCGAGGAGGACGAGACCGCGCCCGACGGCCTCACCTCGGTGGCGTACTACGAAGGCGGCGCGGAGAAGGACGGACCGCAGGGCGCCTTCGTACGCAACCGCGGGCCCGAGGCCGCGCTCGGCCGGGCCGTCTCCACCTTCGACGGCCCCGCCGCCCCGGGCACCGGGGATGCCGACGGGGACGGCATTCCCGACCTGCTCCTGCCGACACCCGGCGCCCGGGGCGGCGTCATCGTCCGCTACGGCGCCGCATCCGGGCTGGGGACGGGACGATCGGACACGGCGCTCGGCACCGGGCGGCGCGAGGACTTCGGCGGCGGGCCCGTCGTCGGCGAGGTGAACGGGGACGGCAAACCCGATGTCCTTGTCGACACCCCCGGCTTCCGCCGCCACGACGGAAAGATCACGCTGCTGCCGGGCGGCGCTTCCGGTGTGCCGTCCACCGACGGCGAGCAGTCGGTCGACGCGGAGAGCGACGGGCTGCCCGGCAGCCCGAACCCGCACTACTGGAACTACTTCGTCCACTCGGGCCCACTGCTCGACGTCAACGGCGACGGACACGATGACGCGATCGTGTTCGGGGAGCTCTACAACAAGCGCAAGGGCCAGTACATCGTGCTGCGCGGCACGGCCGACGGCCTCGATCCGCACCGGGCGCAAGGGTTCACACCGCACGACATCGGCATACAACTCCGGATCGAATAGCCGCGCCCGGCCCGACGCTACGCGGACGTGGCGGCGGGAGCACCCGGCGCGAACGCGAGGTCGGACGGGATCCGGCATCGCGAGGCGGACGAGGAGCCGCCGTGCCCGGGTGCGGTCCCGGTGAAGCCGGGAAGGGGCCTTGGGGCGGTTTCGTACAGGCTGTGCTCGGCCGGCAGCGGGAGTCTCAGGGGAGACCCCGCGCCTCCACCCTCCCGACTCCGCCTCCCGCCCCAGAAATAGTTGCGCACCCCATACAACCCTCCGGCCCCACCGCGAGTCTCCTGTTCGCCAACCGCACGGTTACGCCTGGGACAACTCCCGGCAAACGCCCGCGGAACGCACCCCATTGACTGCGGATGCCCGCCAGGCATCCCCGCATGCTGCAGGAGAACCCGCATGCAGAAGCACAAGCGCACCCCCGCTCCTTCTCCCACGCGCATACGCCTCGTCACCGCGACGGCGGCGGCCGCCGCGCTGACCGCGGGGCTGCTCGCCGTGTCGGCAGGCAGCGCGTCCGCGGTGACCGGCGTGGCCCGCGCCGACGCCGATGCCGACTTCAACGGCGACGGCATCGGCGACACCGCCGTCTCCGCCTCGCACGCCTATGTCGGCGGCCACGCGGATGCCGGGCAGATCGCCGTCGTCTACGGCGGCACGGTCTCCAAGAAGTACGCGACGATCAGCCAGAACACGACAGGCGTACCCGGCAACGCCGAGAGCGGCGATGTCTTCGGCGCAGACTCGGCGTACGGGGACTTCGACGGCGACGGGTACGACGACCTGCTGGTCAGCGCCCCCGGAGAAGACGTCGGCTCCGACAAGGACGGCGGCACGGCGGCCATCCTCTGGGGCTCGCCCTCGGGCCTCACCGGCGGCACAACAGTCGCCGACCCGCGGCCCACCAAGCACGACGGCTTCGGCGGGCCGGCCGAGGCCGGCGACTTCAACGGCGACGGCAAGGCCGACTTCGCGATCGCGTCCGACCAAGGTTCCGCCACGGTGGACATCTTCACCGGCCCGTTCACCCGCACCAACACCACAGGCCGGCACACCACGCTCTCCGCCGCCGTCTACAGCGGCGACGGCGCGGGCATCTGGAACCTCCACTCGGGCGACGCCAACGGCGACGGCAGCGACGACCTGATCGTCAACGGCTACTCGACCGAGACCGACTACAACGCCAACCTCTGGATCCCGGGCAGCACGTCGGGTCTGAGCGCGGCGCGCTCCCAGCGCCTGCCCACCGGTGTCATCACGGATCTCGGCGACACGGACAGCGACGGCTACGACGACGTCGTCATCGGCAACTTCTGGGCCGACTCCAACAGCAAGGCCGAAAGCGGGGCGGTCTCCGTGGTGCACGGCACCGCGTCGGGCCCGTCCGCCGGCGACACCCAGAAGTTCACGCAGGAGACCCCCGGCGTCCCGGGCGGCAGCGAGGGCGGCGACGGCTTCGGTGCCGAGGTCGACCTCGGCGACGTCAACGGCGACGGCCACCTCGACCTGGTCGTCGGCACCCCCGGCGAGGACCTGACCGGCGGCGCCGACGCCGGGGCGGCGACGGTCCTGTACGGCGCCGCGGACGGCTCCGGAATCACCGGCTCGGGCGCCCTGTTCCTCGAGCAGAACAACGCGTACGTCCCCAACACCAATGAGAAGAACGACCAGTTCGGTTCGGACGTCCACCTCGACGACCTCAACGGTGACGGCCGCGACGAGGTGTACGTGGGCGCGCTGGGGGAGAACGGCTCCAACGGCGCTCTCTACCCGGTCCGCGTGAACGCCGACGGCACCCTCGCCGCCTCCTCCGGCATCTACACCTCCACCCTCGGTATCTCCGCCACCGGCACCCCGCGCCTGGGCGCCAACTTCACGGACTGACGCCGACCTCGCACCACAATCCGGCCGGGCCCGCGCATCCGTCGCGGGTCCGGCCTCCCCCTCTCCCGGAAGCCCGACATCATGCGCAAGCGCACCCTTGTCCTGGCGGCAGCCCTCACGACCGGTCTGCTCGCCCTGCCCGTGACGACGACGGCGGCCTCCGCCGCACCGTCCGGGCTGCAGGGCGACTTCAACGGCGACGGCTACCGCGACCTCGCGATCGGTGTACCCGCGGGCATCAGCGGGGCCACCGACGCCGGATACGTAACCGTCGTGTACGGCACATCCGCCGGCATCGACCCGGCCAAGCACAAGATGATCAGTCAGAACAGCAGCGGTGTCCCGGGTTCCTCTGAAGGGGGCGACTCCTTCGGTGCCAAGTTGGCCACTGCCGACTTCGACAAGGACGGCTACACCGACCTGGCCGTGGGCGCCCCCGGCGAGGACGTAGGACCGAACTCCGACCAGGGTTCCGTCACCATCCTGTGGGGCGGCTCCGCCGGCGTCTCGGGCGGGACAACCGTCTCCGTGCCGAAGGCCTTCGACGGCTCCATGATCGGCAGCGAGCTCGCCGCCGGGGACTTCGACGGCGACGGCAGCGCCGACGTCGTCGTCAGCACACCGCAGAGTGACCTGCAGATCCAGCACGGCCCCTTCGGCCGTTCCGGGGGTGCGGGGGCAACGGAGACGGTCCACGTCCCCGCCGAGACCGGCACCTTCGTCCGCAACCTCACCGCCGGCGACGTCACCGGCGACAAGAAGGCGGATCTGGTGATCCAGGCCCGCAAGGACGACGAGGGCCAGTCCCAGGCCTGGCTCTACACCGGCTCCGCAACGGGCCTCGTCAAGTCATGGCAACTCCCGGACAGCGACGAAGCCGCGATCGGGGACCTCGACAAGGACGGCTACCGCGATATCGCACTCGGCGACTCGTACGAGACGACGGCCATGGGTGGACGGGTCACCATCGTCCACGGCGCATCGTCCGGCATCGACACCACCAAGGGCGTGAGCATCCACCAGTCGACGCCCGGAGTGCCCGGCTCTGCGGAGCCGGGCGACATGTTCGGCGGGGCGCTCGCCATCGGCGACATCAACGGCGACGGCTACGGCGACCTGGTGATCGGCTCTCCCGGCGAGGACATCGGCACCAAGCCCGACGCCGGTTGCTTCGTCGTACTGCGGGGCTCCGCGTCCGGCGTCACCACCACCGGCGCCAAGTCCTTCAGCCAGGACTCGACCGGTATCCCCGGCAGCGTGGAGAAGGGCGATCTGTTCGGCTCGGCGCTGCAGCTGTCGGACACGAACAAGGACGGCAGGGCCGACCTCGCGGTCTCGGCGATCGGCGAGGCCGCACCCCAGGAGTCCGTCCGCTCCGGAGCCGTCTGGCGCATTCGCGGCTCGAGCACCGGCCCGACCGCCACCGGCTCGATGGCCATCAGCCCCGACGACGCGGGCCGCCCCTGGGACGACGAGACGTTCGGCGCCGCACTCACCGGCTGACACCGGCACGTCCCGCTCCCCCGCCGGCCGGACCCGCACCCATCGCGGGTCCGGCTCCCCCTCTCCAGGAGGCCGACATCATGCGCAAACGCACCACCGCGGTCGTCGTCGCACTCACGGCGGTGGCCCTCACCCCCTGACCCTCCCGACTCCTGCGGCGGCCGCCGCCGCGTCGTCCGCGGACGACTTCAACGGCGACGGCTACCGCGACCTCGCCATCGGCGACCGCGGCGCCACGGTCGGCGGCGCCTCGAAGGCGGGCGCCGTCGTCGTCCTCTACGGCTCCGCCACCGGCCTCGACCCGGCTCACCGCACCACCGTCTCCCAGAACAGCGCGGGCATCCCCGGCTCGGCGGAGGCCAACGACTGGTTCGGCACCGACATCACCACCCGCGATCTCAACAGCGACGGCTACGCCGATGTGATCGCCACCGCGCCGGGCGAGGACGACGGAAGCTACCACGGAACGTTCACCGTCCTGTGGGGGTCGGCGTCCGGCCTGACCAGCGGCAGCGCGTACAAGAACCCCAAGTACCCGGACAAGGGGTTCGCCAAGGACCTCGCCGTCGGTGACTTCAACGCCGACGGCAAGCAGGACGTCGTCGCCGTCGACGACGACAACATCTGGTACCTGCGCGGGCCGTTCACCAAGTCGGGTTCGCGCGGCACCGCCACCAACCTCGACCCCACCGACGGCGAGAACATCTCCCCTGACAACGTCGTCGCGGGCAAGGTCACCAATGACGGAACCGCGGACTTCGCCGTCCTCGGCGACGACTGGGACACCGACAGCAACCGCGTCTGGTTCTACAAGGGCTCGTCCAGCGGCCCCACCAAGACGAAGAAGGTGAGCCTGCCCAGCGGCGCCTCCCTCATGGAGGCCGCGGCCACCATCGCCGACTACGACAAGAACGGCTACGGCGACCTGACCGTCGGCGCCCCGCGCACCAGCACCGGCGGCGCGGTCTACATCCTGCCCGGCACGTCCACCGGCCCCAGCACCTCCGCCAAGAAGATCACCCAGTCCACGTCCGGAGTGCCGGGCGCCGCCGAGTTCGGGGACCGCTTCGGCAGCGACGTCTCGGCCGCCGACACCAACGGCGACGGCTATCCGGACCTGGCCGTCGGCGTAAAGGGCGAGATGATCGGCGACGGCCCGTTCCCCGCGGGCGGCGTCACCGTCCTGCGCGGCTCCGCATCGGGCGTCACCGGCACGGGCTCCCGCTGGTACGACTACGCCACGCCGGGCGTCGAGGGCGAGACCACCGAAGAAGGCTGGCTGGGCCAGTCCGTCCAACTGCGCGACTACAACCGCGACGGCCGCGCCGAACTGATCGCCGCTGCCCCCGAGGCGGGTCGCCTCTACGTGCTGCCCGGCACGACATCGGGCCCGACCGGCACGGGCTCCTACCTCATCGACGCCCCGTCACTCACCAACTTCTGGGCGGAACTGGCCGACTGACCACATACGTGCCGCGTGAGCGCAGTGAGCCCGTCCCGGGTGGTGGACAAGCACCGGGACGGGCTCGTCGCTTTCGCAGAGGAGAAGGGGCCCTGTTCCCGGCCCTGCGTGGCCCTGGCCGCACAACCCTGGCAGCGCCCGGATCAGCCAGGACACTCCAGGCATCCCCGCGTCGCCCCGTGGACACCCCTCACTGCAGCCTCGGGACACCCTTAGGGGCCCTTAGGGGATGTCACAGCTCGGCCGCAAAGCCGGGCCCGATCCTCCGGGCCCGGCACCTCACCGTCCCGGACCAGGTACGTTCGATTACGTGGCTGGATTCAGGATCGGACGCGGCCGGGACAACCGCACCCCGCAGCAAGGGCAACAGCAACCGCGGCAGCAGCCGTACGGCACACAGGCACCACCGCCGCCGTACGGTCAGCAGCCATGGCCGCCGACGGGAGGCAACGGCGCCCCGTACACAGCCGGCCGGCCCGGGGCACATCAGGGCAACGGCGGCTACGGCGGCGCACACGGCGAGCCCGAATACTTCGGCGACCCGTACAACCAGCCCCAGCAGCCCCACCGAGGCCACCCGTACGCCAACAACCCGGGTCACACGCAAGCGTTCAGCATCAACGAGGACCTGTACGGCGACGGCAACAGCTACCGCGCCGGCCAGGCCCCCGCCCAGCCCGCAGGCCCCCGCCTGCACTGGAAGGACCTGCTGAGCGGCATCGTGCTGCGCCCCGGCCCGACGTTCTGGCAGATGCGCGACTACCCCGTCTGGGGCCCGGCGCTCATCGTCACGTTCCTCTACGGCCTGCTGGCACTCTTCGGCTTCGACCAGGCCCGCGACGACGCGATCCACGCGACGCTCTCCGCCGCCGTCCCGTACGTCGTCCTCACGGGCGTCGGCTTCGTCATCGGCGGCCTGGTCCTCGGCGCGGTCACCCACACCCTAGCCCGCCAGCTCGGCGGCGACGGCGCGTGGCAGCCGACGGTCGGCCTCTCCATGCTGATCATGTCGATCACGGACGCACCGCGCCTGGTATTCGCACTGTTCCTCGGAGGCGAGAACTCCCTGGTCCAGGTCCTCGGCTGGGTGACCTGGCTGGCCTCGGCCGCACTCTTCACCTCGATGGTCAGCAAGTCGCACGACCTGCCATGGCCGAAGGCACTGGGTGCATCCGCGATCCAGCTGATCGCGCTTCTGTCGATCATCAAGCTCGGCACGATCTGACACCCACCACCCGCACCACAGAAATGACCCCCGGCGTCTCGGCACCGGGGGTCATCCACTTTCCACTGCTCCCGCCTCAGGCGTCGAGAACCTGCCCACTGCGCCGCACGACAGGCTTCTCCACACTCCACGGGAAGTTGATCCAGCGATCGGTCTTCTTCCACACGTACTCGCACTTCACGAGCGAGTGCGACTTCTCATAGATGACCGCGCTGCGCACCTCGGCGACGTGATCGATACAGAAATCGCGGACCAGCTTCAGCGTCTTGCCCGTATCGGCGACGTCGTCGGCGATCAGGACTTTCTTGTCCGAGAAATCAATGACATTCGGAACGGGCGCCAGCATGACCGGCATCTCCAGAGTCGTCCCGACCCCGGTATAGAACTCCACATTCACCAGGTGGATGTTCTTGCAGTCCAGCGCATACGCCAGCCCGCCCGCGACGAAAACCCCGCCTCGCGCGATGCTGAGCACCACATCCGGCTCGTACCCGTCGTCGGCCACGGTCTGCGCGAGCTCCCGCACGGCATGACCGAACGCCTCGTACGTCAGGTTCTCTCGTACGTCATTCATGGTCCGGCATCACACCTGAGTCCGATGGAAGTTCATGAACGAACGCGAGGCCGTCGGCCCACGCTGCCCCTGGTAGCGCGACCCGTACCGCTCCGAGCCGTACGGGAACTCCGACGGCGAACTCAGCCGGAACATGCACAGCTGGCCGATCTTCATTCCCGGCCACAGCTTGATCGGCAGCGTCGCGAGATTCGACAGCTCCAGGGTCACATGCCCGGAGAACCCGGGATCGATGAACCCGGCCGTCGAATGCGTCACCAGCCCGAGCCGGCCGAGCGAACTCTTGCCCTCCAGCCGCGACGCAAGATCGTCGGGCAGCGAGATGACCTCGTACGTCGAGGCGAGCACGAATTCGCCGGGATGCAGGATGAACGCCTCGTCCCCGTCCGGCTCGACCGTACGGGTCAGGTCCGCCTGCTCGACGGCTGGGTCAATATGCGGATAGCGGTGGTTCTCGAACACCCGGAAGTAGCGGTCGAGCCGCACGTCGATGCTCGAGGGCTGCACCATCGACGGATCGAACGGATCAATGCGGACTCGCCCGGCGTCGATCTCGGCCCGGATGTCCTTATCTGAGAGAAGCACGTCCCGAGGATACGCAGAACGCGCGGGCCCGCCCCAACCGGACCGCCCCGCGCGCTCTGCCGCAATCGTCTGCCGACGCCTCTACCGCTCCTCGAACACCACAGGAACGGCATGCCGCAACCGGGCACAGCGCGGACAGCGAATAAGCCTCCCGGGACCGATCCGACCGGCCCCGAGCTGCTGCATCGGGAACGAAGCGGTAGCAAAAATGTGCCCTTCGGCACAGCGGACGACGGTGCGCTCCATGGAGTCCATCAAGTCCCTTCCCCAACAAGCCTTGGACGAGAACGCCACATTAGGGGATGAAGAGGACGCCGCTCCAGGCGGCGCTCCGACTGCGTACGCTACGCCCCAACTCCCGCCCCCGGCACCCGCATCCACACCTCGGACACACACCCAGGCCCCCGGCTCACGCACCGGGGGCCTGCCATGGGGTAGAGTGTGCGACGATGAGCGTTGATCGATCAGCGCTCCGCGCGGGTGTAGTTTAATGGTAGAACATGAGCTTCCCAAGCTCAGAGCGCGAGTTCGATTCTCGTCACCCGCTCCATGCAAGAGCCCCAGGCCATCGGCCCGGGGCTTCTTTGTTGTCCAGACCACATTAGGCGTCGCGTGCCCGTTCCGTGCCCGATGCCCGATCGTCAGGCACAATCACACCCTTCTCCCGCTCGGCGCGGACGCGGGCGTCGATCCCGTCGGCCACCTCCCGCTGACGCTCCAGGTTCGAGTGCTGATAGATCAGCGCGGCACGCTCGGAGGACTGCCCGGCGCGGACCATCGTGTCCTTCAGCGTGGCGCCCGACTGAGTCGAGAGCGTGTGTCCGGTGTGACGAAGGTCGTAGAAGCGGAAGTTCTCCGACAGCCCGACCTTGTCCGGGGCGGAGCTTGAGGCGGAGCACGAGGCCGGTGCGTGTGGGATGGACGCGCAGGATGCGCGGGGCGCGGGACTCCGGCGCGGGCCGGTTGGCGATCCGGGCGAGGGCCAGGCGCCGGCGGGAGGGCGGGACAGTCAGTCCACACGCGTCCATCACGGAGACGTAGCGGACCGAAACCCGCAGAGTGGCTAAGGCCGCGCCGAAGGCCAGCCAGTACCAGGCGGGGCGCCGCCACCGCAGGATCACTGTGGCAGCGACAACCAGCACCAGGGCGACCGTGAAGCCGGTCATGATCAGGCCGCCTTCGGATTCGACGCAGTGGCGGCGAGCGAGGTGACCGCGACCGCGCGGAACGCGATCCCGTGCTTCTTCTGTCCGTTGAACTCGTTCTCCCACGCCGAGGCGACAAGGCCCGTCAGCGCGACCGGTGTTCCCATCGCCAGGTCCTCGGAGACGCCCGGCTGGGGAACGGTGAGCTTGAGGATCTCCACCTCGTCCGGCGTGGAGAACATGACCTCCACCATCATCAGGGTCACGCCGTCCTTGTCGAGCGCGATCTCACCGGTACGGCGGTCCTTGATCTTCGGCTGGGGGGCCTTGGCGACCATCACGGTCGCGTTCGTGGTGTCGACGGGAATCTGACGCACAGCAGATCACTCCTCTGTAGGTGCCGAACTCCGCCACTCATGTACATGAATGATATGAAGAAGAGTGCAGCACTCCTATACATGAGTCAACCCGCCGCGAAGAGGAAATCGCAGCGGGTTGAGGGGAGTTGAGTGCGCGTCAGTCGGTGGCGGGGATCCTGTAGCTGAAGACGAACTGGTCAGCGGCCATGAGGGTGTCGAAGACCTCGACCACACGACCCTCTTCGGTCACGGCGTCGCGGATGAGGTGAACGACCGGCGCGCCGGGGCTCAGCGTGAGTTCGGAGGACTCCGCTTTCGAGGCCGGCCGCGCCTGGAGGGTCTCGACGAACTCCGCGAAGACATGGCCGTCGTCTTCGAGTCGGGCGTAGATCCCACCGGGGCCGGGGTTCTCGGAGAACAGCTCCGGGATGTCCTTCACGACGTCCCACGGCAGGTACGACGTAGCAGTCTCGACCGGAGTGCCGTTGCGGAAGTAGAGGCGGCGGCGGGCCAGCACCTTGGCTCCGGGATCCACACCGAGGCGTTCCGCGATGTCGTCGGGTGCGTCGGCCGGGCCGATGAACAGCACGCTCACCTTGGCGGTCGCGCCGGCCTGCTCCGACTCTGCGAGGTACGCGGCCTTGCCGCCCTTGCGATGCGAGCGCCGGAACCGGTCCGAAGATCGATGGCGCACCGGGGGCCGGGCCTTCACCAAGGAGCCTTTTCCGTGCCGGGTCTCCACCAGGCCGCTCGCACGCACCTCCACCATGGCCTTGCGGATCGTGCCGCCGGACACTCCGTAGCGGTCGACCAACTCGGACTCACTCGGCACCATGTCGCCAGGCTTGAGGACACCTGCCCGGATCTGTTGAACGATCTCGTCGGCGATCTGAACGTACCGAGGTACGGCCCTGCCACCTCCTACCGCGGTTCCCATAGACCTATCCACTCTCCTATGCTCCTGTACATGAGTAACAGCGCCCAGGAAGCCCCGTCAACGCCGAAGCACAGTGTGTCCGTGGCGGGGGCGGTCGTGCGCGAGGACGGCCGACTCCTGGCGATCCGCCGCGCGGACAACGGCACATGGGAACTACCGGGCGGAGTGTTGGAGTTGGACGAGTCCCCGGAGCAAGGCGTCAGCCGCGAAGTCTGGGAAGAGACCGGCATCCACGTCGAGGTCGACCAGCTCACGGGCGTCTACAAGAACACGGCCAGAGGCATCGTCGCCATGGTCTTCCGGTGCAAGCCCTCCGGAGGCACCGAGCGAACGTCAGCCGAATCCACCGCGGTCGACTGGCTCACCCCGGAACAGATCACTGAGCGCATGTCCGAGGTCTACGCAGTCCGCCTGCTCGATGCCCTGGACGGGGCCGGCCCCCACGTGCGGAGCCACGACGGCAAGCACCTCATCACAAACTCTCGCTGAAAGAGGCCGCTCATGCCAGCGGACGTTGCGCTGCACTTCGACCGTGTCCGAACGCAGGGGTCGCACGACGATCTTCGACTGCGCATTGGCCCCTACCAACACCGTTGCGATTCCTACTACCTGGCGTTGGACGACTCTCCGACCGTCCTCGGCGGCCTTGGCCTCAAACTCTCGCGCCTGCTGGAGCAGTGGAGCTCGCAGGTCGCCAGCCTCAGGGATGGGGGCGGCACCGTCTACCTGCCGTACGACTTCTCCGACCAGTGCACCGCATGGCTACGAGTGTCATCCTCCGACGGGCAGACCGCCAAGGTCCAGGCTGGGTGGAGCTTGATCGAAGGCTGGGGGATCTACCCCTCGGACTACCTCTCCCCAGCACCCGCCGTGGCGGACTTCGACCCGATCGCCGGGGCCCAAGTCGTGTGCTCGCTGATCGACCTTGCAGCGCGTATCGATGCCAACCGCGCCACCCTTGAAGCCACGGGCCCATAGCGCGGTAAGAGTTTCTCTACTTCATCAAGGCACCCGGCTGCGCTCCGCTCCGCCGGGCGCGCTTCCCGGCTCTGGCTGCGCCCGCGCTCCTGCCTTCGGCCCGCTCGGCGCTGCCGCCGCCGACGCGCGCCCGCAGTGGATAGGCCGAAGGGCATGAGTCGAGACCGATCCGCGGGCCACAGGCATGCCTCCGGCGGGGGCGCTCAGACTCCGGGATGGGAGAGGCGCCGTTCGCGAGTGCCGGCCGGATCGTGGCGAGCGTTGTGGGCTCCCATCCCGACCACCTTCGACCCAGGCAGAGCCGAGCAGCCGCGGCCCATGGCGTCCAGGTCGTTCGTACAGTGGCGCGCTCCACCTGGACGCCATGAACCACGCCCGCTCCACGATGTGTGGGCCGAAGGCGGACGGGATGGGAGCCGGGAGAGGTAGTGGGGATGTAGGCCGGATGCCGGGTGTACGCCAGCAGGTCGACAGGCCCAAGTCATCCCACCGATCTAACCGCGTGCCATCGCGACTGCTAGCTTCCCTGAATCAGCTGACAGAAGGGTGGGGACCGTGCAGATAGCGGGAGTGGACCTGTACGTCAATCATCCGATCATGGCTTTGGGCTCCCCCGACTGGATTCGCGATGACCTGGAGCTAGGCGACGCTCCCGCTGCGTCGTCCGATACTCACGTCATCGTCCGCGTGCAAGCACAGACGGTTCTGATCAAAGTGCGGTTGTTCCGCGACCACGGCGAGGGCACTGCCACCGATCCATCGTTCACCACGGTGTTTGATGGGGCGCTCCACTTGGCAGACCGGCGTTTTGTGATCGGTGACGTGCTGGGAGAAAGCCGGTTCGTCAAGTACATAGGGGGACCGCAACGGTGGCGTGTGCGGGTCTCAGTCGATGATCCGAAGGGGTACGCGCGCGCTGCCGACGTGGTTCTTCGGGGCCAGGAGTAGGGCCGAGCAGCCTGTCAAGGAGGCTCCCTCTTTCTGACATCAGCGTCTGACACCAACAGCAGCGAACGACAGCGGTCAGCGCCAAACCGCAGCAGAGAATCAGCCGAGGCGCCGAACAGGTTGACTGACGTCGGCGGCTCCATGTGATCGAACTGATAAGGATGCGGTCAGAGCGCAAAGCCGTGCCGTCGGGGCGCCACCTCCAACCGGTAGCCGACGCCCCCCTTGGCTTGATCAGTCACTGAGATTCCACTGACCTTGCGACGAAGGTCACCCGCCGCATCCGTGCTGTCGCCAGTCAGCGCACCCAGTCGTCCTCACCGCCAGGACCGACCGTGATCGGGTCGATTCCGTGTCCGGTCAGATGCCAGGACTCAAATTGTGGGTCTGGCCCGATCCAGAGTCCTGCGCCATCTTGAAAGTCGATGACCAACGCGCCATGGTCACGCACGTCGACCGCGGTGACCGACTGCCGATAGAGCGCTAGAACAGGCGCGAGGCTCACACCACCTGTGCCGGGGTCCAGCTCATGCCACTCGCCAGCAGCATCCCGGAACAGGAACGGCGTCTCCACTACCAACTCGGCATCCAGCCGGTACCCCTCGTCCGGATCGAGGGCGCACAGGATCAGCCGCACTTGCTGATCAAATGCTGTGCGCTCCACCCGAGAGCCGATCAAGGCCACAGGAACCTTCACGCCGTCTCCCCACGTCCACAGCAAGCCGACAACCTGATGGTTCGACATCGTAGGTGCAGCCCGTTCCCCCAGCGGCGTGCCCCCTGCGTGCCCGATCACCAGGAGACGAGCGGGGAACCACGGGGAATCGCGGACAGCGCGGAGCTCCCACGCAGGTCAACGACCTCGCAGGTCAGCAGGCATCCACGTACGGGGTCTTCCAAACCAGTGCTCTCCGGCCGTGACGTCGGCCGACGTAGAAGCAGCGACGAAGTGAGTGCTGCCCCAAGAAGGCCACTCAACCGAGGGCGAGCACGGCAATGCAGACAAGAGCGATGCTCCGGGTGGCGGTGTCCGGATGCGTCCGGGCGTATCCGGACACAAGCTGGGATCCTCGAAAACGTGTGTCTTGGAGGCAATGTGGAAGTTTCCACGCGAGTACGCAACGAGGTGAGCGAGGCAGCGGGTGACTCCGAGGATGAGGCTGCGGCCGCGCTTGAGGTAATTCTCCACGCCCTCTCTGAACCTGAAGGAAGGCGTGCTGTCGAGGAACCTTCGGCGCAAGTGATTGTTGATGTTCAGGAGTGGGCGTCGTTGGCGTCGTATGCAGTCGCCCGTACGTACGCTCCACAGTCCCCGCTGCGCTATGCAGGCTTTTCGCGACGTGTCACCCAACTGCTCGTGCGCATCGTTACATTGCTGACCGTCCAACTAAACAAGTTGGGGCATATCCTCACACACCCCACCTTCTCCGTCAGTATCAATTTCCCGTGGGGCGTTTCAGCTTCCGTCTCCTGGACGTTCTGAGCGTGTCTGGATACCTGCCTGTGGTCGTCTATCCGCCCGACGAGTCTGGCGGGCGGCGGGTGCGCGTGGATGGGGAGATCCTCGGCATGGCGCACAGCGTGCGAGACGTGACGGAGTTCCTACGCCGGGCGGGCATGGACGACATCGACGAGGACGACGTCATCATGTCTGGCCTGATCGACTGGCGTGGGGGCGGGCCGGAGATGTGGCCCGCCCCTTGGTGAGTCAGGCGACGCCGTACTGCCGGCCCTCGGACGTGATGCGCTCCGCCAGTGTCCCGGCGGCTTCCGCCCGCTCCCTGGCGTCGCCAATGAGGTGTTCGGCCGGCGGAAGTGCTACGCCGCCGGGGGTGAGCAGCAGGCGCGCTTTCCACGTCAGCGGGTACAGGTCGGCAGAGGCGTAGCAGTCGTCCCAGCGGATGCTGTGGCCACTCGGCGGGCAGACGCGGTCGGCGTGCACTGTGGCGAGCAGGTGATGAGCTTCTTCGCCGCCGAGGAGCGTCTCGTACGGCTCGTCGAGATAGCGGCTGATGAACTTCGCGGCGTTGACGCGGTCGTGGGGCATATTCCCTCCCAGGGAATGAGTAGGCCCCGCGCCCACTCAAAGGGTAGGGCACGGGCCCGACATTGCTGCGCCCGCTCGAACTCACGACAGACATGCTCACTCGGCCTGCAACCTACGACGAGATCCGGGCGATGGGCTGGAGTCTCCTCATCCAGGCCCCATGAGGCAAGGCTGGGGCCGGTATGGCTGTCTCTGGCCACTCTGCATAGAGCTGTGGATCTGAAGGGGTCCGTGCCACAACCGCGCCAGATCGGGCGGGGACTCACGGGGAACTGCGGCTGCTGGCGGCGACGACGGCCAGCAGCCGCCGAAGTCGGCATCCCACAGGTCAGACCGCAACTCGCCCCACCTCGCTCCTAAAGCGGGTGTCGCAGGTTCGAATCCTGCCGAGACACCAGCCCTGACCTGCATCGGAGTATCAGAAAGGCTCCTCGGAGTAAATCTGGGCTTGGGCTCGCACGCAAGAGCAGAAGCCCCATGGCCAGGCCACAGATGACACGGCGGGTGCCAAGGCCCTAAGGGCCCTTGGCACCCGCCGTGGTTCAGCCGGATCAGTCCGCGTCAGCGTTCCCGGCGGCTCACGCGGTCCCGTGGTGCAGGTAGGCGCGGTTCACGGTCTGCTGGACGCTGTTGCCGTCGGCGTCCGTGGCGGTGAGCCGCAGCGTCACGTACGCGTCGCCGTTTACGCCTGACGGCCGCTCCACGGTGGCGGTGAACTGCCCGTCACCGCCGTGCCGCGCCGTGCGCGCGGTGCTCCAGCTCTTCCCGTCGTCGTACGACGCCTCGACCTTCAGCGTCACCCCGCGGGGGGCTGCCATGCCGTCCTGCATGCGGACGGTCAGACCGAGGGCGTGCGCGCGCGCCGCGCCGACCGCGTTCTGTGCGTCGACCGGTACGTCGTAGTCGAGCTGGAGCAGCGGCAGCAGGGTCTTGTCGGCCGCGGTGTCCGAGTGGAACGTCCACGAGGTGTTGGTGCGGGTGCCGAAGTGCCAGTCGTCCGAGACACGAGCGGTGGTCAGGTCGAGCCGGTATTCGGCGTTGCCCGCGGGCACCTCGAAGTTGCCCCACGCACCGCTGTCGGACGTGGCGATCTGCTCCCCGTTCCGGTACAGCACCGCCTCGGCCGTGTCGTTCACGGAAGCCGTGCCGACGCCGCCGCCGATTCCGCCGAAGGGGTCGCTCTCCGCGAACGACCAGTGGCCGGCGCCGGAGTCGTTGAATTCCGGAACGTACACCGACAGGGTGTCGCCGTTGCGCACCGATGACAGGCCCTTACCGCGCGGGATCGACGGGCGGACCACTGCTCCGAACCACCGCTCCGTGGCGCTCTGGCCGGGCCGGTAGGTGTGCGGGTCGTCGTGCATGCCGGCCTGCAGCGGGAAGTCGACGTTGTCGATGACGTTGTGGTGCACGACGTGCTGCCACAGCGTGTCCCCGGCGCTCACGTACTCGACGCGTTCCTGCCCCACCGGGACGTAGCGGCTGTACTGGTTCCACGCGGTGTCCTCGAACGGCCGCCATCCGAAACGCTGCTCGCTCGCCCAGGACGAGGCACCGGTGCGGGTGTACGTACTGCGGACCTCCGCGCTGTTCCGGTCCGAGACGGTGTAGACCACCTGCTTGGGGATGGAGCCCTTCGAAACCTGCATCACGTCGTACAGGTACGGGCTGCGAACGGTGCCGGAGAACTCCAACGTCGTGGCGCCCTTCGCCATGCGCTCCAGCAGAGCCGTCCCGTTCTTCCAGGAGGTCTGCATGGTGGGCAGGGCCATCCGGTCACCGTTCGGCTGCCACCGGGTCCAGTCGGAGAAGCCCTCGGGCTGCACCAGCAGCAGCGCCTTGGCCCCCGCGTCCGCCGCGGCCTGCGCGAGAGCCCGTCGGTCGTACCAGGCGGAGTTGTCGTCCCGTACGACGGCCAGCTTGCCGCGCGCCCCGCGGAAGTCGGGCGCCGCCGCCAGGCCGGCGGCCGCAGCGGTCAGCCGCGCGCCCTGGTCCCCGAAGACCGGGGAGGTCACCTGGTAGTACGGCGCGAACTGCTGTGAACTGCCCGAGACCTTGGCCCGCAGCTGCGGGGCCGTCATCTGCCAGCGCGAGGAGAACTCGAAGGCACCGTCGGTGACCGCAGCGGTGGGGCTGACATAGAGCCGCTTGACGGTGTCGAAGAACAGGGCGCCTTGGAGCAGGCCGTGACCGTCGATCTGGCGGTAGAACATGGTGCTGAGGACGCCGTGCTGCTCGGCGGGGCGAGGCGTGCGGATCTTCACCTCGGTGACATCGGCGGCATTCAGCGTCACCGTCATGTCCTTGGTGACCTTCACCTCGGGGTCGACGATCTGGCCGGCTTCTTCGCCATCATCGGTCCGGTCGTAGAAACCGGAGTTGATGTTGTACGTGCCCTCTTCCACGACGGCGACTCCTGCGTCGCGGTCCGTGTAGTTCACGAACCCGTCGGGGCCCCAGATGGTCGGCAGTGAGCCGGGCACGATCTTGCCGTTGCGGTCGCGGTAGACCACGGTCAGCCGGTGCTGGGGGGCGTGCACCACGAGAGAGACGGTGGTGTGGGCGAGCACGGTGCCGTCGGCGGACTTCGCGGTGATGTATCCGTAGAACTTGCCGCGGACGGCGTGGGTCGCGTCGGTGCGCAGCGGTACGTCGGCGGTGGCACCGGGGGCCAGTTGCACGGTGCTGGAGTCGGGGCTGACCACCCCGTCGGGGATTGCCTTCCCGGTCTCGGTGGCCAGGTTGACGGCCAGGGAGAGGGTGAGCGGGTGATCGCCGGTGTTGGTGTAGCGAAGGGTGGACGCCTGCTGCGGCCCCTGCGTGCCACCGGTGGTCAGCGGGGCGAGGGTGACGGAGCCGGTGGCCGTCACCGGGCCCATGGCCGCGGCCACGTCGATGCGGCCGCCGCCCTGCTCGGTCACCTTGGTGCCGGGCACCGTGTGCGCGGTGCTGATCAGGGCGTCCTTGAGCTGCTGGGCGTCCCAGTCCGGGTGCTGCTGGGCCAGCAGCGCGGCGGCGCCGGCGACGTGCGGGGTGGCCATGGAGGTACCGGACAGCGCGACGTAGTTGGCGTCGACCGGGTCGCCCAGGGTGGTGCCGGCCGCGCGGGCGGCGACGATGCCCACGCCGGGGGCGGTCACGTCGGGCTTGACCGCGTCGTCGCCGAAGCGCGGGCCACGGCTGGAGAAGGGGGCCAGGGAGTCGTCGCGGTCGACGGCGCCCACGGTCAGCGCGGCATCGGCTGCGCCGGGCGTGCCGACGGTGTACCTGCCCGGGCCCGAGTTGCCCGCCGCGATCACGAAGAGCGTGCCGGTGGAGGCGGTCAGGTTGTCGACGGCCTGGCTGAGCGGGTCGGTGCCGTCGGTCTGCTCGTCCGCCCCGAGGCTCATGTTGACGACCTTGGCGTGCTCGGCGGTCGCCCACTCCATGCCGTCGATGATGCCCGACTCGTCGCCGTAGCCGTTGTCGTCCAGCACCTTGCCGATCAGCAGGTCAGCCTTGGGCGCGACACCGCGTCGGGCGCCGTCGGAGGCGGCCCCGCTGCCGCCGACGATCGAGGCGACGTGCGTACCGTGGCCGAAGTGGTCGCCGGTGTTCCCACTGCCGGAGAAGTCCTTGGCCTCCGCGATGCGGTCGACGAGGTCGGGGTGACTGGCGTCGACACCGGTGTCCAGCACGGCCACCTTGACGCCCTGGCCTTCGTAGCCGGCCTTCCAGGCGATGGGGGCGTTGATCTGTGCGGTGCTGCGGTCCAGCAGAGCCTTCACCTTGCCGTCCAGCGAGATGCGCGGGGTGACCGCTGTGCGGGCGGCGTCCGGCGTTCTGCCGGGGTTCAGCGTCTTCCAGAACTTCCCCAGGTCGTGGCCGGCGACCCGCACCGACCGCGCGTGGATGCTCTGCAGGTCACGGGAGGGCGTCGCCGACGCGTTGAGCGCCACCAGGCGGTCGGCCGTGGCCGCGGCTGTCTTCGCTGCCTGTGCGGTGACCCTGGCCCCGGCCCGTGACGGCTCCGGCCGTGAGGAGACGATCAGCGGCAGCGCGGAGGTGTGTGCCTCGTCGTAGCCCTGGGAGATAAGCGCCGTCACATTGAACAGCTGCCGGTCCAGGGTGCCTGCCGACACCAGCGCCTCGGCGTCGAACGGCATCACGGTCAACTGCTTGTCGTCCCCCTCCAGCGTCTGGAAGGGGATGTGCTCGCGCCCGGGTCCGGGCTGCACCGACGCGGTGTGCCGTCCGCCGGGCAGTGTCGTCACGGTCACCCGGTCACCGGTCACCAGCCGCACGGTCACGGAGCGAGCCCCCCGTACAGCAGCGGGGTGAGTGGCGGTCCCAGTAGCTGCCGTCTGCGCTGCGAGTGCGGCTGGCACAACTCCGGCACTCAGCACCAATCCCGTCGATATTGCCGCCGTTAGGCGGATTCTAAACATCAGTGAGACACCTCTCGTCCAGCTGGGGCACAAGCTGTCCGAAAGCATCCGTTGATGCCGCTCAACCTGTCACTGACCTCAGGTGTCGCAACTGCGACATGTTCCAACTGCGACACCCGCCGCCGGCGCGCCGCCGCCACACTGTCAGCACGACGGTGATTGTCATGAATTGGGCGTGTTTCTTCCCCGGAGGAGCTACCTAATGAGTACGGCGACGGATTACCCCATCAAATGTGGTGACGGTGTGCCACTTGCCGAGATTGCAAAATGCAGGAAGGGCGCCGATGTTGGAGCGACCGAGGATGGGCGTCCGAAGTCCGTTTGCGGACCGGGTGTTGGAGCAGGGGCGTTAGTTCGCCTCCGCCGGTCCTCAACCAACACCGCCGGAACCGCCACCACCAACCCCGCCGCCATGGGCGCCAGCGACGAGCGCTGCGTACTACCCGCAGGGAACCCAGTACCCGGGCCCGAGGAACACAGGCTGACATCCATCCTTGACATCAACGACGCCGGACGGCGATGGATAGAGAAGGTCATCGGCAGACTCGGGACTGCATGCTGAACCCACGTTCAGGGACACCGCGGAAACCGGGGATCGAACTCCTAAAGCGGGTGTCGCCGAGATGCCTTCTACAAGCGGCCAGCCAGACGCCAACGTTGAATGTGGGAGACGATGTTTCCCATGCGCTACTTCAACCTGACGGGCTGGCTCGCCATCTTCAACGGCACGGAGTCGGCGATCGGGCGCACCGTGGCTGTGGAGACCTGGGGCGAGACCACCGGTACGGCTCTCGTCGTCGACCCTCAGCGTGGTGCGCTGCGCCCGGTCACGGACTACCCGGACTTCTCTCACCTGGAGCGAGCCGACCAGGTCGTGGCCGCTGTGCCAGGTGGTGGTTGGCGCGCCCACTGGGAGGACGAGGGGCCCAACGGGACACCGCTGACCGAGCAGGTGCTCGCATGGCTGATCACAGCGACGGGTCGGGCCACTCCTATCACCGTCGACGCCACCGGCCACGTGGACGACGCCGAGGGTGCCGACCGCCTGATTCCTCCCGGAGAGGACTGACGACCAGGGGGAGCCGGTGCCATCTCGTGGCAGCCGTGCCAAATGCGTGCCAGAACAGGTGGGTAAGAGGGGGCAACAGCGGTCACTTCGACGCGTAGCCCAGCTCAGTAAAGGCACGCTTACGCACAGGTCAGGGCCCTGGGGTAGCTTGATCGGCCGGTGATTCCCAAGCTCAGGACTTGAGCTGCCCTGGGGGCGAAGTGGAAGGCCACGGTCAGCGGTCAGCGCAGTTATAGGAGCCGTCCGCTTCCCGCGCGATGGAATTGTGGCCCCAGCACTTCAGCATCGGTGCAAGCGTGTACGCCCGATAGCAGGCCGCGACGAGCAGTAGACCGCACACCAGGCCGACGAATGGCTGCACGCGCCGGGACCCCCACAACGCGGCTGCTAGCGCCCCGAGGAGCGCGGTGACGCTGAGGGCCAGCGGAAACAGCGCGAGGCCGCTGAGGTTGTCCCGCCACCCCGCGAAAGCGTCTGGAGAGTCAACCTCCATCGTGGCCACGAAACTGAACAGGAGCAGCAGCCCGCCAAGCGGCACCAACCCCATGATCAGGCCCACGGTCACACAGCCTCTCGCGACGCCTCCGTGCTCCGGAGGTGCCGAGGTGCCAGCCATGTTCATACCTACCCCCCGATGCTCGCCGCAGTGACTCTCCCGGGTCGCACAAAGAACGTCAACATCATCGGAGGCATGTAAGACGCGGCGGTAATGTTCACCAGACCGGACAGATAGGCCACCAGGAGCAGGAGCTACGGATCAGAAGTTCCCCGTGCCACAACCGCGCCAGATCGGGCGGGGACTCACGGGGAACTGCGGCGGTTGGCGGAGGCCACAGCCAGCAGTCGCCGAAGTCGGTATCCCGCAGGTCAGACCTCAACTCGCCCCACCTCGCTCCTAAAGCGGTGATTCTTTGGCAATCCGCTGCCAGCCAGCGCAGGCCACCAGTGCACTGCCGTCCTCGGTGAAGTAGCACAGGAAGGTCCATTTCTGATCGGCAGAATCGATCAGCCCTCCGCACACCGGCCGGCCATGCTCGCGGAGGAGCTGCACCATTCGTTCCAGCCCAAGAGGTTCGACTCCGTGCTGCCGCATGCGCCGAAGTCGGCGTGCAAAGACCCCGGCATGCTGCTCTGCGGGATACGTCGTATCCGACACGCTGTAGGTGGCGCCGCTGCGGAGGGCGGCCAGAGCGGCCGCGGACGCCTCGTCGTCACCGGCCAACAGCTTCTCCAGCAAATGCCGTTCCATGGTCACCCCCACCGGGATGCTGCGGTACAGCAGCCAGGTACCGCAACCCCAGTAACCGCCCTCGTCCGGTAGCGCCCCTCCGGGGCCTGGTAGCGGCCAGAATGGCCATCACTGACCGATCCGGCTAGAGCTACGGATCAGAAGGTGTCCGTGCCCGATCCGTGCCCGATCCGTGCCCGACAGGGCGGGGAACCACGGTCAACTACGGGCGCTAAGGCGAGCTCCAGGGTTCCCCTTGGCTTCCGTCCCCGCTGGTCAGCTCGCCGATGGGGGCCCAAGGCCCGGTGATTCCCAAGCTCAGAGCGCGAGTTCGATTCTCGTCACCCGCTCCATGCAAGAGCCCCAGGCCATCGGCCCGGGGCTTCTTTGTTGTCTGGACCAGTTCAAGCGTCCCGTGCCATATCCGTGCCAGAGGCCTGGTCATCCACTGCTTCGCGCCGAGCCCGTACGAGCGGGTCGAGGCCGGCCGCCACCTCGCGCTGCCGCTCCAGGTCCGAGTGCTGATAGATGAGCGCGGCCCGCTCGGTCGACTGCCCGGCGCGCACCATCGTGTCCTTCAGCGTCGCCCCGGAACGGGTCGTGAGGGTATGCCCGGTGTGACGAAGGTCGTAGAAGCGAAAGCCGTCAGGAAGACCAACCTTCGTACGCGCAGCACGCCACTTCCGCCCAAAGGTGGACCGGCGGAACGGCTTACCCTTCTCCCCCACGAACAGCAGTCCGTCCGGACCTTTCTCGGCGTACCAGTCGAGATGCCGGCGGAGGTCGGCCCGCAGAAAGGCCGGCAGAACCACGAGCCGCTTGCCCGCCTCGGACTTGGTCGGCCCCCCTGCCCGCTTGCCGGTGGTCAGCTCCGGGGCAGCCTGCCGGACCCGGACGGTCAGGTTGTCGAGGTCGACGTCCTTCCGACGCAGCTCGGCTTGTTCCTCCGGCCGGAGCGGTCCGTAGGCACCGAGGAAGACCATCAGCCGCCAGCGAGGCCCGAGGGCATCGGCGAGCGCGTCGACCTGGTCGACGGTGTGGCGACAGGCCGTTCGACCGCGGTCTCCTTTCCGGCACCTCGGATGCGGCACGGGTTCCGTCGGATCAGCTCATCCTCGACGGCCGTCTCCAGGATCACCTTGAGAAGCCGGTAGCTCTTGGCAATCGTGGTCTCGGCCCCCGTCGTGTCGAGCCACTCCGAGCGCCAGGACCGCACGCGGGGCGCAGTGATCTGGTCGAGGTCCAGATCCTCGAAGGTCGGCAGGATGTGCAGACGCAGGAGTCGCCGGTACAGCTCGTCGGTGGTCTGCGAGAGACAGCGTTCCCTCACCCACAGCAACGCGCGGGCCGCATGACACCGTCCGGACCGGGTTTGGGTGGGTGGCGAAGGCGAGGGCCCATCCACGTTGCCGACCTATGTGGGCCTCGGGCAGTGGCGGACTGGACTGATCTGCGATGGGGGTTGACTCTCCAACAGCGTGTCCACCGTGACCGTACCCGCCAACGTGCCGGTCAGCCATTGCGAGAAGGTAATGCCCTGGGGCCAGTGCTCTCCTTGATGGTTGCACCACATGGGGCCCGCAGGATCGCGGAAGTCGACCAGCGACCAGATCGTGCAGCCCCAGTCGAAGATCAGCACCAGGCCGGCAGGGATGCGGCCGGACGGATCGGGGCCGTCCTCGTACAGCTCGGCGATGTCCGCGAAGTTGCCTTGTGCGGGCCCCCCACGCACACCCAGGATTCCCTCGTCGGGGCCAAATCCGCCGTTGGCCACTTCGGTATACAGGCGTCGCAAGAGCGGAGGCAGGGGAAAACCGATGACCTCTTCCGCCTCGACGACATCCTTAGGTGCTGCGGGCGGTGGAAAGGTCCCCGTCTCGGCTACGGTTCGCAACGCCTCGACAACCTCATCGTCAGTCACCGGCTCAGCCTCTCGATTCGGAGCGGTGGAGGCTATCCCTTCGAGTGATCATCTCGGCTGTGGCAAGCCTGATCACAGCACTTTGGGGGGCGGGCTTCTACCTGGGGGTCGGCCATCCACGCGACCACCACCAGGGGTAGCCTTCCCGTCCGTTCGAAGGTCCCTGGAGGCTCCCTGTGCACACCACCGTTTTCCTGCTGCGGAGCGCGCTGGGCCTCGGTGGCGGGCTGGTGGGCATCTGGGAGCTGACCCGCCAGGCTTCGGGACCGGGCTGGAGGAAGCTGCGGGTCTTCTTTGCGGTGGCGGCCTTGACGCTCGCCGGGCTGCTCGCCGTCTAGCGATGGCCAGTCGACGTGCCCCTCCTGTGACCGTTCGGTCGGAAAACAGCGGGGAACAACGGTCGCTGGCGGACAACGCTCACGAGAAAGGCCCCTGACCGAGTTACCTGGTCAGGGGCCTTTCACTTGCGCTGGGTGTGGGATTTGAACCCACGGTGACATCGCTGCCACGACGGTTTTCAAGACCGATCCGTCAGGTCAGCGCTTGGCCCCTTGACCTCGGACTACGCTCCAAAGTGGTCTGATCGACCGTCATCTTGGCCACAGGTTGGCCGCGCACCCCTTCTCTGCGGCCCAGATGCCGCCTTGGGTGGCGCACGCATTCCAACTCTGCACGGCCCCTTTCGTCCTGGGTCACGGTCGTCCGTGGGCCGGTCCCCTGAACTGCCTGCAGGAGAGCTGAACGGCCGCGAACGGCGACGAATGAGACTGTCGATGAGACTGCTTGCCCGCTCGGCCGGCAGTCGAGACGTCGCAGCACGTTCAACTCAGGACGCGTGGGCTGACACCCGCTTTGGGAGCGAGATGCGGCCATGCTCTTGGAGGCCGGCCCTTGCCGCGGCCGCGCGCCGCATGACCACGGTCGGGTTGTCGTGCCAGGGGACCGCTACTGAACGGCGACGTAGTCACCCGTGGCCTTGACGGCCGGGGTGGTGGAGGTGCCGAGGAAGTAGTAGCGCCAGTAGCCCGAGTAGGTGGCGGTGTACGTGGTCTTCAGCGAGCCCGTGGAGGACGACGTGACCGTCTTCAGGTAGGTCGTCGGGTACGACGACGAGCTGGTCTTGCGGAACTGCAGCTTCACCGGCTGGACGGTGTAGCCGGCGTACTTGTGGGTGTCCCAGTTCGCGCGGGTCAGGGCGCCCGTGATGGTGAGCGTGCCGCCCTTCTTCACCGGCTCCGGCGACGCGTTGACCGTGAGCTTGGAGTAGCGCTGGAGGGCGTTGGAGGACACGGCGTCCTGGTACGCGGTGCCGACCTTGCTCCAGTCGGCGTTCGGGTCGCTGGGGTCCTGGCCGTTGTAGGCGATGGCGAACGCCTCGCCGGTCCAGCGGGCGCCGGCGTCGGTGTTGGTCAGCTCCTCCTGCGGGTTGATGTCGATGCTGCCCTTGCAGTTCGCAACGGTCAACGAGGCGGCCGTGCAGGTCGCCGGAACGTCGCCGAACAGGAAGTTCCCGTCGTCCGTGTTGCGGTAGAGGTCGATGCCCGAGACGAAGTCGTCGGCGGTGGGGTCCGCGTCCGAGCCGTGGGTGAAGGTGAAGCTGTACGAGACGTGGACCGTGTTGGTGGTGCCGACGACGATCGCCGACTTGCTGCTGTTCACCTTGATGTTCGAGAAGGTGGCGTTCAGCACGTACGGGTCGCCGGAGTCGGCGGCCGTCAGCGAGCGGGCCTGCATGCCCGACTGGTGGCCCGAGGCCTGCTGCGCGAGCTTATGGGCCTGCGCCAGGGCCGTTCCGTCGGTCGCCTGCGCGGCCGGCACGGCGAAAGCGGCCAGGGCGAGAGCGCCGGAGACCGTCGCGGCGGCCAGGGTGGAACGTATGCGCATGTGTTCCCCATGTGGAGAAGGGGTCCCGCGGTGCAGAAGTCGTCACGCGGGGCCCAAGTGATCTAGGAGTCTGTTGGCTCGCGTGATTCTGACCTGTGACCCCGGCGACGGTTATACGGCAGGTGAATGCTTTGCGCACGCTTTGCCAAGCCGCACCGGCCTTTGCCAACGTCACACCGCCCTTTGCCAACGTCACACCGGATGCATACAGACCCGCGGTCCGGCGTCTGTCGAACCAGCGCTCCCGGGCCGGCCCGGTCAGGCCTCTGCGCGATCAGCGTCCACGATCAGATTCCACCGCTCGGTCGCCGGGTGATGGAGGTACAGGTGAGCGTTGAGCTGGACCGGGGCGTAGGCGTCGACGAGGACCCGCAGGGGTTACGGCGGACCAACTCGTCATCGACGGCAGTGTTCATGATGGTGCGGAGGACCTGATACCGCGTCTGCTCGGCTCTGTCTGGGGCAGCGGTGGACGGGCGTGGCCGTCTTTCTCAAAAGCGGGCGGCCTGCCGCCCTGGCTGCCGCGCCCCAGGCGGTGGGCCTGCTGGTCGGCCGGGGCAGGGATGACCGCACCCCGCTCCACCGACCTCATCCGGCAGCTGTAAGGACCCTCGTCCGGGGTCTGGCGTGGAAGGGCCGCCTGTCGATCATCGGCCCCGAATCCAGGGCTATATGAACGGAAGGCCAATGGCAGCTGCCAGTTCGGGGGTCCTGCGGATGAGGCGCTCGTCAGGGTGAGCACCATATGGATAGTTGGGGTGTGGCAGGCAGCCGTGGGGAGCGGGGCGTAGGGGGAGAGTCGTGCGCAGGTATGTCCACCATGAGCTGATGGCCGTCGCCGAGGCGGTGGGCGCCGCGGCTGTCACCGCACCCGTGGTGTTCGGTGTGCATGGCGTTCCCAAGTTCGACGTCGATTGGCGGGGTCTGGCCATCCTTGTAGCGTTCAGCGCTGTAAACGGGGTGCTCGCCTGTACCCGGTTGAGGTGGCTGGGCGGTGAGAAACAAGAGTTCGAAGATGCGGTTCCCCTGGCGAACCCCGACTCGGCATTGCCCACGCCCGGCGAGTCCCTCCGTCGCAGCTTCGACATGGGCTTCGCTGTCTTCTTGGTGTCGTTCGGTCTGATCGTTGGCCTGGTATGGGCACCCATCATGGCTCTGTGGTCGCTGCTGTTCTTGCCGGATCGGCTCATCAAGGGGGCGTACGGGGGTTATTGGGAGCGGCGCCACGGGGTCCTGCTGTGGCGAGGGCGCGTTCCGGAACAACCCCTGGGAAAGGGCCAGTACCTCTATTCATCGGTACGGCAGCCCGATTGAAGAGTCTCTCCTCCTGGACCGTTCGCCGATACCGGTGAGCGGAGCGAGCCGCGCGCCACTCCTGCCCGAAGGTGGAACGGCGGATCGGCTTACCCTTCTCCCCCACGAACAGCAGTCCGTCCGGGCCCTTCTCGGCGTACCGGTCGAGATGCCGACGGAGGTCGGTCCGCAGAAAGGCCGGCAGAACGACGAGCCGCTTGCCAGCTTCTGACTTGGTGGGCCCTTCCGCCCGCCTGCCCGTGGTCAGCTCCGGGCATCGGGTGCGCGTACATACGGACCATCAGCCCGGGCCCCTTACCGGCGGCAAGCCGGCCATGCAAAGATCACGCCTGGCGGCCATCGAGTCGCACGCTTGTTGCATGGGGGGCTCGCTGTGGATGTCATCGGATGGACCGTGTTGGCCCTGTTTTGGCTCCTGACGTTCGTTCCTGGCATTGCCGCCATCTGCGTCGGATGGGTCCCCCCGTGGTTCAGGAAGACCGTTTCGTCGCCGCGACTTGGAGGCTGGGCGGACGTCTGCGCAGGTGTCGGGGGCACGATCATCGTGGGTCCTGTGCATCGCCACTTGGAATCGACACCAATGGCAACTTTCGCCACAATCGTGGGCTGCTGCTTCCTCTTCAGTGCCTTCGGCCTCTACCAACGGTCCTACCGGCCGAAACCGTCGGGGGCAACGGCATACCAGTACACAGCAGCCTCGGTCTTCCAAGCTGGTGCTGTACAGCGGCGAGATACAGCAACCACCGAGCCCACAACCGACACCCACCAGCCGCAGACGCCCAGCTGACGCAATCGGCGAACCCCTGTGACCGCCGTGCCCATGGTTCGCATCGAGCAGCAGCGACGACCGCACGGCACACGCTGATCATGCGAACGGCGACAGGCCCTTGTTCTCCAGGTGAGCGAGCAACGAGTCAAGGCATGCGTCTGCCGTGGCCAGGTCCGTACGGAAGAACGAGTCCTCGCCAAGCGGCCCACCGCTGACGATGACCATCCACGCCTTCCTGCGCTCAACCATGCGGTCACCGTCGACCTTGAACACGGTCGTGACTCCGTGCCCGGCCAGCCACCCCATCAGTTCAAGCAGGTCCACTCGCACCCCTCCGGGGAGATCATTCCATCCCCGGAGCGCGCTCTCTCGGGCCGCCTCCGGGCCGTCCGGGGCCGCACAAGGACGTCCAACGCTGACAACCATTGACGGCCCGGCCGCAGGTCACAGTTTTGATCGCTTTCAAGGCCCCAGGTCAGCGGGGCCCCATTCACTTCTTCGGCTACTGGTGGAGGTGACCCGCCCGTCAACACGCGTGCCGTGTCCATGCGTTCTTTTACCCGGCCGGGACCGTGCCCGTTGCGTGCCCGTTCCGGCGGGACGCAGCGGGGACTCACGGGGAACAGCGACACCGACCACGCTCCGGCCCAGGTCAGGGGCTTCGCAGGTCAGCCGCCGCCCGCATACGGCGCCTTCCGAACTGGTGCTCCAAAGCCCTCGCGTCGCCGCTTGACCGAGCCATCAACGGCGACTCGGGGGGCCTTCTCGTTTCACAGAGGCGATCACGACGGATACGACGGCGGTCACGACGAGGCTCCCCACCATGACCATCCCCACGCCGACCATAAAGAGGCCGCTGGAGTCGTCCGACCAGTCGTAATAGGCGGCAATGGTCAGGCCGGCCGTGATGCCGAGCACAGCACCTGCGATGTAGCGCCGGGATGCCGCCCAGTACACCAGCGCCAGCAGAGTCAACACCAGCCCGATCACCTGCCACGCCTCGTACGGGCCGGTCGTCGAACCATCAGGTTGCACGTCACGATGCTGGTCCCAGCCCAGCCAGGCAGCCCACGCCCCTAGCGTCACCACAGCGAGCACGAGAACCGCCAACAGCTGGGGAACGAGTTTCAGTAGTCGTTGTCGCATGGCCCAAGCGTTCCGGCTCGCCCCATAACCGACCAGAGCGCACGTACTCAACTCTGCCCGAGTACTTTGTGGCCGTTCATCTGTGCGGGCGTCATCTCCGAAGCCGGAACAAGCCCCCGGATCGGGTCGAACCCGTACACCACTTCCAAGGACGCAACCTCCCGGCCAAAGTCGCTACGCCGACCTCGCTCCTTCACCTGCGGCCATACGGACTGGCGACCAGGTGGAGCCGTCGGAGGCTGGATTGCAGAGCCTGTCAGTGGCGCTTAGCGTGATGTCGGGGACTCCAGGGGCTCTCGGGTGCGGTGCGTGCGGCGGACTCAGCAGGGCATGCGCCCGGGTCCAGTCCGTCGAGGTGACCAATGATGACTGACCGCACACAGACGCTCGTCAAGAATCCCGCCGACACCTTCAGGCATCCGATCCGGTCGCCGAAACTCCACCCTGACCTCAGATCAGTTCGCTGCGGCGAGCGGTCCTGATCACGGACCTCAGCAGGCCGCACGAACCCAGCTCGCTCACGTGATCATGCTGGGCGAGTCGGTAAAGGCCTAGAGGGGACCTGACGCCGATGACGCTCTGCGCACGGTCCTGCTCCGTCGAGAAAGAGAGGTCCGGAGCCTGGTCGCCGACGAGGATGCCGCCACCGGCATTGTTCCTGTCCAGAACGCCCGCCGAGTTCGTCGGGCGCTGAGAGACGAAAGGTCACTCATGCCACAATCCATGCGCGCGCTCGTAGCCGGAAAGGTTGGCGAGCCGGCCGATGTCCTGCGGCTGGAATCCCGTCCTGTTCCCACGCCAGAAGCCGGTCAGGCGTTGATCCGCGTGAAGGCGACTCCGATTCACGCCAGTGATCTGCACGTGCTGCGTGGCCGCTACGGTTTCTCTCCCGAGTTTCCCATTGTCGGGGGTCACATGGAATGCGTGGGCCGCATTGAGGCCCTGGGCCCGGATACCGAGGGACTGAAGATCGGCGAGCGCGTGGTGGCCGTTGCTGTCCCGGCGGTACCCGGGCCGCATGTGGCCGGCACTTGGCAGGAATACCTTGTTGCCGATACACGAAGGCTCCTGTCGGTCCCCGATCATCTGAGCGACTCCAGCGCCTGTCAGCTCGCCGTCAACCCGTTGACCGCGCTGCTACTGGTGACTCGCGAACTCGACGTACAGCCGGGTGAATGGTTGTTGCAGACGGCCGCGGGCTCCACCGTCGGCCGGCTCGTCATTCAGCTGGCCAGGCATCTGGGTATTCGCACGATCAATGTCGTGCGGCGGCGCGATGCCGTCGAGGAGATCAAGGCGCTTGGTGGTGACGAGGTCATTTGCACTGAGGACGAGGACCTGTTGCAGCGTGTGGCCGAGATTGCAGGATCGGCCGGCGTGCGCAAGGCCATCGACTGTGTCGCGGGCCACGTGGGTGCCCAGGTGTCTCAGGCATTGGCTCCGGGAGGAGAGCTCGTGGTCTACGGCGCGCTCTCCACCCATCGGCAGACTGACCCGGCAGCGCTGACGATCCCGCTGTCGGCACGCTCGGTCATCTACGAGACCAAAGCAGTCCGTGGCTTCTGGCTGAACCGCTGGTTCGGCACTGCCTCACCTGCGGATGCGCTGCGCGCGCTGTCCGAGGTTCGCAGTCTCGTCGCTGATGAAGTGCTGAGCATCCCCCAAGGCGAGCCGTTCCCGCTCGAACGCTTCACTGAAGCCATCTCGTTCGCCGAAGCACCCGCACATGGCGCAAAGCCGCTCTTCGTCTTCGAGGATGACCGGGACGAAGACGGCAGGTAGGACGCGGCCCGGCCGGTGCCGGCGGCGGTGCGGCTGCGGCGGGGCAAGGTCGCCGACGCCCGCGGCGCCGCCCAGCTCGGGCAAACCGCACCGCTCGGCCAACCGGACCAGGGGCATCAGGCCGGCGTCCGCGATCAGGTTCGGCTCGTCGAACGCGGCCGAGACCACGGCAGAGCAGTGCGCAGGTTGGATCCCGGCTGACATCCACAGGTGACATCAACAGCACCGGAGAAGGGCGCTCATGCTCGGCTCGGCACGTTCAACCCGACCACGCCGTGACGTCGCCGGAACGGCCTCGGATCGAACTTACAAGGCGGCTGTCTCCTCCGGCGCACGAGCGCCCTCCCGGGCCGTACGGGGGCCGTGGAAGGGCGCTCAACCCGCAAGCGAACCCGCCGGGATCTCGACGCCGAGTTCGTCGGCGAGCGCAATCATGAGCGGGAGCACTCCGTCCATGAGCTGGATCACGCCCCAGTGAGTCGACCTGCCCCGCCGCTGGAAAGCCAGGGTGACGAACTCCCAACTGCGGGTCGACCTTGACCCAGTCGCCGGAGACGTCGTCCAGGCCCGTCGGCACCCGGAGGTTCCGATTGCCCAGCGCATCGACCCCACCCACGAACAACTCACCGATGGTCAGGGAGTGTTCCCGGACGTCCTCGTCGGTGTCGGTGAAGACCGGCTCGATGGCGCTCTGTCACCGCGAAGAGGACGACCGTCGAACTTGCCGTCCGGTTTGGGGCTGTTCGGACCAACACGTCTGGTGGAAGTGGGCCGACCGCCCGACCGCCCCGCTGGAACTCTGCCCCTACCCGGATCTGATGGACGGCTGAGGTCCACGTCTGACATCAACGGCAGCGGACCCGCGCACGGCGCGGGCGCGCGCCGCCTCTGCGGCGCAGCCTGCCTCCTTCACTCGCCCCAAAGCAGCTCCAGCCCAAAGCCGCTCCGCCGACCTTCTCTGTTGCACGTCTGCGATCGGTCCACACCGCCACGCGTGGGTGAGCCCGTCAGGAGGTGAGGATGCCGATGCCGTCACCGAGCAGTTTCAACCCGAGAACGAAGAACAGGACCGCCATCACGGCGACGTTGTGCTGCGCGGCCCAGTCTTTCCAGTTGCCGAGCGTGGTCTTCGCTCGCTCTCCCCCGAGCAGGAATACTCCCAGTGGCGCCAGCAGGCCGAGGGTGGCGACCAGGACGAAGATTGCCAGCGATGCGATCTGCTCCCCGACAGGCAGACCGGCTGAGCCAATGGCGGCGCCCGCGGCGATGGTCAGCGGGGCGTTCTTGGCGTTGAGCGCGGCCAGGGCCACTCCGAGTCCGAAGACCTTGACCGGCGTGAGGCGGTCGATCGCGCTCATCCATTTCGGCAGCTGGGCTTGCGAGGGATCCTTCGGGCGCCGGTGCCACATCCGGGCGCCGAAGAGGACGAGGAACACGCCCAGCGCGACCTTGAGAACTCCCACCCAGGTGGCCGGCTGATTGTGGGCGGAAGCACCTGCAGGGGAGGCGATCGCCAGCATCACCGCGCCCAGTGCCGAGAGTCCCAGGATCCAGCCGACAGTGAAGAGGAGTCCGTTGAGACGTCCCCGAGGCGTCGCCAGTATGAGGATGATGGCGATGATCGGGAGCGGGCTGATCGCGACACCGGCCGCAAGACCCAGGACGTCACCGAGAACTTTGCCCATGGTTGCCTCCAGAAGAGGATCAGGGCGGCGATCCAGTTGAGCAATGCTTGGTGGGTGCCCCGACGGCCTGCGCGGGGCAGCCGTGGGACTGTCGTGGACGTGCCCAGGGCCTGCGGACGACCCTGGGCCGTGGGTCACGGCCTCTTCGGACACCAATGGTGCAGCGGGGACGGCACTTGGGCGGAGCAACGGGTCGCTGCGCGGTCGGCTGCGCCGCTGTCTTCACGGCCACGCGGAAGCGGCTGCCCGAGCACGTGACGGCGACGCCAAGCCCCAACTCCATCTTCCTGCGCCTTTCCGGATCTGTCCTCGGGAGTTCCTCAGGACGCGGGGACCCTGGCCGTGGCCTGCTGACCACCCGCGTTGCTGCCTTCCCGGAACAGGACGGCAAGTCGTCACCCTCGGCGGCTTTCTGTCTTGGCACCCTGACGGACGAGGCACGTCCCTACGGTCTGTCGGGCACGGACCGCAGCCGGCTGTTGCGGGGGAGTCGTGAAGTGGTCAGGCCGGACCCCGCTGTGGCGGAGCCTCTCGAGAATCCGCCCCCGAGTGATCACCAGACCCATGGCCGGGGGTGCGAGGTGGTGCGTGTGGAGTAAGGATTGGAGGCGAGGGCGATGGCGCCTCATGTCCGAGCGCTTGGCGACCCTCGGACCTATGCGTGGCGGGAGAATCTCACGATGACTGCGACGACAGGTGCAGCCCAATCGGCTCAGCCCGAGCGCCCGGGCAGGTCGGATGGGGTCTGTAACGAGTTCACCGTCTTCACCAAGATCAAGCCGGGCCATGCTGACGCGTTGCGTGAGGATCTCGCCGCGATGGCCGACGCGGCGGCTGACGAGAACGTCCATGCGGCGTTGCGCCAGATCGGCACCCTGCATGATGCACGGCACGTGATCTTCGACAACGACACCCGGTTCATGTTCGCCAGCGTCTTCGACGGCTCCTGGGACACGTACATCGACGACTTCGCCCAGACGGTGGTCGGGGCCCGCTTCGACAAGGTCTTCTCGCACAGCGAAGGGTTCCCCGGCGTCACCGACCCAGGGGTGAAGGACTGGTTCATCGCCCACCAGGAGCCCGCAGGGGTCTTCGTCAGCGCCTATCCCGACCTGACCGTTCAACAGATCTACAAGGACCACCGCGTGGACGACGCGTTCCAGGAGGTGCTGGACACCCCCGAGTTCCGGGCGGCGCTGGACAACCCGGCCAACGCGGAGTTGGTGTCCACTCCTGCGTTCCAGAAGCTGTTGGAGGAAGCCTCGGCCTAGACCCCGAACACGGCCGACCCTCGGAGTCGACCCACCATCGGTGGACCGAGTCGGCTGGCGCGCGTCGGCCGTTGCAAGGTTGCCCAGGCAGAGACCGATGTGGAGGCACAAGCGAGCATGAACACGGCGGACAGCAGCAGCGCGGCCGGGGTGCGCGTCGAGATCGATGACGTCCAGAGCGGGGCCCTGCGGCCGAGGCCCGTGCCGTACGAGGGAAAGTTCGTCTTCCTGCGCGTGGACGACCGCCAGGCCGGACGCGCCCTGCTGCGGCGGCTGCTCCCGGTGACCGCGGGTGGTCTGCCCAGCGTGGACCGGAGCCAGGATGCCTGGGTGGCTGTGGCGTTCACCTACCAGGGGCTGAGGGCCCTGGGGGTACCCCAGGAGTCGCTGGACAGCTTTCCGCGGGCGTTTCGTGAGGGCATGGCCGCCCGGGCGGAGCTGATCGGTGACGTGGGTGAGAGCGCCCCTGCCCACTGGGAGGCACCGTTCGGAACCGGTGATATCCACATCGCGCTGAGCGCCCTCTCCTCCGATGCGGCGCAGCTGCGCAGGGAGCTGGAGCGGGCCCGCATCGCCTACGAGGACACACCCGGTGTCCAGGTGATCTGGCAGCAGGAGGTCCGCCAGCTCCCGACCGGGCGCACCACCTTCGGCTTCCGTGACGGCATCAGCCATCCGAACATCGAGGGCGTCGGACTGCCCGGTTCCAACCCGCAGGAAGTCCCCATCAAGGCGGGCGAGTTCATCCTGGGCTACCCCGACGAAACCGGCAGCCTGCCGCCCATGCCCAGCCCCGCCGTGCTGGGGCGCAACGGGACCTACGCGGCCGTTCGCAAGGTCCACACCAACGTGGCGGCCTGGCGCCGGTACCTGCGCGCGAACAGCTCCAGCGCCGAGGAGGAGGCACTCCTGGCGGCGAAGATGGTCGGGCGCTGGCCCAGCGGGGCGCCCCTGGCGCTGTCGCCGGAGCACGATGACCCGGAGCTGGCGGCCGATCCGCACCGCGTCAACGACTTTCTGTACCGGGAGAACGACGATCGGGGCTTCAGGTGCCCCGCCGGTGCGCATATCCGGCGCACCAACCCCCGCGATGCCACCATCATCGGCGACGCACGGATGCACCGCCTCATCCGCCGCGGCACCACCTACGGCCCGCCGCTGCCCGAGGGCGTGCTGGAGGACGACGGCGCCGACCGGGGCCTGGTCGGCGTCTTCATGGGAGCGCACCTGGAACGACAGTTTGAATTCATCAAGGCCGAGTGGGTCAACGACGGCAACTTCATCGGCTATCCCGGCGAGAAGGACCCCGTAGCCGGGCACCATGACGGAACCGGCAGCGTCACGATCCCGGAGAAGCCGGTCCGGCGCCGCCTGCAGAACCTGCCAAGCTTCGTGGTCACCCGAGGCGGCGAGTACTGCTTCCTGCCGGGTCTGCGTGCCCTGCGCTGGCTCGCGGAGCTGGAGGACTGAGGGCAGTTCCTGCCCCCTGGGGCCCCACCACGGTCTTCGAGAAGAGGTCGACGTCATGGCAGCACAGTTCGTCCCCTACACGCCGGACGTCGAGGACGACGACCCGCACTTCGACCAGCACCTGCAGACGGTGATCGAAAGGACCGAGAGCTACATCGCCGAGTCGGTCAAGGCCGGTGGTACCGGCCGGGCCCTCCGCGACGCCCATGCCAAGGGCTACGGGCTGGTCCGAGGCGAAGTGGAGATCCTGGACGGGCTGCCCCCCGAATACGCCCAAGGAATCTACGCGACCCCGGGAACCCACGATGCGCTCATCCGCTTCTCCAACGGCTCGCCTCACGCCGGAGCCGACGCGCGACTGGGCGCCGCCACCGGACTGGCGCTGAAGATGTTCGACATCCCCGGCCCGACCCTGCTGGAAGACGAACCGGACACGGGCACATTCGACTACGCCAACATCAACGGACCGATCTTCTTCTGCAACACGGTCGAGCACTACCTCTTCATCCAGGAATTGTTCCTGAACGCGCCGGCCTACTTCTCCCAGGGCCGACCCGGCGCGCATCGTTTCTTCACCGAGTTCGTGACCGGAAAGGGAACGCTGGACCAGGACAACTGGGCATGGGACGAGTTCCTGGCCTTCCTGCGCCTGTCAAAGACCCCTCCGGCAAACCTGCTGCTGTCGAGCTACTGGACGATGGGCGCCGTCCGGCACGGGGACTACATCGCCAAGGTGCGCATCACCCCCGACCCGTCCTTCGCCGCCGCGGTGGTCCGGCGCGACATCGACCCGGCCTCCGGGCAGGAGGTCTTTCGACCGGCCCTGCAAGCCGAACTGCAGGAGCGGCCCTACGCCTTCGACATCCAGGTCCAGCTCTGCACCGACCTGGAGCGCATGCCGGTGGAGGACACCACCGTGGAGTGGCCCGAGCAGCTCTCGCCGTCCGTCACCGTGGCCAAGCTGCGGCTGCCACAGCAGGACATCTCCGGCCCGGAAAACTTGGAGAAGATGGACGCGCTGTCCTTCACGCCCTGGCGGGTCACCGCCGAGCACGCTCCCCTGGGCAACATCATGCGGGCCCGCAAGGAGGTCTACCGGCACTCCTCCATCGAGCGCCACAAGCTCAACCAACAGCCGCGCACAGAGCCCCGCAGCGCCGACGAGGTACTCGGCCCGGCCCAATGAAGTCGACTGATGTGACGGCAAGCACCCATCACAATCCCTGCTGTACAGCAGGGAAGTACAGCAACTTCAGCAGCCGAACATGTCCAGCAACCACCTTGTAGGGACTTACTGCGACCGCTATGACCGTCGCTGACCGATCCACATAGAGCTACGGATCAGAAGCATCCCCGTATGTTGCAGCCCGGTGGCGAAGCCACCCCTCGTGAGTCGCGGGCGCCGGAGGTGTCCTCCTTCTCTCAGGAACGCGCACCACGTCGCACCACCTCCGCACCATCTGCGGAGGAGAACCACGGTCAGCAGCGACAAACCCCACCGTGCCGCGAAGCGGACATCGGGCGCTATCGATGACCTCGGCATCCATCCGTCCATGCGGTTGCGCATCACGCACGGCCGGGACGGATCGCCGCTTATCGGACGGACTCGGCTGTCGGCTCGGAGTGAGGGGAAGCCGGAGTGGGGAGGGTCTGTTCGCTCCAGACTGTCTTGCCTTCGGTGGTGTAGCGGGTGCCCCATCTTTGGGCGAGTTGAGCGACGATGAACAGGCCGCGTCCCCCTTCGTCGACCGTGCGGGCGTGGCGCAGGTGGGGGGAGACAGCACTGTCGTCGTGCACTTCACAGGTGAGGGTGCGGTCTCTGATGAGGCGTAGTTGCAGGGGCGGGGCGCCGTAGCGGATCGCGTTGGTGACGAGTTCGCTGACGATCAGTTCGGCTGCGTAAGCGGTGTCTTCGTCGACGTTCCAGTCTGCGAGTGTCCGGCGGGTGTGTCCGCGGGCGATGGCTGCCGCTGTGGGGTCGTGGTCGAGGAGCCAGGTGGCCAGGGAGTGGGCGGGGAAGGGCCGGGTGCGGGCGAGGAGGAGGACGGCGTCGCCGGGGCGGTCCTTGTTGCGGAGGGTGCGGAGGATGTCGTCGCGCAGGTCCTTGAGAGGACGGCCGGGTCGAGCGAGGACGTCGCGCAGGAGTGCGGGGGCACCGTCGGATTCGGCGGGGGGTGTGGGCAGGATCGCGGAAGTGTAGAGGGCGAGGATGCTGCCGTGGGGGAGGTCGGTGGTGGTGGCGGCGAAGGGGGGACCTTCCGCGCTGCCGAGGAGCGGCCCTGGGGTGGTGTCCGGGACCTCGGTGCTGCTGTCGGAGCGGGTGATCACGGGTGGGGTGTGCCCGGCCCGTGCGAAGGTGCACGTGCGGGTGACCGGGTCGTAGACGGCGTAGACGCAGCTCGCCGAGAGCGGTTGGCGGTGCAGGGGGTCGCCGGGGGGCAGAGCCGCGCGCTCTGCTGCCAGGAAGGCTGCGGTGTCGTTGAGGCGCGCGAGGAGCTCGTCGGGCTGCAGGTCCAGTGCAGCCAGACAGCGGATGACAGTGCGCAGTTGCCCCATGGTGGTGGCCGCTTGGATGCCACTGCCGGCGACCTCTCCGACGACCAGGGCAGTGCGGGCGCCGGACAAGGGAATCGAGTCGAACCAGCCTCCCCCACCGCTGAAGCCGGGCACGTGCAGGTGGGCGGTCTCGACCGTGCTGTGAGAGGCGGGATAGCGGGGCAGCTGGTACCGCTGGACCGTCGCAGCGATGGTGAACTCGCGGGTGAATCGGCAGGCGTTGTCGATACACAGGGCGGTGTGGGAGGCCACATCGACGGCAAGTCCGACATCATCCTCGTTGTAGGGATCGGACCCACCGGTGCGAAGGAGGCTCAGCACTCCCAGTGCCGTTCCGCGCAAGACCAGCGGCGCCACGATGAGCGTGTGCGCTCCGGATACGCGGACCCCCCTGGCCCTGGAGGCGTCGAGCCACGGGATGTCGGGACTCAGGGGCACGAGGCGGGGACGGAAGTCGCTCATGGCCTGCGCGTAGGGGGTCAGCAAGTTCAGGCTCCGCATGTCAGCCACCGGATAGGACTGTCCCTGCAGGCCGTCGCGGGCGCGGAAGGCGGCACGGCGCAGAGCAACATCCTCAGCGAGTGGCCCTGTCGGGGACTCCTCGCCGCGTACCACGGCATCCACAATGTCCACCATGGCGAAGTCGGCAAAGCCGGGCACCAAGGCCTCCACCAGCTCCTGGCAGGTGGCGATCACATCCAGGGTCTGACCCACACGCTCGCGCACGGCATTCAGCGCACGCATCCGGGCACGCGTCTGTTCCTGTTCCGTGACGTCGACCACCGTGGCAGCCAGTCCCAGGACCGCCCCTTGCGGGTCCTGCAAGCGGAACACCGACATCGACCCGCATTCTTCCCGCCCCTGTTCGGCTGCCACCCGCGCGCGGACCAGGTACTCGCGCACGGGCACACCGCTTTCCAGCACACCACGGAGGATCGCCTCCACCTCGTCGGGCGCGGACAGGCCGGCGTATGCCTCGGCGAAATGCAACCCGACCAGGCCTTCGACCGGCACACCGCGCATCTCCCGCGCGGCGGCGTTGACCCGCACAACCCGCAGCTCCGTATCCAGGATGTGCAGCCCTACCGGTGACTGGGTGAACAAGGCATCCAAGATTGCCCCACCCACCCCGTCCCCCGCGTCCCCACCCGTCGACGTTCGGCGCATGGCGTCCTCGTCCGCCACAAAGATCACCTCCGACACCCAGATTGCCCGGCGCAGCGTGCCGATAGACGGCCACGCCGCGTCGGGTACCCGAACAGCCCCCAGCACGACTACGGACCGCCAGACGGTTGGTGTTCCCACGGCGCTTCGCTCCCGCCACCCGCGTTGACCGAAGCCACTCATGGGCTTCGACCAGGGACAAGCGAGGTGTCCCAGCTGTCCGACTGTCCGGTTGGGACGCTGACCTGCGACAACCGCCCGGACAGTCAAAATGAGAGCTGTCCGGGGTGTCCTGTTACAGACGGCTTCAACACCCTCGGATGTTGCAGCCGCGGTGGCGAAGCCACCCCGGGTTCGAGGCGGTCCGAACGGCCGGCTCAGCCTCACGGAGGCCCGCCGGAACTTCCACGTCATGGGAGTCCGTGACGAGCGGTGTACCGCGTTCGTACGCGACCCTCGGCCGGACGAACACCCAGCAGTCTGACATCACCAGTTGACATCAACGTCGCCGGACGGCGACGGATCCCGGCGACCTGAACAGGGTTCCGCACCGCCCGGTGAGCTGGTACGCGAGCAGCCCACACCGCCCATGGATCGAACTTCTGAAGCGGATGTCGTCGCACCACGGAGCGCCCTCCCGGGGCCGTCTCGGGGCCGTGGGAGGGCGCTCAACGATGACCAACGCTGACAACTGCCGACAGCTCAGCAGCAGGTCACAGCGTTGATCGATGACGTGACCGCAGGTCGGGAACCAGGCGTGTCACTTCTTCGGCCATCGTTCGCACCCGGAGGCGCTTGACGTCGCCCATGGAGACTCCACCGACCGCGTGGACATGCAAATACCCAGGGATCCTCAGGATCCCGCTTGGCCTGCCGGGCGGACAGCAGGCGCTGTCGCAGTCAGTGCGGCGCGCTCCAACCTGCGAATGAGCTGCCAGACGACGATGATCGATAGCGCAGCGGCACAGATGTCCAGACCATCGCTGAACATGATCTGACGCAGGGCCTGGCGAGCCTGGCTCGTGGTGGCCGCCTTCTTCAGTTCCTCGGGGGCATCGCTGTATGCATTCGCCGCGACGAGGACGAACAGCCACCATGCCGTGAGCAGGGGATGTCCGCGACGACGCTCCGGTTCCGGCCGGCTGGCAGCCCACAGGTCGTTGATGAACATCTTGGGTATGAAGAGCTGCCCCAGCGGTATCACCCAGCCGAAGACCAGCCACGCCCGGTGCCGACGCTGTCCCTGGCGCCAGATCACATCAGCGAGGTCGCGCATGTTGGCGAGCCAGATGCTGAACTGGAGCAAGACCACGAGCAGCAGCCCCGTCCGCCAGCCCATCAGGTTTCTGAAATACGTGTCGACCCCGACCAATGGGTTGTCGACGTACGGCCCTGGCGCCAGCGGTCCCGCCAGCAGTTGGTACTTGTGCCACGCTGCCAGCCCGGCCGCGGCAGTCACCAGCGCGAACGTGGCAAGCGCGCCGCAGGCAAGCCGGGCCTGCCCGCGTGGCACCCTGACTGCTCCAGCCACTTCACACCCCCTGGAAGCCGCCCGTTCGGACTTCCCGCAGGTCGGCAGCGGATCTTATCCCTCAGGGAAGCTGATGCCACAGCCCCGGCTCGTGAACCCGGCGGCACTGGGCTCCGTGGCACATCAGGCGGTGGTGAGTGGCCTCACCTGGGCGAATACGATCCACGGCCATGAAGCGTTCGCTGACCGCGCTGGTCAGCGCTGGAGCAATCACGCCCGTCATAGGCGGTGATGCCCGGCCTCCACCCAACTCGCCGCGTAACCCTCGCAGTTCGCCGCGCCGGTGCAACTGCGGAAAGGTCACCTACGAGTGTTCGTAGGTGACCTTTGCCATCCACGGGGGCGGTCTCTGACGACCGGGGTGCCTCCCGAGCAGCCGATCGATGTGGCTCATGGCTTCGTGCTGCGTGTCCTGCACGACGTGTGCTCCCGGGTGCCGCCCCGACGCCGGTCAGGGGCCGGTGACGGACTTGATCGTGCCCGGGTGGGTGGCCTGCTGCCAGATCACCGTGAACCGGGAGCTCGGGCGGGCGTCGACCTGGGGTACCCGGCCGTCCGACGTGAGCGTCTTCGTGGTGCCGAAGATGCCGGAACGGCTGACCAGGCGGGCGCTGCTCTTGGTGTAGCTGTACGGGATCGTTGACGTGGGGACGACCGTGTGGAAAACCAGCATGCCGTCGCCGTCGTCGTCGAGAGCGAGGTCGGGCCGGTCGCCGAGACCGAGGGTGGTGACGCTGCCGCGGGTGCCGCCCGCGGACAGCCGACGGCCGACCAACTCGAGCTTGCTGCTGTTGTAGCGGGTCCACACGATCACCGAGTCGCCGTCGAGGTCGGTCGCGAGGGCGTGGTGGAAGCCCACGTTGTCGGTGGAGGCCGAGATGCGCAGGGGGGACGCCAGCGTGCCGGTGCGGCTCCAGCGCGAGGCCCAGACCTGCGAACGATCGCCGCCGCCGGAGTGGTAGCTGACGACCGCGTCGCCGTCCCGGTCGACGCCGACACGCACCATGCCGAAACCGCCGTACGACGCGATCGACGAGGTGAGCACCTTCGCCGAGGAAACGGACGTCGACGTGATTCGCTTGGCCACGACCTCCGAGCCGCGCACCCAGGCGATGACGAACTGGCCGTTGCGGTCGACGCCGATGGCCGGCTTCTCGGCCGAGCCCGAGCCGAGGGTGATGGGCGCGCCGAGCGTTCCGTCGAGCTTGAGGCGGCGGGCAACCGCGTACCAGCTTCCGTCGCGGATCTCCGTCCACGCCGCCATCGCGGTGCCGCCCGGTGTCACGGCGACCACCGGGCCGGTCGCGGGACCGGACGTGGAGAGCTTCTGGACCGGTCCGACGAGGCTGCCCGAGGCCGCGATCCGTCGACCCACGACCTGGCTGTCCTGTTCCCAGACCACCGCCGAGTCGCCGGTGTCGTCGGAGTCGGCCTCCGGCCAGGCCACCGAGGCGCCGTCCGGCGACAGGGTGCGGATCGCTCCCGTCGTGCCGTTCGCGAATTTCACCCTGGTCTGGACCCGGCGGTAGGAGTACGTCGTCGACAGGTCGCCCGCCGTCCAGGCCAGCAGAGCGTCACCCTGCCGGTCGACCGAGACCCTGGGGGAGTCGTCGGCCATCCAGCCGGAGGCCGACACATTCGACGCCGACGTCCACGCGGCCTCGGCATTCATGGTCACCGTCGCGGTGACCGCGATCCCGGCCGCCGCGGCGACAGAAACCCCGGCGACAACACGACGTTTCACTGAACGCCGGTGCCTTGCTGCACGCGGAGCCATCCGCATCCTCCTGGTCATTGACTGCCGTGGTTTGGGCACAGCCGTCACACAGGCAGCCCGGTACATCAAGCGCAGCTGCAGTCTCAAACGTCACAGGGCGGTACGGGGGCAGTCATTCCAGTTCTCGCCGTAGACAGCGTGCGGTGGCGGAACCGGTCTGGCGTCCGTGCCCTGGATGAACGGGATCGGGCCGTTGCGACGGCCCGGGGTCGGCTGATCGTCGACTGTGGCCCCTCCCGCGACGTGCAGGATCGCGATCAACGGGCAGCACCCTCATGACTGACCAGCCCCGGCCCCTCCGCCGTGCCTCCGACGGATTCGGAATGATCAATCAGCCGTTGTGAAGAGACGTTCGACTGCTTACAGTTGGCCCCTCATCGCGCCGGCCGTGTCATGTATCCAGCGGGCGCGCCCTCTTCACTGTGGGGAGATCAATGCGCAAGCGCGCAATCTTCGCTGTGCTCGCCGCCGCCTCCGCGCTGGGCGGATTCATCGGCCCAGCCGCGTACGCGGACGAGACCGTCGGCGACATCCAGATCACCAACGTCTCCGTCAACGGCGGTAAAAGCATCGCTGTCGGCCTCGCCGACAAGACGGTCACGGTTTCGGTGACCGCCACCGATCCGTCGGGCATCTGGGACGCGGACTTCCATCTGTGGCGCGGAACGGATCCCAACAACCCCGACGACTACATCACGCCGAATGAGGACACCACCCCCGCGGACTGCGTGGCCTCCAGCGCGACCACCTCCACCTGCTCGAAGACCTTCACCTTCGAACCGGACTGGTGGCTCACCAACGCCGACGCCGGGACCTGGAAGGTTGGAGTCGACGTATGGGCCAACGACGACAGCCGGACCCAGCGGGACGCCTACACGACCACCCGCCTCCAGCGGTTTTCCAAGCTGACCGTCAACGCCGGTCCGGAACCGATAGCCAAGGGCAAGACCCTCACGGTCACCGGCAAGCTCACCCGGGCGAACTGGGATACCGACGTCTACGCGGGCTACACCGCGCAGCCGGTCAAGCTCCAGTTCCGCAAAGCGGGCACCAGCACCTACACCACCATCAAGACGGTGAACACCTCCAGCACGGGTGACCTCAAGACCACGACCACCGCTTCAGTGGACGGCTACTGGCGCTGGAACTTCGCCGGCACCTCGACCACCCCTGCCGTTTCGGCGACCGGCGACTACGTCGACGTGCAATAGCACTCGATACATGTCACGCCGGTATTCAAGAACCAGCGAGGCGCCACCGTGCTCGACCGACAGACCGATATCAGCCCGCAGCCCACCTATCCCAACGGCCGCAACTGCGCGCCGGGCGGCAACCAGGCGCGCCTGACGGACACGGGAGAGGGCTCACTGATCCCACGCTGAGCCGTGCGCTCCCCAACGGACCTGGGCCGGCGAGGCGCTGGGGCCACCCGCGTATCCAAGGCTGGACAGCGGATGGCCCAACTCTCCGGAGTCCAGCACGCTGGGGACGTATCCGTGTCCCCGGCTGGGTATTCATACGAACGCCGACACCCGTGCCACAACCGCGCCGGATCGGGCGGCGACTCATGGGGAACTGCGGCTGCCGGCGGAGGTCACAGCCGGCAGCCGCCGAAGTCGGCATCCCGCCGGTCAGGCCCCGACTCGCCCCACCTCGCTCCTGAGACGGGTGCCGGATGTCGGGGCGGTCGTCGATCAGGCCCTCATGAACGCTGACTTGGTGAGCTTCCTACCCGCCCGAGAGTGTGTGACTCGGCGGAGCTGATGCCCTGGCGGAAGGCGCGGGCCGTGCCTGATCCGGGGGCCGAACGCGGGCAGCAGGTGCAGCCGTAGCAGCCTGCGGCCGCGTAGGCGCCGGTGACTCCCGAGCTCGGAGCACGAGTTCGACTCTCGTCACCCGCTCCACGACGAAGGCCCAGGGCATGGACCCGGGCCCTTCCTGCTTGTCCGGACCTGTCCAAGCGTCCCGTGCCATATCCGTGCCGGAACGCTGATCGTGCGCCGCTTCGGCATCCAACCAGATCTCCGCCGACAGACAACGGCCCCCTCGGCAAGCTTCGCCACGGTCCTGCTCGACCGCGAGCGATTCATCGCGGCTCTCGCTCACCGGGTACGGCCGGGGCGCTGCACAACCATCTGCGCGACCCATTCCGGCAAGCCACAGCACGAAGCCTGTGATCGCCAGGGGCCGGTGGGCAAGCGGAGCGTCGTTGAAGGGGCCGGGAAACTTGAAACCGGACATTCCGACGGCGCTCACCAACGTGCCGTAGCCCCACCGTTTCGGCTGCACGGCAGCGTGCCCGGCCAGAGGGCAAGCGTCGGGCTGCAGGGTCAAGCAGCCACCGTCCGACTGGGACCAAGTACCAGGTACTTGACGCCTCCAGCGTAGCGTTCACTTCACTCCATTGCAACGAGCGGACGGCTGCCGTTGCGTTAGCTTTTGGACCGTTGCAACGATTTCCTGGCCTCTACCTGCGTTGATTGTGATTATGCGCAACGACTCTATTGAAGGATTTATGAACGCAACGTAGCTTTTCCTTCATCGGAAACACCGACCCGAAGGAGAGCACGATGCAGAAGTTCGACACCCCCGCCCCGATCTCCGCCATCCTCGACATCCCCGCGGGACGCATCCGGTTCATCGCCGCCGACCGGGCCGACACCGCGGTCGAGATCCTGCCCGCGGACGCCTCGAACGGCCGCGACGTGAAGGCGGCGGAGCAGATCACGGTCGAATACGGCGACGGCGTCCTGCGGGTCGAGGCCTCACCGGCGAAGAACCGGATCCTCGGCAGCTCCGGATCCGTCGAGGTGACCATCCAGCTGCCCGTCGGCTCCCGTATCGAGGCGAAGGCGGCCGGCGCCGAGTTCCGCGGCGTCGGACAGCTCGGCGACGTCGCCTTCGAGGGCGCGCAGGGCTCGGTCAAGCTCGACGAGACCGCGAGCGCCCGCCTCACCCTCCTCGCCGGTGACGTCTCGGTCGGCCGCCTGGGCGGCCCCGCGGAGATCAGCACCAAGAAGGGCGACATCCGGATCGCCGAGGCCGTACGCGGCACGGTCGTGCTGCACACCGAGGCCGGTGAGGTGTCGGTCGGCGCCGCCCGCGGGGTCTCCGCCTCCCTGGACGCCGGCACCACCTACGGCCGGATCCACAACGCGCTCAAGAACACCGACGGCGCCGCCGGCCTGAACATCCACGCGACCACCGCCTACGGCGACATCGTCGCCCGCAGCCTCTGAGGAGTACCGATCATGACCAACCCAGCCATCACGGCAAACAGGCTGCGCAAGTCCTACGGCGACAAGGTCGTCCTCGACGGCGTCGACCTGGCGGTGCCGGCCGGCACCGTCTTCTCCCTGCTCGGCCCGAACGGTGCCGGCAAGACCACCGCCGTCAAGATCCTCTCCACCCTCATCACCCCCGACCCCGCCTCCGGCGAGATCCGCATCGACGGCCACGACCTCGCCACCGACCCGCAGGCCGTGCGCGCCGCGATCGGCGTCACCGGCCAGTTCTCCGCCGTCGACGGCCTGATCACCGGCGAGGAGAACATGCTCCTCATGGCCGACCTGCACCACCTCTCCCGCAGCGAGGGGCGGCGGGTCGCAGCCGAACTCCTGGAGCGCTTCGACCTGGTGGAGGCAGCGAAGAAGCCCGCCTCCACCTACTCCGGCGGCATGAAGCGCCGCCTCGACCTCGCCATGACCCTGGTCGGAAACCCGCGGATCATCTTCCTCGACGAACCCACCACCGGCCTCGACCCCCGCAGCCGCCACAACATGTGGCAGATCATCCGCGAGCTCGTCACGGGCGGCGTCACCGTCTTCCTCACCACCCAGTACCTGGAGGAGGCCGACGAACTCGCCGACCGCATCGCGGTTCTGAACAACGGCAAGATCGCCGCCCAGGGCACCACCGACGAGCTCAAGCGGCTCATCCCCGGCGGCCACATCCGGCTCCGCTTCACCGACCCGACCGCCTACCAGTCCGCCGCCGTCGCCCTGCGCGAAGTCACCCGGAACGACGAGGCACTGTCCCTGACCATCCCCAGCGGCGGCAGCCAGCGCGAGCTGCGCTCCCTCCTCGACTGGCTGGACTCCGCCGGCATCGAGGCGGACGAACTGACCGTGCACACCCCCGACCTCGACGACGTGTTCTTCGCCCTGACCAGCTCCAGCGTCCCCAACCAGCCCAACCAGCCCGACCAGTCCAAGGAGACCGTCCGATGAGCACCCTCTCCCTCGCCGTCCGCGACTCGAACACGATGCTGCGCCGCAACCTCCTGCACGCGCGCCGCTACCCGTCCCTCACCCTGAACCTGCTGCTCACCCCGGTCATGCTGCTCCTGCTCTTCGTCTACATCTTCGGAGACGTGATGAGCGCGGGCATCGGCGGCACCGACCGCTCCGACTACATCGCCTACATCGTCCCGGGCATCCTGATGATGACCATCGGCGGCACCGTCATCGGGACCGCGGTCTCCGTCTCCACCGACATGAACGAGGGCATCATCGCCCGCTTCCGCACGCTCGCGATCCACCGCGGGTCCGTGCTCATCGGACACGTCGTCGGCAGCGTCCTGCAATGCATCGCCGGCGTGGTCCTCGTCGGCGCCGTCGCCGTCGCCATCGGCTTCCGCTCCACGGGCGCCACACCCCTGGAGTGGCTGGCAGCCCTCGGCCTGCTCGCACTGTTCTCCCTGGCACTCACCTGGATCGCGGTCGGCATGGGCATGGCCAGCCCGAACGCCGAAGCGGCCGCCAACAGCGCACAGCCACTGATCCTCCTCCCGCTCATCTCCAGCGCCTTCATCCCGGCCGACACCATGCCGGGCTGGTTCCAGCCGATCGCCGAATACCAGCCGTTCACCCCGGCCATCGAAACCCTGCGCGGCCTGCTGCTGGGCACCGAGATCGGCAACAACGGATGGATCGCGACCGCCTGGTGCGTCGGCCTGGCCGTGCTCGGCTACCGCTGGTCGACAGCAGCGTTCAACCGCGACCCGAAGTAACCGCCATGACAGCGCGGGCCGCCTCCCGCAACTCGTCCCGCCCCAGGGCGGCGTACCCCGACACCGCGTCGGCGTACGCCGCCCCGCCCACATCCTCCGCCGCCCGCCGGGCCCGCGCCGCAGACATCGTCGGCTGAAACTCCCGCAGCACCCCCAGCCGTTCGGCCGGCGCGAGCAACCGCACCGCGCAATGGTCGCCGCCGGCAGGGCCCGCCACGGCGAGCCCGTGCAGGTGTCGCAGGCATGCCGGGGGCACGCGGCCAAGGGCCGGCTCGGGAGCGGGCCGGCGATGACGAGGGCGACCAGCAGCCGGGCGTCCATGGCCTCGTGCAGGCGGCTGATCACGAAGAAGATTTCCACGCCGATCCAGCCGAAGGATGCGAAGCGGAACACCGTGGGCATGATCTCGGACACCGGCCGTCGGCGGCCTGGGAGTGGCAGGGGGGCTTATCGGCACGGCGATGATGGTGGTCGCGAGGCGGCCGACCAAGGCCGGCTGAGGTCGCTGTGGGTGTTTCAGCCGCAGTCGGGACAGGGCGTGCTCGACGCGATGCCCGACCGCCAACCATGCACGAGATCGTTCAGGCTGTTCCGTAACTGCGGAACGAACCCAAAAGCCTCTCGAAGCTCCGCTGACCAATCGCTGCCACGGGTCACCCTGGCCTGCACCGAACTTCCAGTCAGCGATCTGGTGGGCCCCGCTCGGGGACGATGCCTACGGCGTGCCGGGAAGCCGGACCGTGACGAGGAGACCGCCGGCGGGGCGGGGGACGAGGTCGAGGGTCCCGTCGTGGGCGCGGACGATGCTGTGCACGATGGCCAGGCCGAGGCCGACGCCGGCGTGCTCGTCGGTGCGTACGCGTTCCGTTCCGCGCTGGAAGGGTTCGGTGAGGGTCGGTACCAGTTCCGGTGGGAGCCGACGGCCCGTGTTCTCGACCCGCAGCACGCTCGTGTCGCCGTGCGCCTCGGTGTGGACCGTCACGGTGCCGCCGGCGGGAAGGTTGTGGACGATGGCGTTCTGGACGAGGTTCGTCACCATCCGCAGCAGGAGCTCCGCGGAGCCGCTGGTCCGGGCCGCCCCGCCGGTGACGTCGAGCGTGATCCGGCGCTGTTCGGCGAGGGGAAGCAGCGTTTCGGCGGCTTCTTCGGCGATGAGGGAGAGGTCGACGCTCTCGCGGGTGAAGTTTCCGCGGTCGCCGCGGCTGAGCAGCAGGAGGGCCTCGGTGAGGTCGATCGCCCGCGTATTGACAGCGTGCAGGCGTTCGATGAGTTCGCCCCGGTCCCTCGTGGGGTCCTTGCGGGCGACGTCGAGGAGCGTCCGCGAGATCGCCAGCGGGGTGCGCAGTTCGTGGGAGGCGTTCGCTGCGAACCTCTGCTGCTCGGCGACGTGGGACTCGAGTTCTTCGAGCATCGAGTCGAACGCGTCGGAGAGTTCACGGAATTCGTCCTGTCGGCCCTTCATGCGGATCCGGTGGGACAGCGACCCGTTCCCGGCCACCCGTGCCGCATCCGTGATCTGTGTGAGTGGCGCGAGCATCCGGCCGGCGAGGAGCCATCCCCCCAGAAGGCCGAACACGAGCAGGAAGGCCATCGCCACGGCCGCGGCGGGGGCGAAGGTGCGCACCAGGAGGTAGCGGTTGGGCGCGATCCCGAGAAGGCCCTTGGGGGTGTCGGGTACGTAACGCAGCAGGAACACCCACACCACGGCCAGCAGGAGAGCGCCGGCGACGGCGAGGAACCCGGCATAGCTGAGGGTGAGTTTCAGTCGGACGCTGAGCCCTGGGCGTCTATGCATGCGTACTGCCGGGGCGGGTGGTGTCGGGGCCGGCGACGATGCGGTAGCCGACACCGGGCGCCGTGGCGATGATCCACGGTTCGCCGAGCCGTTTACGCAGTGCGGAGACGGTGATGCGCACGGCGTTGGTGAGGGGGTCGACGTTCTCGTCCCAGGCCCGTTCCAGCAGCTCTTCGGCGCTGACGACCCCGCCCTCGGCTGCGACGAGGACTTCCAACACGGCGAACTGTTTGCGGGTGAGCGCGACGTAGCGTCCGTCGCGGAAGACCTCCCGGCGGAAGGGGTCGAGCCGCAGGCCCGCGATCTCGCGGACCGGGGGCCGGGCGTACGCGCGTCTGCGGTCGAGCGCCCTCAGCCGCAGGACGAGCTCCCGCAGCTCGAACGGTTTGGTGAGGTAGTCGTCGGCGCCGAGCTCGAACCCGGAAGCCTTGTCGTCGATCCGGTCGGCAGCGGTGAGCATGAGGATCGGGATGCCGCTGCCGGAGGCGACGATGCGCCGGGCGACCTCGTCGCCGGAGGGGCCGGGGATGTCGCGGTCGAGGACCGCGAGGTCGTAGGAGTTGACGCTGAGCAGTTCCAGGGCGGAGTCGCCGTCGCCGGCGATGTCGGCGGCGATCGCCTCCAGCCGCAGACCGTCACGGACGGCTTCGGCCAGGTAGGGCTCGTCCTCCACGATCAGTACGCGCATGTCCGAAGCCTAAGCAGCACAACATATCGCCGACGTATGCAAAGACGTGTGCACACCGGACACGCGACTCAGCCTGCCGGTGCCGATGCCGGCGCGGGGCGAGGCTGGTCCGACGGCGCTTTCGCCGTGGTGCGCCACCAGCGGCGCGACGCCAGCGCGGCCAGCACGGCTCCGGCGGCGTTGACCAGTACGTCGTCCACGGAGGACACCCGGTCCAGCCGCAGGACGTACTGTGCGGTTTCGACCAGGACGGAGCAGCCCGCCCCGAGTGCCAGGATCCGCGGCACGGACGCCAGTGCCGCGAACCGCATCGGGGCGAAGAACCCCAGCGCCGCGAAGACCAGCAGGTTGCCGACGATCCCGAGCGGACCCATCGTGACCAGGTCCCGCAGCGGTACCAGGCTCACCCGGGCGGGGACGATGCCGGCCCCGCCGCCCGGCATCATCGTCAGCCACAGGAACGGCACCGTCCCGTGAACCATGCCCACCTCGGCCAGCGACATCCGCCACGCCGATGTGACGCCGCCGGCACGCCGACCACGCGCCAGAGCCCACACCACCAGCGCGGCCAACGGCAGCGCGACCAACGTCATGAGCACCACGCCGTTGAACGTGTCGAAGCAGCCGTGCCACCGCCCGGCCATGCACATCGGAGCGGACATCATGAGCGGCCCCCGCACGACGAACGCGGCGCTCGCCATGCCGAGGATCGCCAGGCCGAGGAGCACGATCCTGCGCGTGCGGCGGGGCCGTGCTGACAGGGATGCGTTGTGGTTCATGCCCCCATTGGAGACGGAGGGCCGTTGCGGTGGCGTATGCGATTTTCGATACGCCCGCGATACACGGAATCCCCGGCATCAAGGAACTGGCGCAAGCCGGCAGTGAGATGGTCCCGCCGCCGGTGATCGCGCCGGCCCAGCTACTGCAGATGCTGGACGACTCGCCTTCCTGAAGGCCACCTCGTACGGGACGCCGGACGGCTGGGAGTCCGGCTCCGACGTCTACATCCTGGACCTGGCCACCCGTGAGGTCCGCGCTCTCACAACCGACCACCAGGCAGGGTCGACGCCCGCGCCGACTGGTCCTCCGGCGGGCAGCGCGTCGTCCAGTCCACCGGGCACGGTCTGCGCATCACGGACGTGGCGACAGGCGCCGCCACCGAACCGCAGTGGCCGACGCCCCTCTCCAGCATCCAGAACCCGGTCTTCTCCCCCGACGGCAGCCGGATCGCCTTCACCGCGGCTTCAAATCACGCGACAAGGCCTCCGAGCTGTGGAAGCCTCACCCGCGATGACACAACGAACCGATACACCCCCCACGTGGGACGAACGTACGCAGCTGGCCACCTTCCTGGATTACGCCCGTGACACGGCGCGAGCCAAGTGTGAGGGCGTGTCCGAGGAAGACGCCCGCAAGGCACCGCTCCCGAATTCACCGTTGATGACGATGTGCGGGCTGATCAGCCACCTGCGATGGGTCGAGTATCACTGGGTCCAGGTGATGTTTCTCGGTGAGGAGCCCGAGGGGCCGCTCACGGAGGCGACCGACGACGACCCCGACCCCGAGATGCGGACAGCGGTCGACATCCCGTTGCCCCAGCTTCTCGCCGAGTACGAGGAACAGAGCGCCCGCTATCGCCGCCTGGTGGCCGACCGCGACCTGAACTCAACGGCCGAGCGTCCTATCGGCGACGGCCGCCACGTGGACCTGCGCTGGGTGGTCCTCCACCTCATCGAAGAGATTTCCCGCCACAACGGTCACCTCGATGTCGTGCGTGAACTCGTCGACGGACAGACCGGCGTCTAGCTTCTGCCTGGCATTCATGGGCGGAGCCAGAGTCTGATCGAGGCGAGGGTGACGGGCCGTGGAACACGTAGGCGCGTTCGTCGAACCTCGTGGCCACGGCCCGGAAGTTCTTGAGGGCGTTGATCGTCCGCTCAACTTCGTTCCTCCGCTTGTAGATCGTCTTGTCGAAGCCGGCGGGTCGGCCGCCCCTTGCTGCCCCGGCGTTGGCAGTTGGCCCGCTGGTTCTTCGGCTCGGGGACGGCGAGGTGGATCTTGCAGGTCAGGCCGCCCCGGGAGCGTCCGAGTCCCTCGTCGGGACGGCGCTGCCGGGGCGTGCGTCTTTTCCCGGCACCCGAGGCGGTCTCCTGCGGGCCCCGGCGGCGTGTTGGTGGGCTCGGCAGGAGGTCGAATCGACGCTCACCATCGACCGGTCGATCCGCCCTTCCGCGTCGGCGTCGGCCAGGACGACCGCGAAGATCCTGTCCCACATGCCGTCCGCCGACCAGCGCCGATGCCGCTCGTACACGGTCTTCCACGGACCGAAACGCGCAGGCAGATCCCGCCACGGCACCCCGGTGCGCAGCCGATGCAGAATGCCGTTGCTGACCCCGCGGTGACTGACCCAACGGCCGCCACGCTTCCCGGACTTCGGTGGGTGCGGCTTCAGCCGGACCCACTCCGCGCTCGTCAAATCTCCCCGCCCCATGCCCATGCCAACGACCCGAGACGGTCACAAGATCCGTCGGACAGGCCTCAGCAACCGCCCCGCCGGTGGTGCGCATCAAGAGGAACAGTCCGTGCCCGACGGACGGCCCCCTCGCAGAAACACTTCGTTCACGGCGAGCCAATATGTGTGGTCGCGAAGTGAGAAATCAGAACAAGGCGCAATGAGGGTATCTCACACAACAGGCCGAGCGAAATTATTCACCACGCAGAGCCGATCCCACCGTGCTACTGTCGATCTCAGTTGCAGTTGTGGTTCCCAAAAACTCCAAGTGCCTCCACCGGCTTTTTCTGCCGTTGGGAGCACTTTTGTATTTCCGGTCATTTTCCGGGCGGGGCAATCATCGCGCGACGCGGAGTCCGCACAGTGCGGACTCCGGGCACTGCCCCGAAGGAGATTTGACATGGCATCTGGCACCGTGAAGTGGTTCAACGCAGAAAAGGGCTTCGGCTTCATCGAGCAGGACGGTGGCGGCGCTGACGTGTTCGCCCACTACTCGAACATCGCCGCCCAGGGCTTCCGCGAGCTGCAGGAGGGCCAGAAGGTGACCTTCGACATCGCGCAGGGCCAGAAGGGCCCGACGGCCGAGAACATCGTTCCCGCCTGACGCTGACGCGTAGTACGAGCTGGGTCCCGCGCCTTGGGGTGCGGGACCCAGCTCGTTCCATTTGAGGGTGCAGCCCTCCCCCGCAGCCGACGGCGCTTCCAGCGGCAAGCATCGCAGCCTCGTCTCACGGGGCGCCCCGTCCGGCTCCAGACGCATATTCCGTATGAGATTCCACTCCGGAAATACGACCCTGGCTCCCGAGGCTCTGCACGAATTCCAGCGAATGACGCTGTTTCTTCTTCCGCTCGGATCAACTTTCGCTTTCACTTCGGCCCGTTCTCGCGATTCACCGTGCTGCTCATTCGCTGCGGGAACGCCTTGATACGTGCCGCATCGAGGAAGGTTCCGCATGAACCGCACACGCACGAACGACCGCTTCTCCCGCACCCGTACGGGTGGCGGCTACGCCGATGGCTCCGGCGGCGACCGGGGCAGCCGCTTCGGCTCGTCGGCCCCCAGCCGCTCCGGCGGAACGAGCCGCCCCGGCGGCTACGGCCGTCGGCCCGCCGCAGGGCGGAGTGAGTTCGCGCTCCCCAAGACGATCACTCCCGCACTGCCCGCCGTCGAGGCGTTCGCCGATCTCGACATGCCCGGACAACTGCTCTCCACGCTCGTGGCCGAGGGCGTGACCGTACCGTTCCCGATCCAGGGTGCGACCCTGCCGAACACCCTCGCGGGCCGTGACGTCCTGGGCCGCGGGCGGACCGGTTCCGGCAAGACGCTGGCCTTCGGCCTGGCGCTGCTGGCCCGTACCGCCGGTCAGCGGGCCGAGCCCCGGCAGCCGCTGGCCCTGGTCCTCGTCCCCACCCGCGAGCTGGCGCAGCAGGTGACCGACGCGCTCACTCCGTACGCCCGCTCCGTCAAGCTGCGGCTGGCCACGGTCGTCGGCGGGATGTCGCTCGGCAAGCAGGCCAGTGCGCTGCGCAGTGGTGCCGAGGTCGTCGTCGCGACGCCCGGACGGCTCAAGGACCTCATCGACCGTGGCGACTGCCGGCTGAACCAGGTGGGCATCACCGTGCTGGACGAGGCCGACCAGATGGCCGACATGGGCTTCATGCCGCAGGTCACCGCGCTGATCGACCAGGTCCGTCCGGAAGGCCAGCGGATGCTGTTCTCCGCAACCCTGGACCGCAACGTCGACCTGCTGGTCCGCCGCTACCTGACCGACCCCGTCGTGCATTCGGTCGACCCCTCGGCCGGCGCGGTCACGACAATGGAGCACCACGTCCTGCACGTCCACGGCGCCGACAAGCACGCCGCCACCACCGAGATAGCCGCCCGCGACGGCCGCGTGATCATGTTCCTGGACACCAAGCACGCCGTCGACCGGCTGACCCAGGACCTGCTCCACAGCGGTGTACGAGCCGCTGCGCTGCACGGCGGCAAGTCGCAGCCGCAGCGCACCCGCACGTTGGCGCAGTTCAAGACCGGGCATGTCACCGTGCTGGTCGCCACGAATGTCGCCGCCCGCGGCATCCACGTCGACAACCTCGACCTGGTCGTCAACGTCGACCCTCCGACCGACCACAAGGACTACCTGCACCGCGGCGGCCGCACGGCCCGCGCCGGCGAGTCCGGCAGCGTCGTCACCCTGGTCACCCCGAACCAGCGTCGCGCCATGGTCCGGCTGATGTCGGACGCCGGGATCCGTCCGCAGACCACCCAGGTCCGCTCCGGCGAGGCCGAACTGAGCCGGATCACCGGCGCGCAGGCCCCTTCGGGCATCCCGGTCGTCATCACGGCACCGGTGACCGAGCGCCCCAAGCGCAGCGGCGCCTCACGCCCCCGGCGCAGTCGCCCCTCGCAGGCAACGCGCCGTACCGCCCAGCGGCACTCCGCCTTCGACGCGGCAGCCTAGAACCTTCGCGATCGTGACGCCGGTCCATCCCTGCACAAGGCACCTTTTGACGGCGGTTCAGATTCGGCCCCGCCCGGCGTGCACCGCCCCAGGAACAGCACGGTGGTCTCCCGCTGAACCGCAGCACCCCGGTCGGACCGTTCTCCTCTACTCCCTGTGAGGCATCATGCGCTGTGTCATCGCCCGCTTCCCGTTCGAGCTGACCAAGAGCGGCGTGCTGGAATCGATGAAGGCCGTCAAGCCCGAGCCGATCACCGGCGACTCCGTGACCATCGGCCGCCGCAAGTACCCCGCCAAGCAAGTGGGTGAGGTCATCACCCGCCAGGACCGCCGTGATTTCAGTGCCGGTGAAGTCGTCCGGGCCATGGCCCACCTCGGATTCACCTGCCGCACCCTCCCCCAGGCTGCACCCGCGCGCGTCCTCAGCCCGTTCCAGCAAGCTTCCGCGATGCTCGGCACGCCCTTGTCCGCCTGACCCACGGGCAGGCGCGAGCCGACACCTGAACAGCAGGGAGGCCCGGTCGGCGCGCGCCGACCGGGCCTCCTTGCGTGTCGTCCGGTTCTCGTCCTGGCAGGTCTCAGTGGTAGCTGAAGTCGCCCACGGTCCAGGCGCTGACTTCCTCGATCGCGACCCGGTACATCCCGCCCGTCTCCGGAATCCCCACAGCCCCCTGCAGGATCCGTGCAACGTGGAAGTGCAGATGCGTGGGCGGCCCGTCCTTCCGGGTGGAGGCGGTGAACGTGCCGGCGAACTCTCCCAGGTGGGCCGAATCCGTCAGGACCTCCGACACCCGCTGTCGCCAGACGGCTTCGGGAGCCAGTCGACCTGTGATGACAGCACCACCGGTGACCACGGTCAGGGACATCTGATTGCTTTGCCCGGACTCCACCATGGCGGCGACGTCAACGAGCAATTCGTCGGGCTTCGACATGAGCCGATTCTATTCACCGGACCGTCCGATCAGCTTCGGCAGTGGGGCCATCGGCTGAACGCCGCATACCGCCGCGCCGCGGCACATGCGGACGAGAGCTCCGGCTGAGCCCCTCAGCGCTCGGAGCCGGCCCCGCTCTGTGCACACAGGCGTGCGCAGAGCGGGAGGGCGAGGGCGGCACCCACGCCTCCTCCACCCACCGATCGCCGGTGAGGAAAATCCCGAGCCGGAGCGCGAGTTCGATTCCCTTCACCCGCTCCACGTAAATGCCCCGGTCCGGCGGCCCGAGGCCGGCGAAGCCCAGCCGCTCATCCCGGTATTCGTGACGGCATGTCCGGGAGGAGGACGCACCACCGCCAGCAGATCTTTGCAGCAGCGTCACAAGGGCTGCGCATCACCTTCGGCGAGTGCCAGTAGCGTTACTGCCCGCTCGATCCCGCGTGCGAACTCGAGACAGGTCGCCGGCGTCCCTGGCGGCGCAGCCATCACAGAAAGATCGCAGATGGACTACTGCTCCGCGTGCCGCCGAATTCTCAATGGGGCGCTCGTGTGCCCGGGGTGCGGCGCATACGCTCCCGACATTGCCCCGCCTGTCCATCACTCCCACGGCACGGCCGCCTCCACCGCGACGGCAAGTCAGGCATGGCGCACGGAGGAGTGGCCTGCTCCGGGGTCCTGCACCGGCACTCATCACTCCGAGCCGGACCCGATCGGCAGCGGCGCGTCCGGAGACGCGATGGTGGACGCATCGACCACTGGTTCGTCCAGCGGCCAGGAAGGCACTGCCTCCACCGGGCAGGGCCGGGCGGCTCGGCGTCGGCAGCTGGCGCGTTGGAAGAAGAACAAGCGCCGGGCCGTGGCCGCAACGGCCGTTGCCCTTGTCGGTGGCGGCCTGACCGTTGCCGCGCTGCCGGCCACCAGGTCTTCCAACAGCCACACACACGCAGCCTCACCGCCGGATCCGGTGACCGCGGACACACCCCGGACAGCGACCACCGACTCGGCATCGGAGCAACCGGACACCCAGGTTCCGCGGCATCCCAGCCCACACCGCCCCGCGACAACGAGCCGGCAGCGGAGCGCCACCGTCTCCGTGCCGCACACCACGACGCCGAGCCGGCAGCCGAAAGCCGCCGCCACGGCCTCCTCTCCCGCGACCTCGAGCACCACGCCGCACACCACACCCGAGTCGGCCACCGGGACGCACACCGACAACGCCGAGACCCCAGCCCGGGCCCCGGAGACGACGCCGCCCGCTTCCACCGAACACCCCGCCTCAGGCCCCTCGGCTGTGCACCTGCTGCCGATCACGTCGGCGGGTGATCCCGCATCTCCGACACAGATCTGTCTGATCGCTGTGTGCATCGGCTGATCGCTTCGTCGCCATCGCACGCGGACGTCCACGTGCGCGGACGGAAACGCGGGCCGTCCCCGTCCGCGCCCTGACGGACAGCGCCCCCGCGACCCCTGGGCTGCGAGCGGCCGTACACCGCCCGGCACCCCAGGGGCGTATCGGCTCAGGGCTGGACGAGGACCTTCAGGGCCTGGCGGTCGGCCATGGCCCGGTATCCGTCGGGCACCTCGTCGAGGCCGACGGTGCGGTTGAAGACCCGGCCCGGCTCGATCTTCCCGTCGAGTACGTCGGGCAGGAGCTCATCGATGTAGGCGCGGGCCGGGGCCACCCCACCGGTCAGGGTGATGTTGCTCAGGAACAGAACGGCAGCGAGCTGGGTCGCCCACCAACAACGTGACCACGCTGGACTCGGCCTTCCTGCGGCACGGTCGCTTCGACTACGTACTGCCCCCATCGGCCCTGTCGACCACAGGGCCCGGGCCGCTGTGGGAGAGCTACCCGGCACGAGCGGGCGCGGAGGCCGACAACGCGGCACTCGCGTCCGCCAGTGAGGGATTCACGCCCGCCGACATCGCCCACGTCGCGCGTACCGTCTCCCAGGCCCGGTTCGAGCGCACCGTCGGCATCGGAACCCGGGCCCGCCCCACCACGGACGACTACGTGGAGACGGTCGGCGTCACCCAGCCCAAGGTCAGCAGCACCATGGCCCAGGAATTCTCCGACCAGAGCGACAGGTTCGCCCGCATCCGGCGTCCCGGCTCGCGCGGGCTTCGCAAGCCGAACGACGCATTGCGGTCGCTGCCGTTCGGGTTCATCGCCGTCCGGGTCCCGGTGGACGGTGATGCAGGCGTGCGGGCTGACGAGCTCACGGCCGGGGCCTTCCGGTGGCCCGCTTCCGCCGGCCACTACTCGCCGATGCGAACGACCGCCAGCGTGATGTTGTCGGGTCCGCCCGCCTCGATGGCGGCTTTCCACAGCTCGAAAGCGGCTCTGCCGTCGTTGTGCACCCGCAGCAGGCTGTCGAGTTCGTCCTCCGTCACCGGGTCGGTCAGCCCATCGGTGCAGACCAGGTAGCGATCGCCTGCGGACAGCGGCGACGTCGTTACGTGGGGCGTGACGGCGCTGAACCGGGAGGCGCCACCGAGCGCCTGCGTGATGAGCGACGTGGTGCGCCGGCCCGGCGCCAACGGCGGGCTGTCGTCGACGCTCACCCGGCGAAGTCCGTCCTGAGTCGCGTCGAGCACCCTGCTGTCGCCGACGTTGAAGGCGAGCAGCGTGTCCGCCAGCACGACGGCACCCGCGACCGTGGTACCCATGGCGGACAGCTCCGGATGGCCGTCGGCGGCTGCGTACACCGCGTGATTACAGGCCTTCAGAGCGTCACGAACGGCTTCCTCGCTGTCCAACGAAGGTCCGATCGCAGCGAGTTGGCGGACTACCAGCGCACTGGCCACCTCGCCGGCCGGCTGCCCGCCGATACCGTCGGCGACCGCGACGACGAGCGGTGTGCCGAGGGGGAACAGCAGCGTCTGCGGGTTCTCGGTCACGGTGCCGCACAGCGTCCACGGTCCGACCACGAGGCTGTCCTCGTTGTGATCGCGGATCAGCCCGGTGTGGCTCAATGCAGTGACAGCTACGTACGGCATCAGAGGGTCCCGCTTCTCCGCAGCGGACGACAGACGCGTCCCGCACCTCCATTGTGACGCTGCGGGCCTGCGGACGCCCTCATCGCTGCCCGGTTCTCGACGGCCGGGAGACAGGCGCCAGGCTTACTAGCGGGCGAGATAGTATCTTTTGCGAAACCATCTGTCCGGCCGGATGGCCAGGAGGTGCGCCTTGCACCGCTTCATCGGACGGGCCCGGGAGCTGCGCATCCTGGGACGGACACTCGACGAGGTCCGGGCAGCCGCAGGGTCCGGGAGACCCGGGCAGTGCACGCTTCTGCGCGGTCGGCGACGGGTCGGGAAGTCCAGCCTGGTCGAAGAGTTCCTGCAGCGTTCCGGGGTGCCGCATCTGTTCTTCACCGCGGCCGGCGGGTCGGCCGCGGACGAGCTCGCCGAGCTGGCCGACGCGGTGGCGGCCTCCACCCTGCCGGAGCGCGGCCTGTACTGCGAAGAAGCGCCGAGCCAGTGGAACGCGGCCTTCAGACTGCTGGCGGAGATCGTGCCCGAGGACACTCCGAGCGTGGTCGTCATCGACGAGGTTCCGTACCTCATGGACCGCGTCGACGCCTTCGAGGGGATGCTGCAGCGAACCTGGGACCGCCTGCTCAGTCGCAAGCCGGTGCTGCTGCTCCTGATCGGTTCCGATCTGTCGATGATGGAGGCACTCGGCAGCTACGACCGTCCCTTCCATCAGCGTGGCCGCGACATGGTGCTGGGGCCGCTCAACCCGGCCGACATCGCTGAGATGCTCGACCTGGACCCCGCCACCGCCTTCGACGCCACGCTGATCACCGGCGGGCTCCCGCTGCTCTGCCGGGAGTGGCGCCCAGGGGCCTCCGTGTGGGAGTTCCTGAGCACCGCGCTGGACAACCCGATCTCTGCCCTCCTGGTCTCCGCGGAACGCTCACTGGCCGCGGAATTCCCACCCCAGGCGATGGGCCGGGAAGTCCTTCGCGCGATCGGCACAGGCGAGCGGACCTTCAGCAACATCGCGCGGGCCGCCGGAGGCATCGCGCACAGCACTCTCAGCCGGGCGGCGGAGCTGCTCATCGACAAGCGTGTGGTGGCAGCCGAGCTGCCGGTCTCCCTGCGGCTCTCCAAGGAACGCCGCTACCGGGTGGCGGACCCCTATATGCGGTTCTGGTTGGCCTTCATCGAACCCCACATGGCGGAGATCGAGCGCATGCGCGGGGACCTCACGCTCGCCCGGATCAGGGACCGGTGGACCACCTGGCGCGGGCGCGCGGTCGAGCCGCTGATCCGAGAGTCGCTCGCACGCGCCCTGCCCGACGACCAGTTGCCCGCCGCGCCGGCCGTCGGCGGCTACTGGACCCGCAGCAACGACGTCGAGATCGATCTGGTGGGCGCCGACCGGCAGCCCGTCGCCAAAAAGCTGCTGTTCCTCGGCTCGATCAAGTGGCTGGAGACCTCGCCGTTCGACAGCCACGACCTCGCCGAACTGCGCAGGCACCGGGCAGCCGTAACCGATGCCCCTGTCCCGCTCGTCGCGGTTTCACGCAACGGAGTCGCCTGCCCGGGACCGCAGGCGGTCTACGGCCCCGGAGAACTGCTCGCCGCGTGGCGCACACACACCTGACCGACGGCGTGCGCCATGCGGCTCTCGCACCGCCTGTGCCACATGAGCCCTCCGGGTCTCTCGCCGGGTGAGGCGTTGCGGCCGGCGTTACGTCCTTCGGCCTCACGGGCAGGCATCGGACCATGCCCATGCTCGTCGGAACGTCAGGGTGGCAGTACAAGGACTGGCGCGGCGTTCTCTATCCACCCGGGCAACCGCAGCGGCTGTGGCTGGAGGAGTACGCCCGGCAATTCGCCACGGTGGAGAACAACAACGCCTTCTACCGGCTGCCCACTGCGGAGATCTTCGCCTCCTGGCGGGAGCGGACCCCGGAGGGGTTCGTCATGGCGGTCAAGGCCAGCCGCTACCTGACCCACCTGAAGCGGCTGCGCGACCCGGAGGAGCCGGTGCACCGGCTGATGGATCACGCCCAGGGTCTCGGCGATCGCCTGGGACCCGTGCTGCTGCAACTGCCGTCGCACTTCCGGGAGGACATCGAGGCTCTGGACGCCTGTCTGACCTGCTTCCCCGACACGGTTCGGGTGGCCGTCGAACTCCGGCACACCTCGTGGTGGGAGGCGGAGCGGAAGCTCCGGGCGGTGCTGGAACGGCATGGCAGCGCGCTGTGCTGGGCAGATCGGGGGTCCCGCCCGGTGACGCCACTGTGGCGTACGGCGTCGTGGGGGTACGTACGGTTTCACGGCGGCATCGCAGAGCCGCTGCCGCGCTACGGTCGCCAGGCGTTGAAGTCCTGGGCCCGTCGCATCGTCGACACCTGGCCCGACAAGAACGATGTGTATGTGTACTTCAACAACGACCTGGGCGGTGCGGCCGTCGTGGACGCCGCGAAGTTCGCGCGGGCGGCAGCCGCGTTGGGACGGACGGTGAGCCGCACACCTCCGGCCGCGTCGGCACGGTCCACGTCCTGAGGGAAACGGAAGACGGGAAGCAGCGTCCGCACCACCGGTGGCACGGCGAGGCCGGTGCACCCGTCGTCCCGTGACATCAGCCACACAGACTTTCGGCACTCAGGTCGTCGAATAGTAGATCGAGGCTTGACGGCATAGTGCGTTTTATCCGTCTTGATACAGAAATACTCCGAGCGAGATCGAGCGGTATTCGACCCGCTCAACACTTTCGCCCGTTCAGGTACGAACAAGGGCTTCTGACGGACCAACGGACTTCCTCGCCACCCCGTGAGCCGGACCAGCACGCCTGCGCGCCCGTTTCAAGAGCCGTCCATGGCTACGGGCCGAGGTAGTACTGCCGCCTGTTGCCGCACCCCGACACCAGTTCTAAGAATGTCGGCCGCAAGGCGTCTCCGCGGCCCAGGTGCAGGAACTGGGCAGAGCCGGACCCCCTGGGGGCGCTCCGCGATCACCGAGCGAGGTCACGCATGAGGAAGCACCGCAGGAAGTCGTACTACCGGCCGATAGCCATCGCTGCCATCGCCGTAGGAGCCGTGGGTGTGCCCTCCGCCGCCATGGCCTGCCTGGATACTCAGGGTGATGCGGGCGGTCGCCCCTCCGGCCACTGGGAGCACGTGAGCTCGCACCAGCGGTGGACGGGCTCCTCCTGGGGTCATGGGCCGACTGCGGGCGCATCGAAGAGTCCCACTGCGGCTCCCAGCGCACCGCAGACCACCGCGTCCCCCAGCGCACCTGCTACGACCGCACCGGCATCCGGGCCCACGGCCCGCGTACTGACGCTCGTCAACAACGAGCGCAGCAAGGCCGGATGCTCTCCGCTGACCATGAACGCGAAGCTGACCAAGGCCGCTCAGGACCACAGCAAGGACATGGCATCCCACCAGAACATGTCCCACACGGGCTCCGACGGGTCGTCGCCCGGAGACCGCATCACGCGTGCCGGTTACAGCTGGAGCTCCTACGGCGAGAACGTCGCCTACGGCTACTCCACGCCCGAGAAGGTCATGGCGGGCTGGATGTCCAGCCCGGGCCACAAGCGCAACATCCTCGACTGCTCGTTCAAGGAGATCGGCATCGGCCTCGCGCAGCCCAACAACTACTGGACTCAGGACTTCGGCACGGCCCGATAGCGACACTGCGGGGAGATTGCGCAGCCTCCATCGGGTGAAGGCCCCGCCCGGTTCGCCGGACGCTGTTGGGTTCGCCGGCCGGGGCCTTCACCCTTGGTGCACTTCCATGCGGGTGGGCGACCGTCGCCGCGGGTCATGGCGCAGATGGGCCGGGCCGGGCCGCCCCGGCGGCCCGGCGGCCCGGCGGCAGGGTTCCCCGGGCCGGGCGTCAGGAGGCGCCGCTCGGGCCCTCCTGGAGATACGCGGCAATATCGGCCATGTCGTTCCCGATCGCCAGCACGCCCTTGATGTCGGGCGCCGACGCACCGTTCACCCCGGCGAAGAACACGTCGTAATGCCCCTTGGCGGTCTCCAGATACCCGGCGATGGCCTCCGCGCCGACGCTCAGCCGGTCGTTGACGAGGTCTCCACCCGCGACGGTGCCCGTCTTCGCGGAGACCTTGCCGCGGGCGGGGCAGTTCCGGCAGGAGATCGCGAGGGACCCGTCGACGCCCAGCGTCGGCAGAGCCTCCCGGAAGCGGGTTGCGTCGGGGGTGCTCTGCCAGTGCGTGAGGATCTGGGCGACGGCGCGGGGCGTGGTGCGGTCGTTCGGGTTGCCGCCGCGGCCGTCGGCGAGCTGAACCGTCTTGCGGTCCACCTTGGCGCTGTCCAGGAACTTCGCAAGCACGGGAAAGCCGTCCGCGCACCGGGAACTGCCCGTGCTGACGGCCATCAGGCAGACACCGAGGTTCGCCCCGAGGTTGTGGCTCACCTTGAGGATGAGCCGGGCGTACTCGTCGTAGGACGGCGAGGCGAACCGGGCCACCTCCGGTGCCCCCTCGTACGACCGGGGCAGCCGGCCGGCCGGGTTGGGCCCCACGGGTTTGGCGGTGACCTCGACCCCGGCCCGCTTCAGTGCCTCGATCAGGGCAGTACGGCCGAAGGCGTTCGGATCACGGATGTCCGACACCCGCAGAACCGGGTCGGAATCGGCGGCGATGGTGCCGGAGAGCTTGATGCGGGTGCCGTCGGCGGAGGGTGTCACCGTGATGTCGGTGGGCTTGCCGGCCGCGACGGTACGGACGGTGGACGACACGGTGTACGGCGCCACCCGCGGACGCCAGTCGAGCCGGGCCGGCGCCCCCGGACCGTCGCCGGGGGTGGTGAGCAGATCGATCAGGTTGTCATTGATGATCAGCGGCGTCGGGGTCGGATTGAGCTCCGGGTCGGGGCGGAACAGCCGCGCGTCCACGATCACGTCGCCGTCCACCTTGGTGATCCCCGAGGCGCGTACCTGCTCGGCCAATCGGTCGATGCCGGCCAGCGGGTTCTGCGGGGTGAGGGTCGCTCCGGGAACATCGTCGGCGTAGGTGTGGTCGATGGTGGTGAAGGCGACGGTGCCGTCCGCACGCGTACGGCCACCGAGGGTCAGGTCGCCCTGGGCAACGAGATCCAGGTCCCCGGTGAGGGTCGCGCCCCGGCGCTCTCCGACGGCGTGCACCGGTGTGACGAAGCGGTGATCACTGCCGAGCGTGTGCCAGGTGCCGCTGACGCTGAACAGTTTGGCCACCGACCCGGGAATGAAGAACTGGTCGGCGGCGCGCGTCTGCACGATCTCGCCTGTCGCCGGGTTCTGCTGGAACAGCCCCCACTGGGCATGCGGGTAGTAGGGCTTGTGCATGATCGACGCGATGCGTGGGTCGAGGCCGGCCAGCTCCTTCGACGGCGTCACCCAGGCAAGGCCGAACGCGGCCACACTGCCGGCAAGCAGGAGGCCGAGGACGGTGAGGACACGCTGACCGTTCCGGCTTCGGCTCCGGTCTGGCGTGATGGCTGATGACATGCGGACTCCACGTGGTGTGTGGTTCGCGGTGCTCACTGGGACCGAAAAAGGGTGCTTCGAGGCTATGGGCCGTGAAGGGCGGAACGTTTCGGCGCGGCGAGCGGGTCCCCCGGACGGTCGCGGAACGGGGCGTCGGATGCGCCCGTATGGTCGCGAGAGGACGCTGGCTCACCCCTCCAGCAGCGCGGGCAGGTCCGCGAAGGAGTCCAGGACGTGGTCCGGGGTGCCGGTGGCGGACCTGTGTGTCTCGGGCAGGTATTTGCCGGTCCTGACCAGTACGCCGGTGATGCCGAAGCGCTGCGCCGCCAGTACGTCGGTCTCGATGTCGTCGCCCACCATCAGCGTCTCGGACGCGACGGCGCCGAGGTGGGCCAGCGCGGTGGCGTAGAACGCCTCGGCGGGCTTGCCCGTGACTTCCGCCTCGACCCGGGCGGCCCGTTCCAGCCCCGGAAGGAAGGCCCCGGTGTCGAGGTCGAACCCTCCCGACGTGCGCCAGTACAGGTTCCGGTGCATCGCGATCAGCCTGGCGCCGCACTGGATGTGGCGGAAGGCCGCATTGAGGGCCGCGTAGCTGAACGCGTCGCCCGCGCCTCCCACGACGACCACGTCCACGTTCCCCCGGGTGCCCTCCCCCACGTCGACGAGTGTCACGCCCGCCAGGTCTTCGTGGACATCGCCGCTGTTGAGCAGCGCGCACCGGGCGCCGGGGTAGTGCTCGCGCAGATACGCGGCGGTGACCGACGGTGCGGTGAGGATGTCGTCCTCGCCGATGGGGAAGCCCGCCCCAGCCAGTTTCGCGGCAATGCGGGCGCGCGTGCGGGACGTGGTGTTGGTGACCAGGGCGAGCGGGAGCCCGGCGGCACGCAGCCGCTCCATGGCTGCCACAGCGCCTGGCAGCGGCTGCCAGTCCACGGTGAGCACGCCGTCGATGTCGATCAGGGCCGCTCCGGACACTCCGATTCGTTCCATACGGTCGAATGTCGCCGACTTGCGGGACCGCCGCACATGGGGTTGCTTCGAAGTAGGTACGTACGTGGTCACTGTCTCCCCTGGGTCGGGGGTGAACCACTGTGTTGTTCACCGATCGCACGGATGCGGGGCAGCGCCTCGCCGAAGCGCTCAGGCATCTGGCGGGGGAGAAACCCGTGGTGCTGGGTCTGCCGCGCGGCGGGGTTCCCGTGGCCGCGGCGGTTGCCACGGCACTCGGCGCCCCCCTCGACGTGATCGTGGTCCGCAAGCTCGGTGTCCCGTACCACCGTGAGCTGGCCTTCGGTGCCATCGGGGAGGGCGGTGTGCGGGTGATCAACGACGACGTCGTCCGACGCGGAGGGCTGAATCCCGCGGACATCGCCACCGTCGAGCGCGCCGAGCAGGCGGCACTCGTACGGCAGGCCGAACAGTTCCGTGACGACCGTCCCCGGCTGGCGCTCGAGGGCCGTACCGCGATCGTGATCGACGACGGGATCGCAACCGGTGCCACGGCCTCGGCGGCCTGCCAGGTCGTACGGGCACAGGGCGCGGCCCGCGTGGTGCTGGCCGTTCCGGTGGCTCCCGCGGACACGGTGGCCTGGCTGCGTACGCAGGTGGACGAGGTCGTCTGCCTCTCCACGCCGGTTCTGTTCTCGGCCGTCGGCGAGTGGTACCGGGACTTCTCCCAGACCTCCGACGAGGAAGTCCTCTCCCTGTTGAAGGCGTAGAGCCCCCCTGATTCCTGATCCCTGCCCTGATCACCACGGGGCCGGGTGGAGCCGCCCGGAGCCGCTCCACCGGTTCACGCGTGCCGCCGTACAGACCCGTATACAGTGCGAAAAACATGCAACTTCAAGTACATGGGGGGCCGACATGGCACTGTTCGGAAACGCGCACACCATCGATACGGCGACGGCGCAGCAGGACTTCGCGCGGCTGCTGGGCCAGGGCGAGCAGGTGCACGCCGCGTACCTGCTGATACGCGACACCATCCTCTTCACCGACCGGCGTCTCCTCCTCGTCGACAAGCAGGGGATCACCGGCAAGAAGGTGGAGTACCACTCCGTGCCGTATCGGAGCATCACGCATTTCGCCGTGGAGACCGCCGGCACGTTCGACCTCGACGCGGAGCTCAAGATCTGGGTCTCGGGCACCTCGTTGCCGATCCAGAAGACCTTCACCAAGGGCGTCGACATCTACGAGGTGCAGGCGATCCTCACCCAGTTCGTGGCGAAGTAGGGTCCCGCAGGCTGCGCGGGCGGGACCCTGCTCGGCCCATTCAGTCCGCGCAGTACGCGTCCTCCGCCGGGCGCACCCCCGTCGTGAGGAACTCGGTGACCTTGCCCGTGCCGCACACGTTGCCGTTGCCCAGATAGACGCCGTGGCCCCCGTGGTCGACCGTGACGAGTCGCGCACGGTCGCCCAGGGCCTCACGCATCTTCAGCGCGCCGAAGTACGGGGTCGCGGGGTCCCGGAGGTTCTGGATCATCAGGATGTCGGACGGGCCCTCCGAGGTGATCGTGGTCGGCTTCTCGGCGGGTGCGTCCTTCCAGAACGCGCAGGGCGTGATGTTGGCCGGCATCCCGGCCGTCAGCGGGTGACGCACCCGGTCGGCGGCCACCGCCCTCCGGTACGAGGAGACGGATGCCGGCCAGCGCACGTCGTTGCAGATGACGGCCACCATGACCGCGGCGTCCTGGTCCGGCAGCGGGTTCGCGAGATCGGCCGGGAGAACCGGTGTGGTGGCCGGGTCCTGGGCCGCCAGGACGAGCCGGGCCGGCTGCTCGAACGAGGCGTCGCTGTAGAGGGCGCTCTGCAGCGCCTGTCGCAGCCGGTTGCCGGTCAGCGCAACGCCTGCCGTGGTCGTCGCCTTCGGCTCGCGGTCCAGCTTCGCCGCCAGGGAGAGGAACAGCGGCCGTACGTCCTCGGCCCGTCGGGCCAGCCGCAGCCCCTTGGTCTCCTGCGCCGGATCCGATGCCCAGGCCGCGAAGTCCCGGAAGCGGTCGTCCGCCGCCTGCGACATGTTGGCCAGCCAGCCGCGCGCGACCCGGGCCGGGTCGGGGTCACCGGCGCTGTCCAGCACCCAACGGTCCGTGTGCTGCGGGTACTTCTGCGCGTACACGGCACCTACGTACGTGCCGTACGAGACCCCCCACGCCGACAGTTTCTGCTCGCCCAGCGCCTGCCGGAAGCGGTCGATGTCGCGCACCTCGTTCGCTGTGGTGAAGCTGCGCAGCACAGCGCCCCCGTTGCGGGCGCAGGCCTCGGCGGTACGCCGGGCCCGGGCGACGTTCTCCGTGATGTCGCCGCCCGGCTCCGGCCAGGAGCGCAGGCTCGTCATGTACCGGTCGTCCTCGTCGAGCCCGCAGTTCGCCCGCGTACTGCCGCCGACCCCGCGCGGATCGAGGCCGACCAGGTCGTACGCCCCCGCCATTTCCTTCTGCAGTGCCGCCCCCTTCTGTGTCAGCCGCTGCACCCCGGCGCTGCCCGGCCCGCCGGGGATCACGATCAACGTGCCGCGCCGCGCCGCGGGACGGTCACTACGAAGACGGGAGACGGCGAGGGCGAGCTGCGGGCCGGCCGGGTCGGCGTAGTCGAGCGGTACGGGCAGGACGGCGCACTCCTGCCCGGCGGGTCCGCCGGGTTGGGCGCAGGGCCGCCAGGTGAGGGCGGGGACAGAAGTGCTGGACTCCGCCGGCGTGGCCTGGGCCGTCGGAGCGGTGGCGGCCGTCAAGGACGTGGCGACGGCGGTCGCGGAGAGCACGAGAAGCAGGGTCCGATTGTTGTAAGTGGTCATGGGACAAGGCTTGTCGAGTGGAATCCTCTTTCCCATCCGGCAGGCGTCACGGCCCCCGGTGGGGGTGGCCCCCGAGGCCCTCGGGGCGGTCACCCGAGCGCCGTGCCGGGCCACGGGCGCGAGAAGGCCCGGTGCCCACCGGTGTTCAGGGCAGAGGGACTTGCTCGACATGCGGCCGCCCGGAGAACGAACCGGAAGTCAGGCGTTCTTCCTGCCGAACAGCAGCTTCCACGGTGCGATCGCCGACTCGATCTGTACGTGCAGCCCGAGCTTCGATTCGCCGTTGACCCGCTCCTCGAATCTGATCGGCACCTCGACGATTCCCAGTCCGCGCCTGACCGTCCGGTAGTTCATCTCCACCTGAAAGGAATACCCGTTGCTGCGGATGGACGGCAGATCGATCGCCTTCAGGGCGTCCGCACGCCATGCCTTGAAACCGGCCGTGGCGTCCTTCACATGCAGCCGCAGAATCGCGTTGACGTAGAAATTAGCCCAGGCGGAGAGCGCCTTGCGGTGCCAAGGCCACTCGGTCGCGAGCGAACCGCCCTCCACATAGCGGGAGCCGATCACGACTGCGGCATCGTCGGCGAAGAGTTTCCCGACCATGAGCGGGACCACCGAGGCCGGGTGGGAGAGGTCGGCGTCCATCTGAATGACGACGTCCGCTTCTTCTTCGAGCGCGCGCGTCATACCGGCGACATACGCGCGGCCCAGCCCGTTCTTCTCCGTTCGGTGCAGAACGCCGACCAGGCCCGAGGTCTCGGCCGCGAGCCGGTCCGCGACCTCGCCCGTACCATCGGGCGAATTGTCGTCCACCACGAGAATATGCAGGTTCGGTACGTGCAGATCCGTGAGCAGATCGACGAGGATGGGCAGGTTCGTCCGCTCGTTGTAGGTGGGGACGACCACCACGACCTTTGGGGAAGTCTTCTCCACGACCATTCCCTTGCGTTCTCAGGCGTTTTCCGGTGATTCACGCTCTTGATCCGCGCGAGCCTAGCAGTCGGGAACGGCGCCTCCGCGAGTTCATCCGGGCAGCTGCGCGCGTCGCACCGGCCGCCCGATCCACAAGGTAGCCGCTGTCGCCGAGGCGATACGGGCCCGGCAGAAGTCGATACGCGAGCACGCCACTTATTCCAAGGGCCTGAATCGATGAAAAAAGGCCATCTCGATTCCGCACGCGCCGTGCGGGAACAGGGCTGACTCTTCCCGGACTTCCCGGGTTCTGGGTACGCTGACGGGCGCGCAGACCCGGGTCCGTTGCACCCTTTCGCCGCCGAATCGGAGTGCGCCATCAACCTTCCGCAGAATCCGGCCGCTTTGCGCGCGACGCGCCGTCCCGAGAGACGCCACGAACCGGGTCCGGAACGGGGCTCCGCGCCACCGTCCCGATACCGGGCCGGCCTGTTGCCCGCGCTACTGGCACTACTGATGGGCCTCTGGGGGATCCGTCGCGAAAACTCCATGTGGCGCGACGAGTCGGTGACGTACCAGGTCGCCCATCGAAGCCTCTCCGAGATCTGGCATCTGCTCGGCAATGCCGATGCGGTGCACGGCCTCTACTACTTCTTCATGCACACGCTGTTCGCCGTGGGGGGCGACAGTCTCGTGACACTCCGGCTCCCGTCGGTGCTCGCGACTTCCGTGTCCGCCTTTCTGGTGGCGTCGACCGGAAGCCGCCTCGTGGGCCCCCGTACCGGACTCATCGGCGGTCTCGCCTTCGCTCTCCTGCCCATCGTCCAGATGTACGCGCAGGAGGGCCGCTCCTACGCAATGGTGTGCGCGCTCATCGCCCTCTCCACCTATCTGCTCGTCGGCGCCGTCGACAATTCCTCCCGCCGGCGCTGGACCGCGTACGCACTCACCGTCGTCGCCGCCGGATGGCTCCACGAATTCGCGGTCCTCGCCCTGCCCGCCCACGGCCTGACGCTGTACCTCTCGCGGCTGCCCCGTGCCCTGATGCGGTCCTGGGCGGTCGCCGCAGGGCTGTCCGTGGTCGCGGTCGCCCCGCTCGCCCTCCGGTCCACGCACCAGTCGGGGCAGGTCTCCTGGATCGGGTGGCCGCATCCGGGCGAATGGCTCGTCATCGCGGCCGTCACCCTCGTCGGCGTGCTCTGCGCCGGGTACGCGACGCAGCCGGCCGAACCGGCCACGGGTACGAGGGCTCGGGCGGGCGTGCTCCGTCTGGTCAGGCTGACCCTCCCGCTGCTGATCGTGCCCACGGCCGCGCTCCTCCTCGCCTCTCTCCACGACCCGATGTACCTGGACCGCTATGTCCTCTACTCCCAGCTCGCCCTGGCCCTGCTCATCGGAGTGGCCGTGGACCGGCTGTGGGACGCCGCGGGACGGACCGCCCGGCCGGCGGCGTCCCGGTCGCGGACCGTGGTGTTCGGCATCGCGGCGGCCGGTGTGGTCGTCGCGCTCCTCCCGGTGACGCTCCAGATGCGCACCCCCGACAGCCGCAAGGACAACGTCACCGCCATCGCCACCCAGGTGCGGGCCATGGCGTCGGACGGCGCCGGCGTGCTCTTCATGCCGTCGCGACGAAGGGAATGGGCCCTCTCCTACCCGGACGATTTCCGGGGCCTGACCGATCTGGCCCTGCAGCGGGGACCGAGGTCCGACAACACCCTTGAAGGCACCGAGTTTTCGGCCGACCGGATCCGGGTCCGGCTGCGCGCGTTCGACCGGATCGTGGCGCTCACCGATCCTCCGGGGCAGCCGGAGGACGCGTTTCCCGAAGAGGCGGTCAAGCGGGACGTCCTACGGCAGGAATTCGTCGTCTGCCGCCGGGTGCAGGCCAAGGGTGGCCAGGTCACGCTGTACGCACGGCCGGGCAGGTGCTGACCCGGCCGAGCACCTGTCATCCGGAGCCTCTGCGCCGGGCGGGGCGCACACGCGGGCGATACTCTGGTGCGAGCAGGGACTGTGATGGTGACTGACGGTTGCTGCGCGGCGGTGGGGCCCGCCGTACCCGAACCGCGGCAGCAGTGCCGCCAACGGTCCCTACTTGCGGTGGAGTGTGCCCGCGTACGGGCACCCAGCAGGTAGGAGACGTATGCCCATGGGAGCCCAGCAGCCCCACGTGTCCCCCGTACCCACAAGGTCTCAGGGATCTGCGGCGGATGAACCCGACGACGCCGAGGCTGCCATGTCCGTACCCGAGCAGCGGGCCGAGCGGTCCGGCCGACGGTGGTCCGGCCGAAGGTGGTCCGGCAGGCAGGGGCCTGTCGTCGCCGTCGTCGCCCTCGGCGGTGCGCTCGGGGCGTGCGGCCGTTACTGGGCTTCGCTGATCTGGACGACTCCGCCGGGCGGCTTCCCCTGGACGACGCTGCTGGTGAATGTCGTCGGGTGTGCGGCTATCGGCGTGTTCATGGCGGTCATCAGCGAGGTCCGGTCGGTGCACCGGCTGGTGCGGCCCTTCTTCGGTACGGGGGTACTGGGCGGGTTCACCACGTTCTCCACGTACGCGGTGGATATCGAACGGCTCGTGGACGCCGGACGTGCCCGTACGGGTATCGCGTATCTCGGGCTGACCCTGCTGGCGGCGCTGGCCGCGGTGTGGAGTGCGGTGTGGCTGACGCGCCGCGTGCTGGCGTGGAGGCAGCCATGACGAGGAAGTCCAAGAGGACGAACGAGACCGAGGAGAACAGGGTGACCGAGGGGACCAGGGTGACCGAGCGGGGTCTGCGCCTGACGGTCCTCATCGGGGAGTCCGACGGCTGGCACCACCGGCCCCTCTACTCCGAGATCGTGCACCGGGCACACCGGGCGGGGCTGGCGGGCGCGAGTGTGTTCCGGGGCATCGAGGGGTTCGGCGCCTCGTCGATGATCCACACCCAGCGGCTGCTGTCGCTGAGCGAGGACCTGCCGGTGGCCGTCGTCATCGTGGACACGGAGGAGCGGATCCGCGCGTTCCTGCCGCTCGTCGACGAGGTGATCGGGGAAGGCGTGGTCGTCCTGGACGCCTGCGAGGTCATCCACTACCCCGGCCGGGAGGAGAGCCGGTGAACTGGCTGCTGGTGATCGTCGGTGCGGCGATCGGCGCACCACTGCGCTATCTGACCGACCGGGCGGTCCAGTCCCGGCACGACACGGTCTTCCCGTGGGGGACGTTCACGGTCAACGTGGCCGGCTCCCTGGTGCTGGGCCTGCTCACCGGAGCGGTGGCGGCCGGCGCGTCGTCGTCGCAGGTGCAGCTGTTCGTGGGTACGGGGCTGTGCGGGGCGCTGACGACGTACTCGACGTTCAGCTACGAGACGCTGCGACTGACGGAGGACGGGGCGAAGTTCTACGCGGCGGCCAACGTAGTGGCGAGCGTGGTGGCGGGGCTGGTCGCGGTGTTCGCGGGGGTCGCGATCGCCGATGCCCTGTGGACGTAGGCCCGTTCGGTACGCACGCGCGAAAGGGCCGGGGCCGGGACGTGCGTCCCGGCCCCCGGCCCTCGTGCCGCTCACCCGCCCAGGCGTCAGACGGTCGTCGCCGATCCGAGCATCGCCGACGCCGCCTCGAGCGGCGTCGGCGCGGTCGCCGGGACGGGTACATCCGCGGTACGGCAGGTGAAGCCCAGACGGGTCAGCGCGCGGGTCACCTCGCCGGAGGTGAAGTCGCGGCGGTCCTGGCGGGTGATCACCTCGCCGACCTGCTTGACCGGATAGACCCGGCGGCCGATGACCACCGAATCACCTGTGACTGGCTCCGGCTTGATGCCCTTCATCGAATCCATGACCTCGCTCTTGAACAGGTCGAAGGGGAAGCGGGCGATTACGCAGCGCATAGTGCCTCAACGGGGTTGAAGAGAAGGAACGGGATCAGTAGGCCGAGGATCACTCAGGCCGCGCGGTTGCCCGAGGACCTGCGCGGCGAACTGCCGCTCCCTCCGCGGGCCGAGGAGGACGACTGCGACGACGAGGACGACGTGCGGCGCGCCTGTGCCGGGCGGCTGCGGCGGCCACGGGACGACGACGCGCCGCTCCTGGCGCGCTCCGTCACCGGTGCCGTGATGGTGACCGGTACACCCGACGGGGCCTGCGCCCCGGTGATCCGGTTCAGTTCGGCCTCGCCGGAGCGGACCTGGGCGATCTTCGGGGTGATCCCCGCGTCGGCCATCAGGCGGGTCATCTCACGTCGCTGATTGGGCAGCACCAGCGTGACGACGCTGCCGGACTCGCCGGCGCGGGCGGTGCGACCGCCGCGGTGCAGGTAGTCCTTGTGGTCGCTCGGCGGGTCGACGTTGACGACCAGGTCGAGGTTGTCGACGTGGATGCCGCGGGCCGCGACGTTCGTGGCGACCAGCACCGTGACGTGCCCGGTCTTGAACCGGGTCAGGGTGCGGGTGCGCTGCGGCTGCGACTTGCCGCCGTGCAGCGCGGCAGCCCGTACACCGCTGTTGAGGAGGTGGTCGGTGAGCTTGTCCACGGCGTGCTTGGTGTCCAGGAACATGATCACCCGGCCGTCGCGCGCCGCGATCTCCGTCGTGGTGGCGTACTTGTCGGCGCCGTGGACGTACAGCACGTGGTGCTCCATCGTCGTGACCGCACCGGCCGCCGGGTCGACGGAGTGGACCACCGGGTCGTGCAGGTAACGGCGGACCAGCAGGTCGACGTTACGGTCCAGGGTGGCCGAGAACAGCATCCGCTGTCCCTCGGGCGCCACCTGGTCGAGCAGCTCGGTGACCTGCGGCATGAAGCCCATGTCGGCCATCTGGTCGGCCTCGTCGAGGACGGTGATGGTGACCCGGTCGAGGCGGACGTCGCCGCGCTCGATGAGGTCCTTGAGCCGGCCGGGGGTGGCGACGACGACTTCGGCGCCGCCGCGCAGCGCGCCGGCCTGCCGGCCGATCGACATCCCGCCGACGACGGTCGCCAGGCGCAGCCTCAGCGACTTGGCGTACGGGGTGAGCGCGTCGGTGACCTGCTGGGCCAGCTCGCGGGTGGGGACGAGGACCAGGGCGAGCGGCTGCCGGGGCTCGGCGCGCCGGCCTGCGGTACGGGCCAGCATGGCGAGGCCGAAGGCGAGCGTCTTGCCCGAGCCGGTGCGGCCGCGGCCGAGGACGTCGCGCCCGGCGAGCGAGTTGGGCAGCGTGGCCGCCTGGATCGGGAACGGCGTGGTCACGCCCTCGGTGGCGAGCGCCGCCAGCAGGGGCGCGGGCAGGTCCAGATCGGCGAACGCCTCGGCGGCGGGCAGCGCGGGGGTGATGGTCTTCGGCAGGGCGAACTCGCCCTGCTTGGCGGCGGGCCGACGGCCGTAGCCACCGGAACCGGAACGCGATCCGGAGGCGGAGCGGCCCGGGGCGCCGTAGCGGCTCTGGCCGCCCTGGCCACTGCCGGCCTGGGAGCGGAAGCCGCCGCTGCGGGAGTATCGGTCGTTCGTGCGAGCTGTGCGGTTCATGCAGAACCCTTCCTCGATATGGCGCGTATCGAGGAATTCGCTGCGGCGGAGCGGCGCAGGAATCGCAAGAACGGGCCGATGAAATGCGTGGACGAAGCCCGGCTGCGAAGAATGAGCCGTGTCCGACACGGATGAACCGTGTCCGTCACAGGGACTTGGGGGCGGCGCACGGTGGCGGGCCCGGAAAAAGCAACGAGCTGGGGCCCGCACCCCAAGGTGCGGGCCCCAGCTGCGCAAGTGCGTGTCAGCGCGTCAGCGCCGGAGCATTCGCAGGATCACGCGGGGGTGATGTTCTCCGCCTGCGGGCCCTTCTGGCCCTGCGTGACGTCGAAGTTCACCTTCTGGCCTTCCTGCAGCTCACGGAAGCCGCTCGCGGCAATGTTCGAGTAGTGGGCGAAGACGTCAGCGCCGCCACCATCCTGCTCGATGAAGCCGAAGCCCTTTTCCGCGTTGAACCACTTAACGGTGCCAGTAGCCATGTTTTATCTCCTTCTGGGGCAGTGCCCGGGGACCCGCACTGTGCGGAACCCGCGTCGCCGCGATGATTACCCCGTCCGGAATAAGAATGCCGGAAATACAAAAGCGCACCCACCGGCACATAACGTCGGCGAGAGCACTTGGAGTTTTGGGAACCACAACTGCAACTGACATCCACACTAGCACGATGGAGGCGTCCGGGCGCGGCAAGTAATTACACTCCGTCCGATGTGTCATAAACCTTCATCGCGCATTGCATAAAATTCTGCGCTTGCGGCAGCAGATATTCTGTCCCGCGGACCGGCCTCAGGACCCCGCACCCGCCCCACCGGCCGAACCCGCCGTGGGCCGGCGCAGCTCCGCGTTGAGGCGCAGTGCCTCCTCCAGCTGGTCCTCCAGGATGACGATGCGACAGGCCGCCTCGATCGGCGTGCCGCCGTCGACGAGCTCACGGGCGCGGGCCGCGATACGCAACTGATAGCGGGAGTAGCGGCGGTGGCCGCCCTCGGACCGCAGGGGCGTGATCAGGCGGGCGTCACCGATCGCCCGGAGGAAGCCCGGCGTGGCGCCGATCATCTCCGCGGCGCGCCCCATGGTGTAGGCGGGGTAGTCGTCGTCATCGAGTCGACCGGCGGCATGCGGAGGGGTCTCTGCGGGCATTTGCACCTCTTCCGGGCCCGCGGCGAGAGACATCGGGAGTGTCTCTGATTTCGTTGACCGAAAAAGAAACTCTCATGGTGCGAGCCATCATCTCTATCATAGCCGCGACAGATTTCCCGGGCCTGTCAGGTGAAATTATCTGCCTGCCGGAGAGGGTCGCGCCCGGAGCGCGAGGGCCGCCGCACGCGTCCTCGTACGCCTGTCCGCACACCTGGTCAGGGCACACTGACCGGACGGTCAGTTGATGACGGCCCGGCCGGTGGCCATAATGGACGGGTAGCCCTTCACGCATCCCCCGTCGTGAAGGGCTACGACTCGTTGCGGGCCCGCGCGGACGTACGACGACTTCATGGGCAAGGGACTCCCCTCGTGGTCCCTTGCCCATGTTTTTTCGAGTTAACAGTGACGTAGAGTGTTTGCGCAAGCCCGCTCCTGGCACCGGAGCAGGATGTTCCGCTCGGACGGACGCGCGTACGGCGGACGTGGACGTGGGGGCCCCGATGGACAACGGCGAAGAACACGCGCCGGAGCTGCGGACGCTGCAGCAGAAGGTCGAGTACATGGTGGAGGAGACCTTCCCCGGCCAGAAGATCTCCGGGCGGGTCTTCGCGGACCTGGTCAAGGAGCGCGGCGGCTCGCTGTCGCACAGCTACTTCTCGAACATCCTCGCCGGGAAGGTCACCCAGCCGTCCGAGGAGATCCTCAAGGCCCTGGGGCTGGGTTTCGGCGTCGACTGGCGCTTCTTCAAGGAGGAGTCCGAGGTCGTCGACGATGTCGTCGCGGGGCTGCGATTCCTCGCGAAGCGGCGCACCGGGGAGATCAGCGGGCTGGCAGGCCGTGGCCTCGACGACGACGGTCTTCCGCCGGAGCTCCTGCAGTTCGCGCTCTCGCTCCTGGAGGACGCGAAGGACCGCCGGGGCGACGCAGCCGACGGCCGGTCGGAGCAGTAGACCTCATGTCCCTGCGTGCACTGCGGAAAGAGTGCGAGGCCGGGCTGGCCGACCTTCCCATCCCCGCCCCGTTCTCCGTCGCCGGCCTGGTGACGAACATGGAGGCGGCCCGCGGGCGCACCATCGTGCTGCATGAAATGCCCGACCGGCTGGCGCGGGTCAACGCCGCCTGCGGGCTGCGCCTGGCCTCCGCCCGGACCAGCTTCGTGCTCTACCGGCGGCGCCCGACCGCGTACCAGACACAGCACGTCATCCTGCACGAGCTGTGCCACGAGTGGTTCGACCACGGCACGTCGCTCGACGCTGAGCAGCTCCAGCGGCTGCTGCCCGTCTTCGACACGTCCCTGATCTCCCGGGTCCTCGACTCCGGTGTCGCGGACGCACTGCGGGCGGGCGACGGCACGGTGCAGGCGCGCGCCCAGTACGACACCCATGACGAGCGGGTCGCCGAGTTCGGTGCCTCGCTCATCCCCCGTATGGCCAGGGACGTGACGAGCGACGACATGATGGGCCGCCTCGCCAACTCGCTCTCCCGCCCCGTCGCACACCGCCGTCGCCGCGGCCTGTTCCGCCGGACCTGACCACCCGGCCCTCCCCGCCCCGCCCTCCAGCCGTCCCCCACCCAGAGGAATTTCGCCGTGACCCCGCTCGACCTCGCCGGCTATCTCATAGCCGGCCTGATGACGGCCGTCGCCGTGTGGCGCATGCCGGCCGCCCTGTGGGGCGACGAGGAGGACAAGCGTCGCCGGGCCCTGTGGGGCTGCTACGCCGGATTCGCCGCCGCCCTGTGGACCAAGACCCGGGTCGTCCGGATCGGCCTCAACGACAGCCCGGTCACCGACCTTTCGGTCCTGATCAAGCACTACACCGCGACCGTCGCGATCCTGGCGATCCTCAGCTACATCGTCGCCATCTACGGCCGGTACCCCGACGCCGGGGACATCCCACGGCACGTACGGTTCGCCCGGACGATCCAGCAGGTGGCGGCTAAGGCATCCGTCGCCACGCTGGTCCTGCTGACGGTGCTCTTCTTCACCGTCGTCGACCGTTCCGTACCGTCGGACCGCTTCGTCTCCGACCACGCAGGCCAGTGGGGCGCGACGCTGTACATGAGCGTGTTCTACCTCTACCTGGGCGCCGCGTCCGCGGTCTGCGCGTACCAGTGGGCGCTGGCCACCGCCGGCACCCGGCTGCGTCATCTGCGGGTGGGGCTCGGCATGATGACGTTCGCGATGTTCATCGGGGTCGGCTACACCGTCAGCCGCACGCTGTTCCTGTGGGTCAGCGTCATCGACCGGCCGAGCCCGGCCTTCGCGCTGGAGTTCGACGAGGTCACCGAGGCCGCGCAGCTCGTGCTGTTCGCGTTCTTCGCGGTGGGCGCGTCCCTCCCCGCCTTCAGCAAGGGCGGCCGCCGGGCGAAGCTGTGGCGGGCCCAGAGCCGGCTGCACGCCCTGTGGTACGAGCTGATGACCGCGTTTCCCGACCAGCCGTTCGAGCCGCCGCGGTCGCTGCGCCGAGAACTGACCCGGTTCGACACCCCCGCCGATCTGCGGATCGACCGGTGGGCCGCCGACATCGCGGACGCGGTCGAGAAGCTGCGCCACTACGTACCGGACGGCCTGCTGCCGGCCGCCGAGGCCGCGGCCGCCGCCGACACGCCGGACCCCGCGAAGTCCGGACCGCTCGCCGACGCCTACTGGATCAAGGCCGCCCTGACGGCCAGGAACGCCGGCGCCCCCGCAGGACCGGCCGGGGCGGTCGGCACGCAGCACGCCACCGACCAGGACGGCGAAGTGGCGTGGCTGGTGCAGGTGGCGGCCGCGTACCGAACGATCACCGACGACCGGGCCCGGTGCGTCCTGGCGTCCATCACCGCCCTGGAGAAGACGGCGTGACGTCCACCATCGACCCCACCGTCGGCGCCGGGGCGTCGGCCGCCCGCAGGGTCACGGACGTGCTCCAACCCCGCAACGTCCTGTTGATCGGCATGCTCGCCATCGGGCCGGCCGCCGCGGGCCACTGGACCGGTCTGCTGTGGGGCCTGCTCGGCGCCCTGTGCGCGGGGCTCGTCCCGGCCGGCTACATCGAATGGGAGCGGGGGCGCGGCACCTGGGGCGACCGGCATGTCGTCGACCGTACGAAGCGTGCGCCGATCTTCTTCGTCATCCTGGGCTCGATCGGTGCCGGCTCGGTCGTCATGGTCCTCGGGCACGCGCCGACCGGGATCCTGGTGGCGATGCTGGCGCTGTGGGCGATGACGGTCGTCCTGCTGGCCGTCAACACCGTCTGGAAGATCTCGGTGGACGCGTCGGTCGCCTCGGCGGTCGTCGCGCTGCTCGCCGCCGTCCACTCCCCGTGGTGGCTCCTGGCGTACCCGATGACGGCCGCCGTGTGCTGGTCACGGGTGGCGCTCGGGTACCACACCGCCGCACAGGTGGTGGCGGGAGCGTCGCTGGGCGCGGCGACGGCGGGCGCGTTCCTGCTCGCCTGACGGCCGGCCGGTCACCGGTGCTTCCCTCGGCGCATCCCCGGTTGCGTAACGTCAGGCATACCCAAATAGTCGTGTACCGACGGACTTTTACGGACTGAAGCGTCCTGCGGTACGGGGCCGGGACGGCGCTTCACGTGCCCCGGGAGGGATTCGTGGGCGACGCCATCGGCCAGATGCCCAGCTCGGCGGCTGGTATCGCCATCGGCCCCAGGAGATCAGCATGACCACAGCCGCCGCATCGGGCACACCTGCCGCTCCGGTCACGCCGGACTTCGCGGACCGCACCGATTTCGAGAACGCCGACCGGGGCTTCGTGGCCGGCCCCTCGTCCACGACCATCACCACCGACGACGGACGCATGGTGTGGGACTTCGCCGGCACCGCTTTCCTGGAAGGGGACTGCCCGGACACCGTCAACCCGAGCCTGTGGCGGCAGTCCCAGCTGTGCGCCCGCGCCGGCCTGTACCGGGTGACCGACGGCATCTACCAGATCCGCGGCTTCGACACGTCGAACATGACCCTCATCGAGGGCGACATCGGTGTGATCGTCGTCGACCCGCTCGCCTCCGCCGAGACCGCCGCGGCCGGCCTCGCGCTCTACCGCGAGCAGCGCGGCGACCGCCCGGTCACCGGCGTGCTCTTCACCCATTCGCACCTCGGCCACTTCGGCGGCGTCCACGGCGTCATCGGCCGGGCCGAGCAGGTCGACGGCGTACCGATCCTCGCCCCGCAGGGCTTCATGGAGCACTCGGGCACGGAGAACCTGTACGCCGGTACGGCCGTGCTGCGGCGCGGCGCCTACTGCTCGGGCACGAACCTCGACCCCGGCCCCACCGGTCTGGTCGGGACGGGCCTCGGCTTCACCACCTCCACCGGAACCCCCGGCCTCCTCCCGGCCACCATCGAGATCACCGGCACCGGACAGGTCGAGACGGTCGACGGCGTGGTGTTCCACTTCCAGCTGACGCCCGGCACCGAGGCACCCTCGGAGTTGAACTTCCATCTCCCCGAACACCGCGCCCTGTGCATGGCCGAGAACGCCACCCACACCCTGCACAACATCCTGTCGCTGCGCGGCTCCGTGGTCCGCGACGCCCGGACCTGGTCCCGCTGCCTCGACGAGGCCGTCCAGCTCTTCGGCTCCGAGAGCGACGTCCTCTTCGCCTCCCACCACTGGCCCACCTGGGGCACGGAGCGGCTCACCGCATTCCTGTCCGAGCAGTGCGACCTGTACGCCTATCTGCACGACCAGACCCTGCGCCTGGCCAACCAGGGCCGCACCGCCACCGAGATCGCCGAGGTGATCGAACTGCCGCCCGGCCTCGCCCGCTCCTGGCACGCCCGCGGCTACCACGGTTCCGTCAGTCACAACGTGAAGGCGATCCACCAGCGCTACCTGGGCTGGTACGACGGCCACCCCTCCTCGCTGTGGGAGCACCCGCCGACCGAGTCCGCCCGCCGGTACGTCGACTGCATGGGTGGCGTCGACGCGGTGGTCGCCCGCGCCGGGGAGTACGTCTCCGACGGCGATCTGCGGTTCGCCGCACAGCTGCTCAAGCACGCGGTCTTCGCGCAGCCCGACCACACCGGGGCCAAGGAACTGCTCGCCCGGACCTTCGAGCAGCTCGCCCACGGGGCCGAGAACGCGACCTGGCGCAACTGCTACCTCATGGGCGCCCTCGAACTGCGCCAGGGCGTCACCAGGACCGCCTCCTCCACCGGAAGCGTGCCCGACGCACTGAGCGTCGAGCAGATCTTCGATTCGCTCGCCATCCGCATCAACGGCCCCGAGGCATGGGACCACCGGGCCACTCTCGACTGGCACTTCACCGATCTGGACGAGCAGTTCCGCACCAGCCTGCGCAACGGTGTCCTCGTACCGACGAGGATGGATCCGGCGGACGCCGCCGTCGGCTTCGAAGGCGCCCCCGGCTTCGAAGGCACCCCCGCCGACGTGACGTTCACCCTGACCCGGCCGCAGCTGCTGGACCTGCTGGCCGGGAAGGGGCTCGACACCATCGAGCACACCGGGGACATCGGCGCGCTCCGGACCCTGGTCTCGGTCCTGGACACCACCGACCCGGACTTCCCCATCGTGACGCCCTGACCGAGCGCGACCCGGTGATCCTGGTCCTTACGCTCCGGTGACGTGCCCGTACGGCATCGGAGCGGAGCGCGCCCGAGGACCTAACGTGGCGTCATGCGCGTACTGCTCACCGGCGGAGCCGGGTTCATCGGGGGACACATCGCCGAGGCGCTGGTCGCGCGCGGCCACGAAGTGGTCGTGTTCGACGCGCTGCTGGAGTCGGCGCACGGCGGGGGTGCCCGCAGCGGCCGGGAAGGAATGATCGTCGCCGATGTACGGGACCGGGACGCCGTGGCCGATGCGCTGCGGGGAGTCGACGCGGTGTGCCACCAGGCCGCGATGGTCGGCCTGGGCAAGGACTTCGCGGACGCCCCTGAGTACGTCGGCTGCAACGACCTGGGGACGGCGGTCCTGCTGGCGGAGACGGCCCGCGCCGGGGTGGGCGATCTGGTGCTCGCCGGGTCGATGGTCGTGTACGGCGAGGGGCGGTACGACTGTCCCCTGCACGGGCAGGTCCGGCCCGGGCCGCGAGCCGTGGACGATCTGGCGGCGGGCCGGTTCGAACCGCGCTGCCCGCGTTGCGGGGCCGAGTTGAACCCGGGCCTGGTCACCGAGGACGCACCGGCCGACCCGCGCAATGTGTACGCGGCGACGAAGCTCGCCCAGGAACATCTCGCCGCCGCGTGGGCGCGGGCGACGGGCGGCCGGGCGACGGCCCTGCGGTACCACAACGTGTACGGGCCGGGGATGCCGCGCGACACCCCGTACGCGGGTGTCGCGTCGTTCTTCCGCTCGTCGCTGGCCCGGGGCGAGGCGCCGCAGGTCTTCGAGGACGGCTGCCAGCGGCGGGACTTCGTCCACGTACGCGACGTGGCTGCCGCCAACGCAGTGGCGCTGGAGGCCGTGCGGGAACGGGCAGCCGGCAGCTTCACCGCGTACAACACGGGCAGCGGCGAACCGCACACGATCGGCGAGATGGCCACGGCACTGGCCTGCGCGCACGGCGGCCCGGCACCGGAGATCACCGGTGGGTACCGGCTCGGGGACGTGCGCCATGTGACGGCGGACTCGCGCCGACTGCGGGAGGAGCTGGGCTGGCGGCCGGAGGTGGGGTTCGCGGAGGGGATGAAGGAGTTCGCGGAGGCGGAGCTGAGGCCGGGCCCGGCGGGCGGTCGAGGACGGCCCGCTCATGCCTGAGCGGCCGCCGGGAGGGTGACCTCGAAGCAGCAGCCGCCCGTTACGTTGCGGACCTCTGCCCGGCCCTCGTGCGCCTCCACGATGCCGCGGACGATCGCCAGCCCGAGTCCCGCACCGGCGGGTGGCGTACGGGCGTGGCTGCCGCGCCAGCCCGTGTCGAAGACCCTCGGCAGGTCCTCCTCGGGGATGCCACCGCAGCCGTCCGTCACCGACAGCACCACCCCGCTCTCGGCGCGGCGAGCGGCCACCGCCACCGTGCCGTCGGCCGGGGTACGGCGGATCGCGTTGATCAGGAGGTTGCCCAGGACCCGGCTCATCTCCTTGCTGTCGACCTCCACCGGTACGGCGTCGATACGGTCGCCGACCAGCCGTACCCCGTGCTCGCGCGCCAGCGGGTCCGCGCCTGCGAGGGCGTCGCCGACGAGGTCGTACACGGAGATGCGGGTGGGGGTCAGGGTGAGCGATCCGGCGTGGATCCGAGAGAGTTCGAAGAGGTCGCCGACCATGTCGTTCATGCGTTCCACCTCGGTCCGTATCTGCCGCAGGTAGCGGCCGGAGTCGGCGGCCATGCCGTCCTCCAGCGCCTCCGACATGGCCCGCAGCCCGGCGAGCGGGGTCCGCAGATCGTGCGAGATCCATGCGACGAGCTCACGGCGCGACGTCTCCAGTGCGCGTTCGCGCTCCCGGGAGCTGTCGAGCTTGGCGCTGGTGGCCGCCAGTTCCTTTGCGAGGTAGGAGAGTTCGGCGGTCGCCTGCTCCTCGGGGGCGGCGAACGTACCGCCGTCGCCGAACGAGCGGGCCGCGAGCGCCAGGTCCCGGCTCCTGGCCGCGACCCAGCGGCCCAGCAGCATCGCGGTGGCGAGGGACACCACGGCGGCCATGGCGACGACGGTCGTGACGACGGTCAGATCGTGCGGCGACAGGAACATCGCCCAGGCGACCGCGAGGGTCCCGGCGAGCATCGCGGTCACGGCGACGGCGGCGACGACGGCCAGCGACACGACGAGCGAACGGTGCCGGAAGAGGCGCAGGACCAGTGCACCGAGAAGCCCGGCTGCTGCGGCGCCCAGGAACGCGAAGAGCGCAATGAGGAGGAGGTCGGTCATGAGGGGTCCGCATCAGTGGTCGGGGCGCCCGGCGGGGCGGTTCTCGTGCCGTCCTGCCGGGCCGGGACCGGGGCCGGGGCCGGGTCCAGGCGGTAGCCCAGGCCCCACACCGTCTGGATCAGCTGCGGACGGGCCGGATCCGTCTCGACCTTGCCGCGCAGCCGCCGCACATGGACCGTCACCGTCGACAGGTCCCCGAAGTCCCACCCCCAGACCTCCCGCATCAGTTCCTCCCGGGTGAACACCCGGCCGGGATGGCGCAGGAAGAAGGTCAGGAGGTCGAACTCCCGGAGGGTGAGGGCGAGCTCGCGGCCGTCCCGCACCGCGCGGCGGGCCGCGAGATCGAGACGGAGTCCGGCGCACTCCAGCGGGGCCCGGGCGGCGTCCGCGCCGGGCGCCGCTCCCCGGCCCCGGCGCAGCACCGCGTCGACGCGCAGCACGAGCTCGCGCGGGCTGAACGGCTTCGTGACGTAGTCGTCCGCGCCCGTCTCCAGGCCCAGGATGCGGTCGTCCTCGTCCCCGCGCGCCGTCAGCATGATGACCGGCACACGGCCGTGCGCCCGCATCCTGCGGCAGACCTCGAAGCCGTCCATGCCGGGCAGCATCAGGTCGAGGACGACCAGGTCCGGCCGGCGAGCCGCGAAGCACTCCAGCGCCGCCGGACCGTCGCCGGCCCGCCGGACGTCGTAACCCGCCCGGTCCAGATAGCCGACGACCACCTCGGCGACCGTCGGATCGTCGTCCACGACAAGGACATGGCCGCGCGCAACGCCGGGGGCGGTGCCGGAACCCGGGGCGTCCGGGATGTTCTCCATACAGCCACTTTGGCATCCCGGTTGCCGGGAGAGCCGGTCGGCGGTCCGCCGAAGGGCCGACGTCCGGCTTTCGTAAGAACCTGAAGCCCGAAATGCCGGTTTCTGCTCCGTAGGGTGAGCAAGGTGACCGACTCCTTCCGCACTCAGTCCCCGCGCGCCGATGTGGTCCTGCCCTGTCTGAACGAGGTCGCGGCGCTGCCCCGGGTGCTGGCCGGCATCCCGTACGGCTGGCGCGCCATCGTCGTCGACAACGGCTCCACCGACGGGTCGGCGGACCTCGCCCGCTCCCTCGGGGCGACCCTCGTGCACGAGCCGCGGCGCGGCTTCGGCGCCGCGTGCCATGCCGGTCTGCTCGCCGCCGGGGCGGAGTTCGTCTGCTTCTGCGACTGCGACGGTTCCCTCGACCCGGGGCTGCTGCCCGGCTTCGTACGCCGGATCGCCGACGGGGACACGGATCTGCTGCTGGGCCGCCGACGCCCCGAGGGCCGCGGCGCCTGGCCCCTGCACGCCCGCGCCGGAAACCTGGTGCTCGCCCGCATGCTGCGCCGCAGGACGGGCCTGCGCCTGCACGACCTCGGTCCGATGCGGGCCGGGCGCCGGGCGGACCTGCTGGCACTGGACCTCACCGACCGGCGCAGCGGCTACCCGCTGCAGATGGTGGTACGCGCGTCGGACGCCGGGCTGCGTGTCGCGGAGACGGATGTCCCCTATCTCCCGCGCACCGGCAGATCCAAGGTGACCGGCACCTGGAGGGGAACGTGGCAGGCGGTACGCGACATGCGCGCCGTCCTGCGCGAGCCGCCGGAACGAACCTCGGCGCGGGCGGTACGCCCGGGGGCGTCCCGATGAGCGTGGCGCCCGCCCGCCGCGACGTCGCGACCGGCCCCACCACTCTCCTCGTGATCGCCAAGGAACCGCTGCCCGGCCTCGTCAAGACGCGGCTGACCCCGCCCTTCACCCCCGCCGAAGCCGCACAGCTCGCCGAGGCCGCACTCAGTGACACGCTGCGCACGGCGCTCTCCCTGCCGGCCCGGCGGCGCGTCCTCGTACTCGACGGACGGCCCGGTCCCTGGCTGCCGCCCGGCATCGAAGTCGTCGCGCAGTCCACCGGCCGCCTCGACGAGCGGCTCGCGGCGGCGTTCGGCGGCTGTGTCGGACCGGCGCTGCTCATCGGCATGGACACTCCTCAGATCACCGCCGCCCATCTGACGCCCGCGCTCTCCCCGGACGCCTGGGACGGGTGCGACGCCTGGTTCGGGCCCGCCGACGACGGCGGCTTCTGGGCGCTGGGCCTGGCCGCACCCGACCCGGACCTGGTGCGCGGTGTGCCCATGTCCGCCCCGGAGACCGGCGCCGTCCAGCGGCGCCGACTCGTCGACGCGGGGCTGACCGTGCGCGATCTGCCGCCGCTGCGGGACGTGGACACCGCGGCGGACGCCGCGCACGTCGCAGCTGCCGCACCGCACGGACAGTTCGCCTCGACCCTCGCCCGGCTGACCGGGGCGGCGAGCCGATGAGCGGGACGGTGCCGAACCGCTCGGTGCTGACTCCCGCGCCCCCGGACACCCAGCGCCCCGACACCCAGCGCCCGGACACCGACCACCCCGGCACGGCGCATCCGGACATCACCCCGTGGAGCACCGATCCGTACGCCGACGCGCTGCGCAACGGCCACGGTCCGCTCTTCCTCCGCCGCACGGACGGCTGGCTGCTCCCCCTGGACGTCGAGCGCTGGTGCGGGGGCGCCGACGCCGCCGACCTGTCCGCGCTGCGCCGCTGCGAAGGGCCGGTCCTCGACATCGGCTGCGGGCCCGGCCGGCTCGTCGCGGAACTGGCCGCCCGCGGCCACCGTGCGCTCGGCATCGACGTCAGCGAGACGGCCGTCGCCCACACACTGCGGATCGGCGGATCGGCGCTGCGCCGTTCCGTCTTCGACCCGTTGCCCGGCGAGGGCCGCTGGGGCACCGTCCTGCTCATCGACGGCAACATCGGCATCGGCGGCGACCCGCACGGCCTCCTGCTGCGCACCGCGGAGCTGCTCGCCCCCGGCGGTCTGCTCATCGCGGAGACCGCGTCGCCGGACATCGACGAGCGGGTCCAGGTCCGGTTGTACGACGGCCGCCGCGCACCGGACGGGGCCGGCGGGCCGGACCGTACCGATGCCGGGGACGGGCACTTCCCGTGGGCCCGGATCGGCACCCCTGCCCTGCTCCGGTACGCGCAGCCGAACGGCTGGCACCCGGTCGATCAATGGGTGGCGGACGGCCGCCCCTTCGTCGCCCTGCGCCGCGACCGGAAGGTCCGGACCGTGAGCCAGAGCGCCGACACCGCGAACAGCGCAGCCGTGATCAGCAGCCAATTCCCGAGGAAGACGTCGGGGGACAGTCCGCTCGCCGGCTCGTAGTGCTTCGCCTGCCGGGTGATCAGCGGGAACCACATCAGCAGGAGCAGCCCGGACAGGAAGGCCGGTACGCGGACGAAGTTGACCAGACCGGTGCGCGGTCCGAGCGCCACGCGAACGACCCGGTCCGCCGTCGCGTACACCGGCAGCAGCACCAGATCGTGCAGCAGCGCCGCCCCGACGAACCACACCACCACGGCGAACGTGTCCCCCTCCAGCAGCCGCACCCCCGCATAGCCCGCGAGCGCGAACGTGGTCGCCAGCAGGACGAGTTGCAGCGGCCCTTCCCCGTACCAACGCCTGAAGACCGCCCCCGGCCCGGTCGGCCTCGCCCGCTTCGCCTGCTCACCGCTCCGTCTCATCACAGCTCTCCGAACGTCAGCCGGGTCACCCATTTGGTGTTCAGCACACCGGGCGCGGCCGGCACGATGATCCGTGCCGGAAACCCGTGATCCAGCGACAGCGTCTCGCCGTTGACCTCCAGCGCCAGCAGCGAGCGCGGGTCGCGCACCTGGTTGTCCCGCAGTGCCGCCTTACGGAACGGCCCGCTGCGCTGCACCGACTCGACGAGCACTCCCGGCGGCCGGTCCGGATACCCCGCGAGCGCCGCCAGGTCCCGCAGCCGCACCCCGCGCCACCACTGGTCCGAGGTCGACCAGCCCTCCACGCAGGCGATCGGCAGCGCCGCGCTGTACTGGTCCATGGCCAGCAGCTGTTCCCGGGTGAACGTGAGTTCCCCGGCGGGGCCTTGGACGGTCAGCCGCCACCGTTCCCCCGTGTCGGCCGGGGTGACCCGGACGGACGCGGCCGTCTTGTTGATCTGGAACCCATTGGGTCCCGATCCGGGGTCGGCGACCCCGCGCGGGGTGAGGAGAGCGGTGCTCCGCAGCGCGTCGAAACTCCGGCCCACCGAGGTGACCAGCAGAAGCAGCGATCCGGCGCCCACCATGGCGAACGCGCCGCGTCGGGAGATGGTCGGCGCATCGGGGGCGGGGGCAGCCAACTCGTCCACCTCACCGCGCAGTTCCCCGCTGCGCAGCACCCGTACTGCCCGTGGGAGCTTCAGCCCGACATGGGCGACGAACCCGGCGAAGAACACCCACGCGCCGTAGAAGTGCAGCGGATAGAACGACCCCGGAAAGACGTACTCCACCTGGATGTTGAGCAGCCCCGTGACGAACTCGAACAGTGCCCCGCCGACGAGCAGCAGCAACGAGACGCGTTCCAGCGCATGCCCCACCGACCGGGCCGGTGGCAGCGCGAAGAGTTTCGGGATCACCGACCACAGCTTCGCCAGCAGCACCGGTACGAGCACGATGCCGCCCGTGACATGCACTCCCTGGTCCAGCCGGTACAGCCAGTGCGGCCCGGTCGGCCAGGCGAACAGGTAGAACCCCAGCAGCCCCTTGCCCGGCGTCTTGTCGTTGACCGCGGCAAGATCCGGGTTGTACGCGGCGTACGACAGCAGACCCGTCACGAACACCAGCGTCAGCCCGACGAGGAGGACGAGACCGAGCACCGCCGTGAACCGGACACCGCGCACCGGACTGCGCCAGAACCCGGGCGCGGAAGGCAGCCGTTCCCGGACCCGGGACCGGTCCGGGAACGCCGGGAACGGGAATCGGGATGCTCTGCCGTGACGCGTGTCGCCCATGCCCCGAAGCTATGCCCGGGCTGCCGGGCCCGGGCCCGCACGACTCCTGACGAAACGCTGACGTCACTCCTCGCGACGGCCAACCGGGCCAAGATCTCCGGGCCGGATCTGACAGTTCGGTGACGTGGCCCGGTTGCACCGCCCGCAGCCGCCCCACCCTGCATAGCGTGCCTGCGTGAAGACCGAGGAACGCACCACCGGCCCCCACCCCCCGCAGCAGCGCGCCACCGGCCGCCGCGGCGATCTGATCGCCGCCGCCGCGGGTGTCCTGCTCGTCACCGCGGCCGTCCTGATCGGGCGCGCGATCCAGGACGCCCATGGAACCCTGGTCGCCCACTGGCCACCCCTGCTGGCGTCCTGGTATCCGCACACCGGCCCCGGCACCCCGGCCGCCGTCGTCGTCGCCGCGGCCGTCGTCGCGTACGGGCCGGGCCTCGCCGGCCGGCTGCCCTGGCGGGGCCTGCTCGCCACCGCGTGGGCCGCCTCCCTGGCCTGGATCCTCTCGCTGGCGATGATCGACGGCTGGGGCCGGGGCATCGCCGAACGGCTCACCACGAAGCACGAATATCTCCAGGTCATCGGCCGGTTCAGCGACATCGGGGCGGCCCTGCACGGCTTCACCGGCCACATCCTGAGCGGCCGTCCGGACAACTGGCCCGCGCATGTCGCCGGTCATCCGCCGGGCGCCACACTCACCTTCGTCCTGCTGGACCGGATCGGACTCGGCGGCGGCGGATGGGCCGGTGTCTGGTGCATCGTGCTCGGCGGCTCCGCGGTGGTCGCCGCGCTGATCGCGGTGCGCGCCCTGGCCGACGAACGCCTGGCGCGGGGCGCCGCGCCGTTCCTCGTCCTCGCGCCGATGGCGGTCTGGACGGGAGCCTCGGCGGACGGCTACTTCGCCGCGGTCGCCGCCTGGTCGGTCGCGCTCCTCGCCCTGGCGGCGACGCGCCGGCCCCACAGTCCCCGCCCGGCCGCCGCGGCCGCCCTCGGTTCCGGACTGCTCTACGGCCTGACCTGCTACCTCTCGTACGGTCTGACGCTCATCGCGATCCTGCTCCTCACCGTCCTCCTCCTGACCCGCACGGCCCGCCCCGTGCCCCTCTTCCTTCTCGGGGCGCTCGTCGTTCCCGTCGCGTTCACCCTGGCGGGCTTCAACTGGTGGGAGGGGTACCGGCTGCTGGTCGAGCGGTACTACCAGGGGGCGGGCGGGATCCGCCCGTACTCCTACTGGGTCTGGGCGAACCTCGCGGCCACCACGGTCTCCGCCGGTCTCGCCACGGTCGCCGGCCTCCGCCGGGCCGCGGCCGGCGCTCCGGGATCCGTACGCGCACTGCGCACCGGCACCACCTCCGCTCGGCAACGGCTGATGCTCGTCACCCTGGCCGCGCTCCTCGCTCTCCTCGTCGCGGATCTGTCCGGGATGAGCAAGGCGGAGACGGAACGCATCTGGCAGCCGTTCGTCCTCTGGCTCCTGCCCGCCGCCGCGCTGCTTCCCCCGGACACCCGACGCGGCTGGCTGACCGCGCAGGCCGTCGTCGCCCTGCTGGTCAACCACCTGCTCTGGACGGGGTGGTAACGGAGCGGCGAATGGCCGAACAGCCGCCCTTGAAGCGATCGTGTCCCGGGTACAGGTGCCCCGTGCCGACATTCGAGATCACCACAGCAAGCGCCGACGACATCGAGATGCTGGGCGAGTGGGCCCACGCCGAGGGCTGGAACCCGGGCTGGACCGACGGCCACGCCTTCTTCGCCACCGACCCGCGCGGCTTCCTCATCGGCCGGCTCGACGGTGTGCCCGTGTCCTCCGTCTCCGTCGTCCGGTACGGCTCCGGCTTCGGGTTCCTGGGCTTCTATCTCACCCGCCCGGAACTTCGCGGCCAGGGTTACGGCATTCAGGTCTGGCACGCCGGCATGGACCGGCTCGCCGGGCGCAACGTCGGACTCGACGGCGTCGTCGCCCAGCAGGCCAACTACCGGAAGTCCGGATTCCGCTCTGCCTGGACGAACATGCGGTGGGTCGGCCGGCCGGCCGCGGACATCGGCGTACCGTCCGGCCTCACGCTCGTCGACGCCCGCTCGCTCCCCTTCGACCGACTGGCCGTCTACGACCGCCGCTTCTTCCCCGCCGAGCGCGACAGCTTTCTCGCCCCGTGGATCGCCGCACCCGGACGTACCGCCCTCGCCGCCGTCGGTGACGACGGGGAGTTGCGGGGGTTCGCCGTGATGCGCCCCTGCCGTACGTCGTCACGCATCGGCCCCCTCCACGCTTCGTCGCCCGAAGTGGCCGCCGCCCTGATGAGCGCGCTGTCGGCCACCGCACCGGACACCGAGATCGCCGTCGACGTACCCGACATCAACCCGGCAGCGGTCGCGCTCGCCGAACAGCTGGGCCTCGCACCGTCGTTCGAGACGGCCCGCATGTACACGGGCCCGATGCCGGACGTCGACCACACCGGGCTGTTCGGCATCACCAGCCTGGAGCTCGGCTGACCGCCGGGCCCGCTAGCGCCGGAGCTTCTCCAGAACCCGGTCGCGGAGCAGTTCGTACTCCTCGCGCAGCCGTACGATCTCCGCCGGCCGGGGTATCACCGTGCCGCCCGAGACGATCTCCTCCGGCCCGAACTGCTCCCGCGTGAGGTCGATCTCCACACCCATGCCCAGCCGGTTCCACCAGTGGAAGTCCGTGCGTTCGCCGTGGACCCGGACCTCGCCGCGGATCAGCTCGCCGCCCAGCAGGTCGTTGAGCACCATGGCGGTGACCCCGCACTGGTCGCGGGCCGGATTGTCGGCCGTCCAGTGCGGCCGGTGGCCGGGTGTGGCCGTGTCGGCGCCCCAACTGGCGCGGACGGCGGCTTCGATGTCGGCGAGAAGCAGCGGTTTCGAGGACTCCATGACACCGATCCTGGCAGCGACCACTGACAACACCGCTGGAGGACGAGGAGCGCACGGCCACAGCGTCACCCCCGGCGCGCAGCCGGTCGAAGTCCAGCGTGCCGTCCGACGCCGGTGCGTCCAGCGGCAGACGTCACGAGCGGCGCACGGCCACAGCGTCACCCCCGACGCGCAGCCGGTCGAAGTCCAGCGTGCCGTCCGACGCCGGTGCGTCCAGCGGCAGACGTCACGAGCGGCGCACGGCCACAGCGTCACCCCCGGCGCGCAGCCGGTCGAAGTCCAGCGTGCCGTCCGACGCCGGTGCGTCCAGCGGCAGGCGGAGGGCGGCGTCGACCGCCGCCGGGAGCGCGGAGAGTCCCAGCAGGCCCCTCACCAGGCCGGTCGTCATCGTGTGCCACGCCCGGGCCCGGCGGAGCATCGCGTGATCGCTGGCGCGGATCGTCACCAGACAGGAGCGGGCACCGGCCCGGCGGGCACGGGTGGCGAGGGACTGGGAGGCTTGAGGGCTCGTCACACGGTCACGGCTGCTGTGCAGCAGAACGACGTCCCGGTCCGCGAGTTGGGTGACCGGATCACCGGGCGGACACCACGGCGCAAGGCCGACCACTCCTCGTACCAGCGGATGCCCGGCCGCGCGCAGGGCGGCCCGGGCGCCCATCGAGTGCCCGACGAGCACGACCGGCACCTCGCCGAACTCGCGCCGCACGCCGTCCAGCGCCCGTACGGCATCGTGCAGGGCATCCTCCCGGGACCCGTTCCACCCGCGGTGTCCGTACCGGACCTCCCGTACCGCCACATCCACCGGTTCGTCCCGGGTCACCCGGACCACGCCCCGCGCGAACGGCCGCATGCGCAGGCCCGGAAGGTTCAACGGCCCGGGCGGGGGCGGCCCCAGCCCCGTCTCGCGCCCGCCGTGCAGGAGGAGCACCGCAGCCGACGGTGGTCGCCGATCCGCCATGCGTACCTCCTGGTCGCGGAAGCCACCACCGTACCGAGCATGCTGTACCGAGACATCGCCGTATGCCGTACACCTGTCGCACACAAGGGGACCCGCCATGGGATCGTCACCACAAGTCGGCCAGCCTGTCCAGGACTTCACACTGCCGGGCGGAACGCTCGCCGGAGACACGTTCGAACGCAGCGACTACACACTCTCGGACGCCCGCGGCCGTACCGTCGTGCTCGCCTTCTACCCCGGCGACAACACGACCGTCTGCACCAAGCAGCTCTGCTCGTACTCCTCCGGCATGGAGACCTTCACCGGTCTCGACGCGGAGGTCTGGGGAATCAGTCCACAGGGTGTGGACAGCCATGAGTCGTTCGCCCGCACATACGGCCTGCGGATGCCGCTGCTCGCGGACACCGGGCGGGAGATCGCCCGGGCGTACGGGATCACGGCGCCCGGGATCGGGGTCCGCCGAGCCGTGTTCCTGATCGGGCCGGACGGAGTGCTGCGGTGGAAGCATGTCGCGGTTCTCGGGGCCACCTTCCAGTCCCTGGACACGCTCGCCGAGCACATCGCCGGCATCAAGAGCCCGACGGGCGACTCCGCCTCACCCACTCCCGAGCAGCCGGCCGACGGCACGACCGGGACCACCGGCTGACGGCGTTCCCCACCCCACGTGCCCGGCGGTGAGCAACAGGCCGCCGGGCACGGCTGCGTCCGGGCCCCGATCGGCGCGGCGCGGGAGGGCACTGCAGGCGGTCCGCGATCACGTGCCCCGCAAGCGGCGGAAGTCTCCGGTTAAGGTAATGAGACGTTAAAGAGATCACCAAGTGCGTCGCTGTGCCGTCGTGCGCCTCGGGAGGAAGCCATGGGAACCCACCGGACCACGCTGCCCGGAGTCGGTGTGCAGTACGACTACACCACCGAGTCGGGACAGCACATTTCGGTCGTCGTGCACCACGACGGGCGGCGGTTCATCGGCTTCTACGAGCACGACGATCCCGATTCGTGTCAGCTCTCCGTGCCGCTGACCCCGCAGGAGGCCACCGCACTCGCGCATCTCATCGACGCCGCGCCCATCGATGCCGTACGGACCGAGGGCATCGATCTCGTCACCGAGCACATACCGCTCGGGTCGCGCTCCCCGTACGGGGGGCGGCTGCTCGGGGACACCCGGGCGCGGACGCGGACCGGGGCGTCGATCGTGGCCGTCCTGCGGACGCACAGTGTTCACCCGTCGCCGGGGCCGGACTTCCGGCTGGCCATCGGGGACACGCTTGTCGTCGTCGGTACGCGTGAGGGCGTCGACGCGCTCTCCGAGATCATTGCGGAGGGCTGACCGTGCACGACACGACCGCACTGCTGGTGGAGCTCGGCTCCGTCATTCTGGGGCTCGGGATCATCGGGCGGTTCGCCGGGCGGATAGGGCTCTCGCCGATTCCGCTCTATCTGCTGGCCGGCCTGGCGTTCGGGGACGGAGGGCTGCTGCCCCTCGGGGCCAGCGAGGAGTTCACCGCCGTCGGCGCCGAGATCGGTGTCATCCTGCTGCTGCTCCTGCTGGGGCTGGAGTACAGCGCGTCCGAGCTGGTGACCAGCCTGAAGACGCAGTATCCGTCCGGGGTCGTCGACTTCGTACTCAATGCGACGCCCGGCGCGGTGGCTGCACTGCTGCTCGGGTGGGGGCCCGTCGGGGCCGTCGCGCTGGCCGGGGTCACCTGGATCTCCTCGTCCGGCGTCATCGCGAAGGTGCTCACCGATCTGGGACGGCTGGGAAACCGGGAGACGCCCGTCATTCTCGGGGTCCTCGTCATCGAGGACCTGTCGATGGCCGTCTATCTGCCGCTGCTCACCGCGATGCTCGCCGGTGTCGGCCTGGCCGGCGGCAGCATCGCCCTGCTGGTCGCGCTCGGCACCGTCGGGTTCGTGCTGTATCTGGCGCTGCGGCACGGCCGGCTCATCAGCCGGGCCGTGTCCTCCGACAATCCGGAGATGCTGCTCCTCGTCGTCCTCGGGCTGACCGTCCTGGTGGCCGGGGTGGCCCAGCAGTTGCAGGTCTCCGCGGCGGTCGGGGCGTTTCTCGTCGGGATTGCGCTCTCGGGTGAGGTGGCGGAGGGCGCCCGCAAGCTGCTGACGCCGCTGCGCGACCTGTTCGCCGCCGTCTTCTTCGTGTTCTTCGGGCTCTCCACCGATCCGGCCCAGATTCCGCCCGTGCTGCTGCCGGCCCTGCTGCTGGCCGTCGTCACCGTCTTCACCAAGATCGGCACCGGGTGGTACGCGGCCCGGCGCGCCGGGATCGGGTCGCGCGGGCGGTGGCGGGCCGGTGGCACGCTTGTGGCGCGCGGTGAGTTCTCCATCGTCATCGCCGGTCTGGCCGTGGCGACCGAGCCACGGATCGGGCCCATCGCCACCGCGTACGTCCTGATCCTGGTGATCGTCGGTCCGCTCACTGCCCGCTGGACCCAGCCCGTCGTGGCCCGGATCCGGAAGCGGCGGGACCGTGGGGGCGGTGTTTCCGGGCGCAGCGCGCCTGTCACTCACGAGGAGCTACCGGTCGTGGAGCGCGCCTCGGCCGTCGACTGAGCCGTCGTCAGAGCGGGGTCGCCGGCGCTCTTCGCGCACCAGTCACCGGACGCCCTGCCTGCGCTTGCGGCGGTCGGCCCGATCCCGCGACCTGGGCCTCCAGCTCGCCCTGTCCGCGCTTGCGGGGCCGCCGGGCGTCGGAGGCGGAGCCCGGCGGGGGCACGTTGTCGTGAGGCAGTTCGTTGTGCGGGTGGTGGCTGGCCCCGGCCGTGTCCATCGTGGGGACTGCCCTTCGCGCGATACCGCGTCCGTCCACGGCGTCGCAGCATCGCACTGAAGGCCGGTTCCCGGACACAGCGGGCGATCATCCTGCTAACTTCTACACGTCTGTAGAGTTGGATCTCGTTCCGGCAACGCAACGCAACGTATGGAGACGTCATGGCACTGTGGGATCGGATCAAGGAATCCGCGACGACGATGCAATCGCAGCTCGAGGCGAAGAAGAACGACCTGAAGAGCGGTGCGTTCCGGGACGCGAGCATGGCCATGTGCGCCCTGGTCGCCGCCGCCGACGGTTCCATCGACCCGTCCGAGCGCCAGCGCGTCGCCTCGCTGATCGCCTCCAACGAGGTGCTGCAGAACTTCCCCGCGGACGACCTGCAGCGGCGCTTCAACGAGTACGTCAACAAGCTCACCGCCGACTTCGCCTTCGGCAAGGTCAGCGTGCTCCAGGAGATCGGCAAGGCGAAGAAGAAGCCGGCCGAGGCGCGCGCCGTCATCCAGATCGGCATCGTCATCGGCGGCGCCGACGGCGACTTCGACAAGTCGGAGCAGGCCGTCGTGCGCGAGGCGTGCTTCGCGCTCGACCTTCCGCCCCACGAGTTCGACCTCTAGACACCTTCGTCGGGCAATCTCTCCAGGTCGGCCCAACAGCCCCCCGTACCGCCGGGAACACACCGCGGTCCGACTGACCATCGGACCGCGCCCGGCCCGGCCGGGGACTCGCGACTCCCCCGCGCGAGTCCCCGGCCCACCTCCGCCCGCACCGCGCCCGGCGTCGATGTCACCGTCGGCGGAGCCCCGCTCGCCGAGGCCGCCGACCGGTCCGGTACGCGCGGCCGTCAGGCGCGGACCGGCGCCGCGTCCTCGACCAACTGCGAGCGGGGCGCACCCCTGCGGTACAGGACCACGGTGACCAGCAGCCCGAGGGCGAAGTAGCCCGCCGACCACCAGTACGCGGTGGAGTAGCTGTGCAGCTGGGCCTGGGCGATGTTGGCGGGGGTCGGCGGACGTCCGACCAGGTAGCTCGTGGCGGCGCCGGTGGCGAGCGTGTTCAGCAGCGCCGTACCGATGGAACCGCCCACCTGCTGGCTGGTGCTGACCATGGCCGAGGCCACACCCGCGTCGCGGACGGCCACCCCGTACGTGGCCAGGTTCATCACGGTCGCGAAGACCATGCCGAGGCCCAGCCCGAGGCAGAGCAGGTTGGGCAGCACATGCGTGACGTAGCCGCTGGTGAGGTCCAGACCGGTCATCCACACCATGGCGGCCGCGGCGATGCCCATGCCGAGCGGCACGATCGGTTTCGCGCCGAACCGCGGCACCAGCACATTGGTCGTCGTCATCGACGTCGCGATCATCAGGGCGACCATCGGGATGAACGCGAGACCGGTGGCAACCGGCGAGTAGAGCAGAGTCCTCTGCAGGTAGTACGTGAGGAACAGGAACACGCCGAACATGCCGCCGCCGGCGATGAACATCGCCAGATACGACGCCCCTCGGTTCCGGTTCAGCACCACCCGCAACGGCAGCAACGGGTGCGCGGCCCGCGTCAGCCACCAGGCGAACGCCGCCACGAGCACACCGCCCGCCGCGAGGAAGCCCCAGGTGTGCGGTGAACTCCACTGGTGCGACTCCGCGTTCGAGAAGCCGAACACGATGCAGAAGAGGCCCAACGAGACCAGGAGCGTGCCCGGGACATCGAGCTTCGGACGGTGGGCGGGGGCGCCGGCGGTCAGCAGCCGGGCGCCACCGACAAAGGCGACCAGGGCGAACAGCAGGTTGACGTACAGACACCAGCGCCAGTTCAGGTACTCGGTGAGCACCCCGCCGAGCAGCAGCCCCACCGCGCCGCCCGTGCCCGCGATGGCACCGTAGATCCCGAAGGCCTTCGCCCGCTCGTTCGGGACGTTGAACGTCGTGGTGAGGAGAGAGAGCGCGGCCGGCGCCAGCAGCGCGGCGAACATGCCCTGGAGGGCGCGGGCGACGACCAGGACCTCGAAGCCCGGGGCGGCGCCGCCGATCGCCGACGCCACCGCGAAGCCGACCAGGCCGGTCAGGAAGACGATCTTGCGGCCCACCAGGTCGGCTATCCGGCCGCCGAGCAGCAGCAGCGAGCCGAAGGCCAGGGCGTACGCCGTCACGATCCACTGGCGGTTGCCGTCGGAGAAGCCGAGGTCCTGCTGGGCGGAGGGCAGGGCGATGTTCACGATGGTGGCGTCCAGGACCACCATCAGCTGCGCCAGACCGATCACCCCGAGCACCCACCACCGATGCGCCGGTCCACGCTCACGCCCGGGCGCGGGGCGAGCCGGTGAGGAGGTCGTGGTCCCTCTCACGCCACCCACGGAGCGTTCTCCCTCGAACGGCTCTCGCGCATGACGTGCGTGACGGGCCATGGTCCTGGGTCTCCCTCGGTGCGCACCCCGAAATCCCCCGCACTTCACGCTAAGCGCGGGTCAGGATCGCCGCACGCGGTGAGCAGCGCCCGGGTTCGGGCCTGCCGGGCTCCGGCATCGGGGCGGGCGCACCGGGATCCGGCAGCGGGGCGGACCCGTTGGTCAGAGCTCCTTGGCGGGCCAGTCCAGCAGCCGGGCGCCGATCACCGCTGTCTGCAGCGTGTACCGGTGCATCGGGTCCGACGGGTCCGAACCGGTCAGCTGATGGACCCGCTCCAGCCGGTACGTGAGCGCCCGCACGCTCAGCGCCAGCCGCCGGGCCGTCTCGGCGGCGACGCAGCCCGCGTCGAAGTACGCGGAGAGTGTCTTCAGCAGTGGCTCGGCGCCGCCGCGGGCCTGCTGGAGCGGGCCCAGCTGGCTGCGCACCAGATCGGCCATCGCCTGCCGGTCCCGGGTCAGCACCGGGAAGACCAGCAGGTCGGCGGCGTACAGCACCGGATCGTCCAGGCTCATCCGGTCCGCCAGGTCGAGTGCGGCGAGCGCCTCGTCGTACGACTGGACGACACCGCCCGGGCCCCGGTGCGGGCGGCCGACCGCGACCCGGCCGCCGTCCGTCGCCGCGTGCGCCTGCTTGGCGAAGTAGCGCAGGACGTCCGGCTGGGAACCCGGGGCCATGCAGACCAGGCGCCCGTCCTTCGTCGTCAGCAGGATTTTCCGGCCGTCGAAGCGGGCCAGCAGCGCCGACTCCACCTGCCGCGGCACGGTGTCCGTCTCGGTGTACGCCTGGGGGCCGGCCGCCACCGCGACCGCGTGGGCGCGTGACAGCCGCAGCCCGAACCGGGTGGCCCGCTCGGCGAGCCGGCCCAGGTCGCTGCGCCCGTACAGCAGGTCGTCGATGAACTCGCGGCGCGCCGCCTCCTCCCGCCGTACGGTGAGCCGCTGGGCCCGCTCGAACCCCTCGGCGAACGCGTCGACGGACTGCTCGACCGCGGCCAGCACACAGTCGGTGGACGCCGAGTCGGTGGCGCCGGCGCTCGGCCAGGCGGTGCGGGTCGCCGCCAGATGGAGACCCACCAGGGCGCGCAGCTGGAATCCGGCCTCGGCGGCCTCCCGGCCCAGGGCCCGGCGGCTCTCCAGCTCGTCGCGGGTCAGCCGGCGGCCGGTCGCGGCGACCTCACCCAGGATGCGGGCGTAGTCCCCCAGATACTCGTCGGGATTCTCCGGCTCCGGCACGTCCATGCCCCCAGTCTTGACGCGTCACTGACACTCGCTCAACGCATCGGAGCAGGTGCTGGTGCCCGGCATCAAGGACGTACAAAGATTGCCGGACTCCGGCAATGCGGAACAGTGGCATCGGCTGTCACGATCAGGCCCAGCACCACCGGGGGAAACACGGGGGGAGCACGGGGGATACGGGGACGGGGGAAGACCCGGCTGCTGCGGCGCCGCTTGTCGGCGACGTCGCGGCACCGGGGTCACCGCCGAACAGCACATCCGCCGCACCCCCCGCTCACACGCAGGGGGAGTGGACCGATGCAGGAGTTCCTGAGCGCGGCGCTCTCCTTTCCCGCCGCCCTCTTCGGCGCGGCCCTCGTCGTCGTCATCTGCTTCTGGCTGCTGGTCCTGGCCGGTGCGGCCGACCACCACTCCTTCGACGCCGACCTCGACACCGACCTGGCCGGGATCGGCGGTGTGCCGGTCGCCGTCTCGGTGTCCGTGATGATCGTCGTCGCCTGGTTCACCAGCCTGACCGGCACCGTCCTGCTGCACCGCAGCTCAGTCACCGGCACCCCGCGCGCCGTGCTCGCCTGTGCCGTGCTCGCCGGGGCGCTGCTGGTCTCCTGGGCCGTGGTCCGGCTGCTCGTCACCCGCTACCGCCGCCGCTTCCCGGCCGAACCCCCACCGTCCCGGCAGGACTTCCTCGGCCGGGTCTGCACCATCCGTACCGGCTCCGTCAGCTCCGACTTCGGCCAGGCCGAGGTCGCGGCGGCCGACGGGTCCACCGCGATCGTGCAGGTCAGGCAATTGCGGCAGATGGACGAAGCGGTCTTCACGGCGGGCAGTGCGGGGCTTCTCTACGCGTATGACGACGAGGGCGAGTTCTTCTGGGTATCGCCCTACGACGTGACACTCGACCCGGGACCACCGACGCCACCGCGGCAGCTGCCGCGTACCGGGCCCCGCCGCACCGGCTGAGCCACCGGCCGCCGCCGTACGCCGCGATCCGGCGCGCACACGGCTGCCCGCCGCCGCTCGGGCGCTCCGGCTCCTCTCACCTTCCTCGCCCTTCTCACCAGCCGCCAAGGACTGTCATGGATGCCATCTCCCTGGGCTTCGGTGTGCTCATCGCCGTGGTCCTGCTCATCGCGATCGCCCTGCTCCTCGTCGTCAGCCGGCTCTTCCGCAAGGTCGAACAGGGCAAGGCCCTGATCATCTCCAAGACCAAGAAGGTCGACGTGACCTTCACCGGCGCCGTCGTCCTGCCGGTGCTGCACAAGGCCGAGTACATGGACATCTCGGTGAAGACGATCGAGATCCGGCGCACCGGCCGCGAGGGCCTCATCTGCCAGGACAACATCCGCGCCGACATCCACATCAACTTCTTCGTACGGGTCAACAAGACCGTCGAGGACGTCATCAAGGTCGCCCAGGCCATCGGCACCGAGCGGGCCAGCGACAAGATCGCCATCCAGGACTTCTTCGCCGCGAAATTTGCCGAGGCCCTCAAGACGGTCGGCAAGCAGCTGGACTTCGTCGATCTGTACACCAAGCGCGAAGAGTTCCGGGACCGCATCATCCGGGTCATCGGGACCGACCTGAACGGCTACCACCTCGACGACGCGGCGATCGACCACCTGGAGCAGACACCGATGGCGCAGCTCGACAGCGCCAACATCCTCGACGCACAGGGCATCCGCAAGATCACCGAACTGACGACGATCGAGCACGTACGCACCAACGAGTTCCAGCGCACCGAGCAGAAGGAGATCACCCGGCAGAACGTCGACGCCCGCGAGACCATCCTGGAGCTGGAGCGCCGGCAGGCCGAGGCCGAGATCAAGCAGCGGCGCGAGGTCGAGACGCTGCGGGCCCGCGAGGAGGCGGCCACCGCCCGGGTCCAGGAGGAGGAACGGCTGGGCGCGCAGGCGGCGTTCATCCGTACCGAGGAACAGCTCGGCATCCAGCGCGAGAACCAGGCGCGGGAGATCGCCGTCGCGCAGAAGAACCGTGAGCGGGTCATCGCGGTCGAGAACGAGCGCATCGAGAAGGACCGGCTGATCGAGGTCATCGGGCGCGAACGGCAGACCGAGCTGAATCGGATCGCCGCGACGAAGGAGGTCGAGGCAGAGCGCCGCGAGGTCGCCGATGTGATCCGGGAGCGGATCGCCGTGGACCGTACGGTCGCCGAGCAGGAAGAGTCGATCAAGACACTGCGGGCCGTCGAGGAGTCGGAGCGCACCCGCAAGTCGGTGATCATCGCCGCCGAGGCGGAGGCCCAGGAGAAGCTGGTCAAGGACATCAAGGCGGCGGAGGCGGCCGAGGTGGCGGCCACCCACCGGGCGGCGGAGCAGCTGACGCTCGCCGAGGCCCGGCTCAAGACCGCGGATCTCGACGCCCGGGCCAAGCTGCGGCTCGCCGAAGGCGTCCAGGCGGAGTCCGCGGCGCCCGGCCTGGCGGAGGTGCAGGTGCGGGAGGCGGCGGCCGACGTCATCGAGAAGACCGGTCTCGCCGAGGCAGAGGCCACGTCCGCCCGGCTCAGGGCCGAGGCGGAGGGCACACGGCTGAAGGCCCTGGCGACCGCCGAGGGCACCCAGGCGCAGGCCACCGCGGACGCGGCGATGATCGGCGAGAAGCTGAAGGCCGAGGCGGCCGGGCTCACGGAGAAGGCGGCGGCCATGGCGGCACTGGACGACGCGTCGCGCGGGCACGAGGAGTACCGGCTGCGGCTCGCCGCCGAGAAGGAGATCCGGCTGGCCGGACTCGATGTGCAGCGGCAGGTCGCGGAGGCACAGGCGACGATCGTGGCCGCCGGCCTGGAGAACGCCGACATTGACATCGTCGGCGGGGAGTCGGTCTTCTTCGACCGGCTGGTCTCGTCGATCTCGCTCGGCAAGAGTGTCGACGGGTTCATGGAGAACTCGGACACGGCGAAGGCTCTCGCCGGGCCGTGGCTGAACGGGTCGTCGTCGTTCACCGAGGACCTGACCCGGGTGCTCGGGTCGGTATCCACGGGCGATGTACAGAACCTGACGGTGTCGGCGCTGCTGATGCGGATGATGGCGGCGCCGGGGGCGGGGGCGGATGCCGGCCAGGTCCGGCAGCTGTTGGAGTCGGCGCGGAAGCTCGGGCTGGCGGATGTGCCGGTCGGGGCGTTGGCGGCGCAGGACGCGGCGGCGGCGCGCAATGGGGCGCCGGTGGCGTAGCGGGGCAGTCCGTCCGGCGGCCGGTCCGTCCTCAACCGCCGGACGGGCTCGAGTCGACCATCTCGTGCCCGCCCACCGCGCACGCCGGGCCCGACCGGGCCGTGGTTCCGTCCTCGATCGCCGGACAGACCCAACATGCCCGGCCGCCACCTCGAACCCGTCCGGCGATCGAGGGCAACGTGCGGCCGAAGGCCGCGCACTCCGCAAGCACACCCCGTAGGGAGCCGTACGCATGGACACCGACCCCGCCCTCACCGTGGACGCGGGCACCTACGACGTGCTGCGGCGCCGCCTCGCCGCGCACGCCGCCGAACTCGCCCGCCGCGCCGAAGCCCTCAACGCCCGCCGCACCGAGGCGTTCGGCTCGACGGAGCTGCGGTTGCTGGTCACCGAGCAGATCCGTACGGAACAGCCGTCGCTGCCGCGCGATCTGGTCGCCGTGGGCGGACAGTTGCTGTTCGGCTTCGAGCGCGGGCCGGGCGCGCGCGGCGAGGCCGCCGTCGCCGACGTACTCGCGCTGTACGGACCGGACCTGGCCGGGAGTGGCGGCACGCTCCTGGCCGACGAGGCGTTCGTACGCGAATTCACCGCCCTGCACCGCTACTACCGTGACGCCCGCCTGCTCCGCCTGCGCCGCGTCGACGGCCGGCTGCTCGCCGTGTTCCGCACCGGCGAGACCGCCGACGACATCCGTGTCCTGCGCTGGGCGCTCGCCCCGGACGGCTCCCCCGGCCCGTTCCTCGACGCGCGCGGCGACCGCGACCACGTCTTCCCGCCGTCGCACGACTTCACCTGGACCCCGGCGGGCCGCGAGTCGCACATCCCCGGCCGCCACCCGCACATCGCGATCGGGGACAGCGGCGCCCTCTTCGTCGACACGCTCGGCGGCACCCTGACCGTGAAGACGGTCGACGACACCGACACACCCGACGGCATCTACGAGGAGCCGGTCACCGAGCCGCTTCAATCCCTCGCCGACGCCGACGTCGAGTACGCCGAGGTCGGGCCGCTGGTCCTGCTGCGCATCCGCCCGTACAACGAGGACTCCTGGCGCCACCTGGTCTTCAACAGCCTGCTCTCCACCGTGCAGCGCCTCGACGCCATCGGTCCCGCCTGCCACCGGCTCCCCGAGGACCAGGGGATCATCTTCCCCGGCGGCACCTATCTCACCACCGGCACAGCGAAGACCTTCGATCTCGCCGAGCCGCTCGCCGACCCGGTCTTCGAGGGGGCCGTCCGGTCCCCCAACGGCGAGGACGTCCTCTACCTCTTCCGCTCCCGGGACGGCGGCCGCGGCCTGCTCCTGCCCTACAACCTGATCCGCCAGGAGGTCGCCGCCCCGCTGCTCGGCCGCGGTCACGCCCTGCTCGACGACGGCACGCTCGTCCTCCTCAAGGACACGGCGTCGGCCGAGCCCGCCCGTGTGCACACGGTGCAGCGCTGGCAGACCCCGTACGTCTCCGACACCTACGCCGCCTCCCGCCCGGCCGGCACGGGTCCGCTCGCCCGGGTCGGCAACGCCGATCTGGTCCGCGGCATCTCCGACTGTCTCGCCCTCGCGCACAGTGCCGCCGAGACCTCACCGACCGCCGCCGTGTATGCACAGCTGGTCGCCGACTGCACCCGCACCACCGACCGCTACCACTGGCTGGCCGACCCCGAACTCGGCGTCCTCACAGCCCCGTTGACCGACCTCCGGGACACCGCGCAGCAGGTCCTCACCGAATTCGAGACGGTGCAGGAGCTCACCCGGCAGGCCGCCGACGCGCTCGCGGAGTCGGCGGACCGGATCACCGCGCTCGTCCGCCGCATCCGCGGCGAAGCGCCGCGCTCGGCCGCCGCCTGGGTCTCTCAGCTCACCGAGCTGCGCCGCGCACACGGCCGCTTGGCGACGCTCGCCGAGATGCGGTACGCGGACACCGACCGGATCGCCGCGCTCACCGCCACCACCGCCGAGGACATCGGCTCCGCCGCCCAGCGCGCGGTCGCGTTCCTGAGCCGGGACGACGCGTTCACCGGCTACCACCGGGACATCGAGCAGCTCACCGCAGACGCCTCCGCACTCGCCACCGTCGTCGGCGCCGCCGCGCTCGGCGACCGGCTGACGGAGATGACGGACGGGCTGGCGACGGTCACGGATGTCGTGGCCGGGCTGGAGATCGGCGACGGAGCCGTCCGTACATCGATCCTGGAGCGGATCGCCGAGGTCCTCGGCGGTGTGAACCGGGCCCGCGCCACGCTCGACGCCCGCCGCCGCGAGCTCCTCGACCACGAGGGGCGGGCGGAGTTCGCCGCCGAGTTCGCCCTGCTCGGGCAGGCGGTCACCGGCGCGCTGGCCACCGCGGACTCCCCCGACGCATGCGACGAGCAACTGGCGAGACTTCTCCTCCAGTTGGAGAACCTGGAGTCCCGGTTCGCCGAGTTCGACGACTTTCTCGCTCAGCTGTCCGAGCGACGGACAGAGGTGTACGAGGCGTTCTCGGCCCGCAAGCAGACACTGCAGGACGCCCGCGCGCGCCACGCGGAACGGCTGGCCCGGTCGGCGGCCCGGGTCCTCGAAACGGTCTCCCGGCGTCTGTCCGCCCTCCCCGACCTGGACGCGGTCCATACATACTTCGCCTCCGACCCGATGGTCACCAAGGTCCGCCGCACGGCGGACGAGCTGCGCGAGTTCGGCGACCCGGTGCGGGCCGAGGAGCTCGACGGGCGGCTGAAGGCGGCCCGCCAGGAGGCGGGGCGGGCGCTGCGCGACCGCAGCGAGCTGTACACGGACGGTGGTGCGACGATCCGGCTCGGCCGGCACCGGTTCGCCGTGAACACCCAGCCGTTCGACCTGGCGCTCGTGCCGTCCGGGGACCGGCTCGCGTTCGCCGTCACCGGAACCGATTACCGGGCTCCCGTGACCGACCCGGCGTTCGACGCGGCCCGCCCGTACTGGCAGCAGCAGCTGCCGTCGGAGTCCCCGTCGGTCTACCGCGCCGAGTACCTTGCCGCCCGCCTCCTGGACGAACACGGAGCGGACGCGCTGGCCTCCCGCGCACCGGCCGAACTGGCCGTGCTGGTGCGGGAGTCGGCGGCCTCCGCGTACGACGAGGGCTATCAGCGCGGCGTCCATGACGAGGACGCCACCGCCATCCTGGCCACCCTGCTGCGACTGCACGCCGGGGCAGGTCTGCTGCGCGTCCCGCCGGCGGTGCGCGCAGCGGCACAGCTCTTCTGGACATGGGAGGCGGACGACGCCCTGCGCACCTCCTGGACGCGCCGGGCCTTCTCCCTGGCCCGGGCCCGTGAGACGTTCGGCCCGGCGCCCGCGATCACCGCGCTCCAGGAGGAGTGGGCGGCCAGGATCGGGGCGGACGAGGCGCACGCCACCGCCGCATATCTCTTCGAGGAGCTGACCTCCGGCCCCGCCGGGTTCGTGACGAGCGCTGCCGTCCGCACCTTCCTGGACAAGTTCCGCCGAACGACCGGCACTTCGGCGTATGACGAGGATCTGTCCGCCCTTCGCGACGACCTCCCCGCGCGCCGCCAGCTCGTCGAGGGCTGGCTGACCTCGTATGCCCACGCGGGCGGCGCGGACATCACGACCGATGACCTCGCGGAGGCGGTCGCCGTGGAGCTCTGCCCGGAGCCGGGGACCGAGCGATACGACTGCGAGGCACCGATCGCCGCGACCGTGGACGGCCTGCTCGGCGTCCATCCCCGCATCGACCGTGGCCGTCTGGCCGTGCGCCTGGACGAACTTCTCGCCCGCACAGCGGAGTTCCGCACGACTGCCGTCCCCGGCTTCCGCGCCTACCAGCGGCAGCGCACCACCCTCGTCGCAGCCGAACGCGCCCGGCTGCGGCTCGACGACCACCGGCCGCGGGTCATGTCCACGTTCGTCCGCAACCAGCTCATCGACGAGGTCTACCTGCCGCTGATCGGCGACAGCCTCGCCAAGCAGCTCGGCACGGCCGATGCCGACCGGCGCACCGACTCGCAGGGCCTCCTGCTGCTCGTCTCGCCGCCCGGCTACGGCAAGACGACCCTCATGGAGTACGTGGCCGACCGGCTCGGCCTGGCCCTCGTCAAGATCAGCGGCCCCTCGCTCGGCCGCGAGGTGACCTCCCTCGACCCGGCGCAGGCACGCAGCGCGACCACCCGCCACGAGATCGAGAAGATCAACTTTGCACTGGAGGCGGGCAACAACACGCTCCTCCACCTCGACGACATCCAGCACACCTCGCCCGAGCTGCTCCAGAAATTCATCCCCCTCTGTGACGCCACCCGCCGCGTCGAGGGCGTACGGGACGGCCGGCCGCGCAGCTACGACCTGCGGGGCAAGCGGTTCGCGGTGTGCATGACGGGCAATCCGTACACCGAGTCCGGCGAGCAGTTCCGGATCCCGGACATGCTGGCGAACCGGGCCGACGTGTGGAACCTGGGCGAGGTGCTGAGCGGCCGCGAGGACGTCTTCGCGCTCAGCTTCGTCGAGAACGCGCTGACCGCCAACCCGGTGCTGGCACCCCTCGCCGGCCGCTCCCGGGAAGATCTCACGCTGCTCGTGCGCCTGGCCTCCGGCGCGGGCCCTTCCTCGATCGCGCGCACGGACCGTCCCGACCACCCGTACACACCCGCCGAACTGGACCGGATCGTCTCGGTCCTGCGCCACCTGCTGACCGCCCGCACCACCGTTCTCGCGGTGAACGCCGCATACATCGCCTCGGCCGCACAGACCGACGCGACGCGCACCGAGCCGCGGTTCCGGCTGCAGGGCTCGTACCGCAACATGAACAAGATCGCCGAACGGATCGTGCCCGTGATGAACGACGCGGAGCTCGCCGCAGTCATCGACGACCACTACGCGGGCGAGGCCCAGACGCTCGCCACCGGCGCCGAGTCCAACCTGCTGAAACTGGCGTCCCTGCGGGGAACGCTCACCGCCGAACAGGCCGACCGGTGGGCGGCGATCACCGCCTCGTACGTACGCACCCAGGCACTGGGCGGCCCGGACAGCAGCCCCATGACCCGGGCGGTCGCGGCCCTCGGTCTGCTCGCGGACCGGATCGCGGCAGTCGAGTCGGCGATCCGTCGGTCCGGCGGGTCGATCACCGGGGCGGAGATCACCGACCGGTCCGAATAAGAGCGTCCGACAAATGGGGGCGCGGCAGATGTGCGTACCCAGCCCCTCGACGACGCCCCCCTCAATTGCCGGACGCTCCAAGTCGAACACCGGAGGCGGGCAAGGCATGCTGGGTTCCGTGTCGACACTTCCCCAGCAGCCCCAACGCTCCCCGTTCAGCGGCCACATGGTCGTCTGCGGCGACGACGCACTCGCCCAGCGGCTGGCGGTGGAGCTGCGTTACGTCTACGGGGAGCGGGTCACGCTACTCCTCCCGCCGGGCCGCGACCCGCGCCGCCCGGAGCTACCGCTGACCCAACGCGGGCGGGCTGCCACACTGTTCGGCCGGATGTCGGCGGCGATGAACCGCAACCTGGGCAACGGCGGCACCGTCGCCACCGGAGCCAATGGCGGCTCCGACAACGACACCGGCGCCGGCCTGGACGCGGTCCGCATCCTCGAGGCCGCGGAGCCGTCCGACGAGGCGTTCGAGGAGGCGGGTGTCGACACCGCCGCCGCGCTGGCGCTCGTCTACGACGACGACGAACGCAACATCCGCGCCGCACTCACCGCCCGCCGCCTCAACCCCCGTGTCCGGCTGGTCATCCGGCTCTACAACCGCAAGCTCGGCCAGTATCTGGAGACCCTCCTCGACCAGGCCGCGGCCGTCGCCGTGCCCGGACTCGACCCGACGGCGCTGGACACGTCCACCACCGTCCTCTCCGACGCCGACACCGCCGCGCCCGCGCTCGCCGCGACGGCGCTGACCGGCTCCAGCAAGGTCGTCCAGGCGGAGGGCCTGCTCCTGCGGGCCGTCGAACGCACCCCGCCCCGGCAGGGCGAGGTCGCCGACCCCGGCCTGTGCACGCTCGCCCTGCTCTCCTCCACCACCCATGACCCGGCGGGCGCCGAAGGTTCCGACAGCAGCGGCGCCGAGGGCCCCCAACTCCTGCCCGACCAGGAGTCGGTGGCTGCCGCGACCGGCCGTGGCACGGTGGTCCTCGAGGCCATCCGGGAGGCCGCACCGGACGGGCCGGCGCCGCGGATGGGCGGCAGAAGCGCCCCCCTGAGCCAGATCTTCTCGCGCCGACTGCGCCGGTCGGTGCTGGGCGTCGCCTCGGCGGTGCTGGGCCTCACCGTCGCCTCCACGCTCACGACGGGCGAACACCCGCTGCACGCCGTTTACTTGACGCTGCTCGACCTGTTCGCGATGGGCGACCCGGCGATCGACGAATCCGCCGCCCGGCAGGTCATCCAGCTGCTCTCCGGCGTCGCCGGGCTGATGCT
>NZ_JBSFCW010000020.1:0-127411 GCF_053593595.1 Streptomyces sp. NPDC002206
CGCCCGGTTACATTCCGAACCCGGAAGCTAAGCCTTTCAGCGCCGATGGTACTGCAGGGGGGACCCTGTGGGAGAGTAGGACGCCGCCGAACAATTATTCCGGGAAAGCCCCGCACCTCTGGTGCGGGGCTTTTCTGCGTTTACGGGCCGGCCGTTTCCTGCCGCGGCGACCATGACTCCTCGGCGTGAGCGCATGGTCGCCGGGTGGGATCAGAGGCGGCCTGCTGCCTTGAGGGCGAGATAGGTGTCGGCGAGAGCCGGGGCGAGATTATCCGGAGTGGCATCGACGACCACCACACCATGGCGCTGGAGCTGTTCCGCAGTGCGGCGTCGCTGTGCTTGAGCTTGTGTCGCCGCTGCCGCTTCGTAGACCGCGTCCACTGTGCCTCGGGCGCCGGCCATCTCCTCGATGTACGGGTCGGCCACCGCGGCCACCAGCACCGTGTGGCGCTGGGTCAGCCGGGGGAGGACGGGGAGCAGGCCCTCTTCGACAGGGGCCGCGTCCAGACTGGTGAGAAGCACGATCAGAGAGCGACGAGGGGCGCTTGCCAGCGCAGCGGCGGCGAGTCCTCGGGCGTCTGTTTCCACGAGCTCCGGTTCGAGCGGAGCCATCGCCGTGACCATGGCCGACAGGAGTTCCCCTGCGGCGCGGCCCTGAACCTGGGCGCGGGTGCGGCGGTCATGGGCCAGCAGGTCGACGCGGTCGTCGGCGCGTGTCGCGAGAGCGGCGAGGAGCAGCGCCGCGTCCATTGCCGCGTCGAGCCGAGGCACATCACCGACCCGGCCCGCCGAGGTACGGCCCGTATCGAGAACGATGAGGATGTGGCGGTCCCGCTCAGGGCGCCACGTACGGACAGCGACAGCGGACTGGCGTGCTGTTGCCCGCCAGTCGATGGAGCGGGTGTCGTCACCGGGGACGTAGGCGCGCAGACTGTCGAACTCCGTGCCTTCGCCACGAGTGAGGACACTGGTGCGGCCGTCGAGCTCGCGGAGTCTGGCAAGGCGGGACGGCAGATGCTTGCGGCTGGTGAAGGGCGGAAGGACACGCACTGTCCACGGGACGTGATGATTTCCCTGCCGGGCTGCCAGTCCCAGCGGCCCGTAGGAGCGGACGGTGACTCGCTCCGCTCGGCGGTCGCCGCGACGGGTGGGGCGCAGGAGCGTGGTGACGCGACGGCGTTCGCCGGCCGGGATGTTCAAGGTGTGACGGGATGCGGCCTGCTCCGTGCCGGTGAGCCAGCTGCTGGGTGGCCAGGCGTCGCGGAGGTGCGCGCGCAGCCGACGACGAGAGGGATTGGTTACGGTCAGTTGCACTTCTGCGCCATCACCGAGTCGAACGGTTGTGTCGCCGGATCGGGTGAACTGGAGCGTTCGCACTGGCGCTGCCAGGGCGTAGTCGCACAGAATTGCTAGAGAGAGCGGGGCGTTGACCGCGAGCATGCCTGTCCAGCTCGGGGCCAGGATGCCTACGGGGAGTGACCCCAGAGCGGCGAGCAGTGCGGTTCGTCCGGTGAGGGCCACGGTCAGCCCCTCATCGGGGTACGGGTACGTGGGCGAGGACTGCGCTGATGACGGAGTCGGGGGTGACTCCTTCCATCTCTGCCTCGGGCCGCAGCTGGATGCGATGGCGGAGCGTGGGGAGTGCCAGGGCTTTCACGTCATCCGGGATGACGTAGTCACGGCCGGTGAGCCAGGCCCATGCGCGGGCCGTGGAGAGCAGGGCGGTTGCGCCGCGGGGGGATACACCGAGGGAGAGCGAGGGGGATTCACGCGTGGCACGGCAGATATCGACGACATAGCCGGCGATCTCGGGGGAGACCGTGGTCTTGGCGACCGCGTTGCGGGCGGCCTCCAGGTCGACGGGGCCTGCGACGGGGCGTATGCCTGCTGACGCCAGGTCGCGGGGATTGAAGCCATCGGCATGGCGGGTCAGGACGTTGATCTCCTCGTCGCGTGACGGCAGCGGAACCGTCAGTTTGAGGAGGAAGCGGTCCAGTTGGGCCTCGGGGAGCGGATACGTGCCCTCGTACTCGACGGGGTTCTGGGTGGCGGCGACCAGGAAGGGGTCCGGCAGGGGGCGAGGGGTTCCGTCGACGGTGACCTGGCGCTCCTCCATTGCCTCCAGGAGGGAGGACTGTGTTTTGGGGGGCGTGCGGTTGATCTCGTCGGCCAGGAGGAGGTTGGTGAAGACCGGGCCGGGCTGGAAGGAGAACTCGGCCGTGCGGGCGTCGTAGACGAGGGATCCGGTGACGTCGCTCGGCATCAGATCGGGGGTGAACTGGACACGCTTGGTGTCGAGTTCGAGGGAGGCGGCGAGGGCGCGGACCAGGAGGGTCTTGGCTACGCCGGGGACGCCTTCGAGGAGGACGTGGCCTCGGCAGAGCAGTGCGACGACCAGTCCGGTGACAGCCGGGTCCTGGCCGACCACGGCCTTGGCGATCTCGGAGCGCAGAGCTTCCAGGGATGCGCGGGCTGTGTCGTCGTTCCCGACGGTCTCGGTTGTCCCGGCGGGCACTGGGGGCGGGGCGCTCATGAAGTGCGTACCTCTCTTTCGAGGGTGTCGAGTTGGTCTGCCAGACGGACAAGGGTGGCGTCGTCGGCCGGCTCCGGGCCGAAGAGCAGGGTGTCCAGGCCGCCTTCAGCGGTGCTGAGGCGCGCGGAGACGGCGGGGAGGAGCACGGCGGGGGAGTGGGCATCGCGTGGGGAGACGCCTATGAGGGGTGCGATACGGGTGCGGGTGGCGGAGCGCAGTGAGGAGGCGGCCCGGTCGCGGGCGCTCGCCTTGCGGTAGAGGCGAGCGCGGCCCTCTGTGGATTCGGAGGCGCGAATGGCCACGGGCAGCCGTTCGGTGACCAGCGGGCCCAGCCTGCGGGCGCGCCAGATGGCTGCGAGCACGGCGGCGACTGCGAGCTGCAGGGTGCCCCAGAGCCAGCCCGACGGGATGAGGTCGACGAAGCTGCGGTCGTCGCCGGTGCCGTCACCCGTGCCGTCGTCGACACCGTTGCGGTCCTGAGCGGCGGTGGGATCAGCGAGCGAGGGGAGGTACCAGACCAGATGCGGGCGGGAACCAAGGAGTTGCAGGGCCAGGGAGGCGTTGCCGTGGCTGGCGAGCCGGTTGTTGTAGAGCAGATCGGGGGAGCCGAGGAGGACGGTGTCGCCGGCGCCCTTCTCCTGGACGAGGAGCAGGGTGGGGAGGTGGCCACTTGGGTAGCAGCCGATGGTGTCGAGGCCGTCCGCCGTGTAGCGGAAGCCCCCCGTCTCGGCGTCGCCCGCCGTGCGGGCTGCGGGCAGGGAGCACTGCGGTGCGCGGGCAGCCACCGGGCCGGAGGAGTTCGCGCGGACGCCGGGGGCCAGTGCGTTCACGGACAGGGGGTCTGCCGCGAGGAGGACGGTGCGGCCGGCCGAGTCGATGGTCGCGGCGCGGAGTTCGTTCTGCTGATGCGGCGTCAGCAGGTTCGGGGCGGTGACGAGCAGAGTGGTGTCGGGGCCGGTCGCCGCAGTGGCGTCGTCGAGCGTGGTGGTCACGCGGACGGAGACGCCGCGGTCCTTGAGGAGTTCGGCGACGGCCCGGCTGCCGTGCTGGTCGGCGGAGCGGGGGTCGAGTCGGCCGTGCTGGTCGCCGGAGCGTGCGGTGGCCAGCACGATTCCGGCCGCTACGAGAAGGAGGAGGGCGAACAGCAGACCGCGGGTGCGGGCCCAGACCTGGCGGGGAGAGGAGGAGGCCGAGGTGGGGGACACGGTGGTGGCGGTGGCGACTGCGGTCATTCGGCGGCTCCCCGGTCCGCGGTGGTCAGCAGGGGCTTGGCGCTCTCGAGGTCGCCGTCGAGGGCCCGCACCGTCAGATACGTCTGCTGGTCGACGGTCCGGCCGCCGTATGTGACGTCGTCGAAGTTACGGGCGGCGGCGCGAAGCGGTATCTCGTGTCCGGGCAGTGAGCGGCCCGCCTCGGCGGCGGCCTCGTCGGCCGTGCGGCCGGGGCGTGGGTCGAGGAGGGCGCGTTCTTCGAGGGAGCGCACGATGGCGCGCATGCGTTCCTGGACGGCCTCGTTCCAGCGTTGGGCGGCAGCGTGGGCCTCGGCGGCCGTGCGGTGTTCGGCCGCACTGCGGGGGCCGTCGTCGAAGAGTGCGTCCGTGGTGCGGGGGCTGCGCTGCGGGGTACCCAGCCGCCACCAGAGAGCGACGGCCAGGCCAATGACCACCAGTACGAGGACGATCAGCCCGAGAGGTCCGCCCGGTGCGGCGTTCGAGGCCGTGGCGAAGAGATCGCCGAGCCACCCCCACAGGCGGTCCAGGCCGCGCTGGAGGAGGTTCGGGTCGTTCTCGTGGTACATCGGGTGGGACAGCTCGTGCTTCGCCGCCTCACGGGCGGGGACGCGCGGAGTGTCCACCGGTACGTCGCTGCTCGCGTGGATCAGTAGCCGTGCTGTTGTGGTGCCCCCCACCCCCGACACGGCATCAGCTCCTGGTGTCGTAGCCGGGCAGGCCTGCGGCCCTGGCGAGTTCGAGGTCGAGTGCTTCGCGACGGATGCGCTGGTCCACGTAGAGCAGAGCCATCACACCGGCGGAGAGCGGGTAGGTGATCGTGGAGATGATGACCTCTCCGATGCCGGAGATGATCAGGAACGGCCAACCGAATCCGGTGGAATCGCCGGTGAGGAAGGTGCTCAGCCCGTCGCCGTCCACGATCATCGCGATGATGCCGAACGGGATCGCGATGACCAGGGTCACGATGAGCGTCAGGAGCCAGGTGAGGAGCAGGATGCCGAACATCCGCCACCAGGCGCCCCGGACCAGCTTCGCGGACCGGCGCATCGAGACGGTGATCGACTGCCGCTCCAGCATCAGCGCCGGCGTGGCGAGGCAGAAGCGGACCATGAGCCAGATGACGACGACACAGGCGGCCATGAAGCCGATGAGGATGAGGCCGACGCCTGCGGTGGAGCCCATCAGCGCACCGGGCAGCACGCCCACTGCCATGATTCCGGCGGCCATCAAGGCCAGCAGAAGGGTCAGGCCCAGCAGCTGGAGCAGGCGGGGTCGGGCCTCGGCCCACGCTTCGGAGAGCGTCACGGAGCGGCCCAGTACCGAGCGGCTGATCACCACGGTGAGCATGGATGTGGTGAAGAGCGTCGCGATCAGGGTGATGAGCGTGGACGGGGCGCTGTAGATCAGGGTGGACCGGGCGGAGTCGGCGGCCTGGCGGAGCGCCTCCGCGCCGGTCGCGTTCGGGTCGACCGACGGGGGCTCCGGCAGCAGGTAGCGCTGCACGAGGATGATGGCGATCTGGGCGATCACGGAGACGGTGAGCGTGATTCCGAGGACCGTGCGCCAGTGCGCGCGCATCGCGGACACCGCACCGTCGAGGATCTCGCCGACGCCGAGCGGGCGGAGCGGGATGACACCGGGCTTTGCCGCAGGTGGCTGACCCCAGCCGGATCCCTGTGGCCTGCTGCCCCAGCCGGGGACGGGCGGCGGTGCGCCGTGACCGCTGCCGGGGATGCTCGGTGGGGACCACTGCCCTGCGGGCGGCTGCGTGGGAGACCAGTTCCCGGCGTGGCCGTTGCCGTCCGTGGGCGCGGAAGGCTGGGGGACGCCCGCCTCCTGGCTGTCGGAGGGGGCAGATCCGGGCGAGGCCCAGCCCGGAGTGTCGTTCATTCTCGCTCCTTCACGGTCCTGTCCGCGCATCGAAGCGACAGGTTGGCAGCCATCGTGCCACGCGTTGGTCCGGTACGGGCCGGGTGCTCGATCTCCTTCGCACCTTCATTTGTGGGCGGCTCACCCGGCAGACTGGGCGGATGGCTGATCAGGACGCGCAATCGCCGGTGGGCATCGAGCCCCCCGCGCTTCCCACCATCCGCTGGGACGAGCCTCCGGGAGGCCCTGTGCTGGTCCTCCTCGACCAGACGCGGCTGCCTGCCGAGGAGGTCGGGCTGGTGTGTACGGATGTGCCCGTGCTGGTGCGGGCGATCCAGACGCTGGCTGTACGCGGGGCGCCGTTGCTGGGCATCGCCGGGGCCTACGGGGTGGCGCTGGCCGCTGTTCGGGGTTATGACGTCGCGGAGGCTGCGGGGCTGCTGGAGGGGGCGCGGCCCACCGCCGTGAACCTCGGATACGGGGTGCGGCGTGCGGCAGGGGCGTACTGGGCGGCCCTGGACGAGGGTGCGGATCCACAGCGGGCGGCCGCAGTGGCGCTGGCGGAGGCCAAGGCGCTGCACCGGGAGGACGCCGAGGCCAGTCGGCGCATGGCGCAGTACGGGCTCGCGCTGCTCGACGAGCTGCTGCCGGGCGGCGGGCATCAGCTGCTCACGCACTGCAATTCGGGGGCGCTCGTCTCGGGCGGTGAGGGCACGGCCTTCGCGGTGGCGCTTCGCGCGCACCGGGCGGGGCGGCTGCGAAGGCTCTGGGTGGACGAGACACGTCCGCTGTTGCAGGGGGCTCGGCTGACCGCCTATGAGGCGGCGCGCAACGGGATGGCGTACAGCCTGCTCACGGACAACGCGGCGGGATCGCTGTTCGCCGCGGGGGAGGTCGACGCCGTGCTCATCGGCGCCGACCGCATCGCGGCGGACGGGTCCGTGGCGAACAAGGTCGGGAGTTATCCGCTGGCGGTGCTTGCCAAATACCACCGTGTGCCGTTCATTGTGGTGGCGCCGACCACGACCGTGGATCTGGAGACCGCGGACGGGGCGTCGATCATTGTGGAGCAGCGCTCCGGCCGAGAGGTGACGGAGCTCACATCTCCGCAGATCGGGCCGGACGGCGGGGAGGCGGGCGGACTGCTCGTGGCACCGCTCGGAACCCAGGCGTACAACCCCGCATTCGACATCACGCCGCCGGAACTGATCATGGCGATCGTCACGGAGGAGGGCGCAGTTTCCCCGGTCACGGGGGTCGGACTGGCAGAGCTGTGTGCCAGGTCATCGCAGATAACGATTAGCTAATGGGATGATGTCGATTATGAAGGGACGCGTCCTTGTCGTCGACGACGACACCGCACTGGCCGAGATGCTCGGGATTGTGCTGCGTGGTGAAGGGTTCGAGCCGTCGTTCGTAGCGGACGGCGACAAGGCACTTGCCGCATTTCGTGAGGCCAAGCCGGACCTGGTTCTGCTGGATCTCATGCTGCCCGGACGGGACGGCATCGAGGTCTGCAGGCTGATCAGGGCCGAGTCGGGTGTGCCGATCGTCATGCTCACGGCTAAGAGCGACACGGTTGATGTGGTGGTGGGCCTGGAGTCCGGGGCCGACGACTACATCGTCAAGCCGTTCAAACCTAAGGAGTTGGTTGCCCGAATCAGGGCACGTTTGCGTAGGTCCGAAGAACCGACACCGGAACAGCTGACCATCGGGGACCTGGTCATCGATGTGGCCGGTCATTCGGTGAAGCGGGAGGGGCAATCCATCGCTCTGACCCCGCTGGAGTTCGACCTACTGGTCGCGCTCGCCCGTAAGCCGTGGCAGGTCTTCACCCGTGAAGTACTGCTCGAGCAGGTGTGGGGGTATCGCCATGCCGCCGACACCCGTCTGGTGAATGTGCATGTCCAGCGGCTGCGTTCCAAGGTCGAGAAGGACCCGGAGCGGCCGGAGATCGTGGTGACCGTCCGAGGCGTCGGTTACAAGGCCGGACCGAGCTGACATGTCCCTGGGTAGCGCTGCTCCGAAGCCCGGGGGGCCGGGAGTCCGTACGGGGCGGGCTGCCGGTTCGGGACATGGGCCTTCGCCGTTGGGGAGGCTTCTGCAGGGCGGCCGGTTGTTCCATGACCGGGCGCCCGGCGGTCCTGTGCCGCGACTGCTGATGCGCTGGGTGCGGCGTCCGCTGCTGCCCGCCGTCCGGTTGTGGCGGCGCAACCTCCAGCTGCGGGTTGTCGCGGGCACGCTGCTCATGTCACTCGGTGTGGTGCTGCTGCTCGGCCTGGTCGTGATCGGGCAGGTGCGCAACGGTCTGCTCGACGCGAAGGGCAAGGCTGCCCAGACACAGGCCGCCGGTGGTTTCGCGGCGGCCCAGGACAAGGCGAACGCTCCGCTCACCCCCGGTGGGCGGGGAGGCGATGCCGGTGACGGGGCGACCGCCAACAACTCGTGGCGGACCGAGCTCGTCGATCAGCTCGCCAGTGGCGGCAAGAACGCCTTCAACGTGGTGGCGCTCAGCGCCGACGACGGCACCCGTGCGCCGCGCGGCTCGGGCAGCGTGGAAGCGGCCAGCGTCCCGCAGAGCCTGCGGGAGGCCGTGGACAAGGGGCCAGGTGCCTTCCAGACGTACTCGCTGATCAGGTATGCGAACGGGCAGGAGTCGCAGCCGGGGCTCGTCGTGGGCAAGCGCCTGTACGACATCGACCACAACCCGTACCAGCTCTACTACCTCTTCCCGCTGACGCAGGAGGAGAAGTCACTGACCCTGGTCAAGGGCACCCTGGCGACCGCAGGACTGTTCGTGGTCGTGCTGCTCGGGGCCATCGCCTGGTTCGTGGTGCGGCAGGTCGTCACACCCGTACGGATGGCGGCGGGAATCGCCGAGCGGCTCTCCGCGGGCCGGCTCCAGGAGCGGATGAAGGTCACCGGCGAGGACGACATCGCCCGGCTCGGTGAGGCCTTCAACAAGATGGCGCAGAACCTCCAGCTGAAGATCCAGCAGCTGGAGGAGCTCTCCCGGATGCAGCGGCGCTTCGTATCGGACGTCTCGCACGAGCTGCGGACACCGCTGACGACCGTGCGGATGGCCGCCGATGTGATCCATGAGGCGCGCGTCGACTTCGACCCCGTGACGGCACGCTCCGCCGAGCTCCTCGGGGACCAGCTCGACCGGTTCGAGTCGCTGCTCTCCGATCTGCTGGAGATCAGCCGGTTCGACGCGGGCGCCGCGGCGCTGGAGGCCGAGCCGATAGACCTGCGGCAGGTCGTACGACGGGTGATCGGCGGTGCCGAGCCGCTCGCCGAGCGCAAGGGCACCCGGATCAGGGTGGTCGGTGACGAGCAGCCGGTGATCGCGGAGGCCGACGCACGACGGGTCGAGCGTGTGCTGCGCAACCTGGTCGTCAACGCCGTCGAGCACGGCGAGGGCCGGGATGTCGTGGTGCGGCTGGGGGTGGCCGGAGGAGCGGTCGCCATCGCCGTCCGGGACTACGGCGTGGGTCTCAAGCCGGGGGAGGCGACCCGGGTCTTCAACCGCTTCTGGCGCGCCGACCCGGCGCGGGCCCGGACGACGGGCGGCACCGGTCTAGGGCTGTCGATCGCCGTCGAGGACGCCCGGCTGCACGGCGGCTGGCTGCAGGCGTGGGGCGAGCCGGGCGGCGGTTCGCAGTTCCGCCTGACCCTGCCGCGTACGGCGGACGAGCCGCTGCGCGGATCGCCGATACCGCTGGAGCCCGAGGACTCGCGCCGCAACCGGGAGAACCGGGAGCGGGCCGCGGACGGGGTCACGACCGGTAGTGAGCACCGGCTGACCTCGGTGCCGGCCCAGCAGACCGGCCCGGACCGGTCGCCGCTGCCCGTGTCGGCGCGTGACTCCGTGGCTCCCCGCACGGCGCCCGCTTCGGTGCATCCGGCGGCTCTGCCGGGCAGCGGCGCCCGAGTGGTCGCCCGCCCCGCCGACGACCGGCCGGGTGGCGACGTCGAATCTGCTGCGCACCACCCGGAGCGGGAGGACACGACTCGTGGGCATTGACCGTCGTCAGGACGGCCGTGGACGTGCGGTGGGAGTGACTGCGTTGCTGGGGTGCGGCATCGTGCTGCTGTCCGCGTGCGGCTCGATGCCCGTCACCGGGGACGTCAAGGCGGTCGACGCCTCGCAGCCGGGTGACTCCCAGGTCCAGGTGTACGCGGTGGCGCCGCGCGACAACGCCACTCCCAGCGAGGTGGTCGACGGCTTCCTGGAGTCCATGACCAGCGATGACCCCGGCTTCCGGACCACCCGCAAGTACCTGACGAAGAAGGCGGCCGGCACCTGGAAGCCGAGCGCGTTCACCACGGTGCTCTCCAAGGCGCCGAACCGCGGCGACCGCCCGGTCCACGACGGCGAGCGCAGCAGCACGGAGCTCAGCTACACCCTGACCGGCGAGAAGGTGGCGACGGTCGACGCACAGAGCGCCTACCAGCCGGTCGCGCCCACGGAGTTCAACCGGACCCTGCATCTGGTGCGGCAGAACGGGCCGGACGGCAAGGAGTGGCGTATCGACCTCGTGCCGGACGGTCTGCTGCTCGGCCAGTCCGACTTCAAGCGCCTCTACCGCTCCGTCAACAAGTACTACTTCGCCGCCGGGCGGACGGCAGGACAGTCCACCCTGGTTGCCGACCCGGTCTACGTACGCAATCGGACGGATCCCGTCACGGGGATGGACACCGTGACGCAGACGGTCCGCAGTCTCATCGAGGGGCCGACCAACTGGCTGCAGCCGGTGGTCAATTCCCGATTCCCCACCAGTACGGCGCTGCGCAAGGGCGTCACCTCACTGGCGCCCGACGACCGAAGCGTCCTGAAGGTTCCGCTGAACAAGAGGGCGGACAACGTCGGGCAGCGCTCCTGCCGCATGATGGCCTCTCAGGTGCTCTACACCGTGCGGGACCTGACGTCCGCCCGGGTCGAGCAGGTGGAGCTGCAGCGGTCCGACAGCTCGCCGCTGTGTGTGCTGGGCGCCGATCAGGCGGAGGAGTTCGCTCCGGACGGTTCGTCGGGCGGGCCCGACAGCCAGTACTTCGTCGATGCCAAGGGGCATGTCCGGTGCATCCCGGGATCCACCAGGGGCAGCGGCGATCCGGAGCCGGTGACCGGCCCGTTCGGTGACGGGCCGGTGCGGATGAGTGCGGTCGGCGTGGCCCGTGACGAGCAGTTGGCGGCAGCGGTCTCGCAGAACAACGAGTCCCTGTACGTGTCCTCCATCGTCTCGGAGGGCGAGCTGCCCGCGCCCGCGGTGACCAGCAGCGGCAAGAATCTGAACGACCGTCTGTCGGCGCCCAGCTGGGACGGCCGGGGCGATCTCTGGGTGGCTGACCGGGACCCGGAGAACTCCCGCCTGCTGCGGCTGGCCGGCGGTGCCGGTAAGCCGTCGGAGGTCACAGTTCCGAGCCTGGACGGCGCGCGACTGGAGGCGTTGAGGCTGTCGGCGGACGGGGTGCGGATCGCGCTGCTGCTGGCCAAGGACGGGCACACCACGCTGAAAATCGGCCGGATCGAGCGTCAGGGACCGGCCTCGAAGCAGGAGGTCTCCGTCGTCGAGCTGCGGCAGGCCGCACCGCAGCTGGCGGATGTCACCGCGATGTCCTGGTCGGGCCGGAGCCGTCTCGTGGTGGTCGGCAAGGAGCAGGGCGGCGTGCAGCAGGTGCGCTATGTGCAGGCGGACGGTTCGGCACCGGCCTCGGGTGTGCTGCCCGGGGTGAACCAGGTGTCGGCGGTCGCGGCGGCCGACGACGAGCAGTTGCCGCTGATGGCGGACACCGAGGGTGACGGGATAGTGAAGCTGTCGCCGGGTGACAACTGGCAGACGGTGCTCAAGGAAGGCTCGTCGCTGGTCTACCCGGGCTGAGGCCTGTGCAGGCGGGTGAACAACGGGCCTTGCGCAAGGGCGCCTGCGTTTTCCACAGGGGTGGCCGGGTTCGTGGGCCGGGGGCACAGTGGAGATATGCGGGGGTGGTGGCGGGAGATCGCCGGGTTGGTGCTGCCGGTGGCCTGTGGTGGCTGCGGCAGGCCGCGGAGCGAGCTGTGCGAGGACTGTCGGGCAGCGCTGTACGGGGTGGCGCCGCAGCGGGTGAGACCCGCGCCGGAGCCGGCCGGACTGCCGGTGGTGCATGCCGCCGCCGCCTACGAGAACGCGGTACGGGCGGTGCTCCTGGCACACAAGGAGCGTGGCGCGCTTCCTCTGTCGCGGGCGCTCGGCAGGGCGCTGGCGGGTGCCGTGCGGGCCGTGACGGGGCAGGTGGGCGGTCCGGGGCCGCTGCTGCTGGTACCCGTGCCGTCGTCGCGGCGGGCCGTTGCGGCGCGCGGGCATGATCCGGCAGGCCGGATCGCGCTGGCCGCAGCGAGGGAGCTGAGGCGTGGCGGGATTCCGGCCAGAGTGGTTCCGGTGCTGCGGCAACGGCGCCCGGTGGCCGATCAGTCGGGGCTCGGCGCCCGGCAGCGGCAGGCGAATCTGGCGGGTGCGCTGGAGGTGGTGGCCGGTGGTGAGCGGCTGCTTGCGGCCGAACGGGTAGTACTCGTGGACGACCTTCTGACGACCGGGGCCTCGCTGGCGGAGGCTGCACGGGCGGTCGAAGCCGCGGGCGGGTATGGAAGACCGGGTTCCGGAACGGGGCAGGCGGCCGTTGTCGCAGCTTCTCCGTCTGCCTTCGCAATAAACCGGAACTGCTGGTCGACTTGCATCGTTGCAGGTAGTGAGTAGGTAAAGGGCCCTGAACGGAGGTACGTGCGAGTAGCGGGTGCCGACATCCGGCCGATCAGGCTATGTTCGGTTGTGAGGAATGGTGAATGCCAGACCTCGACGAGTGCACCACCAGTTTTCGGGCAGGCGACTCACCGGTAGCCAGACGTTCAAAAAGATCGGTGGGGTGGAGACCTCCCCGACGGGGGAGGAGGAGGTGGAAGTCACCGAGTCCGCGGCTCCGGCGACCACCGGGGCCTGGTGCAAAAGGGAGATGCTCCGCCGCTGAGCGGAGTGATCCGGGAACGGAGTTCTGCGTGGACATCGTCGTCAAGGGCCGCAAGACCGAGGTGCCCGAGCGGTTCCGCAAGCACGTGGCCGAGAAGCTGAAGCTGGACAAGATCCAGAAGTTCGACGGCAAGGTGATCAGCCTCGACGTCGAGGTGTCCAAGGAGCCAAACCCCCGTCAGGCAGACCGCTCCGACCGGGTGGAGATCACGCTCCGCTCGCGTGGGCCGGTGATCCGCGCTGAAGCGGCCGCAGGCGACCCGTATGCAGCGCTGGACCTGGCCACCGGGAAGCTGGAGGCGCGGCTGCGCAAGCAGCACGACAAGCGCTACAGCCGCCGTGGCAACGGCCGGATTCCCGCTGCCGAAGTCGCCGAGACGGTGCCGGGTACGGCGTCCTTCAACAGTGAGGGCGACCTGGCCGGCGACGGCGCCGGCCCGTCTGTACCCATCACCAGGATCGGCTCGCTCGAGGTACAGGGCGAAGGACCGCTGGTGATGCGCGAGAAGACGCACGTCGCGGCACCGATGACGCTCGACCAGGCGCTCTACGAGATGGAGCTGGTCGGGCACGACTTCTATCTGTTCGTCGACTCCGAGACGAAGGAGCCCAGTGTCGTCTATCGGCGGCATGCTTACGACTACGGTGTCATTCATCTGAGGACCGACCCGCTGGCCGCTGACGAGGCGGGCGGCGCGGGCGGTGCGCTCGGCGGCTGACGCCCCGCATCGGTGGTGCCCCTGGGGCGTAATTCGCGCCAGGGGCACCCGCGTGCGACGACAGAACCACCGCTCTGACGTCCAGGCATGAAATCATGGCGCCCCAAGCCATTCGGTGCTCTGTGAACTGCCGTTGGCGGAGAGTTTTTGAACTTCAGGCCATGGCCTTCAGGGGGAGGAACGATGGCGGACACCTTCGGGCCCGTGCGCGATGCAAATGACGGCGGAGACGACGCTGCCGGTGCCGATACCGGCGCGGACACGGACAGCGGTTCCGGCAAGGAGCCGATCCGCGTTCTGGTGGTGGACGACCATGCGCTCTTCCGCAGAGGCCTGGAGATCGTCCTCGCCCAGGAGGAGGACATCCAGGTCGTCGGCGAGGCGGGTGACGGGGCGGAGGCCGTCGACAAGGCGGCCGATCTGCTGCCCGACATCGTGCTGATGGATGTGCGTATGCCCAAGCGGGGCGGCATCGAGGCCTGCACGTCCATCAAGGAGGTGGCCCCCAGCGCGAAGATCATCATGCTGACGATCAGCGACGAGGAGGCCGACCTCTACGACGCGATCAAGGCGGGCGCCACCGGCTATCTCCTCAAGGAGATCTCCACGGACGAGGTGGCCACGGCGATCCGCGCGGTCGCCGACGGGCAGTCCCAGATCAGCCCATCCATGGCGTCCAAATTGCTCACCGAGTTCAAGTCGATGATCCAGCGGACCGACGAGCGCCGACTGGTGCCGGCGCCGCGGCTGACCGATCGGGAGCTCGAAGTCCTCAAACTGGTTGCCACGGGCATGAACAATCGCGATATCGCGAAGGAGCTGTTCATTTCCGAGAACACCGTGAAGAACCACGTCCGCAACATTCTGGAGAAGCTGCAGCTGCACTCCAGGATGGAAGCAGTGGTCTATGCCATGCGGGAGAAGATCCTCGAGATCAGGTAAAGCAACGGCATGGTCAATTGAGGGCGCGGGCGATTTCCTGGGCGAGCGGCTCGCGCAGCTCCGGTGCGTCGACCCGCTCCAGTCGTACGTCCGTACAGCCGACCCAGGACGCCGCCCCCACCAGGGCCTCGGCCATAGGCGCCACGGCCTTCCTGCCCGCCAGGGACACCTGCCGGGCGACCAGCGTGGTGCCCTCGCGTGCCGGATCGACCCGGCCCTGCAGCTTGCCGCCGGCCAGCAGCGGCATCGCGAAATAGCCGTGGATCCGCTTGGGCTTGGGGACGTACGCCTCCAGGCGGTGCGTGAAGCCGAATATCCGCTCCGTCCGGGCCCGCTCCCAGATCAGTGAGTCGAACGGCGACAGCAGCGTCGTACGGTGTCGTCCGCGGGGCTCCGAGGCCAGCGCCGCCGGGTCGGCCCAGGCGGGCTTCGCCCAGCCCTCCACCGTCACCGGTACCAGACCGGAGTCCGCCACCACCGCGTCGAACTGCTCGCCCCTGATCCGGTGGTAGTCCGCGATGTCGGCGCGGGTGCCGACCCCCAGGGACTGGCCCGCAAGCGCGACCAGCCGGCGCAGGCACTCCCTGTCGTCCAGATCGTCGTGGAGCACGGCATCGGGCAGGGCGCGCTCCGCGAGGTCGTAGACCCGCTTCCAGCTGCGCCGCTCGGTGCACACCACCTCGCCGTACATCAGGGCCCGCTCGACGGCGACCTTCGACGCGGACCAGTCCCACCACTCCCCGCCGTTCTTCGCGCCGCCCAGCTCCGTCGCCGTCAGCGGGCCCTCGGCGCGCAGCTGCTTGATCACCGTGTCGTAGGCCCCGTCCGGCAGGTCGTGGTGCCAGTGCGGGCGCGAGCGGTAGGCGCGGCGACGGAACGCGAAGTGCGGCCACTCCTCGACCGGAAGGATGCACGCCGCATGCGACCAGTACTCGAAGCTGCGGCCGGCCGACCAGTACGCGTCCTCGACCGTGCGCCGGCCCACGGCGCCGAGGCGTGCGTACGGGATCAGTTCGTGCGAGCGGGCCAGCACCGAGATCGTGTCGAGCTGTACGGCGCCGAGGTGCCGCAGCACGCCCGGCACCCCGGCCCGGTGGTCCGGCGCGCCGAGGAAACCCTGGGCGCGCAGGGCGATTCTGCGGGCCTGGTCGGCGGAGAGTTCGGCGGCGGGAGGCGGCACTGGCGTCATGTCTCGCACCCTAGAGGGCGGCACTGACATCCGTTCACGGTGCGGTGGACAGACCTGTGGGGAGCCCGGGGACCGGACCGGAGGAGAGGCCGGCCGAGGGGGCGACGGCGGTGGGGGCCGTGGCCGGGAGATACGGGTGGGCTCCCGGCAGGCCGAGGTCGGAAGGGAGCAGCGCACCGACCCAGATGTCCCGCCGCACCCCCTTGTTCAGCAGCCCCGACCGCTGGTCGCCCTCCATGCGGAAGCCCGCTCGCCGCGCCACGGCCCGCGAGGGTTCGTTGCCCACCTCGGCCCGCCACTCCAGCCGGTCCCCGCCGAGCGAGGTGAAGGTCCAGTGGGCCGCGGCCCGTACCGCCTCCGTCATGTAACCGAGACCGCGGTGCTGCTGCGCAGTCCAGAACCCCACCTCGTACGTGCCGTGCAGGTTGCGGCGGTTGATGCCGAGCGCACCTGTCATGGCCCCGCCGTCGCGCAGAACCACCGCGAAGTTGTACATCGAGTCGTCCTGCCAGCCGCCGGGGGACAGCTTCCGGGTGAAGAGTTCCGCGTCGGCGTGGGTGTACGGGGAAGGGACGACCGTCCAGCGCTGGATGTCCGGGTCCTGACAGGCGGCGTACACCTCGTCCGCGTCGCCCTCGCGGAAGGCGCGCAGCAGCAGACGCTCGGTCGTGAGAGTGATCGGCTCCATGTACGGATTCTGGTGAGGTACCGACGGTGATGCGAGCACTTTTCGGGGTTCCCGGCACCTTCGGGGCCCTCTGTCCGTTGACTCGGAGGGGCCCAGTGGGGGCAACGCGGCGGCAGCCCTCCCGGCGCGGCGGGGTCCTCGCTTACGATGGCCGTTGCGGTGGGGCCCACCTGCCGTGCCCGCGCCAGTGTCCATAACACGACCCAGTGCCAGGCCCGACCGGCAAGGAGACCAGCCTCAGTGTCCGTCTTCAACAAGCTCATGCGTGCAGGCGAAGGTAAGATCCTGCGCAAACTGCACCGCATCGCGGACCAGGTCAGCTCCATCGAAGAGGACTTCGTCAACCTCTCCGACGCCGAGCTGCGGGCGCTCACCGACGAGTACAAGGAACGGTACGCGGACGGCGAGAGCCTGGACGACCTGCTTCCCGAGGCATTCGCAACGGTCCGAGAGGCCGCGAAGCGTGTCCTCGGACAGCGCCATTACGACGTCCAGATGATGGGCGGCGCGGCCCTGCACCTCGGCTACGTGGCCGAGATGAAGACCGGTGAGGGCAAGACCCTCGTCGGCACCCTGCCCGCGTATCTCAACGCGCTCTCCGGCAAGGGCGTGCACTTGATCACGGTCAATGACTATCTGGCCGAGCGAGACTCCGAAATGATGGGCCGGGTCCACAAGTTCCTGGGCCTGACCGTCGGCTGCATCCTGGCCAACATGACGCCGGCCCAGCGCCGCGAGCAGTACGCCTGCGACATCACGTACGGCACGAACAACGAGTTCGGATTCGACTACCTCCGCGACAACATGGCGTGGTCCGCGGACGAGCTCGTCCAGCGCGGCCACAACTTCGCCGTGGTCGACGAGGTCGACTCGATCCTCGTCGACGAGGCCCGTACGCCGCTGATCATCTCCGGCCCGGCCGACCAGGCCACCAAGTGGTACGGCGACTTCGCCAAGCTGGTCACGCGTCTGGCCAAGGGCGAGGCCGGCAACCCGCTCAAGGGCATCGAGGAGACCGGCGACTACGAGGTCGACGAGAAGAAGCGGACCGTCGCCATCCATGAGCCCGGTGTCGCGAAGGTCGAGGACTGGCTCGGCATCGAGAACCTCTACGAGTCGGTGAACACCCCCCTCGTCGGGTACCTCAACAACGCCATCAAGGCCAAGGAGCTCTTCAAGAAGGACAAGGACTACGTCGTCATCGACGGCGAAGTCATGATCGTCGACGAGCACACCGGCCGTATCCTCGCCGGCCGCCGCTACAACGAGGGCATGCACCAGGCGATCGAGGCGAAGGAAGGGGTGGACATCAAGGATGAGAACCAGACTCTCGCCACGATCACCCTGCAGAACTTCTTCCGCCTCTACGGCAAGCTCTCCGGCATGACCGGTACGGCGATGACCGAGGCCGCCGAGTTCCACCAGATCTACAAGCTGGGCGTCGTGCCGATCCCGACGAATCGGCCGATGGTCCGCCAGGACCAGTCCGACCTGATCTACCGCACCGAGGTCGCGAAGTTCGCCGCAGTCGTCGACGACATCGCCGACAAGCACGAGAAGGGCCAGCCGATCCTGGTCGGCACCACCTCGGTCGAGAAGTCCGAGTACCTCTCGCAGCAGCTCTCCAAGCGCGGTGTGCAGCACGAGGTGCTCAACGCCAAGCAGCACGACCGTGAGGCGACGATCGTCGCCCAGGCCGGCCGCAAGGGCGCGGTCACGGTCGCGACGAACATGGCGGGCCGCGGCACGGACATCAAGCTCGGCGGCAACCCCGACGACCTCGCCGAGGCGGAACTGCGCCAGCGCGGTCTCGACCCCGTCGAGCACGTCGAGGAGTGGGCGGCCGCGCTGCCCGCCGCCCTGGCGAGGGCCGAGCAGGCCGTGAAGGCGGAGTTCGAAGAGGTCAAGGAGCTCGGCGGGCTGTACGTGCTCGGTACCGAGCGGCACGAGTCGCGGCGTATCGACAACCAGCTGCGCGGTCGTTCCGGCCGTCAGGGCGACCCGGGCGAGTCCCGCTTCTACCTGTCGCTGGGTGACGACCTGATGCGGCTGTTCAAGGCGCAGATGGTCGAGCGCGTCATGTCGATGGCGAATGTGCCGGACGACGTGCCGATCGAGAACAAGATGGTGACGCGGGCCATCGCGTCCGCGCAGTCGCAGGTCGAGCAGCAGAACTTCGAGACGCGTAAGAACGTCCTGAAGTACGACGAGGTGCTCAACCGGCAGCGTGAGGTCATCTACGGTGAGCGCCGTCGCGTCCTCCAGGGTGAGGACCTGCAGGAGCAGATCCGCCACTTCATGGACGACACCATCGACGACTACATCCGGCAGGAGACCGCCGAGGGCTTCGCCGAGGAGTGGGACCTCGACCGGCTGTGGGGTGCGTTCAAGCAGCTCTATCCGGTGAAGGTCACCGTCGACGAGCTGGAGGACGCGGCCGGGGACCGGGCCGGGATCACCGCCGAGTTCATCGGCGAGTCCATCAAGGACGACATCCACGAGCAGTACGACGAGCGCGAGAAGCAGCTCGGCTCGGACATCATGCGTGAGCTCGAGCGGCGTGTGGTGCTGTCCGTCCTGGACCGCAAGTGGCGTGAGCACCTCTACGAGATGGACTATCTCCAGGAGGGCATCGGCCTGCGGGCCATGGCGCAGAAGGATCCGCTGGTCGAGTACCAGCGCGAGGGCTTCGACATGTTCAACGCCATGATGGAGGGCATCAAGGAGGAGTCCGTCGGCTACCTGTTCAACCTGGAGGTCCAGGTCGAGCAGCAGGTCGAGGAGGTTCCGGTGAAGGATGCGGCCGAGCGGCCGTCGCTGTCCAAGGAGGACACCGCGGTTCCGGCCGGGGCGCGTCCGGAGATCCGTGCCAAGGGGCTGGACGCTCCGCAGCGTCCCGACCGGCTGCACTTCTCCGCTCCTACGGTGGACGGGGAGGGCGGCATCGTCGAGGGCGACTTCTCCAACGGTGACGGTGGAGCGGTGTCGGAGTCGGACGGGCTGACCCGGGCGGAGCGGCGCAGGGCGCAGAAGAACGGTGGTGGCGGGCGGCGCCGCAAGAAGTAGTTTGCGGTTGCTGTGGAGCCTGTGGCTCTTCGGCGTGGGTTTGTGTTGCAGGGCGGCCGGGGCCGGGCACCGAAGGGTGTCCGGCCCCAGCCGTGTGTGGGGCCGGGTGGGGGGCGCCGGGGCACCCGGTGGACGCTTCGTCCTCGATCGCCGGGTGGGCCCTGGGCGGCGGACGGGTTTCATTTGGTGGTCGGGGTGGGGGTGCCGAGTTCTACTGCGGCGCAGCGCCAGCGGAGGTCGGGGCCCTGTTCCAGGCGGAAGGCCATTGCTCGTACCTGTTCGCCCGCCGCGATGCTCGCGCAGGCCTCCACCACGCCCGGGGCGGGCTGCGCACCGTGGCACTGGCGCACCACCGGGCGGGCGCCGCGGGCCCTCAGCGGGGTGGTCGGGGCCAGTTCGGCGAGCTGGTCGTACGCCTCGCCGATCGTGTGACCCAGCATCCAGTGCACCGGGCGCTGGCCGCTGAGGACCGCCAGGAGGCGCTCCGCGAACCAGTGGTGCGGGCGCAGCGTCCGCTGAGGTGTCCGGCGCTGCGACGGTACGGTCTCGGGCCTGCGCCGGTCGTGGCGTCCGGCGGGCCGGGTCCTGTTCACGCTCATCATTGATCGCCCCCGTGATCCGAGCCCGGTTCATACCGGGCGGTAACTTCTGCTGTGGATCTTCTACGGGGGCGGCGGACGCGACCGCAAGCGCCGAGGGGCTGCGTGGCGCGGTGCGTGAAGTTCACCTATCCGGGTGACGGACCCGGTGCCGCAAGGCTATGGGAGGGCGTGGGGAGGGTGACGGGCGGTTGCCGGGTGGACGGGTCGGGGGCCGTACTCGTAACCCCGAAGGGGGACGCGCACGTATCCTGAGGGCGTCTCCGACTACGAAAGCGGCCAGCCATGCGCGTGTACGTCCCCCTGACCCTCTCCGGTCTCGCAGCGGCGCACCGGGCGGGCGAAATCGGCCCCGGTCCGCTGACCGCGTACGCGGTGACTCCCGCGCTGCGTGAGTGGTACGTCTCCGACGACATCGAGGAGCTGGAGTACGCGGCACTGAACCGGGCCGCGGCCGCTTCGCTGCGCCTGATCGCCGGGGACCCCGGTGCGGTGCGCAGGCGGGTGGTCGTCGCCGTCGACGTGCCGGACGGGCAGGCCGTCGCCGACCCCGACCACAGCATGGACCCCTCGTCGCTCGGCGAGGTGCGCATCGCTTCCGCGGTGGCGCTGGCGAAGGCGGCCGCGGTGCATGTCGACGCGGACGACGCGGAGAAGGACGTGGCGGCGGCCGCGTCGGTGCTCGGCGCCGCGGACCTCGGCGACGACGACGCGCAGTTCGTCGTGGACGGCGCGGAGGACCATGAGCTGCTCTGGTTCGGGGTGCAGGAGATTCCCAACCTGATCGGCTGACGGGCGCGGGCCGAGCGCGCGGAATCGTTGTCGTACCCGGCGGGTATTTTCATTCCATGGGGACGAACGGGAAGCACCGCATACATCTGGTCTGGGACTGGAACGGCACACTGCTCGACGACAACGCAGCGGTCATCGGTGCGACGAACGCCGCGTTCGCCGAGGTCGGCCTGGAGCCGATCACGCTTGAGCAGTACCGCGAGATGTACTGCATCCCTATCCCGCGCTTCTACGAGCGGCTGATGGGCCGGCTGCCCACCGAGGCCGAGTGGGAGCGGATGGACGGGATCTTCCACCGGTACTACATGGAGCAGCGGGTCGTCTGTGGTCTCACCGCAGGTGTCGAGGAGCTGCTCGCGGAGTGGCAGCTGGCCGGCCGTAGTCAGTCGCTGCTGAGCATGTACGTCCACGAGCAGCTGGTTCCGGTGGTGCGGGGGTACGGAATCGAGCGGCACTTCACGCGGGTCGACGGCCGCACCGGGCCGTCCGGCGGCAGCAAGGCGCAGCACATGGAGCGGCACCTCGCCGCGATGGGCGGGGTGTCTCCCGATTACACGGTGGTGATCGGTGACGCGGTGGACGACGCGGTGGCCGCGGCGCATGTCGGTGCGCGCGCGGTGCTCTACACCGGGGGGTCGCACAGCCGGAGCAGCCTGGAGCAGGCCGGGGTGCCGGTGGTGGACAGCCTGGGCGAGGCTGTGGCGCTCGCCGAGCAGATGGCCGGCTGAGGGGGCGCGGGACCGCCGGGCCGGAGGATGAGCCCCGGAAAGGCCCGGAATGATCCGAGAGAGGGCTTAGAGCGCCGGGGCCGTGGCGCGCAGGACCTTCAGGAATTCGCGCATCCAGGCCGAGTGGTCCGGCCAGGCACGCGACGAGATCAGGGTGCCGTCGACCACCGCTTCGTGGTCCTCGAAGCTGGCGCCCGCCGCCTGCATGTCGAGTTCCAGTGCGGGGTAGGCCGTGACGCGGCGGCCGCCCAGTTCGCCGATCGCCGCCGTCAGCAGAGGGCCGTGGCAGATCTGGGCCACCGGCTTGTCCGTGTCGAAGAAGGCCTTGAGGATCTTGCGGAGCTCGGCGTCGTTGCGCAGGTACTCGGGGGCGCGTCCGCCGGGGATGACCACGGCGACGTAGTCGCCGGCGTCCACCTCGGAGAACGCCAGGTCGGCCGGCCAGGTGTACCCGGGCTTCTCGGTGTACGTGTCGAAGCCGGGTTCGAAGTCGTGGATCACGAAGCGGAGCGTCTTGCGGGCGGGGGCCGCGATATGGACGTCGTACCCCTCCTCGCGCAGCCGCTGGTACGGGTAGAGGACCTCCAGGGACTCGGCAGCGTCGCCGGTGACGATCAGGACCTTCGGTGCCATGGTGCGGCTCCCCTCGCGCGGACGTCTCCCATAAGCGTGCATCTGTCCGTCGCGCGCTGTCCAGAGTGTCAAAGTTCGGGACCATCTTTTGTACACATACGGCTCATGACGGTTCCGGGTACGGGCGAGATAGCCTGGACCCCGTGATCAGCGCGATACGCCTCGGGGGCAGCGAAGCCCCCGGCCTGCGCCCGGAGTGCCAACGTGCCCGGGCGATGACTGATCCCCTCAGCCCGGACCCACTGCCAAAAATGGCCAATAAGGTCCCGGGTATCTCTCATAGCGGCATAGCGTCGTCCCAGACCGGAAACCCCGTGTCGTGGCGGTACGTCGCCTTTTTCACCTACGTCACGCAACGGCGCGCGACAGGAGCCAGAGGACATGCAGACCAAGCTGGACGAAGCCAAGGCCGAGCTGCTCGCACGGGCCGCCAAGGTAGCTGACAACGGCCCGGGCGGTGGTGTCGGCGGCCCGGGCGGTACCACCCGGGTGCAGGTTGCCGGCGCCGGGGCCGGGGGCACCGGGGCCGGGCAGGACGAGCGTCCCGGCGAGGATGTGCTGCTCTCCTACCTCCAGCGCTACTACCTGCACACCGCTCCGGAGGACATCGCGGGCCGCGACCCGGTCGATGTCTTCGGTGCGGCTTCCTCCCACTACCGGCTCGCGGAGAACCGCCCGCAGGGCACCGCGAACGTCCGGGTGCACACCCCGACCGTCGAGGAGAACGGCTGGACGTCCAGCCACTCCGTCGTCGAGGTGGTCACGGACGACATGCCCTTCCTGGTCGACTCCGTCACGAACGAGCTGTCCCGGCAGGGCCGCGGCATCCATGTCGTGATCCACCCGCAGATCGTCGTCCGCCGTGATGTCACCGGCAGGCTCATCGAGGTCCTCGCCGAGGGCAACGGCCTCTCGGCGGGCCCGCAGGTCCGCAAGGGCGCAGACGGGGCCAAGGACACCAGGACCGCGCTGCCGCACGACGCGGTCGTCGAGTCCTGGATCCACGTCGAGATCGACCGCGAGACCGACCGCTCCGACCTCAAGCAGATCTCCGAGAACCTGCTCCGGGTGCTGTCCGACGTACGGGAGACCGTCGAGGACTGGGACAAGATGCGTGACGCCGCGCTGCGCATCGCCGACGACCTGCCCGGCGAGCCGCTCGACGCCCTCGCCGACGAAGAGGTGAACGAGGCGCGGGAGCTGCTGCGCTGGCTCGCCGCCGACCACTTCACCTTCCTGGGCTACCGCGAGTACGAGCTGAGGGAGACCGACGCACTGGCTGCGGTCCCCGGCACCGGCCTCGGCATCCTGCGCTCCGACCCGCACCACAGCGAGGACGAGGCGCACCCGGTCAGCCCGTCCTTCGACCGGCTGCCCGCCGACGCCCGCGCCAAGGCCCGTGAGCGCAAGCTGCTCATCCTGACCAAGGCGAACAGCCGGTCGACCGTGCACCGCCCCAGCTACCTCGACTACGTCGGGGTGAAGAAGTTCGACGCCGACGGCAACGTCATCGGTGAGCGCCGCTTCCTCGGACTGTTCTCGTCCGCCGCCTACACCGAGTCCGTGCGCCGGGTGCCCGTCATCCGCCGCAAGGTCGCCGAGGTGCTGGAGGGCGCGGGCTTCTCGCCCAACAGCCACGACGGCCGCGACCTGCTGCAGATCCTGGAGACGTACCCGCGCGACGAGCTCTTCCAGACGCCCGTCGACCAGCTGCGCTCCATCGTCACCTCCGTGCTCTACCTCCAGGAGCGGCGCCGGCTGCGGCTGTACCTGCGCCAGGACGAGTACGGGCGCTACTACTCCGCGATCGTCTACCTGCCGCGCGACCGCTACACCACCGGTGTGCGGCTCCGGCTGATCGACATCCTGAAGGAGGAGCTCGGCGGCACCAGCGTCGACTTCACCGCCTGGAACACCGAGTCGATCCTGTCCCGGCTGCACTTCGTCGTCCGTGTCGCACCCGGCACCGAGCTGCCCGACCTCACCGACGTCGAGGCCGACCGCATCGAGGCCCGTCTTGTCGAGGCCGCCCGCTCCTGGGCCGACGGCTTCCAGGAGGCGCTGAACGCCGAGTGCGGCGAGGAGCGTGCCGCCGAGCTGCTGCGGCAGTACGGTCACTCGTTCCCCGAGGGCTACAAGGCCGACCACTCGCCGCGCTCCGCCGTCGCCGACCTGGTCCACCTCGAAGCGCTCAAGCACGACGGGAAGGATTTCGCGCTCAGCCTGTACGAGCCGGTCGGTGCCGCCCCGGGCGAGCGCCGCTTCAAGATCTACCGGACCGGCGAGCAGGTCTCCCTCTCCGCCGTCCTTCCGGCGCTCCAGCGGCTCGGTGTCGAGGTTGTCGACGAGCGTCCGTACGAGCTGCGCTGCGCCGACCGTAAGCACGCCTGGATCTACGACTTCGGTCTGCGGATGCCGCAGGTCAACGGCAGTGGCAACTACCTCGCCGACGACGCCCGCGACCGCTTCCAGGACGCGTTCGCCGCGGTGTGGACCGGTGAGGCAGAGAACGACGGCTTCAACTCCCTGGTGCTCGGCGCCGGTCTGAACTGGCGGCAGGCGATGGTGCTGCGCGCCTACGCGAAGTACCTGCGGCAGGCCGGTTCGACCTTCAGCCAGGACTACATGGAGGACACCCTCCGTAACAACGTCCACACCACCCGTCTGCTGGTCTCGCTCTTCGAGGCCCGGATGTCGCCCGGTCGTCAGAGCGCCGGCACCGAGCTGACCGACGGTCTCCTCGAGGAGCTCGACGGGGCGCTCGACCAGGTCGCCTCACTCGACGAGGACCGGATCCTGCGGTCCTTCCTCACCGTCATCAAGGCCACCCTGCGCACCAACTTCTTCCAGCAGGCGGAGAGCGGCAAGCCGCACTCCTACGTCTCGATGAAGTTCGACCCGCAGGCCATCCCGGACCTGCCGGCGCCCCGCCCGGCGTTCGAGATCTGGGTGTACTCGCCGCGTGTCGAGGGCGTCCACCTGCGCTTCGGCAAGGTCGCCCGCGGTGGCCTGCGCTGGTCGGACCGGCGGGAGGACTTCCGTACGGAGATCCTCGGCCTGGTCAAGGCACAGATGGTGAAGAACACCGTCATCGTGCCGGTCGGCGCCAAGGGCGGCTTCGTCGCCAAGCAGCTGCCGGATCCGGCCGCCGACCGCGACGCCTGGATGGCCGAGGGCATCGCCGCGTACCGGACGTTCGTCTCGGCGCTGCTCGACATCACCGACAACCTGGTGGCCGGCGAGGTCGTGCCGCCCGTAGGTGTCGTCCGACACGACGAGGACGACACCTACCTCGTCGTCGCAGCGGACAAGGGCACCGCGAGCTTCTCCGACATCGCCAACGAGGTCGCCGTCTCGTACGGCTTCTGGCTCGGCGATGCGTTCGCCTCCGGTGGCTCCGCCGGATACGACCACAAGGGCATGGGCATCACCGCCCGCGGCGCCTGGGAGTCCGTCAAGCGGCACTTCCGCGAGCTCGGCCACGACACCCAGACCGAGGACTTCACGGTCGTCGGCGTCGGCGACATGTCCGGTGACGTGTTCGGCAACGGCATGCTGCTCTCCGAGCACATCCGGCTCGTCGCAGCCTTCGATCACCGGCACATCTTCCTCGACCCGACCCCGGACGCCGCCACCTCGTACGCCGAGCGGCGCCGTCTCTTCGACCTGCCGCGCAGCTCCTGGGCCGACTACAACAAGGAACTGCTCTCCACGGGCGGCGGCATCCACCCCCGTACCGCGAAGTCGATCCCGGTCAACGCGCACGTCCGCGAGGCGCTCGGCATCGAGTCGGGTGTCACCAAGATGACGCCTGCCGACCTGATGAAGACCATCCTCAAGGCCCGCGTCGACCTGGTGTGGAACGGCGGCATCGGTACGTACATCAAGTCCTCCACCGAGTCGAACGCGGACGTCGGCGACAAGGCCAACGACGCGATCCGCGTCAACGGCGAGGACCTGCGGGCCAAGGTCGTCGGCGAGGGCGGCAACCTCGGCGCCACCCAGCTCGGCCGGATCGAATTCGCCCGGGGCGGCGGCCGGATCAACACCGACGCGATCGACAACAGCGCCGGTGTGGACACCTCCGACCACGAGGTGAACATCAAGATCCTGCTCAACGGCCTGGTGCGGGACGGAGACATGACCGTCAAGCAGCGCAACAAGCTGCTTGCCGAGATGACCGACGAGATCGGGCGTCTGGTGCTGCGCAACAACTACGCCCAGAACACCGCGCTCGCCAATTCCGTCGCCCAGTCCGCCTCCCTGCTCCACGCCCAGCAGCGCTTCATGCGCCGTCTCGGCCGCGACGGACACCTCGACCGGGCGCTGGAGTTCCTGCCCACCGACCGGCAGATCCGCGAGCTGCTGAACGGCGGCAAGGGGCTTACCCAGCCCGAGCTCGCCGTGCTGATCGCCTACACGAAGATCACCGCGTCCGACGAGCTGATCAAGACCAGCCTGCCGGACGACCCGTACCTGCAGAAGCTGCTGTACGCCTACTTCCCCGCGCAGCTGCGCGCGCAGTTCCCCGAGGCGGTCGACGGGCACGCACTGCGCCGCGAGATCATCACCACGGTGCTGGTCAACGACACGGTGAACACCGGTGGTTCGACCTTCCTGCACCGGCTGCGGGAAGAGACCGGCGCGTCGATCGCGGAGATCGTGCGGGCCCAGACCGCGGCCCGCGAGATTTTCGGCCTCGGCCAGGTGTGGGACGCCGTCGAGGCGCTCGACAACAAGGTCGCCGCCGATGTGCAGACCCGGATCCGGCTGCACTCGCGCCGGCTCGTCGAGCGCGGCTCGCGCTGGCTGCTCGGCAACCGTCCGCAGCCGCTGGAGATCGCCGAGACGATCGGCTTCTTCAAGGACGGTGTCGACCAGGTCTGGGCCGAACTGCCCAAGATGCTGAAGGGCGCCGACCAGGAGTGGTACCAGTCGATCCTGGACGAGCTGACCGAGGCGGGCGTCCCGGACGAGCTGGCGCAGCGCGTCGCAGGATTCTCGTCCGCCTTCCCGGCGCTCGACATCGTGGCGATCGCCGAGCGCATCGGCAAGGACCCCCTTGCCGTCGCCGAGGTCTACTACGACCTCGCCGACCGGCTGGGCGTCACCCAGCTGATGGACCGGATCATCGAGCTGCCGCGGAACGACCGCTGGCAGTCCATGGCCCGCGCCTCCATCCGCGAGGACCTGTACGCCGCGCATGCCGCGCTCACCGGGGATGTGCTGAGTGTGGGCAACGGGACGTCGACGCCGGAGGAACGGTTCGCGGCCTGGGAGGACAAGAACGCGGCGATCCTGACGCGTTCGCGCACCACGCTGGAGGAGATCCGGGGGTCGGACTCGTTCGATCTGGCGAACCTGTCGGTGGCCATGCGGACCATGCGGACGTTGCTGCGTACGCACGGGTAGTGGTCTGAGGGGGGAGCGGCCGCCGGTGCGTCCGGCGGCCGCTCCCCCCTCGAACGCCGGACGGGGCTGGATGTGGTGCCTCACCGTCCGGCGGTGGGGGTGTCCTCGATCGTCGGACGGGCTTGATCACCGGGCCGGCGCGAGGCGAACCGGAGGAGCGGGCTGCTGCGGCTGAGGGGGAGTACGCCCGCGAGGTGACCGCGCCGCCCGCCGCCCCCAGTTCGCGGCGGCGGACTTCACTTCTTGGTGGTGAACTTCTCGTACGCGGCGACGACTTCCTTCGCCGGACCGTCCATCCGCAGCGTCCCCGCCTCCAGCCACAGCGCCCGGTCGCAGGTCTCGGTGATCGACTTGTTGCTGTGGCTGACCAGGAACACCGTGCCCGCCTCCTTGCGCAGCTCGATGATCCGCTCCTTGCTGCGTCGCTGGAACTTGGCGTCGCCCGTGGACAGTGCCTCGTCGATCAGCAGAACGTCATGGCTCTTGGCGGCGGCGATGGAGAACCGGAGCCTGGCCCCCATGCCCGACGAGTACGTACGCATCGGCAGCGTGATGAAGTCGCCCTTCTCGTTGATGCCGGAGAAGTCGACGATCCTCTGGTAGCGCTCGCGGATCTCGTCGCGCGTCATGCCCATCGCCAGCCCACCGAGGATGACGTTCCGCTCGCCGGTCAGATCGCTCATCAGCGCCGCGTTCACGCCGAGCAGCGACGGCTGCCCCTGGGTGTGCACCCGGCCCTTCGACGGCGGGAGCAGACCGGCGATCGCCTTCAGCAGCGTCGACTTCCCCGAGCCGTTGGAACCGATCAGGCCGATCGCCTCGCCCTTGTACGCGGCGAAGCTGACGCCCTTCACGGCATGCACCTCGCGCATGCCGGGGGCCTGCCGCCGGGAAGTGATCCGGCTGAGGGCCGAGGTGGCGCTGCCCTTTCCGGTGCGCGCGCCGTTGACCTTGTAGGTGATGTGGACGTCGTCCACGACGACGGTCGGCACCTGCTCGTTGTCGCCAGTCATGTTCTCAGCCACGTCCGTACAGCTCCTCGGCCTTCCAGAAGTACACGAAGCCGCCCACTCCGCACACGAGCGCCCAGCCCGCGGCGACGGCCCACACATGCGGGGGCAGCTGCGCCCCGCTGAAGCTGTCGATGAGTGCGAACCGCATCAGGTCGATGAAGACGGCGGCCGGATTGCATTCCAGCGCCACCTTCACGAAGTGCGGAACCGTGTCCCCCTTCAGCTTTTCGTCGAGGCTGAACATGACGCCCGACGCGTACATCCAGGTGCGCAGGACGAACGGCGTCAGCTGCGCGATGTCCGGGGTCCGGGCGGCCAGCCGCGCGACGACCATCGAGAGCCCGGTGTTGAAGACGGTCTGCAGGAGCAGCGCCGGGATCGCCAGCAGCCACGACGGCCGGGGGAACTGCCCGAACCCGATCAGGATCAGGACCAGTGCACCCAGGGAGAACAGCAGCTGCTGGAGCTGCTGCAGCGCCAGTGCGACGGGCAGTGAGGCGCGCGGGAAGTGCAGCGCCCGGACGAGGCCGAGGTTCCCGCTGATCGCGCGGGTGCCCGCGGTGATCGAGCTGGCGGTGAAGGTCCAGATGAACACGCCCGTGATGAGGAACGGAACGAAGTCCTCGACGTTCTTCTTCGTGTTCAACAGGATGCCGAAGATGAAGTAGTAGACCGTCGCGTTGAGCAGCGGGGTCATGATCTGCCAGATCTGGCCGAGCTTCGCCTGGCTGTACTGGGCGGTGAGTTTGGCGGTGGCGAACGCCGTGATGAAGTGCCGGCGGCCCCACAGCTGCCGGACGTACGCGCCGAGTGTCGGCCGGGCCCCGCTCACGGTCAGCCCGTGCCGGGCCGCGAGCGCGGCGAGCTCACCCGGCTCGTAGACCGGGAGGAGGGGGGTGGGGGCTGCGTCGGTCACCGCCGGGGTGGTCGGCGGGGCTGTTGTCTGGCTCACCACGATCGCTTTCGACGGGAGGACAGGAACCATCGCGAACGCCGGAACGGAACCGTATCGTCGCAACGCCGAGAGTAGGACGTGATCACGTCGCAACGCAACCGTTTCGTCGTTACGGACTATCATTCGCGTCATGACCACCGACCCGGGAACCCGCCGCCGCGTCCCCGCCGGAGCCGCTGTGCTGCGCGAGGACGTCACCGATGCCATCCGCAGCGCCGTCTTCGAGGAGCTGGCGGTGGTCGGCTTCGCCCGGATGTCGATCGAGGGCATCGCCCGGCGCGCGGGCGTCGGGAAGACCGCCGTCTACCGCCGCTGGAAGTCCAAGCTGGCCCTCGTCCTCGACCTGGTCTCCGCCGTCGCGGTCCAGGGCATGCCGGCGCCGGCCACCGGTTCGCTGTACGGGGATGTCCGCGCTGTGCTCCAGCTGGCCGCCTATGCGCTGCGCCACCCCGTCGCCTCGCAGGTCATCCCGGATCTGCTGGTCGAGGCGGCGCGGAACCCGGAGATCTCCGACACGATCAAGTCGGCCCTGCTGGACCCGCAGCAGGGCATCGCCGCCGTGGTCGTCCGGGACGCCGTCGCCCGCGGTGAGCTGCCCGAGGACAGCGACCCGGACCGCGCCCTGGACCTGATCGTCGGCCCGCTCTACTGGCGGCTCGCCGTGGTCCGCGGCGATCTGCCCAAGGGCTATCTGGACGATCTGGCCGAGTCGGCCGTCGCCGCCCTCAAGAAGAACTGACCGCCCGACCATCGGCTGCGCCCCGGCCCGTACGCCTACCGGGCCTCGTACGGCGCGCACGTCGGCCTGCCGTCCGGCCGCCCCGGCGACACCCCCGGAGCTGTCGCCACCACCGAGGGCGAGCTGCCGGGGGTCTTCGGATCGGGGAGTGGAGGTCACAGCGGGCGGGCGGGCTCCGGGGCATGTTCCGGGAGTGGTTCCGTCCGTACCATGACGGCCACGCTGCCGACCGCGTGGTGCGATGGTGTTCCTGAACGGCTTGTGATGTCACTCGTTCGAGGCCGTAACCGGTGACCCCCGGCCGTTCACGCGGTTGAGCCATACGGACAACCAGGCCCCCGATGAACGGACGTGCTCAACATGCCGCCACGGCTCAGTGTCGTCGTCCCCGTCTACAACGTGGAGCTCTATCTGACGGACTGCCTGAAGTCCCTCGCGGAGCAGACCATGGACGACCTGGAGGTGGTGATGGTCGACGACGGATCCACCGACGGCAGCGCCGCCCTGGCCACTGCCTTCGCGGAACAGGACAGCCGGTTCCGGCTGGTGAGCCAGAAGAACGGCGGCCTCGGGCACGCCCGCAACACCGGTGTCCGCAACTGCGATCCGGGCAGCGGCTATGTCGCCTTCGTCGACAGCGACGACATCGTGCCGCCCCGGGCGTACGAACTCCTCGTCGGCGTACTCGACAAGACGGGTTCGGACATCGCATCCGGCAATGTGCTCCGGCTGCGGGCCTCCGGCAAGCTGCAGCAGTCGCCCAACTTCCGCAAGCCCATGGCGACCACCCGGCTGCGCACTCACATCTCGCGCGACTGGGACCTCGCCGCCGACCGGATCGCCTGCAACAAGGTCTTCCGCCGGTCCTTCTGGGACGAACACGCCTTCGCCTTCCCGGTCGGCACCCTCTACGAGGACATCCCCGTCGTCCTCCCCGCCCACTTCCTCGCCCGCTCCGTCGACGTGGTCAAGGACGCCGTCTACCACTGGCGCGACCGGGCCGGCTCGATCACCACCCGCCGCGCCGTCGTCCGCGGCATCCGGGACCGGGCCTCGCACGTACTGGGCGTCTCCACCTTCCTCGAACAGCACCGCGGCGCCGCCGACAAACGCCACTACGAGGCGCATGTCCTCGCCAACGACCTCTGGTACTTCATGGAGGCGCTGCCCGACGGGGACGACGAGTACCGCCGCGCCTTCCTCACGTACGCCAACGAGTTCACCGACCAGGTCGACCCGGCCGTCCTCGACGGGCTGCCGCTGCGGCTGCGGCTGATGTGGCATCTCGTACGCGAACGGCGCACGGACGAACTGCTGGAGCTGCTCGCCCACGACAAGGCCGAACCCGGTGCCTTCGCCGTACGGGGCGTGCGGCACCGCAGCGCCTCGTACCCGGCCCTCACCGGGCCGGTACCGCGCTCGGTGCTGCGGGTCGGCGACCGGGACCTGCCGCTCACCGCCCGGCTGCGCGAGGCGCACTGGCAGGGCGGCAAGCTGCACCTCAAGGGGTACGCGTACATCCGCAACCTGCCCGCCGGCTCGTGGCACAGCGAGTTCCGGGCCGGCTGGCTGCGGGCCGGGCGCCGGCACGTGGTGCCGCTGCGGCTGCGTACGGTCGATGAGCCGGAGGCCACCGTCCGTTCCCGGCAGAGCCTGCACGACTACGACCGGTCCGGCTTCGAGACGGTCATCGACCCGGCCCGGCTCCGGATCTCCGCCGACGGCGACACGGAACGGCTCACCTGGCGCCTCGAAGTCGGCATCGCCGGACACGGGATGCTGCGCCGCTCCGACGTCTCCACCGACGTGGCCGCGGCGGCGCCGCCCGTGCATCGACCGGACGGCGACCACCGCATCGTGCCCGCCTTGGAGGGCGGCAAGCTGGTGGTTCACGCGGAGCGGATCGACGCCCGGTTCGAGACACACCGGGCGGGCGATGCGGGCGACGGGACCGCCACCGTGGTGATCAGTGGCATGATCCGCGACCGTCTCGGCAAGGGACCGCTCCGGATCGGTCTCACCCATCGTCCCTCCAGCACCTCCCTCGACTTCCCGGCGACCGTCCACGAGGGCGCCGTGCCGTCGGCGGCGGGCTGGCGGCGCTTCACCGCCGTGGTCCCGCTCGCAGCGGTCACCGACGCGCGGCCGACGACAGAGGCGGCCACCGTCGCGTACAGCCTGCATCTGGTCGGACCGGACGGCCGCAGGACACCGATCGACGTGCCGGGGCCCGTTCCGCCGGGCCGCTACCCGATCGGTTCGCCCGCACCGGAAGGGGGCGCCGACGAGCCGCGTGAGCTCGCGCTCACCGCCAGTTCCCGGGGCAACCTGCTGATCAGCGACCGGCCCGTGCAGCCCGCCTGCGAGCTGGCGAGCTGGACGGAGGACGGGCTGCTGCTCCTGGAGGGCACCTTCCCCGACGACCCCGACCGCCCCGTCGAGCTGGTGGCCCGGCACAGCGGTCACGACGAGGAGGCCGTCTTCCCGGTGGTGTTCTCCGGGCCTGCGCAGGCCCGGCGGTTCAGGGCCGAGCTGCGGCCCGACGCCGTCGAAGCGCCCGGTGGCCCGCTGCCCCTGGGGGAGGGCCACTGGTACTTCTTCCTCCGCCCGAAGGGCGCCGCCGACGACACGGGCGACATGCCGTTGCGCATCCCGGCCGCCGCCCACCGCACCCTTCCCGCCGCCCGTACGCTCTCGGGCCGCACCTACGTCATCGAGCGGCGCTACCACGACCAGCTGCTCGTCAACGCCGCGTCCATGCTCACCGCGGCGGAGCGCGGCGCCCGCGGCAAGCGGCTGCTGCGCGAGGCGTACGCCGGACAGCGCACCGCCCCCCTGCGCGACACCGTCCTGCACAGCAGCTTCGACGGGCGCCAGTACTCCGACTCGCCGCGCGCGATCTACGAGGAACTGGCCGCCCGCACCACCGCGTTCGAGCATCTGTGGGTCGTACGCGATCAGCAGGCCCGGATCCCCGCGGGCGCCACCGCCGTCGTCCATGGCTCCGCCGCCTGGCACGAGGCGCTGGCGCGCAGCCGCCACATCGTCACCAACACCCAGCTGCCCGAATGGTTCGAACGGCGCGATGGCCAGAGTGTCGTCCAGACCTGGCACGGCACCCCGCTCAAGCGCATCGGCCTCGACCTCGCGGACACGGCCCAGGCCAATGCCGCCTACATCGCCACCATCGAACAGCGCGCAAGCCAGTGGAGCGTCCTGGTCTCCCCGAACAGCTTCTCCACCTCCGTCCTGCGGCGCTCCTTCGGGTATCGGGGGGAGATGCTGGAGTGCGGCTATCCCCGCAACGACCTCTTCCACGCCTCGGACCGCACCAAGGTGGCCGCCGCGGTACGGGAGCGGCTGGGGATCCCCGCGGGCAAGCGGGTCGTGCTGTACGCGCCGACATGGCGTGAGGACCGGCCGCAGGGCGGCGGCAGATACGCCCTCGACCTCCAGCTCGACCTGGCCGCCGCCGAACGCGAACTCGCCTCCGACACCGTGCTGTTGGTGCGGCGCCACTATCTGGTCACCGACCGGCTCCCGGACAGCGGCAGCGGCTTCGTGCGGGACGTCTCGCGCTACGGGGACGTCGGTGAGCTGATGCTGATCAGCGACGCGCTCGTCACCGACTACTCCTCGCTGATGTTCGACTTCGCCCAGACCGGCCGCCCGATGCTGTTCCACACGTACGACCTCGCTCACTACCGCGACACCCTGCGCGGCTTCTGTTTCGACTTCGAGAACCGCGCCCCCGGCCCGCTGATCCCCGACTCCGCGGATCTCATCGAGGCGCTGCGCGACCCGGTCCGGGCCACCGCGGGACACGCGCAGGCGTACGAGGCATTTCGGCGCGACTTCTGCGACCTCGACGACGGGCATGCGGCGCAGCGGGTGGTCGACCGGATGCTGCAGCCCGACCCCCGGTAGTCCACCCCGGAGTCCGGTTCCGGCCCCCGTGCCCGTGCGGGACCGGAACCGGACTCCGGGGTGCAGCGGTGGTGAACGGCAGGAAGCGCCCGCGCAAGGGGGGATAAGTGAACCGTTCGAGTGATTCTCACCGTCCACGTACGTGCAGATGGGCGGGGAGCGATTCACTCGTTCGCTTAAGTATGTTGATCGGTGCACTGGATAGCCGCTGCGGGTTGCTACGTTCGTTTTCATGGGTATCCGAACGTGGTGCGACGCCTGGAGCGTGCGGCGCGCGAGAGCTGTCGTGTTCGTCGCCGCGGCCATAGGGCTGCTCGTCAGAATGCTGATCGCGGCGAACACGTCGGGCCCCGCCGATGTGCGCTTTTTCCAAGGTTTCGCCAAGGCCATCACCGTTTACGGCCCCGTTCGCATTTATGAGCAGCCGCTGCCGGGCCTGCCCGTCTACAATCATCCGCCGCTGGCCGGCTGGATGCTCCTCGGGCTGAATGAACTCGCCGAGCTCGGAATTCCGTTCGGGACGCTGATCCGGTCACCTGCTTCGATCGCCGACTTCTTCTGCACACTCATCGTGTTCGAAATTGTCCGGCGGCGTCGCAGTCTGCGCACCGCGGTCGCCTGCGGGATCGGAGTGGCCCTCAGCCCTGTGCTGATCGCCACCTCGGGCTACCACGGCAACACCGACGCGGTTGCCATCGCTTTCGCCCTCGCCGCCGCGTATCTACTGGCCGACCGGAGGTCGCCGCTGGCCGCCGGGGTGGCCGCCGCGCTGTCGATCAGCGTCAAGTTCATCCCGGTCGTGGTGATCCCGGCGCTCTTCGTCGTCGCGCTGCGGGCCGGCCGGCCGGTGTTCGTCCGCTTCACCGCGGGGTTCACCGCGCTGGTCGCGCTCGTCTGGGGACCCGTGCTGGTGACCGTGCCGGAGAACCTCAATGAGAACGTCCTGGAGTACACGGGGGGCAGATACCGCCTCTGGGGCCTCGTCCGGTTCGCCGATGTGCTCGGCCTGCCGGAGTCCTTCATCACCTTCATGCGCGGCGAGGGCCACTTCCTCTTCGTGCTGATCTGTGTGGCCGTCGGTGTCTGGCTGGCCTGGGTGCGGCCCGGGCAGCTGCCCGGTGTCGTCGCCGTGACGATGGGCCTCCTGCTGCTGCTCTCCACCGCGTCCGGCCTGCAGTACCTGACCTGGGCGGCCGCCGCGATGTTCGTCATCGGGTTCTGGGAAGGGGTCGCGTACAGCTGTCTGCTCGGCTGGACAGCCATCCTCGGCTACCAGGGACGCTCCCCCGTGCACTGGAGCGAGACGGTGCTGCAACTGGGCACTGCCGGCTGGTTCGTTCTCGCGGTCTGCCTGGTCAGAGGCGTCCGCGGGATTCTCGCCGCCCCGCCGGACGGGCCCCCGTCGTCCCCCGGCGAACCGGCATCGGTCACTGCGCCCCGCACCTCGCATCCGTTCGGTTCCGCCGTCAACTGACCACACCCGAGCGCAACTGGAGATCCTCCCGTGAAGGAAAGCACGAGCCCCAGGATCGGCATCCTGGTGGTCGCGTACAACGCCGAGATGACGCTGGAGAAGACCCTCGACCGGATTCCGGAGGATTTCCGGTCCCGGATCTCCGAGATCCTCATTCTCGACGACGCGAGCCATGATGCGACCTTCACCGCAGGATGCCGCTGGTCGCTGGCGGAGGGAATGCCGCGGACCGTCGTGATGCGGCACACCAAGAATCTCGGATACGGCGGAAACCAGAAGGCCGGATACGCGCTGGCCGCCGAACACGGACTGGACATCATCGTGCTGCTGCACGGCGACGGACAGTACGCCCCCGAACTGCTGCCCGATATGGTCGCGCCGATCGAGCGCGGCGAATGCGAAGCCGTGTTCGGTTCGCGGATGATGAAGTCCGGCAGCGCCCTCAAGGGCGGCATGCCGATGTACAAGTGGCTCGGCAATCGTATTCTCACCCGCCTGGAGAACAGGCTCCTCGGCTCGAAGCTCACCGAATTCCACTCCGGCTACCGTGCCTACAGCGTCGCGGCCCTCAAGAAACTGCCCATCGCCCGGAACACCGACGCGTTCGACTTCGACACCCAGATCATCGTCCAGCTGCTCAACGAAGGGATGCGGATCAAGGAGATCCCCGTCCCGACGTACTACGGCGACGAGATCTGCTACGTCAACGGCCTGAAGTACGCGAAGGACGTCATCAAGGACGTCCTCGAATACCGCCTCGCCATCAAGGGGTTCGGCACCTGCGCCTGGATCCCCAAGCCCGTCGAGTACGCCTTCAAGGAGGGCGACGGCTCCTCGCACGCCGTCATCCTGGAGAAGATGCGAGCACTGCCGCCCGGCCGCGTCCTCGATCTCGGCTGCTCCGGCGGCCTGTTCGCGCAGCGCCTGGTGGCGCTCGGCCACGAAGTGACCGGCGTCGACTACATCGAGGTCCCGGGCGTCCGCGAGAAGTGCACGCACTTCCACCTCGCCGACCTGGAGGAGGGGCTGCCCGAGGAGATCGGCGCCGACTTCGACTACGTTGTCGCCGGCGATGTCATCGAGCACCTCTCCCGTCCCGAACGCGTCCTCTCCGAGGCCGCGACCGTGCTCCGGCCGGGCGGCCATGTGCTGCTGTCCGTACCGAACTTCAGCCACTGGTACTCACGGCTGCGGGTGGCGCTCGGAGTCTTCGACTACGACCGGCGCGGCATCCTCGACGAGACGCATCTGCGCTTCTTCACCCGGGCCAGCCTGCGCCGCACCGTCCGGAACGCCGGCTACGACGTTCTGGACATCGCGTCCACCGGGGCGCCGTTCTGGTCGCTGCTCGGCGGTCGCGGACCGCTCGCCACGATCCTCGGCGGCCTGTCGAAGCTGCTGACCAGGATCCGGCCGACGCTGTTCGGCTATCAGCACGTCGCACTGCTGACCCCGCATGCGGCCGAGACGATCATCGCTGGAGAGCACGTCGATGTACAGGACATCCTCAACCGACAGTACGCCCCTGCCGGCCAGGTCGGAGTCTGAGACGGACACCGCCGACTCCGTGCCCCACTCCGCACGCACCCCCGAGCCGGTGCCCGCCGCCCCCGTCAGGAGCAAGACCTTGACCCTGCCCAGTCTGACGCTGCTGCTGTTCGCCGTGTTCGCGTCGGCGGGCGGCCAGATCATGCTCAAGCACGGGATGAAGGGTGCCGCGGCGGCGGCCGGGCGGGACGGCGGATCCCTGGCGATGCGCGCGGCGACCAGCCCGTGGGTCGTCCTCGGGCTCCTCGTCTTCGCGGTGTCCGCGCTCGCCTGGATGGCGACGCTGGCCAAGGTGCCGCTGAGCATCGCGTACCCGTTCAACGCGCTCGGCTATCTGCTGATCGTGCTGGCCGGATCGACGGTGCTGCACGAGCGGACCTCGATGTGGACCTGGGGCGGCTCGCTGCTCGTGGTCGTCGGCCTCGTCACGGTCATGGCGGGCCAGCAACGCTGAGGCGCATCCCGGGAACGGGTGCGCGATCAATCGCCGGGCGGCAAGGACAAGCCCGTCCGGCGATTGAGGACTAACGCCCGCCGGGTGCCCCTTCTTCCCCCAGCAGCACCGCCCGAACCACCCGCTCCGCCGCCCGCCCGTCGTCGTACGGACAGAACCTCGCCCGGAAAGCGGCCCGCAGGGCCTCGTTCTCCGGACTGTTCCAGCTGCCGTCGAGGAAGATCCGGGCCAGCTCCTCCGTGCTCGTGGAGACGGCCCCCGGGGTGTCTCCCGGCTCCCCGGACAGCAGGTCGAAGCAGACCCCGCGCACCGTGCGGTACGTCTCCCAGTCCGGGGCGTGCACCACGATGGGCCGGTCCAGCGCGGCATAGTCGAACATCACCGACGAGTAGTCCGTCACCAGCGCGTCGGCCGCCAGGCACAGCTCCTCGATCCGCGGATGGTCGCAGACATCGAGGATCGACGGACGGTCCGGCAGCCCCGCCTCGTCGTAGAAGTAATGTGCCCGGACCATGATCACGGTGTCGGGGCCGAGCGCTTCGGCGAGCCGTTCCAGATCGATCCTGCTGGTGAACGACGCCTCGTAGTCGCGGTGGGTCGGCGCGTACAGCACGCTCCGCTGACCGGGGCGGATGCCCAGCCCGGCCCGGATCTCGGCGATCTGCCCGGCCGTCGCCGTGGTGAAGACGTCATTGCGCGGGTAGCCCGTTTCGAGCGAGCGCGCGGCACTCGGGTAGGCGCGGGCCCACACCTCCGTGGAGTGCGGATTGGCGGAGATACTCCAGTCCCACCGGTCGACGCGCTGCAGCAGCCGGTCGAAGTTCAGCCCCTGCGCCGCCGCCGGATACTCCTGCTGGTCCAGGCCCATGATCTTCAGCGGGGTGCCGTGGTGGGTCATCACATGGACCTGACCGGGGCGTTTGACCAGGTGGTCGGGGAAGTTGACGTTGTTGATGAAGTACGTGGCACGGGCCACCGTCGCCCAGTAGCGGCGGGTCCCCGGCACCACGTGGTCGATGCCGGGCGGCACCGTGTCCACCTGGTTCTTCGAGACCACCCACACGCCGCGCACCTGCGGGGCCAGATCCTGGGCCTTGCGGAAGATCGCCTCCGGGTTGCAGCTGACCCCGCGGTTCCAGTACGCGGCGTAGACGGCGAGCCCGCGGTCCAGCGGACGCCTGCGCTGCCACCAGTAGTAGCGCGCGGACAGCGTGCGCTTCGCACGCGCCCGGAGTGCGGTGGGCACGGAGCGCATGCTCCGGCGCAGGGTGAGGACGGTGTCGAGGGCGCCGAGTGCGGCGAACCGACCGCCGCCGATCAGCCGTGGCCGCAGCCCCCTGGCGCCGCCCGGGAACCGGTGCCCCTCGGGCCGGTGCGTACGGTGGAACGCGGCCACGGACCGCACGTACCGCCTGCGCCGCCGCTCCACCGACGGGTATCCGGCCAGGAGTTCCTGGGCGGCCCGCTCGAAGAGCAGCGCCCGCAGCGGATGCAGGGCCGGCCGGTCCCGGAGGAACGTCATCAGCCCCGCGTACGCCTCGACGAGCTGGAGCGGTGTCGTGCCGTCGGTCGGCTCCGACGCGTCGGCGAGGTCCGGCAGATAGCGTTGCTGGCGGTGCTCGACGCAGGCGACCGGCAGGACGGCGACGGATTCGGCGGCGGCCAGCGTCTGGAGCGCGTACATCCGCTCGCCGTGCTGTCCGGGGCCGAAGGCCAGCTTCTCGGACTCGTGGAGGGTGCGGCGTACGGCCCGGTTCCAGGAGACCTGTGCGATGTCGAGGAGTTCGGGGTGGTCGGCGAGGGTGAGGGGACCCACGGGCAGTTCGTGCAGCACCTCCAGCGACCTGGTCGGCCGCGGCCTGCCGCGGAACGACCGCTTGTGATGGCCGAACAGCAGCAGTTCCGGGTCGCCCGCCCCGTCCAGCGCGTCGGCGACGGCCTGCAGGGCACCCGGCAGCAGGACGAAGTTCGCCTCCAGGAAGAGCAGATGGCTCCCGACGGCCCGCTCGGCCCCGGCGTTGCGCCGCCCGGCGGGACCCACGCCCTCGCCCGCCGGGAGGTGGATGGCCTGCACCCGATCGTCCCGGGCGGCGAACTCGTCCAGCAGCAGGCCCGAACCGTCCGGCGCCCCGTCGTCGACGCCGATCACTTCGATATCCGTGAACGACTGCGAGAGCACCGACTCCAGGCACTCGCGCAGATGTCCTCGGACGCGACGGACGGGGATGATGACACTCAGCCGGGGCATACACGCTCTTTCTCGGTCACTGGCACCCGTGGGCGCAGACAGCGGGGGAGACGGGGGACAACAGGAAGTCGGAAGGCCGGTAAGTCAGGTGGTCGGGCGGTCAGGTCCGGTCGACGGACTGCGTCCCGGCGAGGTCCCGCTCAACAGAGCCGGTACGGGGACGGACGCCGGGACCGGCGCGGGCCCCGGACAACGCTCCGCGAGGGACACCGCAGACGCCGCGGGCACCTGCACGGTCGTGTCGCCCAGGAACACCCGGCGCACCACCCGCTCCGCCGCGTGCCCGTCGTCGTACGGGCAGAACCGCGCCCGGAACGCCGCTCGCAGCTGCGCGGAGCGGGAGTCGCGCCAGTGGCCCGTGGCGAAGATGTCCAGCAGCTCGTCATCGCTGTGGGCGATCGCACCCGGTGGGCAGGAGCGCAGATCGAAGTAGGTGCCGCGGGCTGCCTCGTACGCCTCCCGGTCACTGTTGTGGATGACGATGGGCCGGTCCAGATTGGCGTAGTCGAACATCAGCGACGAGTAGTCGGTGACCAGTGCGTCGGAGGCGAGCGCGACCGCCTCGACCGAGGGATGGTCGCTGACGTCGATGATTCGCGGGTGCGTGCCGCGGGCCGGCGGAGCCTCGTACGAGTAGTGCGCGCGGGTCAGGATCACGAAGTCGGGGCCGAGCGCCCGGACCACCCGCTCCAGGTCGAGGCCGAGGTGCTGGGTGCGCCGGTAGTCGCGGTGGGTGGGGGCGTACAGCAGGGCGGTGGCACCCTCGGGGATGCCGATCGACTCGCGAAACCGCGCCACATCGTCGGCGGTGGCCCGCCGGAAGAGGTCGTTGCGCGGACAGCCGTACTCCAATGTCTCCAAGCCGGCTGACTCCGACGGGTAGGCCTTTTCCCACACAAGGGTGGAGTGCCGGTTCGCGGAGAGCGAGAAGTCCCATTTGTCGACGTTGGCGAGCAGCTGCTCGAAGTCCATCGTGCCGGCCGCCGCGGGACGGTCCTGAAGGTCCAGGCCCATCGTCTTCAAAGGAGTGCCGTGATGGGTCTGGAGCAGCACCTGGCCGCGCCGCTTGACCAGCCGCCGGTCGAAGTTGACGTTGTTCACCAGGTACTTGGAGCGGGCCAGCGCCTGCCAGTAGCGGTACGTTCCCGGTGTGAGCCGGCGGATTCCGGTGGGGACGGTGTGCGCGTCCTCGGCGCGGCAGATCCATGACGTGTGCAGCCCGGGCACCAGTTCGCGGGCCTTCTCCTCGATCGCCGCCGGGTTGCAGGCATAGCCGCGGTGCCAGTACGCAGCGAACACCGCGCGGTCCGCGCGCACGGGCAGCCGGAGCTGCACGCGGTAGTACGCCTGGAGCGCGCCGGCCCGCACCACCCGGCGTGCGGCCCCGGCGATCCGGTGCAGCCACCCCCGCAGCAGCTGCGCGGTCCACAGGGCGCGGTACGTACGGTGCGCGCCCAGCCGGATCAGTCCGTGGCGCAGTCGGGCGCGGCGTGGCGCGGGGGCGCCGGGGACGCGGTAGCGGCCGCAGTGGGCGCGGGCGCGGCGGAAGAACTCGCCGCGGCTGCCGCGCGGCAGCCTGCCACGGGTGGTGAAGAGCGTCGAGAAGTGGTCGAGCATCCGGCGATAGATCACCGGCCGCCAGTTCGTGAGCCGGGGGTGGGCGTCGATGAACGCGAAGACCCGGTCGTACTGGTCGAAGATGTCGAAGTGCTTGCGGCTGGTGGTGGACAGGATGTTGCCCCGGCGCCGCTGCCGGTAGTGGACGCACACCTCGTCGAGGACGGCGATCGAACCGGCGGCCATCAGCACCGGATAGGTCCACGGGGTGTCCTCGTAGTAGCCGGGCGGGAAGGTGAACCCCTCGGCCTCGACGAACTCGCGGCGGTACGCCTTGTTCCAGACGACCATGAGGACTTTCAGCAGACCGGGCCGGTCGGCGAGGGTGAAGGTGGCGGCGCCGGTCTCGGCGAGATACCCGGCGAAGGCGTTGCGCACGCTCTCGCCCGTCCAGTACGTACGGGCGTAGTCGTAGACCAGGACGTCCGGCTCCCCGGTCCGCGCGATCCGGTCGGCGATGGTCCGCAGGGCGCCGGGGGCGAGAGTGTCGTCGCTGTCCAGGAAGATCAGGTAGTCGCCGGTGGCCTGTGCGATCCCGGCGTTGCGGGCGAGGCCGAGGCCCACGTTCTCCGGCAGGTGCAGGGCCCGCACCCGGCTGTCGCGTGCGGCGAACCCGTCGATGATGGCGCCGCAGGAATCGGGGGAGCAGTCATCCACCGCGATGACCTCGAAGTCCGCGTAGGACTGGCTCAGCACCGAGTCCAGGCTCTCGTGCAGATACGCCTGAACCCGGTACGCGGGCACGATGACACTGAACCTGGGCACAACACATCCATGGGTCGTTCGCTGGTGCGGGCGGGTGGTCCGCAAACGGCCGATGGGGCGCGATGGTTACGCCGAAACGTGGCATTCGCGCGAAGTGCCAGGTGGGGCGTGCCCGTTTGGAGTAACGGGACACGCCCCATGTTGACGTACATCCGGTCGACGTACAGCTGTTGGATTTCTGTGCGGTGCTGCTACTTGACCGCGCCCGCCATCACGCCGGAGACGAACTGGCGCTGGAAGGCGAAGAACACGGCAAGTGGAATCACCATCGACACGAAGGCGCCGGGCGCCAGTACATCGATGTTGTTGCCGAACTGCCGTACCTGCTGCTGCAAGGCCACGGTGATCGGCGGCGAGTCGGAGTCCGCGAAGATCAGCGCGACCAGCATGTCGTTCCACACCCAGAGGAACTGGAAGATCCCGAGCGAGGCGATCGCCGGACCGCCCAGCGGCATCACGACCCGGGTGAAGAGCCGGATCTCACCCGCCCCGTCGAGCCGGGCCGCCTCCAGGAGTTCGCGCGGGATCTCCGCGAAGAAGTTCCTCAGCAGGAAGATCGCGAAGGGCAGGCCGAACGCCGTGTGGAAGAGGATCACACCGAAGGTGGTCTCGAAGATCCCGATCTCGCCGAAGAGCTTGGACACCGGGATGAGAGCGACCTGCACCGGGACCACCAGCAACCCGACGACCAGCAGGAACCACCAGTCGCGGCCGGGGAAGTCCATCCAGGCGAAGGCGTACCCGGCGAGCGAGCCGAACACCACGACCAGGACCGTCGCCGGGACAGTGATCATCACCGTACTCAGGAGGGAGTGGGTGATGGTCGAATTGTCCAGCAGCCGGGAGTAGTTGTCGAAGGTGAGCTGGGACGGGGCGGTGAAGACCTTCCACCAGCCGGTCGCCGCGATCTCCTCGCCGCTGCGCAGCGAGGAGAGCAGCAGTCCGATGGTCGGCATCAGCCAGAACAGGCCCACCAGGATGAGGAGGACCCGCATCACGCCGCCGCCGGCGCGGGCCGCGATCCGTGAACCGAGGGACTGCTTCGCCCGCGCCGCGTCGCTGCCGGAGGCCGGGGTCGTGCGGGTGGCCGCGGCCGTCGTCGACGGGGTTGTCATCGGCGCCCCTCCTTCCGTATCCGGCGGATATTGCCGTGCTTTTCCGGGGGACAACCCCCGGACCTCCGGCCGGAGGCGACCGTGGTCGACGGAGTTGTCATCGGCGCCTCTCCCTCCGCATCCGGCGGATATTGAAGATCATCACCGGGATCACCAGCAACAGCAGGAGTACGGCGATGGCGCTGCCGATCCCGAGGTCCGCATCCGTGCCGAACGAGGACCGGTACAACTGGAGGGCCAGGACGTTCGCATCGTCCTGGGAGGAACCCGGGGCGATGATGAAGACCAGGTCGAAGATCTTGAGGACGTTGATCATCAGCGTGACCAGCACGACCGCGAGCACGGGCGCGAGCATCGGCACGGTGATCCGGCGGAAGACCTGCCACTCGTTGGCACCGTCCACCCGGGCCGCTTCGAGGAGTTCACGCGGCAGGCCCGCGAGTCCGGCCGCGATCAGCACCATCGCGAAGCCCGCCCACATCCACACGTAACTGCCGATGATTCCGGGCGTCACCAGGGTGGGGCCGAGCCAGTCGACCCCGTTGTACGGCTCCTTGAAGTTCGATGCGGGGAGCCGGAGCAGGGTGCCGTCGGCCGAGGCGGGCAGGGTGAACGTACCGTCCGCGGCGGCCTTCGCCGAGGCGACCACCTTGCCGTTCTTGACCGCCTCGACCTTGAGCCCCTTGAGACCGAGCTCCTTGGTGTCGATGACATCGGGTTTGCCGCCGCCGCCCTTGGTGAAGTCCAGCCATGCGGTACCGGTGACCTTCCCGGACTGCGGGGTGGCCGCCTTCGCCGGCTTCGCGTCGGTCGGCATCTTCGCGGGCGCCACACCGACCAGCGGCAACTGGACCGGTTCGCCGGCCCGTACCGGCACCTTCGTGACGAACGATCCGCCGCCGCCCGCCTTGAGCGGATGGACGGGCAGCGGGTGCGCCTTCGGATAGCCGGCCGACTCGGCGAACGTGTCGTGCACACCCACCCATACGGCGTTCGCGACCCCGCGCTCCGGGGCCTGGTCGTACACCAGCCGGAAGATGATGCCCGCGGCCAGCATCGAGATCGCCATCGGCATGAAGACGATCAGCTTGAACGCCGTACCCCAGCGGATCCGTTCGGTCAGCACCGCGAAGATCAGCCCGAGCGCGGTGGAGATCGTCGGTGCGAAGACGACCCAGATCGCGTTGTTCTTGACGGCTGTACGGATGGTGTCGTCCGTGAACAGCGCCTTGTAGTTGTCGACACCGGCGAAGCCCGTACCCGACTGGTCGAAGAACGACCGGTAGACGGAGTAGCCGATCGGGTAGAGCACGAGCGCGCCGAGCAGCACCAGCGCAGGCAGCAGGAACGCCGTCGCGACGATCTTGCGGGTGCCGGTCACGCTCCTGCGGGGGCGCGGCTGCCCAGGGCGCTCGGAGCGCTCAGGGGGACGCTTGTCGGCGGGGGGCACCGCGTCGGCGCCCCCCGCTGTCGCTGTCGTCATCCCGTCAGCTCTTGTACGCCTTGGCCGCGTCGGACTCCAGTTTCGCCTGGGTCCCCGCGATGTCCTTCGGGTTCTTCAGGAAGTCCTGGAGGGTCTTCCACTCGCCCTTCCCGGGCGTCCCGCCGAACGACTGCGGGGCCTGGTCGGACATGTCGAACCGGACGGCGTCACCGGCGGCGATCAGCGCCTTCGCCATGGTGCGCTGCACCTCGTTGGGATACGCGGCGGTGTCCAGGGCCTTGTTCGGCGAGATGAACCCGCCCTGCTCGGCCCAGATCTTCGCCGCGTCCGTCGAGGCCAGCCAGGTCAGCAGGGCCTGGGCGCCCTTGCTGTCCTTCAGGGCCACCGCCGCGTCGCCGCCCGTCACCACGGGGGATTCGGCGCCGACCGCCGGGAACGGGAACACCTTGGCGTCCGTACCGATCTTCGCCTTGGTCTGCGCGATGTTGATACCCACGAAGTCGCCCTCGAAGACCATGGCGCCCTTGGGCTGGTCACCGCCGGTGAACGTCTGGGTGACCGAGGCCGGGAACTCCGTCTGCAGCGCACCGTCCGCGCCGCCCGCGATCAGGGACGGCTTGCCGAAGAGCTCGGCGAGCGTGGTCAGCGCGTCCTTGACGGACGGGTCGGTCCACTTGATCTTGTGCTGGGCCAGCTGGTCGTACTTCTCCGGGCCCGCCTGGGAGAGGTAGATGTTCTCGAACCAGTCGGTGAGGGTCCAGCCGTCCGCCCCGCCGACCGAGACCGGGGTGACACCCGAGGCGGAGACCGTCTCGGCCGTCGCCATGAAGTCCTTCCAGGTCTTCGGCTCGCTCGCCCCCGCGTTCTCGAACGCCTTGGCGTTGTACCAGATCAGGGACTTGTTGGCGGCCTTGAAGTAGACGCCGTACTGGGTGCCGTCCACCGCGCCGAGGTCCTGCCAGACCTTCGAGTAGTTCTTGTCCAGCTGGGCCTTGGCGTCGGCGCCCACCGGCTTGGCCCACTTCTTCTCCACGGCCTGCTTGATCGCGCCGACCTGCGGGATCATCGCGACGTCCGGCGGCTGGCCGCCCGCGATCTTCGTACCGAGGAAGTTGACGATCGGGTCCTGCGCAGGGACGAAGGTGACCGTGGCGCCCGTGCGCTTCTCGAACTCCTTGAGAACCTTGACGAAGTTGGCCTGCTCGGGGCCGGTCCAGACCGCCGCGACCGAGATCTTCTCGCCGTCCAGCTTGGGCAGTGAGACACCCGAAGGCGTCTCCTTGGAGCTGCTGGAACCTCCGCCCGCCTTTTCCTTTCCGTCGTCACCGCAGCCGGTGAGGGCCAGTGCGCCGATGGCTGTGAACACCATGGCGGCCCTGCGAATCCGAAGCGTTGTGCGCATCCGTGCCCCGTCTCTCCTGTGCGCCTGCCTGTACGTGAGTGTCTGCTCCTGTGCGCACAGTCCTACGCCGGGTGCACGAGCGCCGCAATACCGCTTTCGGTGTCAACTTGTCGATCGTGATGGGCTCGTGACGTGAGGTCAGTCGTGTTCGGTCGTCGGACGGGCCCGATGTCCCAGCCCGTCCGGTGATCGAGGACGAAATGACGAAATAGCGAAATAACGCAATGGCGGCCGGGGCGGGATGCCCCGGCCGGGGTGAGGGGACCTCAGGGCTGGTGGGCCACGAGCGGAGCTATTCGCTCGGCGTTCACCGAACGGGCCGCCCGCTCCAGCGCACTGGCCAGCAGCGCCAGGTCCGTCGGCCCGTTGCCCAGCTCGCGGACCGGTCGCCGGGTGGGCGGATCGCCCATCCGCTCCCACTCCAGCGGGACGACGGTGGGCCGCAGGGTCGCGGTACGCGGAATGCGGCCCGTCACCCGGCCCCCCTGGAACGGCGTCACCCGCCCGTCCGGATGCCCCAGCCTCCCCCGGCCGGGCAGCGGGTCCTCCGGCGAGGGCGGCACGACGGGCGCGTCGAGCACCACCCGTAGCCGCGCCCCGCGGGCCAGTTCCGTGTCCTCGGTACGGTCGGCGCGGGCGGACGTCGCGACCAGATGCACGCCCAGCCGGCCGCCGTCCCTTGCAACGGCCTCCAGCGCCCGGACGACCGAACCGGCAGCGGGCCGGCCCGGGCTGCCGAGGGCGGGTGCGACCAACGCGTCGAAGTCGTCGACGAGGACGACGAGCCGGGGCAGCGGGGACGGGCCGGAATCCACGGACCGCGCGGCGGCGGCCCGCAACCGGAGCGTGCCGTTCGTCGTCGGGTCCAGATCGCCGCGCTGCTCGGCGGCGCTCGGTGCCCGCTGGCCGACCATCCGCTGCGCCACCTCGTGCCGGACGTGCCAGTCGTCGAAGTCGAGCCGCCCGAGCAGCTCGGCACGCCGCTTCAGTTCGCCGCCCAGGGCCTGGGCGAACTCACGCATCCTCAGCGGATCGGAGGCCGTCAAGTTCATGAAGGCATGCGGGAGTTCGGTGCAGGGACGCAGGCTCTCGCCTCGCTCGCCACCGGCGCCGTCGACGAGCAGGATGCCGAGCCGGTCGGGCCGCGCCGCGGCGGCGAGCGAGGCGGCGACGGCGCGCAGCAACTCGGTACGTCCACTGCCGGCTGGGCCCTCGATGAGGAGATGGGGTCCTTCGTCCGCAAGATCGACACAGACCGCACCCCGGGGCCCGGCGCCGAGAACGACGACGGGCCGGGCGGCGACGGCGGTCGCGTCGGGGGCCGGGGCAGTGCAAGCTGCAGCAGTCCTGACCGGGCTCGCGCCCTCGGTCACCCGAGCAGCAACCTGCGGCGCATCGCCGCCACGGGGCCCGCTCACCCGGCTTGCGGCCCGCTCGGCGGGCTCGGTACCGGGACCGGTCCGAGAACTGGAGGAGTCGCCGACCGCACGGTCGTGACGCTGCGCGCCGATCCGGGGGGTGACGGGGTACGGGGTTCGGCCCGAGTCGGACGCGCCGGATCGGGGGTACGGGGTTCGGCCCGAGCCCGAGGTGTCCGTGCCGGGGTACGGGGTGCGGCCCGAGCCGTGGTTGTCCGTGCCGGGGTACGGGGTGCGGCCCGAGCCGTGGTTGTCCGTGCCGGGGTACGGGGTTCGCGCCGATGCCGAGGGTGTCCCGCCCGGGTACGGGGTGCGGCCCGAGCCTGGGGCATCCGCCCCTGGGTACGGCGTACGCCCCGAGTTCGGGGTGCCCGTGTACAGGGTGCGTCCCGACCCGGTGCCCGACAGGCTGCCGTCGCCGTGAACCGACGTATGCCGTGGTCTGCCCGCATGGGTGTCGTTGCTCGTGCCGGGGTACGGGGTGCGGCCGGAGCCGGACGTGGCGGTGCCCGGATACGGAGTGCGCCCCGACTCCGGCGACTCGCCACCGGGGTACGGCGTACGCCCCGACCCGGATCCGTAGACGTCATCCGCCCCCCGGGCTCCGTCGGCACCCGCACCGGCCGGGCGCGAGGACGGCAACGGGGCGCCCGGCCCGCCGTCGGCCGTGCGCTGCGCGCCTGCACGGGGACCCGCGCTGCCCGAGTACTCCGTGCGGCCCGAACCGTGGGTGCCGACGGGCGGCACCTCCATACTGCCGAGCCCATACACCGTCGCCCCCGGCTGGTCGTCCGACGTCGACGCCCAGCGGGCCATCAGCGAGGCCGGGGTGGCCCTGGCCAGGCCCAGCTCGTCCAGCAGGCGGGCGGACGACGGGAGGGCCGCAGCCGTCCGGCGGCCCGGTGCCGTCGCCGAACCCGCCATACGCAACGGGGCCAGCGCCCGCCCGAACCGCTCCGCCCAGGCCGCCGACACCGCGTCCACCGCGGCCACCGTGCCGTGGCCCGCAGCCTGCCCGCCCGCCGTGCGCAGCAGCCGCAGTGCCGTCGCCACATCGCCGCTCAGCATCGCCACCGCCCCGCACTCGCGGAACGCGATCGACGCATGGCAGGCCGCCTCGTACGTCGCCGCGACCGGCGAGGTGGGCGACGCGGCCGGCGCCTCGGCCAGGCAGATCAGATGGATTCCGGCGGCCGCACCCGCGGCGGCCAGCCGGGCCGTGGTCTCGCGCAGCACCGCGGAACCGGGGTCGCCGTCGACGATCACCACGGTGTGCGGCCCGACGTATCGCCGGGCGGCCTCGGCAACCGTGACCCGGTCGACGCTGGCCCAGCCGGTGCCGAGCGGCCCGTCGTCCAGCCGGCGCACCAGCTCGGTCGTACGGGCGGTGGCCTGCTCCCGGTCGTACGCGAGCAGCAGCCGGCAGTCCTGGCCGTGCATCGGCCGCAGATGGGGGAGCCAGCCGAGCCACGCCCACTGACGGCTGCGCTCGTCCGCGTTGCGGGCGCGGTCGGTACTGATGAGCACGATCTCCAGGTCGGCCGGGGAGTGCAGCGCGGCGAGCTGCGCGACCGCAGAGCGGGCGAGCCCGGCCAGCCGCTCCCGCGGTCCGGCGAGCCCGAGCGAACCGGCCTCCCGCAGTCCCACGGTCACCGGTACTGCGGGCAGATCGGCCCGGTCGGTGGTGCCGAGCCGGACCACCAGCGCCTCCGGGTGCTCGGCGTCGCGCTCCCACAGCCGGGGGCCCGGTCCGAGGGCGGTCAGCAGCACGGTCGCCGGATCGGGCCATGTCTCCCCGACCGACGAGCCCGACGGGCGCGAAGCCGTGAAGGAGGACGAGGCGGACGGGCCCGGTCGGCCCACCGGCCGCGACTCATCGGGCGCGGCCTCGTGCACCGGCTCGCCCTTGTTGCCTGCCAGCCTGCGGGCCCAGGCTCCTATCCCGCCGCGCCGGGGTACCTCGTCGTCCGCGAACCGGCCGGCCGGTCCCCGCCCGCCCCGGTCATCGGCCTCGGCCGGTGTGCCACTTCCGTACGCAAACGCGACGCCGTCGCCGGACCCGAGGCCGGGCGAGACACCCGCGCTGTACGCATGACCGGAGCCGTACTCCGCCGACCCCGACTCCGAACCCTCCGGGAAGTTCCCGTCCTCGCCGACGCCGCCCGCTGCCCGCGCCACCCGCAGATGACCCTCGCCGTCCGGCGTCGTGGCCAGAGTCGGCGTACGCGCCCCCGAGGCCAGCCGCAGCGTCGATTCGCCGAGCCGCAGCAGCGCACCCGGCTCGAGCCGGACCGGGCGGTCGTGGACCTCCGTACCGTCCAGCGAGGTGCCGTTCGTGGAGCCCAGGTCGGCGACCGAGACCCGGCCGTCCTCGGAGACCGTCACCGCGCAGTGCAGCCGGGACACATCGGGGTCGTCGAGCGGGACGTCCGCGTCGGCGGAGCGGCCGATCCGGATCTGCCCGCCGTGCAGCAGATGGACGCCGCCCGCGTCGGGGCCCGCCACCACATGGAGCTGTGCCGGTACGGCATCGTCCGCCGCCTCGTCGTCCTCGCCCGGGACCTGGAGCGACAGCACCGCCCCGTCGACCAGGGGCGGCTCACCCAGCGCGCACCGCTGCGCGTCGAGCCGCTCGCGCCCGGCGAACAGCACCACCGCACCGCTGCCGAGCGAGCCGTCCGGCCCGGTGACGGCCGCGGTGAGGTTGGAGGCCACAGCGGCGAGCGCTGTCCCCGCAGGGGCGGTGACGAGCACGTCACAGGCGCGAGCCGGTGTCTGGCCGCTGGGCGGCGCGAGGACGGTCAGCCGGATCTGCATCGCCGTCAGCGGTCCCTTCTGCGCGGGGTGCCCGGCAGGGGAAACGCCCTGTGATTCCCCCCACCCGGCACGGACGCGTCGTCCGGTACAGGTCGTCACGTAACGCGAGGCTCCCGCCCCCACAGTTCCGTGCTGGAGGCATCCTCGCACCTGCCACCGACAACACGCCCGGGGGCCACCTGAAATTGATCTTGGAGCGTCGGCTGTGGTCCCAAAAGTGCCTGCTTGGGGCGTTCCCGGGAGCTGCGCACAGGAACCGGGCGGCCGTCCGGGGCCGGCCATGGGCACGTTTGTGCGGCAACTCTGCGGCAACCATCCGTCCTGCGTGCGCGTCTTCTTGCGGACACGATGAATCACACGTTCCGGACACGACGGCTCACTCGCCGTTCACGACCGGAGAACGACCGACCCGTGTCCCGTTCGAAGGGCACGAAGCGGCACTAGAGTGGGCCGGAACTCCCGGGCGGCCCCGGGGGACCGCAAGCACCACGATCAGCAGGGAGCGCATGACGTGCGGCCGGTAGGCAGCAAGTACCTGCTCGAGGAGCCGCTGGGACGCGGCGCCACGGGCACCGTCTGGCGTGCCCGCCAGCGGGAGACCGCAGGTTCCGAGGCGGCCGTCGCGGGTCAGCCCGGGGAGACCGTGGCGATCAAGGTCCTCAAGGAGGAGCTCGCCAACGACGCGGACGTCGTGATGCGCTTCCTGCGCGAGCGCTCCGTGCTGCTGCGGCTCACCCACGAGAACATCGTGCGCACCCGTGACCTGGTCGTGGAGGGCGATCTCCTCGCCCTTGTGATGGACCTGGTCGACGGCCCCGACCTGCACCGCTACCTCCGCGAGAACGGTCCGCTCACCCCGGTCGCCGCCTCGCTCCTCACCGCCCAGATCGCGGACGCGCTCGCCGCCAGCCATGCCGACGGCGTCGTCCACCGCGACCTGAAGCCGGCCAACGTCCTGCTCTCCGAGCGCGACGGCCAGATGCACCCGATGCTCACCGACTTCGGCATCGCGCGGCTCGCCGACTCCCCGGGGCTGACCCGGACCCATGAGTTCGTCGGCACGCCCGCCTATGTGGCGCCGGAGTCCGCCGAGGGTCGGCCGCAGACGTCCGCGGTCGACATCTACGGTGCGGGAATCCTGCTGTACGAGCTGGTCACCGGGCGACCGCCGTTCGCCGGCGGCACCGCCCTCGAAGTGCTGCAACGGCACCTCAGCGAGGAGCCCCGCCGCCCCACCACCGTCCCGGCGCCGCTGTGGACAGTCATGGAGCGCTGCCTGAGCAAGGACCCGGACCGGCGGCCCAGCGCCGAGAACCTGGCCCGTGGACTGCGTACCGTCGCGGCCGGCATCGGCGTGCACGCCAACTCGGCCCAGATCGCCGCCGCCGACGGGGTGGGCGCTCTGCTCGCCCCCGACCCGGCGCCCGCGGCGGTCCCGGGGACCCAGGGTGCGGCCGACCCGACACAGGTGCTGCCGAGCAATGCGGGTGCGTACGACCCGAACGCGGCGACCAGTGTCATGCAGCACGCCCCCGGCCAGGGATACGGGCAGGGCCAGGGCGGGTACGCCGACCCGACCGCGGTCATGCCGCCCGTGCCGACGCGCCCGGAAGGCCCGCCGCAGCCCGAGGGCCCGCACCCGTGGCAGTCCCAGCTGCAGGCGGCCCGCGACCGCAACGAGCAGACGCAGGTCCAGTACCTCGACCCGAGCCAGGACCCGCTGCGCCGCCGCCCCCAGCGCCAGCAGCCGCAGTCCCAACAGCCCCAGCAGCAGCGGCCGCAGCACCAGCAGTACGGGCAGCAGCCCCAGCAACAGCAGCAGTACCCCCAGCGCCGTCAGCAGCAGCAATACCCGCAACAGCAGCCGCAGCGCCAGCAGTACGCGCCCCCGCAGCAGCCGCCGCCCCAGCAGCCGGCGCCGCGCCAGCCCCGCGAGCCGAGGCAGCGCAGTGCCAACCCGACGAAGATCCCGGGCCTCGGCTGCCTCAAGGGATGCCTGTTCACCATGGTGCTGCTGTTCGTCGCGGGCTGGCTGATCTGGGAACTGACGCCCCTGCAGGACTGGGTGGCCCAGGGCAAGAGCTACTGGCAGGTGATCGGTGACGGGATCTCGGCCGCCACCGACTGGCTCTCCAAACTGGGCGACAGCGGCGCCAACTGAGAGCGCACGCACCACCGACTTCGTGGCTTTGTCGACTTCTGCGGGCCAATTTCGCCCGCAGAAGTGAAGGTTGGCGCCATGCAGGGCACGCAGCACCCCGATAGACGCGTAACTTTGTCGACCGGGGGTTAGTGAGCGAGGTCCATCGCCAGCCGCTGAGGGAGCAGTCTTGGCACGGAATATCGGCAGCCGGTACACCGCCCACCAGATCCTGGGGCGCGGCAGCGCCGGCACGGTGTGGCTCGGCGTGGGTCCTGAGGGTCCCGTAGCCATAAAGCTCCTCCGTGAGGACCTCGCGTCCGACCAGGAGCTGGTCGGACGCTTCGTCCAGGAGCGCGCCGCCCTGCTCAAGCTCGACCACCCGCACATCGTCGGCGTCCGCGACCTCGTCGTGGACGGCAACGACCTGGCGCTGGTCATGAACCTGGTACGCGGCACGGATCTGCGCACCCGCCTCGACCGCGAGCGCCGCCTCGCCCCCGAGGCAGCGGTCGCGATCATCGCGGACGTGGCCGACGGCCTCGCCGCCGCGCACGCCGCCGGAGTGGTGCACCGCGACGTCAAGCCGGAGAACATCCTGCTCGACATGGAGGGCCCGCTCGGCCCCGGCGGCTCGCACCCGGCACTGCTCACGGACTTCGGCGTCGCGAAGCTCATCGACACCCCGCACCGCACCAAGGCCACGAAGATCATCGGTACGCCGGACTATCTGGCCCCCGAGATCGTCGAGGGTCTGCCGCCGCGCGCCGCCGTGGACATCTACGCTCTCGCGACGGTGCTGTACGAGCTCCTCGCGGGCTTCACGCCGTTCGGCGGCGGCCATCCCGGCGCGGTGCTGCGCCGCCATGTCACGGAGACAGTGGTCCCGCTCCCCGGCATCCCCGAGGAGCTCTGGCAGCTCCTGGTCCAGTGCCTGGCCAAGGCCCCGGCCTCCCGGCTGCGCGCCTCCGAGCTCGCGGCCGGCCTGCGCGAACAGCTCCCGCACCTGGCCGGCATCCCGCCCCTCGACGTCGACGAGCCGGACACCGAACCGGAACCGCAGCCGTACGACGAGCAGCAGTACACCCCCAACCCCGACGAACCCCGCCGCCGCGGCGCGGTCCCGCTGGTCCCCGGCGCGTCCCCCGACTCCAACCGCGACACCCACACGAGCATGCGCGTCCCCGCCCCGGACGAACTCTCCGGCGGCCCCAGGGGCACGGCCCGGGCCCCGCGCGCACCGGGACAGCCTCGCCCCGGCTCGGCCCGCAACAAATCAGCCGCCATCCGTAAACGCCGCATCACGCTCGGCGCGGTGGCGATAGTGCTGTGCGCGGCAGTGGGCGTCGGCGGCTGGCTGGCCCTGAGCGGCAACGACGCGGACGCGACTCCACAGGACTCGGGGAGCTCGGCACCGGCGATGCCGTAGGCCCCTGGAAGATCGAACGGGTCCGGCCACTGTGGTCCCGGACACCCTCAGTCCGTCCGCCGGGCGGCCCGGCGGCCCCGTACGCAAGGATGCCGGGCCGCCCGGCGGCCCGGTACGCAAGGATTCCGGCCCGTGATCAAGCAGCCCGGGGCAGGTCCGCGCCGACAGCCGTTACGCTGGACCCGTGGCAGTCGTCGATATTTCCGAAGAGCTGAAGTCCCTCTCCTCGACCATGGGGTCGATCGAGGCCGTCCTGGACCTGGATGCGCTGAGGGCGGACATCGCCGCGCTCGAGGAGCAGGCGGCGGCGCCGTCCCTCTGGGACGACCCTGACGCGGCACAGAAGATCACCAGCAAGCTTTCGCACCTCCAGGCCGAGGTCCGAAAGACCGAGACCCTGCGCGGGCGCATCGACGATCTTGCGATCCTCTTCGAGCTCGCCCAGGACGAGGCCGACGCCGACACCCTCGCCGAGGCCGAGGCGGAGCTGGAGTCCGTCAGGAAGGCGCTCGACGAGATGGAGGTCCGTACCCTCCTCTCCGGCGAGTACGACTCCCGTGAGGCGCTGGTCAACATCCGGGCCGAGGCCGGTGGCGTCGACGCCGCCGACTTCGCCGAGAAGCTCCAGCGCATGTACATCCGCTGGGCCGAGCGGCACGGCTACAAGACCGAGGTCTACGAGACGTCGTACGCGGAAGAGGCCGGCATCAAGTCGACCACCTTCGCCGTGCAGATTCCGTACGCCTACGGCACGCTCTCCGTCGAGCAGGGCACCCACCGGCTCGTCCGGATCTCGCCCTTCGACAACCAGGGCCGCCGCCAGACGTCCTTCGCGGGTGTCGAGGTGCTGCCGGTCGTCGAGACGACCGACCACATCGAGATCGACGAGTCCGAGCTGCGCGTCGACGTGTACCGCTCCTCCGGCCCCGGTGGCCAGGGCGTCAACACGACCGACTCCGCGGTGCGCCTGACCCACCTGCCGACCGGCATCGTCGTCTCCTGCCAGAACGAGCGCTCGCAGATCCAGAACAAGGCATCCGCGATGAACGTCCTCCAGGCGAAGCTCCTTGAGCGCCGCCGCCAGGAGGAGCAGGCCAAGATGGACGCGCTCAAGGGCGACGGCGGCAACTCCTGGGGCAACCAGATGCGTTCGTACGTCCTCCACCCGTACCAGATGGTCAAGGACCTGCGTACGGAGTTCGAGATCGGCAACCCGGAAGCGGTCTTCAACGGCGAGATCGACGGCTTCCTGGAGGCGGGCATCCGCTGGCGCAAGCAGCGGGAGAAGTAACAACCAGTTCGCGCGCGTACGGCGGTGCCGGGACCCCCACTGGGTTCCGGCACCGCCGTTTTCGGTACCCGGCGGCCGCCGTGGTGCGTGCGGAATTCCGTTGTCCGAAGGGGAGTTGGGGCCGCGAGTTGCGTAGGCCCCGTGGTGAGTGCGTCACAGTCGTGATTCTGATTGACGGTCAACTGCTCGCAAAGCGGTGCACATTGCACGGAACAGGCTTGACGTAGTCCTTAACTCTGGACAGGGTGCTGGTGCAGCATGCGTATGTCTGGGACGGGTGTGGGCGGGGGAGGGCGGCTTGGCCACGGCACTACGTGGCCCGGCAGGCCGAGAGCGCAGCCCCTGGCAGAGCCGTGAGCCCGCATATGGCTGCTCCATTGACGAGAACAGCTACTGGGGGTAGCAGCAGATGACCAAGAAGACGCGAGTCCGCGTCGCGCGGATAGCCGCGGGTGCGGTAATCGCCGCGGGTGCCTCGCTGACCGCTGCCGGCGCGGCGCAGGCCGTCGGTGTCGGTGTCAACATCGGTGGGCTCTCGGCCACGGCCGAGGCCAACGAGGACGGTCTCAACGTCGGCCTGGGTGTCCAGGGAGACACCGAGGGCGACAGCGGCGGCGATGTGGCCGGCGGTGTCGACGAGGGGCCTTCGACCACGGGCGAGACCACTGAAGGTGGCGCGGCCGATAACGGCGGTGCGGCTGACAACGGCGGTGCTGCTGACAACGGTGGCGCGGCTGACAACGGTGGCGCGGCCGATAACGGCGGTGCTGCCGATAACGGTGGCGCGGCCGACAATGGCGGTGCTGCCGACAATGGTGGCGCGGCCGATAACGGTGGCGCGGCTGACAACGGCGGTGCGGCCGACAACGGTGGCGCGGCTGACAACGGTGGCGCGGCTGACAACGGCGGTGCGGCCGACAACGGTGGCGCGGCTGACAACGGCGGTGCGGCCGACAACGGTGGCGCGGCCGACAACGGTGGCAACGGCAACAACGGTGGCAACGGCAACGGCGGCGCCTCCGGCGACGTCACCGGTGGCGGCGACGGTGGCGGTGGCGACGACGGTAGTGCCAACACCTGCACCGTCGACCTCGACGGTGCCGAGTGCGCGGACAACACCGACACCGACAGCGTCGGCAACCAGCCGGTCGAGCAGGGCAAGGGCAAGGACGAGCTCGCCGAGACCGGTGCGGCCGAGACCACGTTCCTGCTGCTCGGCGCCGCGACGATGATCGCCGGCGGCATCGGCTTCCGGATCCTGCCGCGTCTGGTGAACGGCCGCACGGTCGCCTAAGGCCTCTGTGGCCGGTGGACGCGCCTGCGTACACAGAAGGGCCCGGGACGGCCGCTCGGCGTCCCGGGCCCTTCTACGCACGCACACAGTCACGTACTCACTCCGCCATGCGGGCGGCGGCGGTTACAGACAGCTACACGGTCATACGGTCTGGTGCGCCAGCAGTGCCAGCGTCGCCAGCAGCACCACCAGCAGCGCGACCAGCATCGCCGGGCTCAGGCCCGCGAAGAGTCCCTGCTGCTCTTCCTGCTGCTGCAGCCGTGCGCGGCTGGCCCGGCATACCGGGCACCGGCCCTCGTTCACGGGCGCCGCGCAGTTTGCGCACACCAATCGGTCATAGGTCATGCGCTTTCCTCCTCCCGCGCGGCGGAGCCGCATACGCGTTCTCTCCGCACAACGCTCATGGAAACGCATCCGTTCCCCCTCCACTGTGCCAGCTCGCGCTGATTTCGGCGCGGCCCGCCGGAAACACCCGGTCCGTTCCGGCTCCCGTTGCGCCCCAGCACGGTTCCGTTCCGCCATAAATCGCCCATCAGTGGACGCTCGCCTGCACGCCTCAGCCCGGTTCGCGTATGGTCACGCACACCTACTCCCGGCCGACCGTGGTGCATCCGTGATCCGATTCGACAACGTCACCAAGACCTACCCGAAGCAGAGCCATCCCGCTCTACGGGATGTGTCTCTCGATATCGAGAAGGGCGAGTTCGTCTTCCTGGTGGGCTCCTCCGGCTCCGGCAAGTCCACCTTCATGCGACTCATCCTCCGCGAGGAGCGTGCCAGTCAGGGCATGGTCCACGTCCTCGGCAAGGACCTCGCGCGCCTGTCCAACTGGAAGGTGCCACACATGCGCCGCCAGCTGGGCACGGTCTTCCAGGACTTCCGGCTCCTCCCCAACAAGACCGTTGCGGAGAACGTGGCGTTCGCCCAGGAAGTCATCGGCAAGCCGCGCGGCGAGATCCGCAAGGCCGTACCGCAGGTCCTCGACCTGGTCGGGCTCGGCGGCAAGGAGGACCGGATGCCCGGTCAGCTCTCCGGTGGTGAGCAGCAGCGCGTGGCGATCGCGCGGGCATTCGTGAACCGTCCCATGCTGCTGATCGCGGACGAGCCGACCGGAAACCTCGACCCGCAGACCTCCGTGGGCATCATGAAGCTGCTGGACCGGATCAACCGGACCGGGACCACCGTCATCATGGCGACCCACGACCAGAACATCGTCGACCAGATGCGCAAGCGCGTCATCGAGCTCGAGAAGGGCCGTCTCGTACGCGACCAGGCCCGCGGCGTCTACGGCTACCAGCACTGAGCGGATCCGGCCGCGCCGGACCCGCTGAGCATCGAGTATTGAAAGGACGCCATGCGCGCCCAGTTCGTCCTGTCGGAGATCGGCGTCGGTCTCCGTCGCAATCTCACGATGACCTTCGCCGTCGTCGTCTCCGTGGCCCTCTCGCTCGCCCTGTTCGGCGGCGCGCTGCTGATGCGCGAGCAGGTCAGCACGATGAAGGACTACTGGTACGACAAGGTCAACGTCTCGATCTTCCTCTGCAGCAAGAACGACGCGGAGTCGGCGGCCAACTGCTCCAAGGGTGCCGTCACCGCTGAGCAGAAGAAGCAGATCGAGACCGACCTCGGGAAGATGAAGGCCGTCGAGAAGGTCACCTACGAGTCGGCCGATCAGGCGTACAAGCACTACCAGGAGCAGTTCGGCGACTCCCCGATGGCCGGCAACATCACGCCGGACCAGATGCAGGAGTCGTTCCGCGTCAAGCTGCACGACCCGAAGAAGTACAAGGTCGTGGCCACCGCCTTCGCGGGCCGCGCCGGGGTGCAGTCCGTCCAGGACCAGAGATCCATCCTGGACAACCTCTTCGGGCTGATGAACGGCATGAATGTGGCCGCACTCTTCGTGATGGCGTTGATGCTGGTCATTGCGCTGATGCTGATCGTGAACACCGTCCGCGTCTCGGCGTTCAGCCGGCGCCGCGAGACGGGCATCATGAGGCTCGTCGGTGCGTCCGGGTTCTACATCCAGATGCCGTTCATCATGGAGGCCGCGTTCGCCGGGCTCATCGGTGGCGTGCTCGCCTGCGTCATGCTGCTGGCCGGGCGGTACTTCCTGATCGACGGCGGTCTGGCCCTCCAGTCGAAGCTGAATCTGATCGACTTCATCGGCTGGGACGCGGTCTTCACCAAGCTGCCGCTGGTCCTTGCGATCGGGCTGCTGATGCCCGCCGTTGCCGCACTTTTCGCGCTGCGCAAGTACCTCAAGGTGTGACATGCGCCCCGTAGGGCGGATGGTGAACCCGCCGTGCGCTCTCGGAGTGTTGTCCTAGACTCATCGCCATGTCGGGCCCCACGGACGGTTACGGGCCCCGCGGCCTCTGCCGCGGGGCGGCCCTGACATTGGTCTTCGCGAGCGTCCTGGCCACCGGGGCGGCCACCGGATCGTTGCCGCACGGGCACGGGCACGGGCACGGGCACGGGACGAGCGCCGCGATAAAGGCCCGTGCCGTCGCCTCCACCACCGACCGCGACGAGGTCGCGCACGCGGCCGCCGAGGCGCTGGCCGATGGCAAGTCCGCCACGGAGGCGGCCGAGGAGGCCGTCAGCCGCAGCGGGGACCGCTGGGGTGCGGTGTACGACGAGCGGGAGTACGAGGAGTTCGAGCAGGCCCTCGACGGCTTGTACACGGGGGTCGGACTGGCCGCGAAGCGCTCGGCCGACGGGCGGGTCGCCGTGGCCCGGGTCCAGCCGGGCGGCCCCGCCGACCGGGCCGGCATCGAGCGGGACGACCTGCTCCGTACGATCGACGGCCACCAGGTCGACAAACGCCCCGTCGCCGAGGTCGTCGCCCTGCTGCGCGGGGACCGTACGAGCGCTACCGCGGGCACCACCGTCGTGCTGGGCGTCCAGCGCGGAGCCACCGGCCCGACGAGGACGCTGATGCTGACCCGGGCCCGGCTCATCACCGAGGCCGTCACCGTCCAGAAGCTCGGACCGGACCGTTCCGATTCCTCCGCAGCTGTACTGATCAAGGTCGACTCGTTCACCAAGGGCGCCGGCGCCAAGGTCCGCGACGCGGTCCGGAGCGCACCCGCGGGCGCCGGGGTGCTGCTCGATCTCCGCGGCAATTCCGGCGGCCTGGTCACCGAGGCCGTGGTCGCCGCCTCCGCGTTCCTCGACGGCGGGCTCGTCGCCACGTACGACGTGCACGGCGAGCAGCGCGCCCTCTACGCCGAGCCGGGCGGCGACACCGTACGGCCCCTCGTCGTCCTCATCGACGGCGGCACCATGAGCGCGGCCGAGCTGCTCACCGGCGCCCTCCAGGACCGGGGCCGCGCCGTCACCGTCGGCTCGCGGACCTTCGGCAAGGGCTCCGTCCAGATGCCCAGCAAGCTCGCGGGCGGCTCGGTCGCCGAGCTGACCGTCGGCCACTACCGCACCCCGGCGGGGCGCAGCGTCGACGGGCACGGCATCACCCCGGACCTCGCGGTCTCCTCCCGGACCCTGCAGCGGGGCGAGACAGTATTGAGTGGCCTCGGGGGTGGGTCGTAGTGCGAAAATGGCCGCACTATGGCTAAGGAAAAGGACACAGGGCGCAAGCTCATCGCGCAGAACAAGAAGGCGCGGCACGACTACCACATCCTCGACACCTATGAGTGCGGTCTCGTACTGATGGGCACCGAGGTCAAGTCGCTGCGGCTGGGCCGGGCCTCGCTGGTGGACGGCTTCGTCCAGATCGACCGGCACGAGGCGTGGCTGCACAACATCCATGTCCCCGAGTACGTACAGGGGACCTGGACCAACCACTCCGCCAAGCGCAAGCGCAAGCTGCTGATGCACCGGGCCGAGATCGACAAGCTGGAGTCGAAGTCGCAGGAGACGGGGCACACGATCGTGCCGCTCGCGCTGTACTTCAAGGAAGGCCGGGTCAAGGTCGAGATCGCGCTCGCCAAGGGCAAGAAGGAGTTCGACAAGCGGCAGACGCTGCGGGAGAAGCAGGACCTGCGGGAGACGAACCGTGCGATCTCGGCGGCCCGGCGGCGTCAGCGGAGCGCCTGAGCGCGCTCCGGCAGGAATAGGCTGGCACCGTCGTGCGTTGGTCACGTACGATGGCACTGCACCTCACAGCGGGTGCGCCTTTGAAAAAACAACATGGGGATGATCGGTTTCGACAGCGGATGTCGAAGCAGGGGAAGCGTGTCGAGGAAGCGGCAATGATCTCGTAAACCATATGTCGCAACCAATAATCGCCGATTCCAAGCGCGATTCCTTCGCCCTCGCTGCCTAAGTAGCGACTTGCGAAGTGTCAGCCCGGGGGTGATCCCGACCCGGATCCTGGCATCATCAAGGGATCTAAACTTCTAGGCCCGGTCACGGGGCCTGGAAGGAAATCAAACAGTGGCTGGGCCTGTCGGAGGCTTGTTCGCGTGATCTCCGGGGCCGAGAAAAGCGCAGCGAACTGCACACGGAGAAGCCCTGATTCTGCACCGTTGGACGCGGGTTCGATTCCCGCCATCTCCACAATTCCCATGTGAACGAGGACCCCGTTGCCCACCGGCAGCGGGGTCCTCGTTCGTGTCCGGGTTCATGTCCGGCGGATTCCGGCCGCTGCGACGGCCAGGGCGACTCCCGCCGCGCACACCGGGACGACGTACCCCGTCACCGCCCCCGTGTGCTCCACCATCCAGCCGCCGGCCGCCGAACCGGCCGCGATCCCGCCCAGCAGCGCGGTGACGGAGAGCGTCATGCCCTCGTTCAACCGCCCCTCGGGGGTCAGCCGTTGCACCAGTGTCATCCCGGTGACCATCGTCGGCGCCGTGGCCGCGCCCGCCAGCAGCAGACTGCCGGCCAGCGTGAGCAGCGAACCGCTCGCGGAGGCGGCGAGCAGCGGCAGGGACATCAGCGTCGTCATCCCCGCCAGGCACCACAGCAGCCGGTGCCGGATGTCCGTGGCCGGGCGCAGCGATCCGTACAGCAGTCCCGCCACGCACGAGCCCCCTGCCTGGAGCGCCAGGATCGCGCCCCCGGCGTGCGCGATCGTGACGACCTCCATGGCGCCGAAGACCGCACCGGTGGCGAGAAAGGTGGCGAGCAGCGCGGGCATGCCGTGGGTGCGCAGCGGGGAGCCGGCCCGGGTGTGCGGCGCCACCGGGGGCTCCGTGGCGCGCTGGGCGGCGAAGATCAGTACGCCGGTCATCAGCAGGATCGCGCCGATCAGCGTCCCGGCCTCCGGGAAGAGCGCCGCGCACAGGAGTGCAGCGAGGGCGGGGCCGAGCATGAAGCACAGTTCGTCGGCGGCCTGTTCGAAGGAGTTCGCGGTGTGCAGCGCGGCCGGGTCGCCGCGGTGCAGATGGGCCCAGCGGGCGCGGGACATGCCGCCGGTGTTGGGCGTGGTGGCGGTGGCGGCGTAGGCGGCGAAGAGCGTCCAGGCCGGGGCGTCGTAGTGCACGCAGAGCAGCAGCGCGAGCGATCCGAGCGCGGCGATCGCGGTGGCGGGCACGGCGATCCGGGCCTGGCCGTACCGGTCGACGAGCCGGGCCGTCCAGGGCGCGACGACCGCGGTCGCGGCGAGCCCGGTCGCGGTGACCGCCCCGGCCAGGGCGTACGAGCCGCGCGACCCGGCGATCATGATCACGGCGCTGACGCTGAACATCCCCATCGGCAGCCGCGCGATCAGATTGCCGGTGGTGAAGGCGCGGGCGCCGGGGGTGGCGAGCAGGCGGCGGTACGGGTTGGTGGAGGCCCGGCGGACGGGGGCTCCGGTGCGCGGGGCGATCACCAGCAGGTCGCCGGAGACGGAGGGCAGCGGTGTGGTGGGCGTGTCGGACGGCATGGGTCAACCCTCGCGGCGCCCGGCCGGCGCGGTCCAACACCTGCTCCGCTTCCATTCACGCACATCTGTTGTAAGTTCGGGCCCGTGACCTCCTCCGATACTGATCCCCGGCTGTTGCGCGCCTTCGTCACCGTCGCCGAGGAGCTGCACTTCACCCGCGCCGCCGCCCGGCTCTACGTCGCCCAGCAGGCACTCAGCCGCGACATCCGGCGGCTGGAGCGCGAGCTCGGTGCGGAACTGTTCGTACGGACCACCCGGCAGGTCTCCCTCACGCCCGACGGCGAACGGCTGCTGCCGCATGCCCGCCGGGTGATCGCCGCCCACGACGACCTGCGCGCCGCCTGGGCGATCCAGACGCGCCCGCTGCTGGTCGACATCAGTGCCCCGGTCGGGACGGGCCACCGGCTGCTCGGGCTGGCCCGCAGCGAGGCGCCTGGGGTGGAGTTCGTGGCGCGCTATCTGAGCGGGCTGACGGGGGCGGCGGCGGAGATCCTGGCCGGGCGGCTCGATGTCTCCTTCGGCCGGGTGGCAGGGCTCGATCCGGCGGTACGGGCGGGGCTGGCGCATCAGCCGGTCTGTTTCGAGCGGCTGACCGTCCTGCTGCGCGACGACCATCGTCTGGCGTCGCTCGCCCGGGTCCCGATGGCGGCGCTGGCGGGGGAGCGGCTGTATGCGGCGGCGGGCAACCCGGCCACGGCGGAGTGGACCGACCTTGCGGAGCGGCTGTTCGCGGGGCGGGGGATCGAACTGGTGGCGCCCTTCCCGGAGATCGTGGGGGAGGAGGAGTTCGTACGGGTGGTACGGAAGCAGGGCTGGTCGGTGCTGGCGAGCACCGAGTTCATCGAGGTGCCGGGGATGGTCGTACGGCCGCTGGTCGACCCCGTGCCGCTGTCACCGGTGTCGCTGGTGTGGCGCAAGGGGCTGAAACACCCGGGGGTGGATGCGCTGCGGCGGGTCGCGGCGGGGGTGTCGGCGACGGAACGGGGGCTGGAGGTGCCTGCCGGGAGCTGGCTTCCCGAGGGGGACCTGGCCTTCATGTCGTAGGCGTGCCGATGCCGCAGGTGCGCTGACGCGACATGTGGCCGACTGTTCGCCAACGTTGGCTCAACTCCGGGAAAGATAAACGTGGATTGTGCATGTAAGGGTGGATCTTCTTTTCGGTCGAGGCTGTGCGAAATCCGTGTGTCCCCCATTCCAGGACATCACTCGTTCAGGGCCAATTTCGTCAGCTTCGTGCGCTACATTCATCCTCCGGGTGCAAGGTGCTGGGGGGCGCACGGACCGGGTGGGGGCACCTGTCCGTCGGTACGTAACTGGCTCAAACGTGCGCACCCGTTTTTCTGAGTGGGGGATGTGCCTACACCTGTGGAAAATTGGCGTGAAGGTGCCCGTACCGGGTACACGCACGAGTCGAACGATGTCACCGTCCAGCTCGACGGTCTCGGACGTCAGCTCTCCGAACTAACTGCCGAACCAGGAGTCCCCGAAGGCTCCGACGGTCCGGTCTTCGTCGACGAGAGCGGTCGGCGCAGCAAGACGTTCAGGCGTCTGGGCTGGGTCCTTGCCGCGGTCTGCGCCTGCTACGCGGTGACGCTGGTCGTGGCCCTGCTCGGCGGCAGTTCCAGCGCGCCGTGGCTGCCGCTCTCCGGTCAGAAACAGCACAAGAAGGCGGACGAGGTCCCGGTGCCGCCCGCTCCGTCGGGCAGCGCCGACGCGGTCGTGCCGGTGGGCGCGGCACCGGGCGCCGTGGAGACGGAGCAGGTGGTCGGCGGCAGTGCGACGCCTTCGGCCGGCGCCGGTTCCGGCAGCGCGTCCGCGCCCGGCAAGGACCCGTCGAAGCCGGCCGCCGTCGTACCGCCGAAGGCCGGCACCGCCACCGGCGGGGGCAAGAAGCCGGAACCGGGGACCCCGACCCCCGGGCCGCCCGCCGCCACCACGACGCCCCCCGTCGATCCCAGTCCCACCGGGACGCCGACATCGCCCGTCGAGTCCCCGGATACTCCTGTGCAAGAGCAAGAAGGCGCCCAGTAAATGACCACCCCCGCCTCGCGGGGCAGGCACAACAGACAGAAGCGGAACCAGCGGCGCAGGCTCCCCATGCGCTATCTGCTGCCATCCGTGTTTCTCGTTGTCCTGCTCGCCATGCTGATGTTGCGCGGCTACGTGCACAGTGAAATCCTCGCCGACCACCGGGTCCAGGCCCCGGCGCCCACCGACCAGGTGCCCGACGCGATCCTCGACGGCGGCCCGGTCATCGACGCCCGGAGCGCCACCGCGCCCGCCAAGGCGCTGCGCATCCCCGATCACCGGATCGTGCTGACCTTCGACGACGGACCGGATCCGGTGTGGACCCCGCAGGTCCTCGACGCGCTGAAGAAGTACGACGCGCACGGCGTCTTCTTCGTCACCGGAACGATGGCCTCGCGCTACCCCGGCCTCGTCCAGCGCATCGTCGACGAGGGGCACGAGGTCGGGCTGCACACCTTCAACCACCCGGATCTCTCCTACCAGTCGCACTCCCGTATCGACTGGGAGCTGTCCCAGAGCCAGCTGGTACTGGCGGGCGCGGCAGGCATCCGTACGTCCCTGTTCCGGCCGCCGTACTCGTCGTTCGCCGACGCCATGGACAACAAGTCCTGGCCGGTCACCCAGTACGTCGGCACGCGCGGCTACCTCACCGTCGTCAACAACACCGACAGCGAGGACTGGAAGCGCCCAGGGATCCCCGCGATCATCGAACAGGCCACCCCCAAGGGTGGCAAGGGCGCCGTCATCCTGATGCACGACTCCGGCGGCGACCGGTCCCAGACCGTGGCCGCCCTGGGCGAGTTCCTGCCGCAGATGCAGCAGCGGGGCTACACGTTCACCAACCTCACCACCGCCCTCGGCGCCCCCAGCGCGCACACCCCTGTGACCGGGTTCGCACTGTGGAAGGGCAGGGCGTTCGTCTTCACCGTCGATCTCGCGGAGAAAATCACCGACGTGCTGGTGGCCGGGCTCACCGTCATCGGGGTGCTCGTCCTCGTCCGCTTCGGACTGATGCTGCTGCTGTCCTTCCTGCACTCCCGGAAGGTCCGCAGGAGGGACTTCAGCTGGGGGCCCGCGTTCCGCCGACCCGTCTCGGTGCTCGTGCCCGCGTACAACGAACGCGAGTGCATCGCCAACACCGTGCGTTCCCTGGTGGCGAGCGAGCACCCTATCGAGATCATCGTCATCGACGACGGCTCGGCGGACGGCACGGCGGACATCGTCGAGGCGATGCGGCTGCCGAACGTCCGCGTCATCCGCCAGCGCAACGCCGGCAAGGCCGCCGCCCTCAACAACGGCATCGCGCACGCCCGCCACGACATCGTCGTGATGATGGACGGCGACACGGTCTTCGAACCGGCCACCGTCCGTGAGCTGGTCCAGCCGTTCGCCGACCCGAAGGTCGGTGCCGTCGCCGGGAACGCCAAGGTCGGCAACCGCGACTCGCTGATCGGCGCCTGGCAGCACATCGAGTACGTGATGGGCTTCAACCTCGACCGCCGGATGTACGACATGCTGCGCTGCATGCCGACCATCCCCGGCGCGGTCGGCGCCTTCCGCCGCGACGCGCTGGACCGGATCGGCGGTATGAGCGAGGACACCCTCGCCGAGGACACCGATGTCACGATGGCGCTGCACCGCGACGGCTGGCAGGTCGTCTACGCGGAGAACGCCCGCGCCTGGACCGAGGCGCCGGAGACCGTGCAGCAGCTGTGGTCGCAGCGGTACCGGTGGTCGTACGGCACCATGCAGGCGATCTGGAAGCACCGCCGTGCCGTCGTCGAGCGCGGCCCGTCCGGCCGCTTCGGGCGCGTCGGTCTGCCGTTCGTCGCCCTGTTCATGGTCGTCGCCCCGCTGCTCGGGCCCCTCATCGATGTCTTCCTGCTGTACGGACTGGTCTTCGGCCCCACCCAGAGGACCGTCGGCGCCTGGCTCGGCGTCCTCGCGGTGCAGGCCGTCTGCGCCGCGTACGCCTTCCGGCTCGACAGGGAACGCATGACGCATCTGATCTCGCTGCCCCTCCAGCAGATCCTCTACCGGCAGCTCATGTACGTGGTGCTGCTCCAGTCCTGGATCACCGCGCTCACCGGCGGCCGGCTGCGCTGGCAGAAGCTTCGCCGTACGGGAGTGGTGCAGGCGCCAGGCGTGATGGTGGGCTGGCGCCGGCGCAGCAACGATCGGAGCCCCGTCGCATGACGAGCAGTTACACCCCGGCGTTCCCCCCGCCCCGCCCGGCCCCGGCGCCCGCCCGGTCCGCCCCACCGGCACCGGAGGCGTCCGCGCCGGCCGCCCCGAAGCGGCCGGGCCGCGACCGCTACCTCGACCTGCTGCGCGCCGTCGCCCTCGTCCGCGTCGTCGTCTTCCACATCTTCGGCTGGGCCTGGCTGACGGTCGTGTTCCCCTCCATGGGCGTCATGTTCGCCCTTGCGGGTTCGCTGATGGCGCGCTCGCTGGGCCGCCCCGCCCCGGCCGTCGTGCGGGCCCGGCTCCGCCGTCTGCTGCCCCCGATGTGGGCGTTGGCCGCAGTCGTCGTCCCGGTCATGTTCGCCCTCGGCTGGAAGCCCCTGAAGGAGCAGGGCATCTGGTGGTTCATCAAGCTGGGCTGCTACCTCCTCCCGGTCGGCGCCCCGCCCCACCCCTGGGAGAGCGGCTCGCCGGGCGGCTGGCTGGAGGAGTCCTGGGCGGACCAGGCCGTCGGGCCGCTCTGGTACATCCGTGCCTACCTCTGGTTCGTGCTCGCCTCGCCGCTGCTGCTGAGGGCCTTCCGCAGACTGCCCTGGGCGACGCTGCTCGCCCCGCTCGGTCTCACCGCCGTGATCGGCACCGGACTGGTCACCGTGCCCGGGGAGACCGGCGAGGCGCTCGTCGACTTCGCGGTGTTCGGCTCCTGCTGGGTCCTCGGCTTCGCCCACCACGACGGAGTTCTGAAGAAGGTCCCGCGCTATCTGACGGTCTCGCTCGCCGCGTTCCTGATGGCGTTCGGACTGTGGTGGGCCGCTGGGCATCTGACGCAGGAGGGCTGGAACCTCGACGAGATCCCGCTGGCCCAGGCGGCCTGGTCGCTCGGCTTCTGCGCGATTCTGCTCCAGTACGCACCGTCCTGGCAGCAGCTCCCCGGCAGGCTGGCCCGGTGGGACAGCCTGATCACCCTCGCCAACAACCGTGCGGTGACGATCTACCTCTGGCACAACCTGCTGATCATGGCGACCTCGCCGCTCATCGACCAGCTGTGGAGCATTCCTTGGGTCGGTGACCGCATCGGTACGTACATCGAGTCCTCGTACGCGGTGCTGATGCTGCTTCTGGTCTGGCCGCTGCTGGCGCTGATGATCCTCGCGGTCGGCTGGGTCGAGGACGTCGCGGCGAAGCGCAGCCCCCGGCTGTGGCCCACCGGCGCGTCCACGAGGCGGAAGAACGCACCGGCCCCGCAGTGACCGGCCTTCTCCTCACCGGGCCGCCCCCGGCCCGGTGAGAGCAAGGTTGCCCACCGGTCACCTCGCGGCACCGCACCGAAACGAGCGCTCCCTAGCGTCGAGGCAGACGACCCGACACCCGTGGAACGCGAACCGTGGAGGCGTGATGGCCGGCAGGTGGATCGAGCAGTGGGAGCCGGAGGACGAGATCTTCTGGCAGGAGAAGGGCGAGCGGATCGCCCGCCGGAATCTGTGGTTCTCCGTGCTCTCCGAGCACATCGGGTTCTCGATCTGGACCCTGTGGTCGGTGATGGTGCTGTTCATGGGGCCGGAGTACGGGGTCGACCCGGCCGGGAAGTTCTTCCTGATCTCGACGGCGACGCTGGTCGGGGCCCTGGTCCGGGTCCCGTACACGTTCGCCGTCGCCAGGTTCGGCGGGCGGAACTGGACGGTGATCAGCGCCCTGACCCTCCTCGTGCCGACCGTCGCCGCGTACCTGGTGATGGAGCCCGGGACCTCGTACACCACCTTCCTCGTGGTGGCCGGGCTCGCCGGGATCGGCGGCGGCAACTTCGCCTCGTCGATGACGAACATCAACGCCTTCTTCCCGCTCCGCAAGAAGGGCTGGGCGCTCGGGCTCAACGCGGGCGGCGGCAACATCGGCGTACCCGTCGTGCAGCTCGTCGGGCTGCTGGTGATCGGCACGGCGGGCGCCACCCACCCGCGGTTCGTGCTCGCCGTGTACGTACCGCTGATCGTCGTCGCCGCGCTGTGCGCCGCGTCCTTCATGGACAACCTGGCGCCCGTGCAGAACGACACCGGGGCGGCGAAGGACGCCGTCCGCGACCCGCACACCTGGATCATGGCGGTGCTCTACATCGGCACCTTCGGCTCTTTCATCGGCTACAGCTTCGCCTTCGGGCTGGTCCTGCAGACCCAGTTCGGCCGGACCCCGCTGCAGGCCGCCTCGCTCACCTTCATCGGCCCGCTGCTCGGCTCGCTCATCCGGCCCGCGGGAGGGTGGCTCGCCGACCGCTACGGCGGCGCCCGGATCACCCTGTGGAACTTCGCCGCGATGGCCGCAGCGACCGGCGTCGTCGTGTACGCCTCCGGCATCGAGTCGCTCGCCGTGTTCCTCCTCGGGTTTATCGCCCTCTTCGTCCTGACCGGGCTGGGCAACGGATCGACGTACAAGATGATCCCCGGCATCTTCCATGCCAAGGCGATCGCCCAGGGGCTGCGGGGCGAGGAGGCCGCGGCCCACGGGCGACGGCTGTCCGGGGCGGCCATGGGACTCATCGGCGCCGTCGGCGCGCTCGGCGGGCTCGCCATCAACCTCGCGTTCCGGCAGTCCTTCCAGACCGCGGGCACGGGGACGGCGGCCTTCTGGACCTTCCTCGCCTTCTACGGGGTGTGTTTCACGGTCACTTGGGCGGTATACCTTCGCCGCGCCGCCGCCGTCCCCGCGAAGCCGCAGCTCAGCTACGCCGAAGTGTGATCATGACCGTCCGGCGTCGGTACGACGTAACGGGCGGGAAATACGGGTGAACCGAGCCTGTCACGCTTTTTTGGCAGTCTCGGTCCTCCGCATCAACGAGCAGCGGGACGAGAGCCGGTAGACCACATGCGCGACGACGAACAGCACGGGCCCCTCGCGGGTTTCACGGTCGGGGTGACCGCCGCACGCCGCGCGGACGAACTCGGCACCCTGTTGCAGCGACGGGGTGCCACCGTCGTACACGCGCCCGCCCTGCGGATCGTGCCGCTCGCCGACGACAGCGAACTCCTCGCAGCCACCGAGGAACTCATCGACCAGGTCCCCGACGTGGTCGTCGCGACCACCGCGATCGGCTTCCGCGGCTGGATCGAGGCCGCCGACGGCTGGGGCATCGGCGACCGGCTGCTGGACCGGCTGCGCACGGTCGAACTGCTGGCCCGCGGACCGAAGGTGAAGGGTGCCGTCCGGGCCGCCGGGCTCACCGAGGCCTGGTCGCCCGGCTCCGAGTCCATGGCCGAGGTCCTGGAGCGGCTCCTCGACGAGGGCGTCGAGGGCCGCCGCATCGCACTCCAGCTGCACGGCGAACCACTGCCGGGCTTCGTCGAGTCGCTGCGGGCGGGCGGCGCCGAAGTCGTCGTCGTACCCGTCTACCGCTGGATGGAACCCGAGGACCTCGCCCCGCTGGACCGGCTGCTCGACATCACCGCCGCCCGCGGCCTGGACGCGCTCACCTTCACCAGCGCCCCGGCCGCCGCCTCCTTCCTGAACCGGGCCGGGAAGCGTGGGCTGCTCCCGGAGATCCTGGGCGCCCTGCAGGGCGAAGTCGTCTCGGCCTGCGTCGGCCCGGTCACCGCACTGCCGCTGCAGGCCCGCGGCATCGACACCATCCAGCCGGAACGCTTCCGGCTCGGCCCGCTCGTCCAGCTGCTCTGCCGCGAACTGCCCGGTGGCGCCCGTACGTTGCCGGTCGCCGGGCACCGGGTGGAGATCCGCGGTCACGCGGTGCTCGTCGACGACGAACTGCGCCCCGTGCCGCCCGCCGGCATGGCCCTGCTGCACACCCTGGCCCGCAGGCCGGGCTGGGTGGTGGCCCGCGCGGACCTGCTGCGCGCCCTGCCCGGCAGTGGTACGGACGAGCACGCCGTGGAGACGGCGATGGCCCGGCTGCGTACGGCACTCGGTGTGCCCCGGCTGATCCAGACGGTCGTCAAGCGCGGCTACCGGCTGGCGCTGGACCCGGCGGCGGCGGACGCCAAGTACGCGGAATCCTGAGGCGTTACCGTGCAGGGATGACCACCGACACCCACCTGCTCGGCACGGAGATACGACTCCGTCCCGCCACCATGGCCGACGCCGCCTCTCTCGCCGATTCGCTGACCCGCAGCCGCGCGTACCTGCAGCCCTGGGAACCCGTGCGTCCCGACGCCTTCTACACCGAGAAGGGGCAGCAGGAGCGCCTGGCCGGTGTGCTGGCGGATCATGAGGCCGGGCGTGTGATGCCGTGGGTGCTCGCCGACGCCGACGACCGGGCGATGGGCGGGTTCACGCTCACCAACATCGTGCTGGGGCCGTTCCGCAGCGCCAGCCTCGGCTACTGGGTCGATGTCGCGTACGCAGGCCGGGGCCTTGCCACCGCAGCCGTTGCGCAGGTCTGCACGGCGGCCAGGGACGTGCTGCGGCTGCACCGGGTGGAGGCCTCGACCTTGCTCGACAACAAGGCGTCGCAGCGGGTGCTCGCCAAGTCCGGCTTCGAGGTGATCGGTATGGCTCCGCGCTATCTGCACATCAACGGTGACTGGCGCGACTGCCGGCTGTTCCAGCGGATCCTCCACGACGGTCCGGTCGAAGGACCGGCCGGCCGGCCGGCCGCCGGCTGACGGCCGGCCCGGTCAGCCCTCAGTCCGCCTCCCGGACGTGGCGGTGCCCGTCGAGCGGCCACGGCGGGCGGGCCGGGAGGATCTCCGCGAAGGCGTACCCGCTCTTCACGGCGACCCGGCACGAGGCGCGGTTGCCCTCCTGGTGGAGCAGGTCGAGCCGCCGCAGACCGTCGTCGGCGAAGGTGGTGAACGCCCAGCCGGTGAGCGCTTCGACCGCCTGCGGGGCGAGCCCGCGGCCCCGGGCCCGCGCCGCCGTCCAGTAGCCGACCTCGGCCGAACCGGAGCCGGGCGCCGGGTACTTCAGCGCCACATTGCCGACCGGTCGGCCGTCGAGGTCCGCGTCGACGACGGCGAAGCTGAACCGGGTGCCGGACTCCCGGCCCTCGGTCTGGACTCGCAGCCAGCGTTCCGCGTCCGCTTCGTCCGTGACGAGATCCCGCAGCCGGTCGCGCATCGTGGGATCGCGGTAGGCCTCGACCAGCGCAGGTATGTCGTCCCGGCACCAGGGCCGCAGCAACAGGGGGCCGGCCGAGAACGCGCCCGCCCGGAGATCGTCGCTCATGTCTTCACCGTACGGGGGAGCCCGGCCACGACCCGGCCGGTGGGAGGGGTTCCGGGCCGGGCCGGCGACGGGCACTCTGGTGGTGGCTACCACCGGTGACTCCGAGGCGGTGACATGCGCATGACGGCGGGCAAGGGCTCGTACGACTGGCGGTTCGACTCAGGGCGGCTCTGCCTGGACCTGGTGGCGACGGGGATCGGCACCTCCGGCGCCTGCGAACTGCTCGATGGGGCGGACCGGCTCGCCGACTGGCTGGTGGCCACCGGACTCGTACCGGAGGACACCCGCCTCGACGCCGTCGACGACACCTGGCTGGCGAGCTTCCGGCAGCTGCGCACAGGCGTCGACCTGTTGCTGACCGCCGAGCTCGGCGGCCGCGACGCCGACGGCGCGCTGGAACGCGTCAACGAACTTGCCGCCGGAGCTCCGCCGGGGGTGCAGGCCGTGCGCGCCCGGAACGGTCTGCTGGTACGGGCACTGAGCGCCGACCCCGAATGCCGGGCGCTGCTGTCCGCAGTCGCCCGCGACGTCGTGGAGCTCCTGACCGACCCGGTCGCGCGGGCCGGGCTCCGACGCTGCGAGGGCGACACCTGCCGGCGGCTCTACCTCGATACGTCACGGGGGCGGCGGCGGCGCTGGTGCTCCAGCGAGGTGTGCGGGAACCGGGAGCGCGTGGCCCGGCACCGGCGCCGGGCGGCGGAGGCCACGGTCCCGGCGGAGCTCACCTCGTAAAAAATCTCGGAACTGTGTTGAATGGATCGGGCCCCGTCTCCGTATTCGATGGCCAAGGAGCTCTACAGGGTCTCGACCGGGAGGTTCGGGTGCGCAAGGATGCGGCCGTGGCCGATGACCGTCCGCACAGGGCTCGACATCGCAGTGAACCGCCCCCGTCTCCCTCCGCCGTCCCCGACGAGGAGCTGATGCGGGCGCTCTACCGCGAACACGCCGGACCGCTGCTCGCGTACGTGCTCCGCCTCGTCGCCGGCGACCGTCAGCGTGCCGAGGACGTGGTGCAGGAAACACTCATCCGTGCCTGGAAGAACGCCGGTCAGCTCAACCGGGCGACCGGCTCTGTCCGCCCCTGGCTGGTGACGGTCGCCCGGCGCATCGTCATCGACGGCCACCGCAGCCGGCAGGCCCGGCCGCACGAGGTCGATCCGTCGCCGCTGGAGGTCATTCCCGCGGAGGACGAGATTGACAAGGCGCTGTGGCTGATGACGCTCTCGGATGCGCTCGACGACTTGACCCCCGCCCATCGGGAAGCATTGGTCGAGACCTACTTCAAGGGACGTACGGTCAATGAGGCTGCCGAGGTGCTCGGCATACCCAGCGGCACGGTGCGTTCCCGGGTCTTCTACGCACTGCGCTCGATGAAGCTCGCACTCGAAGAGAGGGGGATCACGGCATGAGCGACCACGAGTGGGAGCCTTTCGGGCCCCGGCCGACCGGTCCCTCCGGCCCCACCGGTCCCACAGTTCCGCGCGGCCGCCCGGGAATCCCCAACAGCTTCGGCGGCCCCGGCGGCTTCGACGCAGCCCGCGGCCCCGGTTCCGGTGGAGCCACCGAAGGCCCGGAGCACGACGCCGCCGGCGCGTACGTCCTGGGCATCCTGGACGAGGCCGAGGCCTCCGCGTTCGAGGAGCATCTGGCCGGCTGCGCGCTCTGCGCCGCCCATCTCGACGAGTTCGCCGGCATGGAACCCATGCTCGCGATGCTCGCCGAGGCCCCCGCCGCCGTACCGGGCGCCCGTCCCGTCCCGCACGTCCCCGAGCCGCCCGCCCCCCGGGTGCTCGACCGGTTGGTCGACGAGGTCGCGACCAGGCGGGCCAGGCGGCGGCGCCGCGGCATGTATCTGGTGGCGGCCGCCGCGGCGCTGATCATCGGCGGTCCGGTGGTCGCCGTCGTGGCCACCGGCGGCGACAGCGGCTCGAACCAGGCGGCCGACCCGCACCCCACCAGCCCCGCCGAGGACGCGTTCTTTCACCACATGACGGAGAAGGTGCAGGCCACCGATCCCGTCACCAAGGTCGAGGCCACGGTCGGCATGGAGAAGAAGGCGTGGGGCACGCACGCCGTGCTGCAGCTCAATAACGTCACGGGGCCGGAGAAGTGCAGCCTGATCGCCGTCTCGAAGACCGGCGAGGAGGAGGTCGTCACCTCCTGGTCCGTACCGAAGTGGGGCTACGGCATCAAGGACTCCCCGCACCCGACCGCGCAATATCCGCTCTATGTCCACGGCGGCGCGGCGATGGACCGTGCCGACATCGACCATTTCGAGGTGCGCACCTTCGACGGAAAGCGGCTGGTGGACATCGACGCATAACCGCCCGACCGGGGCCCGACGCACAATCGAGACCTCCCACGAGCCATATCGGCGCTCGTGGAAGGTGCGCGGCGGGGTTTCCTTCGCATAGGGTTGACGGCTGCCCAATGCACGTCAGAAGGGGGCCTCGGTGGCCGCGCAGGATGCCGCTGTCGATTCGTTGCGGGACCGGGAAATCGGTGTCGAGCAGGAACATCTCGACCGTGTTTATCACCGCCTTGAGGAGAAGATCCACGAGGCGGAATTTCTCATGAACGATGCCGTCAAGCGCGGCCAGGTCGGTACGCCCGGCGCGCTCGCCGAGCGTGATGCCCAGGTGTTCCGGGCCGGGATCCACCTCAATCGGCTGAACAGCGAGTTCGAGGACTTCCTCTTCGGGAGGATCGATCTGCTGCTCGGCAAGGACGGCGAGCGCGGCCCGGACGGCGCGTTCACCTCCGTCGAACCGGCCGACAACGCCGTGCGCGACGACAGCACGGCCGATATCGCGGAGACGCTCCACATCGGCCGGATCGGGGTCCTCGACTCCGACTACGCGCCGCTGGTCATCGACTGGCGGGCACCGGCCGCCGCGCCGTTCTACCGGTCGACGCCGAAGGATCCGGGCCGGGTGGTACGCCGCCGGGTCATCCGCTCCAAGGGCCGCAAGGTCCTCGGGGTCGAGGACGACCTGATGCGCCCGGAGCTGACCTCGTACAAGGACGGCGACAAACTGCCCGTCATCGGCGACGGCGCGCTGATGGCGGCGCTCGGCCAGGCCCGCAGCCACACCATGCGGGACATCGTCTCGTCCATCCAGGCCGAGCAGGATCTGGTGATCCGGGCGCCCGCCGCCTCCGTCACCGAGGTCTCCGGCGGCCCGGGCACCGGCAAGACCGCCGTCGCCCTGCACCGTGCCGCGTATCTGCTCTACCAGGACCGGCGGCGGTACGCGGGCGGCATCCTCGTCGTCTCGCCGACCCCGCTGCTCGTCGCGTACACCGAGGGCGTGCTGCCCTCGCTCGGCGAGGAGGGGCAGGTCGCGATCCGCGCGGTCGGCTCGCTCTCCGACGAGGCGGCGGGCGTCGAGGGTGCCACCACGTACGACGAACCGGCCGTCGCCCGGATCAAGGGCTCCTCCCGGATGCTCCAGGTGCTGCGCAAGGCGGCCCGCGGGGCGCTGGAACAACCGCGGACCCCGGGCATGTCCCAGGGCGGCCAGGACGGCCAGCTGTCGTTCGGTGACGCGGACGGCACCGACGTCTTCGAGGACGAGACGGCCGCGCCCCTCACCACCCTCACCCGCCTGCGCGTGGTCGCCTTCGGCGCCCGCGTCGAGCTGAACGCCGACGAGCTCCACCGCATCCGGCAGTCCGTACTCGGCGGCACCACCCCGGTCAACCTGCTGCGCCCCCGCGCCCGCAGGCTGCTGCTGGACGCCCTGTGGAACAAGTCGTCCGGCCGGGGCCGCTACACCGACCCCGAGCTGGCCGCGGAACTGCGCTCCTCCTTCGACGAGGACGTCTCCACCGAGACGCCGTTCATCGACTTCCTGAACGCCTGGTGGCCCGAGCTCACCCCGCGCGGGGTGCTCGCCGCGATGGCCGATGAGAAGCGGCTCGGCCGCTGGGCGCGCCGGGTCCTCAACCAGGGTGAGGTGCGCCGCCTCGCCCGCTCGCTGAAGCGGCTCGACAGTGCGGGCCGGGGCCCCCTGTCCGTACACGACGTGGCGATCCTCGACGAGCTGCACGCGCTGCTCGGCACCCCGCACCGGCCGAAGAAGAGGCGCGAGTTCGATCCGCTGGACCAGCTCTCGGGTCTGGAGGAGCTGATGCCGCAGCGTGAGGAGACCCAGCGCGAGCGGGCCGAGCGGCTCGCGGCGGAGCGTACGGAGTACACGCACGTCATCGTCGACGAGGCGCAGGACCTGACCCCGATGCAGTGGCGCATGGTCGGCCGCCGCGGCCGTACCGCCACCTGGACGATCGTCGGCGACCCGGCTCAGTCCTCCTGGTCCGATCCCGACGAGGCGGCCGAGGCGCGCGACGAGGCGCTCGGCAACCGCCCGCGCCGCCGCTTCACCCTCACCGTCAACTACCGGAACCCGGCGGAGATCGCGGAGCTCGCGGCGAAGGTCCTGGCGCTCGCCATGCCCGGAATGGAGTCCCCGGCCGCGGTCCGTTCGACGGGAGTGCAGCCCCGCTTCGAGGCCGTACGCGACGGCGATCTGGCCGGGGTCGTACGGGAGGAGGCGCGGCGGCTGCTCGGCGAGGTGGACGGCACGGTCGGTGTCGTCGTCGCGATGAACCGGCGCGCGCAGGCCCGCAAGTGGCTCGCGGAGCTCGGCGACCGGGTGGTGGCGCTCGGCAGCCTGGAGGCGAAGGGCCTGGAGTACGACGCCACGGTCGTCGTCTCGCCGGCGGAGATCGCCGACGAGTCGCCGGCCGGTCTGCGGGTGCTGTACGTGGCGCTGACCCGCGCGACGCAGCAGCTCACGGTGGTGTCGGGGGAGCGGGACCTGCCCGACGAGGACGGCGTTCCGGATCTGCTCAGGGACTGACGGGCAAGTCAACCTGCATGCGGGAATCACTTATCCCGGGGACTTTGTTAGCCTGGTGTCGGCACCGGCTCGATCCAAGCCCCCGGGCCCAACCTTCGTCGCTACGAGCGACCACTTGCCGCGAGGCGAGCATGGCGGGTCGGTGCCGCTCAAGTGAAAAAGACAGACCCGTGTCACCTTCCGGTGGTGCGGGTCTGTTTTTGTTGGTGGCCCGGTCCGGCAGCCGCGTCCTGAGGCTGCCGGGGTTCCGCGAAGAGATCAAATCTCGTATGGTGGAAAACTCTTTCCGAAAAGTGGCAGTCATTACCGGCTACCAGCCAGTAGGTGCGAACATCGGGAAGCGTGATCCGAGGCGAGGGCCCCGGCCGCGCAGCAATGAAGCTAGGGAAAGCGAAGGACTCGGCCATGGCAACGGCGCCCAGCGTCTCGTACTCGATGACGGTCAGGCTGGAGGTGCCCGCGAGCGGTACCGCGGTCTCCCAGCTCACCACGGCCGTGGAGTCCTCCGGTGGTTCGGTCACCGGCCTCGATGTGACCGCTTCCGGTCACGAGAAGCTGCGGATCGACGTCACCATCGCGGCCTCGTCCACCGCGCACGCGGACGAGATCGTCGAAGGTCTGCGCGACATCGAAGGTGTCGTGCTGGGCAAGGTCTCCGACCGTACGTTCCTGATGCACCTCGGCGGCAAGATCGAGATGGCGTCCAAGCACCCCATCCGCAACCGTGACGACCTCTCGATGATCTACACCCCGGGTGTGGCGCGGGTCTGCATGGCGATTGCCGAGAACCCCGAGGACGCCCGCCGTCTCACCATCAAGCGCAACTCCGTCGCAGTTGTGACGGACGGCTCCGCCGTGCTGGGCCTCGGCAACATCGGCCCGATGGCGGCCCTGCCGGTGATGGAGGGCAAGGCGGCCCTCTTCAAGCGGTTCGCCGGCATCGACGCCTGGCCGATCTGCCTGGACACCCAGGACACCGACGCGATCGTCGAAATCGTCAAGGCGATCGCCCCCGGCTTCGCGGGCATCAACCTGGAGGACATCTCCGCACCCCGCTGCTTCGAGATCGAGGCACGGCTGCGCGAGGCCCTCGACATCCCCGTCTTCCACGACGACCAGCACGGCACCGCGATCGTCGTGCTGGCCGCCCTGACCAACGCACTGCGCGTGGTGGGCAAGGGAATTGGGGACGTACGCGTCGTCATGTCCGGCGCCGGAGCGGCCGGTACGGCCATCCTGAAGCTGCTCATCGCCGCCGGCGTCAAGCACGCCGTCGTCGCCGACATCCACGGCGTGGTGCACGCGGGCCGCGAGGACCTGGTCTCCGCCGACCCCGACTCGCCGCTGCGCTGGATCGCCGACAACACCAACCCGGAGTCGATGACCGGCACGCTCAAGGAGGCCGTCGTCGGCGCCGACGTCTTCATCGGCGTCTCCGCTCCGAACGTGCTGGACGGCAATGACGTCGCGGCGATGGCGGACGGCGCGATCGTGTTCGCGCTCGCGAACCCGGACCCCGAGGTGGACCCGGCAATCGCCCGCCAGACCGCGGCAGTTGTCGCCACCGGGCGCTCCGACTTCCCGAACCAGATCAACAATGTGCTGGTCTTCCCGGGTGTCTTCCGCGGTCTGCTGGACGCTCAGTCCCGCACGGTCAACACGGAGATGATGCTCGCCGCGGCCGGTGCCCTCGCCGAGACGGTTGCCGAGGACGAGCTGAACCGGAACTACATCATCCCGTCGGTCTTCAACGACAAGGTCGCGGGCGCGGTCGCCGGCGCCGTCCGCGCGGCCGCGAAGGCCGCTGGAGGCGCTGTGACGGGCGCGGCGAACTCCATGTGAACCCACCACTTCCCTTACCCGCCACGGCCCCTGTCGGGGGCCGTGGCGGGCTGTGGCGGGCCCCACGTCGGCCTGCCCCACGGCGCGTCGCGGGTCGCGGGGCCCCAAACGCCCCTTTAGGGTGGGCGGGCAGCGAGCCCCGCAGGACCCCGCACCCGCTGTGGACCCGCCGCGGGGCGCTCCAGCATCTGCTGAGGGCCGCTTCAGGGAGTCGACGGAACGTCACCACGACGAGGCAGTGGCGGCTTTCGTGTGACTCCGGAGGGTGCCGGATTGGCTTTCCCGCCGCAGGTGGGGGCAGGATGCGTATTCGGGCGCGAGGGTCTGACGTCAGACCCGGGTCCGGGGACTGTCCGAGGGCCCTGGCAGCATCGGCTTCGATCTCACGCCTCACAGGCAAGAAGAACACGGGAGTAACAACATGAACCGCAGTGAGCTGGTGGCCGCCCTGGCCGACCGTGCCGAGGTGACCCGCAAGGACGCCGACGCCGTGCTGGCCGCGCTCGCCGAGACCGTCGGTGAGATCGTCGCCAAGGGCGACGAGAAGGTCACCATCCCCGGCTTCCTGACCTTCGAGCGCACCCACCGTGCCGCTCGCACCGCTCGTAACCCGCAGACCGGCGACCCGATCAACATCCCGGCCGGCTACAGCGTGAAGGTCTCCGCGGGCTCGAAGCTCAAGGAAGCCGCCAAGGGCAAGTAAGCCCCGTAGGCACGACGGAGGGCGGTCACCCCGACCAGGGTGACCGCCCTTCGGCGTACGGACCGCAGAATCCGCTCCAAGGCCGCTCCAAGGCCGCTGCAGGGCCGCTGCAGGGCCGCTGTGGGGCCACTGCCGGGCCGTGCGAGGTTCTGGCGTCGGAAGAGCCGTGTGCGCGAGCCCCGACGGCGAACGAGAAGCGGGGGCCCGGGGCAGTGCCCCGAACCCCCGCGTCGGTCCTGACCGTCGGGCGCCCGCCCTCAGACCAGTGACCCGCCCGGCAGCTCCACCTTCGCGCCCAGCTTCTCCAGCTTGTCCATGAAGTTCTCGTAGCCACGGTTGATCAGGTCGATGCCGTGAACCCGGGACGTGCCCTGCGCCGCCAGCGCGGCGATCAGGTACGAGAACCCGCCGCGCAGGTCCGGGATGACCAGATCCGCGCCCTGCAGCTTCGTCGGCCCGGACACGACCGCCGAGTGCAGGAAGTTCCGCTGGCCGAAGCGGCAGTCGGAGCCGCCCAGGCACTCGCGGTAGAGCTGGATGTGCGCCCCCATCTGGTTGAGCGCGGACGTGAAGCCGAGCCGGGACTCGTACACCGTCTCGTGGACGATGGACAGGCCCGCGGCCTGCGTCAGCGCCACCACCAGCGGCTGCTGCCAGTCGGTCTGGAAGCCGGGGTGTACGTCCGTCTCCAGGGCGATGGCGTTCAGCGCGCCGCCCGGGTGCCAGAAGCGGATGCCCTCGTCGTCGATCTCGAAAGCGCCGCCGACCCGGCGGAACGTGTTCAGGAACGTCATCATCGAGCGCTGCTGTGCGCCGCGCACATAGATGTTGCCCTCGGTGGCGAGCGCCGCGGACGCCCAGGAGGCCGCCTCCAGGCGGTCCGGGATCGCCCGGTGCGTGTAACCGTCGAGCCGGTCGACACCGGTGATCCGGATCGTCCGGTCGGTGTCCATCGAGATGATCGCGCCCATCTTCTGCAGCACGCAGATGAGGTCCTCGATCTCCGGTTCCACGGCCGCGTTGGACAGCTCGGTGACACCCTCGGCGAGCACGGCTGTCAGCAGCACCTGCTCGGTGGAGCCCACCGACGGGTACGGCAGCCGGATCTTCGTACCGCGCAGCCGCTGAGGGGCCTCCAGGTACTGGCCGTCCGCCCGCTTCTCGATCGTCGCGCCGAACCGCCGCAGCACGTCGAAGTGGAAGTCGATCGGCCGTCCGCCGATGTCACAGCCGCCGAGTCCCGGAATGAACGCGTGACCCAGCCGGTGCAGCAGCGGGCCGCAGAAGAGGATCGGGATGCGCGACGAGCCCGCGTGGGCATCGATGTCGGCGACGTTCGCGCTCTCGACATGGGTGGGGTCCAGAATCAGCTCGCCCGGCTCGTCACCGGGGCGGACCGTCACACCGTGCAGCTGCAGCAGGCCCCGCACGACCCGCACATCGCGGATGTCGGGAACATTGCGCAGCCGGCTGGGCCCGCTGCCGAGCAGCGCGGCGACCATCGCCTTCGGCACCAGGTTCTTGGCGCCTCGGACGCGGATCTCGCCCTCCAGCGGGGTTCCGCCGTGGACAAGCAGGACATCGTCTGTGCCGGTCATGAATCTCGCGTTCCGGAGTGGTCGGGCAGGGGGCCAACCGAAAGGGTAATGGGCAGGTACCCCCCTGCCATAAGGCTACGGGCGGTGTACGAACGTCATGAATCCGCCACAACACGCTCTGCTTGCCGAGCCTTGCGGAGGGTCACCGTCCGCAAGTGCCTTTCGGACCCTGCGTTCTTCGTGCACCCGTGCGCCCTGAGCTGCGCTCGGGCCCCGTTCGGCACCCGGCGCACCACTTGGTCCCCACGGAGGGCGAAGATGCGGGATCATTTCTGCCATGACCGAGGTGTCCTCGCTCACAGGGCGACTGCTCGTGGCCACACCCGCCCTGACGGACCCGAATTTCGACCGCGCGGTGGTGCTGCTCCTCGACCACGACGAGGAGGGCTCGCTCGGCGTGGTCCTGAACCGCCCGACCCCGGTCGGTGTCGGTGACATCCTCGTGTCCTGGGCCGACCTGACCGCTGAGCCGGACGTCGTCTTCCAGGGCGGCCCCGTCTCGCTCGACTCGGCGCTCGGCGTCGCGGTGATCCCCGGTGACGAGGGACCGCTCGGCTGGCGACGGGTGTACGGCGCGATCGGTCTGGTGGACCTGGAGGCCCCGCCCGAGCTGCTGGCCGCTGCGCTCGGCTCGCTGCGGATCTTCGCCGGATACGCGGGCTGGGGACCCGGACAGCTGGAGACGGAGCTGACCGAGGGGGCCTGGTACGTGGTGGAGTCGGAGCCCGGAGACGTCTCCTCGCCGCGTCCGGAACAGCTGTGGCGGGCGGTCCTGCGCCGTCAGCGCAGCGAGCTCGCCATGATCGCCACCTATCCGGACGACCCTTCGCTCAACTGAAGCCCGGACCTTTCAGTACCCTGGCTGTTATGAGCACTCTTGAGCCCGAGCGCGGGGCAGGTACGGGGACCCTCGTAGAGCCGACGCCGCAGGTGTCGAGCGGCGACGGCGACCACGAGCGCTACGCCCATTACGTCCAGAAGGACAAGATCATGGCGAGCGCCCTGGAGGGCACCCCCGTGGTCGCACTGTGCGGGAAGGTCTGGGTACCGGGGCGCGACCCCAAGAAGTATCCGGTCTGTCCCATGTGCAAGGAGATCTACGAGTCCATGGGCGCCGGTGGCGACAAGGACAAGGGCAAGGGCGGCAAGGACAAGAATTGACGATCCTCTCCCGGCTCCGAAGCCGGGAGAGTCCCTTTTGGCTACCTGGAAGTGGCCGGTTGGGTGTCACGCGTCCGCCTCCGCCGGAGGGCGGGACTCCGGCACCAAGGGGTGTCTGCGCGTGCTGTTGTTGACCGAGCCACCCTCCCCCATAGCCCGAAGGGCATGGGAGGTGCCCCCCTGGCGGGCTCGGGCCTCGATCTCGACCGAGGCGTTGTGATCAGCGTCGTCCTCGTGCCCGCAGTGCGCGCATGCGAACAGTCGGCCACAGCCCTTGCGGGACTGCGGATCCGCCCGACCGCAGGCCGCGCAGGTCTGCGAGGCGTGAAACGGCGGCACCGGTCGCAGCTCGGAGTCGTACGGGCGGCACTTGTATTCCAGCTGCCGCCTGCGTTCACCGGGGCAGTTGTCGAGCATGGATCGGTTGAGTCCGGCCTTCTGCCTTACGTTGCGGCCGGGTTGCTTTGCGGCGCCCTTGGCGCCGGCGGTCAAGTTCGTCACGCCGGGAACCGGGCCAGGTGTCCGGAGTTGAAGAAGTTGTCGAACGCCGCGTCCAGATGCCGCAACACCTGCTGGCCGGACTGCACGGGGAGTTCGGCCGGCCAAGTCAGCTCACTCGAGGCGGCTCCTCTCGCCGCATGCGCCAGATGTCCTTCACCTCCGACTGAGCGCTGCGCATGAATCAGCGGTAGCGGGTGTCGCTCTTCACCGGTTGACGGGCGAAGGCCCAGACACGTGTATCGGCGCTGATGGGGGACTGCTGCGCGCACTCGCCAGCCGCACTGAGGGACGCACACGCTCATCTGGGACGCTGAATCCATGGATCTGATCCCGGCGCCCGTCGCCGTCGAAAGAATGGCCCCCGATGGTTTCCTGCTGGACCGGGGCACCACGCTGTACGGGGCGCCTGGCACGGAGACCACGGAGCGCTGGCTGCGTTCCAATGTCGGTGCCGCCCTCGGTCTGCCGCTGGCGCCGGGAGATGAAAGGGCCAAGAATTCGGTCACGCTGCTCATCGACGACGCACTGGAGCCCGAGGCGTACAGGCTTGGTGTGGTCCGGAGCCAGGGCATTGAGATCCGCGGCGGCAGTGCGGCGGGGGTCTTCTGGGGCGCCCAGACCCTGCGTCAACTCTTCGGCCCCGACGCCTTCCGCCGCGCGCCTGTCCACTCCGATAAGAAGTGGGTCATCCCCCTCACGGATATCGAGGACCGGCCCCGCTTCGCCTGGCGCGGCCTGATGCTCGACGTCTCGCGGCACTTCCTGCCCAAGGACGATGTCCTGCGCTACCTCGACCTCCTCGCCGCCCACAAGCTGAACGTCTTCCACTTCCACCTCACCGACGACCAGGGCTGGCGCGTGGAGATCAAGCGCTACCCGAAGCTCACCGAGGTCGGCTCCTGGCGCTCCCGTACGAAGCACGGGCACCGGGCCTCGGAGCTGTGGGACGAGACCCCGTACGGCGGCCACTACACCCAGGACGACATCCGCGAGATCGTCGCGTACGCCGCCGAGCGGCATATCCGCGTCGTCCCCGAGATCGACATCCCGGGCCACTCGCAGGCCGCCATCAGCGCATACCCGGAACTGGGCAACACCGACGTCATCGACACCACCACCCTCTCCGTGTGGGACACCTGGGGTGTCAGTCCGAACGTACTCGCGCCCACCGACAACACCCTGCGCTTCTTCGAGGGCGTCTTCGAGGAACTCCTCGACCTCTTCCCGGCCGCCACCTCGCCGTTCATCCACGTCGGCGGGGACGAGTGCCTCAAGGACCAGTGGAAGGAGTCCCCGACCGCCCAGGCCCGCATCAGGGAGCTCGGCCTGGCCGACGAGGACGAGCTGCAGTCCTGGTTCATCCGGCACTTCGACCGCTGGCTCACCGCGCGCGGCCGCCGCCTCATCGGCTGGGACGAGATCCTCGAAGGCGGCCTCCCGGACGGCGCGGCCGTGTCGTCGTGGCGCGGGTACGCGGGCGGCATCGCCGCAGCCGAGGCGGGGCACGACGTCGTGATGTGCCCGGAGCAGCAGGTGTATCTGGACCACCGTCAGGGCGGCGGCCCCGACGAACCGATGCCCATCGGGTACGTCCGCACCCTCGAGGACGTCTTCCGCTTCGACCCCGTACCGCCGGGCCTGACCGAGGAGGCGGCCGGTCACATCCTCGGCACCCAGGCCAACGTGTGGACCGAGGTCATGCAGAACCGGTCCCGCGTCGACTACCAGGTCTTTCCGCGGCTCGCGGCCTTCGCGGAGGTCGCCTGGTCGGCACTGCCCGCCCCCGCCGACCGGGACTTCGCCGATTTCGAACGGCGAATGACGGTGCATTACGCCCGACTTGACGCGCTCGGCGTCGAGTACCGTCCGCCGGGCGGCCCGTTGCCGTGGCAGCGACGCCCCGGCGTTCTCGGACGCCCGATCGAGGGGGCGCCCCCGAACGTGTGAGCCCGGCCGCAGTGCCGGTCCGGCCACCACCGTTCCTGGGAACGTGGTGGCCGGTAAGCGTTCACCGCACGAACGGAACAAGTCGTACAAACATGGCTGAAGAGTGCCAATTCACACTCTGCGCCGAAGAGGTGCGAAACGGGACCAACTTCCAGGTCGTGGACAGATGCACCCTTCGCGGACCCTCGCGTCGGTCCGATCGGAAGATGTGCCAGAGTTGCCACGTCCGGGCTTCGAGCACGTACCGTACGGCGAAACAAGCCGGACGCCGGGACACCGGGAAGGGGCAGCTGGGTTGACCACGCACGCACCGCAGGCGGCGCAGTCCGTGACGCTGCCCGCCTCGCTCGACGAGGCCGTGGCGGCGCTCGGCGCCATGCCTGCCGCCGTTCCTGTGGCCGGCGGCACGGACTTGATGTCGGCCGTCAACAAGGGGCTCCTGCGTCCCTCCGGGCTGGTCGGTCTCGGCCGGATCAGCGAGCTCCGCGGCTGGCACTACCAGGACGGTCACGCCCTGCTCGGCACCGGACTCACCCACGCCCGCATGGGGCGGCCCGACTTCGCCGCCCTGATTCCCGCCCTGGCCGCGTCCGCGCGCGCTGCGGGCCCGCCCCAGATCCGTAACGCCGGGACGCTCGGCGGCAACATCGCCACCGCCGCCCCGACCGGTGACGCCCTGCCGGTGCTCGCCGCCCTGGAGGCCGAGCTCGTCATCGCGGGCCCCGGCGGCGCCCGCCGCGAGATCCCCGTCTCGCACCTGCTGGCCGGCCGCGAGATGCTCGAACCCGCGGAGCTGATCGGCTTCGTCCGCGTACCGCTGCTGCACGCCCCGCAGGTCTTCCTGAAGGCGACCGGCCGCACCGGCCCCGGTCGCGCCACCGCATCCGTCGCGATCGTCCTCGACCCGGCCCGGCGCGGGGTGCGCTGTGCGGTCGGCGCCATAGCGCCGATGCCGCTGCGCCCGCTGGAGGCCGAGCGGTGGATCGCCTCGCTGATCGACTGGGACGGTGAACGGGGTCTGGCACCCGACGCGCTGGCCGCGTTCGGCGAGTACGTCGCAGCGGCGTGCATCCCGGACCAGGCCCCGCCCGCCGACGGGGGCGAGGCGCCACCGCTGCCCCCCTCCGTACTGCATCTGCGGCGCACGGTCGCCGCGCTCGCCCGACGCGCGCTGGGGAGGGCACTGTCGTGAGCAACAGCAACGCCAACCACGAGGACCACGACGAGCAGCACGGGGGCTGGCAGCCGACCCCACAGGGCGGCGAGTACGACTCCGAGGCGACCGCCTTCGTCCACCTGCCGCCGGAGGACCTGGCGAACGCACCGCTGGCTGCCCCCGGCCATGGCTACGTACCGCCGATGATCCTGCCGCTGACTCCTGCGGCCGGGCTCGACCCGGCGGCGACGGGCAGCTGGGTGGTCCGGACGCAGGGCCTGCCGGAGGGCGGCGCGGAGCGGCAGGCGCAGGGCACGGTGCACTGGCCGGATCCGAACCAGCAGCACGGGTACCCGCAGCACGAGCAGCAGTCCGCGGGCGAGCAGTACCCGCAGCACGAGCAGCGCTCCGCGGGCGAGCAGTACCCGCAGCACCAGCACCAGCAGCAGTCCGCGGGCGAGCAGTACCCCCAGCACGAGCAGCTTGTTGAGCCGTCGGCCGCGACGGGCCAGTGGGACTTCGCCGAGGCGACGGCCGCGGAGCCCCTCGGCCACACCGGCCATTGGACGATCCCGGTCGCCGCGGGCGACCTCCCGGACGAGTCCGGCGAGTTCACGACCTCGGCGCTGGCCTCCGAGTGGTACGGGGACCGGACGCCGCCGGCCACGCTGCCGGGCGGCGCGCCCGCGCCGTGGGCGACGCAGCCGGAGTCGGCCCCCGAGGCCCCCGAAACGGCTGTGGGGACGCCGCCGCACGGCGTGGACGTCACGCAGGCGCCTGCCCCCGAGTCCACGCGCGTCCACGTGCAGCGTGATGCGGACGCCGAGCTGCCGACGGAGCCGGCCGCCGACCCGACGGCGGACCTCGTGCCGGGGCCGGCCCCGGACCTGATCCCCGACCTCGCCACGGACCTGGTCCCCGGCGTCGAGGCCGACGCCGACATCCCCGCCCCCGCACTCGCTGCGGAGGAGGCCCCGGCCGACGCACCACCCCTCGACCCGCCGCCCCTCGACACATCGAGCGAGCACCCCGCCGCCTCCTACGTCCTGCATGTGAACGGCGCCGACCGCCCGGTCACCGACGCCTGGATCGGCGAGTCGCTGCTCTACGTGCTGCGCGAGCGGCTCGGCCTCGCCGGTGCCAAGGACGGCTGCTCGCAGGGCGAGTGCGGTGCCTGCAACGTCCAGGTCGACGGGCGGCTCGTCGCCTCCTGCATGGTCCCCGCGGCCACGGCTGCGGGCAGCGAGGTCCGTACGGTCGAGGGCCTGGCCGTCGACGGCGAGCCGTCCGACGTCCAGCGGGCCCTGGCCAACTGCGGCGCCGTCCAGTGCGGCTTCTGCATCCCCGGCATGGCCATGACCGTCCATGACCTGCTGGAGGGCAACCACGCCCCCAGCGAGCTGGAGACCCGCCAGGCGCTCTGCGGCAACCTCTGCCGCTGCTCCGGCTACCGCGGCGTGCTCGGCGCCGTGAGCGAGGTCATCGCGGGCCGCGAGGCCAGCGCCGAAGCCGCCGCCGTGCCCGGCCCAACGTCCCCGTCCGCGGAAGCGAACGCGGACGAGGCGCGCATCCCGCACCAGGCAGCCCCGGGTGCCGGTAGTGTCCAGCCACATCTGCAGGACGGAGGCATGGCGTGAGCAACGACGCAGCCACCGCGGCCAACGCGACCCGCACGACGCTCACCACCCCGCCGGTCGACAGCCCCGACACCGAGCCGCCCGTGTTCGGCCTCGGCGCCTCGCTGCCGCCCGCCGACGCCCGTGCCAAGACCGAGGGCACCTTCCCGTACGCGGCCGACCTCTGGGCCGAGGGACTGCTGTGGGCGGCGGTTCTGCGTTCCCCGCACCCGCACGCCCGAATCCTTTCCATCGACACCACCGCCGCGGCCGAGATGCCGGGCGTACGCGCGGTCGTCACGCACGAGGACGTCCCCGGCGACGGTGCGTACGGCCGTCGTGTGGTCGACCGCCCGGTCTTCGCGTCCGAACTGGTCCGCCACCATGGCGAGCCGATCGCCGCGGTCGCCGCCGACCACCCCGACACGGCCCGCCTCGCCGCGGCGGCGATCGTCGTCGAGTACGAGATCCTCGAACCGGTCACCGACCCGGAGAAGGCCTTCGAGGCCGAGCCCCTGCACCCCGACGGCAACCTGATCCGTCACATCCCGCTGCGCTACGGCGACCCGGACATCGCGGGCGAGGTCATCGTCGAGGGCCTGTACCGCATCGGCCGACAGGACCCGGCCCCGATCGGTGCCGAGGCCGGACTCGCCGTGCCCCGCCCGGACGGCGGCGTGGAGATCTACACCGCCTCCACCGACCCGCACACCGACCGCGACCTCGCCGCCGCCTGCTTCGGTCTGGAACCGGACCGGGTGAAGATTGTCGTCACCGGTGTCCCCGGCGCGACCGGCGACCGCGAGGACCCGGGCTTCCAGCTGCCGCTCGGCCTGCTCGCCCTGCGCACCGGCTGCCCGGTCAAACTGGCCGCCACCCGCGAGGAGTCGTTCCTCGGCCACGCCCACCGCCACCCGACGCTGCTCCGTTACCGCCATCACGCGGACGCGGAGGGCCGGCTGGTGAAGGTGGAGGCGCAGATCCTCCTCGACGCCGGCGCGTACGCCGACGCCTCGTCCGAGTCCCTCGCCGCAGCGGTGGCCTTCGCCTGCGGTCCCTACGTCGTTCCGCACGCCTTCATCGAGGGCTGGGCGGTCCGTACGAACAACCCGCCGTCCGGCCATGTGCGCGGCGAGGGCGCGATGCAGGTCTGCGCCGCGTACGAGGGCCAGATGGACAAACTGGCGGCGAAGCTGGGCATCGAACCGGCCGAACTCCGCCTGCGCAACTCCCTCTCGACCGGCGACATCCTGCCCACCGGTCAGACCGTGACGTGCCCCGCCCCGGTCGCCGAACTTCTGCGAGCGGTACGGGACTTCCCGCTCCCCATACTCCCGAAGGATTCTCCCGAGGACGACTGGCTGCTGCCCGGCGGCCCGGAGGGCGCGGGCGAGCCCGGCGCGGTGCGCCGCGGCGTCGGCTATGCACTGGGCATGGTCCACATGCTCGGCGCCGAGGGAGCGGACGAGGTCTCCACGGCCACGGTCAAGGTCCACGACGGCGTCGCCACAGTCATCTGCGCGGCGGTCGAAACAGGTCAGGGTTTCTCGACCCTGGCCCGCCAGGTGGTCCAGGAGACCCTGGGTATCGAGGAGGTCCACGTGGCCTCGGTCGACACCGACCAGCCCCCGGCCGGCCCCGCCACGCACGGCCGCCACACCTGGGTCTCCGCCGGGGCCGTCGAACGGGCCGCCAAGATGGTCCGTACCCAGCTCCTCCAGCCGCTGGCCCACAAGTTCGGCATGTCCACGGAGCTGCTCCAGATCGCCAACGGCAAGATCACCTCGTACGACGGAGTGCTGTCCACGACGGTCACAGAAGCGATGGACGGCAAAGAGCTCTGGGCCACCGCCCAGTGCCGCCCTCACCCCACCGAGCCGCTCGACGAGTCCGGCCAGGGCGACGCGTTCGTCGGCCTCGCCTTCTGCGCGGTCCGCGCGGTCGTGGACGTCGACATCGAACTCGGCTCGATCCGCGTGGTGGAGATGGCCGTCGCCCAGGACGTCGGCCGGGTCCTCAACCCGTCCCAGTTGGCCACCCGTATCGAAGCCGGCATCACCCAGGGCATCGGCACGGCACTGACCGAAAACCTCCGCACCGCCCGCGGTCTGATCCGCCACCCCGACCTAACGGGTTACGCGCTGCCCACATCGCTTGACGCGCCGGACATTCGCATCGTCAAACTCGTCGAGGAACGGGACGTGGTGGCCCCCTTCGGCGCCAAGCCCGCCTCGGCGGTCCCGGTGGTGACGTCCCCGGCAGCGGTGGCCGCGGCAGTCCGCGCGGCGACCGGCCGCCCGATAAACCGCCTCCCGATCCGACCGCAGGCGGCTGTGGCGGCGGCCAACTCCTGACCGATTTGCGTTGCACATGCAACACGGAGATGCGAGCTGTCGCCGCTGCTGACTACAGTGATCCCCAAAGCTGAACACAGCTGCATACGGGGGAGGGTGCTGTGCTGCCGAGTGACGCCGGGGGATCGGCGGAAACACCGGGCTGGCCGTTCGGGTCCGTCGTCGGTTTCGCGCAGAACGCGGCCGGTGAACTGGTCACCGAGCTTTCGTCGTTCACGAAGTTCCGCGACCGGATCGACGAACTCCTGCGCGATCTGAAGGCATCGCCGGCCGGACCGAAGAAGGTGGGCGAAGAGCCCATGGTCCGCCCCCAGTTCGGCGGCGGCCACAACGGCTGGGCCGAGGCGGCCGATCTGTTCCTCTCGTACCAGACGGTCATCACCCAGCTCGAATCGCTGTCGAAGCTGCTGTCGGACTCGATAGAGGGCATGGGCATCGCGGTGCTCGCGTCCCACAAGGGTTACGAGAACCTCGACGTGGACATCCGGCGCCGCATGCTCGCGATCAACGACAACGCGCAGGAGCACTACGGGGGTTCGTACGACCCGACGGTGCCGGCCAAGCAGCACACCGAACAACCGGCAGCCACGAAGCCGGTCACGGGCGACTCGTCCGGTGTAGGCGGACTCTGATGACGACGAACACGCACATGGCACGAGAACGACGGACTTAGACGGGGGCGGGGCATGGACCACGGGGAAAGCGGCTCGGGTACGCCGTTCGAGAGCATGTCCCACGAGGAGATGCTGGCGTGGCTGGACCAGGCCAACAGCGGGGCGATACAGGGTGCGGCCGACCGGCTGGTGAGCGCGGCCACGGAGATCCGCAAGATCGCCGAAGACCTGAAGGTGCGCCCGCAGTGGGTCGAATGGAAGGGCGAGGGCGCCGACGCATTCCGCACATGGAGCGCGGATCTGGCCAACTCCACGTTGCGCCTGGGTGATTACAGCGAGGGCGCGTCGAAGTGGCTGACGCAGGCTTCGAACGCGATCGCGTCGGCCCAGGCGGCGATCCCGCGCACCCAGGCGGGTGCACAGGCCAACTTGGACGCGGCGTTGGCGGCGCGCAATGACCCGGACGCGTCGGCGGTGGCGCAGAAGTCGGCGGAGACGCTGATCGCAACCCAGGAGGCGAACCGCCAGGAGGCGGCTGCGCAGATGCGGAAGCTGGCGCAGACGTACTCGTTGTCGGCGTCGCAGATGGACGGACTGGAGAAGCCGGCGTTTCCGCCACCGCCGCAGGCGATTGTGCCGGAGCGGGAAGGTGGCATCGGCGACTCGGAGGGCTGGGCACCTCCCGGTGGCGATTCCGGGTCGGGAGGGGCTGGCGGCGGCGTCGGGTACGCAGCGACCACGGACACCTCGCCCGCGGAGGTGTCCGATCCAGGAACATCAGGTGCCGTGGACCGTGCGGTGGTTCAGATGCCCGCGCGCTCGGGAGCACCTGTGGGTATGGAGATCGACGGCGTAGCGACCTTGCCGGAGTCGTTGTCTACGCCTATCGGCTCGCCGACGGGACTGCCGCTGACCGGCAAGCCGGACGGTAATTCCCCGCTGGGTCCGAGCATTATGCCGCCCGTATTCGGGGGAAATCCAACGCTGACCCCGAATCAGCAGGGCGCCGGACGCTACACCGGCACGGGCGTCCGTCCTCCGTCGTTGTCTGGTCCAAATGGGCTCGGCAGCGGTCCGACAAGTCGTATGCCCCGTGACACCGGCATCAGCGGCGGTAGGCCGGTTACCCAGACCGGTGGGCGTCCAACGGGCGGACTTCCCCGTGGCACGGTGGTCGGCGGCGAAGGTACGCGTGGCCGCGGCCTTCTGGGCCGCGGTGCGGGCATCGGCGGCCCGAGCGGTGGCCAGAGCGGGCTTCCCGGTAGTCGTCGGCTGGCCGGAGAATCCGGCGGAGTCGTCGGCGGCCGTCCTCAGCAGCCGGGGCGTTCGAGCGGCCGTCCCTTCACGCCTGGCGGCTCTGGTCTGGTTCGGGGCAATGGTGCGAGTGACGGCACGCGTGCGGTCGGACAGGCGGGACGCGGAGCGAACGCTGCTGCGGGCGCCCGCCCAGGCTCCCCCCGTCGCGACGACGGCGAGCGACCGGATTACCTGACGGAAGACGAAGAGACCTGGCAGCAGGGCGGTCGACGCGTTGTGCCCCCTGTGATCGACTGATTGAAAGTATTTAGTGAAGGACGCAGATGCTTACCAGCAACATGCAAAAGGGCCGCACCAGGACCGCCGCGTCGGCGGCCGTTGGGATGCTGCTGGTGGCTGCCACGGCCGGGTCGGCTCACGCTGCATCGGTCCGTTCGTACCAATGGCACCTGACTGCCATGAAGGCCGAGGAGATCTGGCAGACCAGCACAGGTACGGGCGTTACCGTCGCGGTCATCGACACAGGGGTGGACGCGTCCAATCCTGACCTTCGTGGGCAGGTCCTCAAGGGCAAGGACTTCGCCCCGGGTGAATCGGGTGACGAGCAGACCGATTACGACGGCCACGGCACGGGCATGGCCGGCCTGATCGCCGGCACCGGTGGAGCTCGCGGCGGGGATGGTGCGTTCGGTCTCGCTCCCGGAGTGAAGATTCTGCCTCTCCGGATTCCTGACAAGGCCGCCAACCTCGAGGACGACATCAAGCAGTTCAATACCGCCGTTCCGGCTGCGATTCGATACGCAGCGGATCACGACGCCAGGGTCATCAACCTTTCCCAGGCGGCGAGCGAGGGCTCGCAGCAGCTGACGGACGCGGTGAAGTACGCCCTGGACAAGGGCTCATTGGTCTTCGCCGGTACGGGTAATGACGCGAGGACCGGCAACGTCGTCAAGTATCCGGCGGCGACGCCGGGAGCCGTCGGAGTCGGGGCCATTGGCAAGGACCTGAAGAAGACCGGCGAATCCCAGTTCGGTCCTCAGGTGGACCTTTCCGCGCCGGGCGACGAGATGATCCACGCCTGCCCGAGTAAGACGCATCTCTGCACCTCACACGGGACCAGCGACGCGACCGCCATTGCCTCCGCTTCCGCCGCGCTCATCTGGTCCAAGCACCCGGACTGGACCAACAACCAGGTCCTGCGCGTGATGCTCAACACGGCCGGCGGACCGACCAGCGGTGCTGACCGCAACGACTACGTCGGTTACGGCGTCGTTCGCCCCCGCATCGCTCTGAAGACTCCCGGCGACCCCGGCGCAGCCGATGAGTACCCACTCCCCGATCTCGCGGCAGCCGAGAGCTCTCAGCCCTCAGCCGAGCCCTCCAAGGAGACCGGAAGTTCGGGGAACGACGACAAGCCGGCCACCGCGGCCCCGGCATCCGGCACCGACAGCAACACTGGTCTCTGGATCGGCCTCGGTATCGGTGTCGCCGCTCTCATCGGTGCAGCGGTCACTGTCCTGGCGATACGCTCCCGCCGCCGCAAGTCCGCCATACCTGTGCCGCAGCCCTATGGGCCTCCGCACCCGTATCGGCAGCCTCCGCACCCGGCCTATGGACCCCCACCGGGTGCTCCTGGCTCCGACTCTCCGCATGGTGGCGCGCCCGGGCAAGGGCCGAACTTCTGAGTTCGCATTTCCATGATGCCGTCAATAGGCCCACGTAGATGCCCTTTCGAGACCCGCGAGGATGGCGTCACTCATCTCGATTGTGGAAGTCGTGGTGCCCCGATGCCCAGCGGATGCATTCGTCTGGATAGCGTAGGTAGCTGCGGAAGCGGGGTCGAGGCTGTCATCGGCCGGAAAGCTGAGTATGGGGGAATTCGTGACGTTTGACGCAGAGTGGGCGGCACTTCGCACAAAATCCACGCAACGGGTCGATATGCGACTCAATGGCGTCGGTGACGGAAGAGCGGGGCAAAGTGGTCCGAATGCTCCGGACCTGAGCGTCAACCAGGACGACCTGGGTGTTGTCGGACACGATGCGTACGGTCTGCGCACTCGGCTTTCCACGGAGGGCGACCGTGCTCGGCCCTCGACCTTTGACGCGGCGATCGCGCTCACCAATGGAAACTTCTCCAGCGGGTCGGCGCTGCTCAAGGTCCACGACCGGTGGAATACGCACATGAAGACACTGCTCGATGCCTGTGCGCAGATCTCGGATCATCTGAACTACACCAAGGCCGCGCATGCGAAGGATGATGTCCAGATCGGCGGCGATCTGATCTCTGTCTCCAAGCTCAATGAGTACCTCAAGTAGGCCGCGGGGGAACGCACATGCTCACATTCGAGGACATAGTCGACGCGCCCGTCGTCAAACTCAAGACGGCGGCCGACGACTGGTCGGACATGGTCACCAAGCTGGACCAGCTGGCCGAGGACGCCCATGACGGCATGAAGGCCAAGGCCGACAAGGCCGAGTGGGAGGGCGTCAACGCCGGCGTCACCAAAGGCTTCATCGGTAAGACGGCCAACGAGTTCAAGGACGCCGCGGCCGAGGCCAAGGGTGTGAAGCAGATCCTCGAAGATGCTTACACGGCCATCAAGAAGGCCAAGGACGACCTGATCGGCATCCGGGACGACGAGGGGCCCGCAGCGGGCGTCCACGTCGACGCCAGGGGGAAGGTCACGGCGCGGAACCCTGTGGAGGACATTCCCCCTGCCCAACGCCGCAACGACCCCGACTACCCCGAACTCGTACGCCGGCAGAAGAAGGCGATCGAGGAGTGGCAGAAGAAGATCGACCTTATCGTCGACAACTGCAATGACACCGACGTGTCTTTCAAGAACTCCCTCGAAGCCAATGTGACCAAGGGTAAGGACTTCAGCGCCCCGAAGTACACGAAGATGGACCAGGAGGAGGCGGCCCGTGCCGCCGCCTTGGCAGCCAAGGGCCGCGACATCACGCACACCGAACTGCAGGCGCTCAACGAGCTGCTCCACGACAACAGCAAGTCACTTGAGTTCTCAAAGAACTTCTACGAGAAGCTCGGTCCGGAGAAGTCGCTCGCGTTCTTCGGGCAGCTCTCGACCGACACGTACGAGTACGGCAAGGTCGACAAGGAGCGGCTCAAGGACGTCCAGGCACTCCAGAAGAACCTGGGGCTCAACCTGGCCACTGCGTCCCAGGACAAGAACTTCACCGCCGAGTGGGGTCCGGAGCTGCGTAGGCTCGGTACGGAGCGCATCCCGCTGGCCAAGCACGACAGCGGTGGGCCGTTCGGCTACCAGTTGCTGGGCGGGATCATGCGGTACGGGAACTACGACGCGAAGTTCCTGAACCCGATCGCCGAGCACGTGGCGCAGCTGCACCAGAAGGACCCGTACATGTTCGCCGAGAACAAGGTGGTGAACAGTCCGTTCAAGAACCCGTTCAACCCCTCCGGCGTGAACGGCTCAGGCTATGACCCGACCGTCTCCATGCTGGAGGCGCTGGGGCACAGCCCGGATGCGTCGAAGCACTTCTTTACCGACCAGCCAACCGCGTACAACGAGGACGGCACAGTCAACAAGGGTGCCACGGCGGACCTCGGCAAGGACAAGGATGGCAAGGCCATCGGGAACTACCTCGACTTCTTCGGGAACGAGAAGTGGGAGTCCTACGGAGACGTCGACTCACTGGACCCGGAGGAACTCAAGGCGTCGCTCAACTACATGCCGGACGCCCTGGGCCACGCCTTGGAGTCCGCGACCCTCGGTTACCCGTACGACCATCCGGACGCGAATGTGGCGCGGGACGCGGACAATGCGGCGGTCATGCAGCAGGTGATGGAGAAGTACGGCACGGACGCCGGGCTGCTCAAGCAGCAGGAAGCCATGTCGGACAGCCTCGGCACCATGGGCGCCGGGTACATCGATGACATCAACTGGGCTCTGGACAAGGACAACCCGGACAGTGTCTTCGCGCCGGTCAAGAATCCGGACGGACACATCGGCTTCGACGATGTCGAGGAGGGCCGGAGGACCGCGCGCGGTTTCCTGAGCGTCCTGGGCCAGCATCCGGACGCGTACGCCACCCTGTCCAAGGCGGAGCAGGTGTACTCGTCCAGCGTGCTGGAGGCGCAGGTCGGTCCGGACGGGAAGATCGACACCGGGGCTGCGCGGTCGACGGTGCACGTCGGTGCTGAGGTCCAGGGCATGCTGGACCAGTCGCGTGCCGACCAGGTCGAGGCGACGAACCTGAAGACGCACGAGGAGTACGAGAAGGCCGTGGCCGCGCGGTCCGGCTGGGTGGAATTCGGCGCCACGTCGGCGCTTGCCGCAGGTGTGGCCTTTCTGCCCGCCACCGCGGCCGTGGGTGCCGCCGCAGTTCTCATTCCGCTGGCGACGGACACGGCCAGCGGGGCCGTGGAGCAGGTCATCGGCCAGGTCATCGGAGATGTGTCCGACAACTCCGTCGATGAGCACAAGGACAAGGTTGACGAACTCACCAGGGAGGAGAAAACCAAGGTGTACTCCTCCGGCGAATCCATGGCCGAGGCGCCCATGGAGCAGTTCATGTCCCACCACAATGTGGATATCAACAGCGATTTCGGTCAGGACCTCAAGGAATCGATGAGGGTCGGCTATTCGACCGGCAACTCCCGCGAGGACCAACAGGGCAGTGACCCGGAAACCGGCTGACGAAGAAAGAAGCTGCTGACGACGTTCGCGCGCGCCCTGACGGGCGAGCCGGCATGCGCCGACACGCCGGAGATCCCGGCAGCCCTCCCCGGCTGAAGTGATGAGGGGGGCAATGACACAGAAAGATGCTGATGTTCATGAGTGGTAGGCGTATCCGCAGAGGGTTCTCCCGCACGGTTGTCGCAGCCGCCCTGCTGGCCGGTGCCGCCGGCTGCGGAGGGGACGGGGACGACCCCGCGAAGGCGGCCCGGGAGCAGTCCGTGGCCCCCGAGCGGCTCTGCGGAGGCGCCGCCGTGTCCGCCGGGGCGGGGAAGGCGCTGAAGGTCATCACCGGCTCGTCGCGGTTCGAGGCGTCCGCCGAGAAGTCCACGGTGGCCCACGCCGCAGAGGAGGTGGTCGGCATTGTCTCTGGCCTCATCCCCGAACCCGTCGGCAACAAGGGAGACGTCTGCCGCATCTATACCCCGGTCGGGACGCCTGGCTACGAACTCCGCGTTACCTGGAGATTGTCCTACGAGGCCACGGGGGCGGACACCAAGCCCCCCTCGGGGTTTACTCGGCTGGAGATCGGGGAGTCGGCGGCGGCCGCCCACGACGAGGCCTACGTCCGGTTTGTCTGCCGGAGCCGGAAGCTGCCCGGACCCGTACAGAAGCCTGCGTACGTCGAGATGAACGTCGAGCGTATGGGCATGCCGAAGGAGCCCGAGGGTGACGTCGAGGCACTGAAGAGGGCCTACGCGACCGTGGCGCACTCCGTGTCGCTGGCCATGGCGAAGCAGCTGGGCTGTGAGGGGGACGGGGGACTCGAGGCGCAGCCGTCACTGGACCCCGCGTAACGCAGGGAGCACAAGGGACGGCCGCCCTCGCACCATGGGGGCGGTCGTCCCGTGTGCTCCCGCTGGAGGCCGCGACCGGAATCGAAGCGGCGTAACTCGCTTTGCAGGTTTGTCCGGGCTGGTCAGGGCATGATCCAAGGGCGTTCGCGCGCGTTCAATCTCGTACGGACGTTGTGATCAATGGAGCAGCCGGAACGGCTCCGGACGGCCGCGTACGGCGGTGAATGAGACGGAAACTGAGACGGGCGTCCCATCGCGTAGCTTCGCTGTGTGCTGGCACTTTCCGACCTGGACAACACCTTGATCGACCGTCGTGGGGGCCTTGAGGACTGGGCCCGCGGCCTTGTGCGCTAGGGGCGTCACAGAAGCCATCGAGGCAATGCGAGCGGCGGCAGCCCAGTACTGCACCGCAGATCTTCGAGTTGGTGACAGAACCTGATCGTTTCGCGCTTGGTGGCAGCGTCAGGCATGCTCCGCAGGCCGCTGTTCCGCATCACGCCTCCGAGGCAGTGACCGCCTCCGACCGGACGCGATCGGCCGCTCAGGAAGTGAGGCTGTAGTACCGGGGTCAGGCTTGCCGGTGCTCGTTTCAAAGCCAGCCGCGTCGGATGGCGGTGAGGCCGGCCTGGAAGCGGGTGGAGGCGCCGAGTTGGCACATGAGTTGGTGGACGCGACGCTGGGTAGTCCGCTCGCTCCAGCCTTGGGCGCGCGCGATGGCCGTGTCGGTGAGGCCGGAGGCGAGCAGGGTAAGCAGGGACCGAGTCTCCTCATCGGGCTCTGCGTCCTCGGATTCCGCCGCGGTGGTGGCGTCGCCGGGTGGCAGTGGGGCGTCCGACAGCGGCACTGCGCGCTCCCATTGTGCCTCGAAGAGCGATTCCAGGGCTACGAGCACGGGGGAGCGGTGGACCAGGTAGGCGACTGACTGGCCACCGGGTCCGAGGCTGAAGGGGAGGATGGCCGCCCGGTCGTCGCTGATGAAGAGTTTGAGGGGCAACTCAGGGTGTACCCGTGCCTGCTCGCCTGCCTTCATGCTGGGCACGATGTCGTTGTTCAGCCTGCCGGGCCAGGCCACCGCTTCGCGGTCGTAGATCACCCGGTGGATCACGCCGCGCCGCTGCTGCTGGAGCTGGCGGTCGAGGTTGCTGCCGGGGCCGTCGACATAGGGCGGGCGGTCGAACGCACGCACCTGGTGGCTGGCGTCGACAGTCAACCGGTGCACGGCGGCGCTGATGTGCTCACGGCTGGTGAGCAGTTCGACGGCCATGTCGGGATGGCTGATCCGGGCCGCCTCCCGGTGAGCCTCGGTCAACCGCAGTACCAGGGCTCGTGCTTCCTTGAGCCGGTGCTCGCGCTGGTCTATCAGCGGGGTGACGGCGACATCCGGGGGAGTGGCGGTGAAGCGTGGCGGGCGTCGGGCGTCCTGCACGGCGAGCCCGAGCTTGACCAGTTTGGACAGCAGTCTTCCCACAGTGGACGCGCACATGCCGCAAGCGTCGGCCAACTCCGAAGAGGTGCAGCGAGGCTGCCGGACCAGTGCCACGTAGACGTGTTCTGTTTCTTCCGCAAGCCCGAGCAGGTCAAATTCCATACTGTCCCGCCAATTTCTGTGGCGGCTTCCGCCACCCGGCAGAGATCCGCCGGTCTCGTAATCTTGTGTGTCGTTGGTCGCGGTTGACATCTTTCACGCTGAAGTTGGCGCTGTCCTGACACGTTCGAGCGGGCAGCGCCTTTCGGTGTGGATCCGTGCTCGCGGATTCGCTCCCTGAGAAAGGTGTCCCATGACGTATGCCCACACGCGCGTCGGACGGCTTGGTGCCGTCGGTGTCGCGCTCGTGGCCATCACCGCGGCCGTAACGATACCCGCGGCAGCGATTCCCTCAAGCTCCCCCGGGTCCGGCTCTGCAGCCACTGATTCCGGCCAGTCGCCGGCCCTCAAGACCCCGCTTGGCAGCAGCTCATCAGCGTCACAGCCCGGTGCGGGGGCCGCGCTGCCTTCCATACCCGGATCCTCAGCGCTCGGTCCGTGGCGCTCGTTCCTGAAGCCCACGCCCGCGCAGTCGGCGAAGAACAGCCCTCACCAGGTCCTTGTGGTACTCGGCTCGGCCACCCAGGTGACGGGCACGTCGCTGGGCAAGCAGCGCAATCTGCAGGTCCGTACCCCGCTGACCTCGGACACCGCGGTCAACACCGCGCTCAAGCGGGCCCACGCGGTCTCCATGCGTCCCCTGCTGCCGGCGCTGTCGGCCGCCCGGGCGAAGCAGTTGCACTCGGCCGCCCAGGCGAAGCTGGGCTCCGGGGCGATCGACCTGTCCAAGGTTCAGGTCGTCCAGCTCGCCGGCGGTGACGCCGCGGCCGCCGCCCGTAAGCTGGCCGCCACACCCGGTGTCGTTTACGCCGAGCCCGACCAGACCGTCTCCCCCATGAACACCGGTGCCGTGCCGCTGCCCGCCGCGGCGAGTGCCATGGTGGGGAAGGCCGGCTTGTCGGCGAAGGCGCAGGACAGCGGTGCGACCGGCTCCGACGGAGTGCCCGGCAACGAGGCTCTCGGCACCTCGGTGCAGAGCTTCCTCAACGCCGGCGGCGTGAACGCCACGGGCGCCTACAGCGTGCTGAAGCGGAAGTTCGACCAGCTGCCCGGCACCGGTGAGACCATCACCAACGTCTCGGTCGGCGACCTCATCGACTCGTCGACCCCGAGCAACTACGGGCCGACGACCGTCGTCCAGAACGGCCAGCGGTACCTGGACATCCCCTCGATGCCCTTGATCCCCACCTACACCGCGGACTCGACCGGCGCGCTCGACCCGACCGGCTCGACCCAGGGGCAGGACCCGGTTCTGGGTGAAGTCCTGCTGGACTTCTCCGTGATGGCGCCGCTTCCGCACGATCTGCAGCGCCCGGGCATGCAGGGCAGCGGGCCCTCCGACCTGCTGGGCATCGCCCCGGGTGCCAAATACCGGCTCGTCGTCCCGCAGCAGCCGACGTTCAGCCAGATCGCGGTGGCGCTGCTGGCCGCGGCCCGGCAGACTCCGCGGCCTGACGTGATCACTGCCAGCCTGGGCGTCGGCACCGACGCCTTCGGGCTCCCCGGCCGCTACCTGGAGGACGACCCGGTCCAGCAAGCCGTGATCGCATCGATCGTGAAGCAGTACGGCATCACCGTGGTGGTCTCGTCGAACGACGGCACCAGGCTGTTCACCAACGCGGCCGTCGGGCCCGACGGCGGCAGCACCGCGACCGACGTGACCCGCAAGGCCGCCGACACCACCCGGATCGACGACGACGAGCTGTCGACCACGCCCAGCAAGGTGCTGGACTCCGGAGCGATCGCTGCGGGCGGTACCACGACCGACGACACACTGTCCGTGCCGCCGCAGAACGGCGGAGCCGCGTCGGCCAACGGGACCTGGGCGACCACCAGGCTCAACGGTTCCGGGGTCTTCTCCTCGGGATTCGGCACGCGCGTGGACGTCTCGGCGCCCAGTGACGGCATCCCCGCCTTCGAGCACCAGGGTGCTACCGCGCAGTCGGTGGCCGAGGTCCTCAGCGGAGGCACTTCGGCGTCCGCGCCCGAGATCGCGGCCGCCGCCGCGGTCGTGCTGCAGACCTCCCGGCTGACCGGGCAGCACCCGTCGCCCCAGGACGTCCGTTCACTGCTGGAGCGCACCGGCCGGGCCGTGCCCACGCCGCCGCAGATCGACCAGCCGCTGCACGTGGGCCCGCAGCTCGACATCGCAGCCGCGGTGCAAGCGGTCCTGGCCAAGGCGGACGGCAGCCGTGCCGACACGGGCGCACCCCGCATCGTCCGGCTCTCCGTGGCGCATCGCCAGACCGTGGGCGGACTCGGTGGCGCGTACAGCGAAGGCACCGACCCCGGCTACATCGACCTGGCCGGACCGGTGGAGGCGGACGGCCGCACCAGGCAGCCGAGCCCCATAGCCACCGGGGAGGGCCTGGTGGGGCCGGTGACCATCGGCGCCGACGTGACCGGCCTGTCCAGCCGGCAGGGCGTCAGTTACGCGCTGCGCATCGGGAATCACGAGTTCACCTCCGATGTGCCGGCGATCCGGCTGACCCCCACGCAGATGCTGACCGCGGCCGGACTGCCGGTCGTCTCCGAGACGGACCGGCAGATCTCGCTCACCTTCGAGGTGCGCCGCGGCCACCAGGTGCTGGCCTCGGCCACCCACGAGCTGACCTTCGGCCCCACCGACGGCAGCTACCTCGAGTCGCTCGCCCCGGTGGTCCAGCCCGTCGTCAAGGCGGGGCACTCCGTGCAGGTGAGCTACGACCTCACCGGAGTGCGGAACCTCAGCTCGCCCCAGCTGGTCGTGTCGGGAGTCGGCCACTGGAGCCCCGCGATGGCGCCCATCTTCTCCGCCTCCTACACCACCCCGCTGACGGGACTTCGCGGCACGGTCACCGTCCCGGCCTCCGCCTTCTCCGCCGGTGGCGGCATCTACGGGATCGGTGTCCTCGAGAACCCCACGGGCAACTCCCAGAGGGGCCCGCTGTACGGCGAGTTCGCCTCGATCCGGGTCGACGGCAGTGACCCCTCGCAACGCCCGGAAGCGCCGACTCTGGCCGCGAAGGCCTCCGGAGACTTCGGTCACCTGCTGTGGGCCAACCGGGCGGCATCGCGGTTCTCGGTGCACTACGACGTATCGAAGGTCGAGGGTGCCGCCGGCACGCTGCTGGAGTTCTCCGCGCCCGGGCCGAACATGTACTACTCGTACAACCTGGTCAGCAACCAGAACGGCACCACCCGCGACCACAACGGAGTGGACAGCCCGGCCACGCTCGACCGCTCGCTGAAGGGCACGCGAGGCACGGTGACGCTCGACGCACTGGCGCTCAAGCTGCCCTCATCGGTCAACTACGACCTGCGGGTGTTCGCCGTCGACGAGCACGGCAAGATAGTCGGGCAGGCCTCGCCGACGTCGCTGCTGGGATTCGACGACGGACTGGCCCCCGACGGCACCAACCTGACCAACTTCGAGATCGTTCCCGGCGGCACGTCCGTCGCGGCGGTCGAGAGCCCCACCGGTGAAGGCTCGGTGTACGACTACGACACCGTCACCGGAACCTACGGACGCAAGTTGACGAGCGACCCCGCGTACGGCTCCATCTACGAGGTGTTCGGCGTCGACTCCGACCACCACGCGCTGGTCCTGCACAAGCAGACCACCACCGGCGAGCAGTGGCTGGAGACCTACGACACGAGCACCGGCAACGAGATCGGCAGCCCCGTCCGGGTCGACGACCAGTACGTCGTGACGGGCGGGCGGGTGGACACCAAGCGCCACCGTGCAGCGGTGCTTGCCTACCGTTCGAGCGACCGTGCGAGCTTCGTGCTCCCCGTGGACACGGCGACCGGCGCTCTGGGCACCGCCCTCCAGCTCGACCCCCCTCCGGAAGGCCGTGAAATGTACAGCCTGCTGGACGTGGACGAGTCGACCGGCGTCTTCTCCTCGCAGTTGCTCGGGCTCGACGCCAACTGCTTGGCCTCGATGGGGTCCGGCACGATGGCAGCGATCAACCTGGACAGTGGAACGGTCACCCACAGCCAGGGAGGAATCCCTTGCGCCACGGGCCTCGCCTCCGACCAGAAGGGCAACCTCTACGAAACGTGGTACCACTCGGTTAGCGTCCACTTCCCCGGCACCGGGTACTTCGCGCAGTTGCCCAGCGGGGACCCGGTGGATCTCGGAATGCAGCAGGCACCCGTCGCGCTCGCCGTCGATGGCGAGCACCAACTGGCACTGTTCGCCTTCCGGTACCCGGACCTGAAGCCGACGGGCGGCATTCAGCAGTACGGCTTCAGCGACAACAACGCCACCGGCCGCATCGCCGTCGTCGACCTGAAGACGGGCAAGACGGTGCGCACCGTGACCGGCGTCGAGTACGCGAAGTTCGGCAACTACAACGGTCGGCTCGAATTCCATCACGAGCGCGTCATGCAGCTCGACCCGGCAACCCGGACCGGCTGGACATACGCAGGCGACGGCAGCCAGATCCAGCAGTTCTCCTACTGACCCGATCCGCTGCTCGACCACCCGGGTCCGCGGGCGCCATGGCGCCCGCGGACCCGCGGCGTTTTCGGAGGACCTGACCACTCACTAACGTCACTGGGTCCGGCTGACCAGGATCGGCGCAGCTGCCGCTGTCACGGTCATTCGTTCTCGCCGCTACTGCAGCTTCGTGGCCACTGCGAGGGGCGGCGTGCACGATCGCCGGATTGGCTTCATGGGCTTCAGGCAACGCAAAAAGACCAAGGGGCAGTCGTTCTCATTGACGGCGTAATGGTCTCCGGCAAGTCCACCGTCGCGGGGGTGCGGGCGAGATGCTCCCCCCACCCCCGCGACTACTGCTCGGAGATTTGAACCTGTCAGGCCTCGTACGCGGGAATTCTCAGGCCACGGCTCTCCGCGACGCGCAGGGCATCGGTCAAGCATTCCGTGAGCCGTTGCGTCACGTAGAAGAGCTCGCCCGCCGTGGGGCGTTCAAGGCTTTGGAGCATGGCGCGGGAGAGCTCGAGTACCTCTCTTCCTGTATCAAGTTGGGTGGCCTCGATGCTGTCGGCGAGGCGTGAAAGACGGCTCTCGGTGCCGTCGGTGACCAGGTGGGCAGGTTGCCCGTCCGCCCCGCACCAGGGCAGTAATCGCACATGGCTAATCCGGCTCACGTCGTCAGCTCCTCAGTAGCTGCTGGCCATGCCCCGGGCCGGTCGCACGGTCGCGGGGGCGAGTGCTGGCCGCGGACTACCGCAATCTACCGCGGTAGACTGCGGTCGCGCGGTGTACCGCGGATATCTAGCGTCAACTGCATGAGTGAGGATCTTGACCGAACGCGCCCTGTGTGGCGCCAGGTGGCGGCAGTGATCACTGCTCGCATCGCGGAGGGCGCTTACCCGGTGGGCGGAAAGGTCCCCAGCGTGGTGGAGCTGTCGACGGAGTTCGGGATTGCGGCCTCGACGGCCCAGAAGGCGTTGACCCACCTGAAGGCTGAAGGGCTCATCCGTACCGAGGTCGGGCTCGGCTCGTTCGTTGCCGATGGGCCGTCGTAGCTCCGGTTCTGGCTCCGGGCCGACCTGGCCGTGGGTCGAACCGTGGGCGGGAAATGAAGGTGGGGAAGCGGCCCGAACGGGCCCCTTCCCCACCTTCAGCAGATCCGCGTGACTCCCGGACCGGAGACCGTGACCGGATTCGAACCGGTGTAACTCGAGTTGCAGTCGAGCCCCTGAACCACTCGGGCACACGGTCGTGCGCTTCCTGCGTTTCCTGCCGATGTGTCGACCGTAGGGGCGATGGGGGCGGGTGCTCAAGCGTGCGGGGCGCGGTGCAATGCGACTGCCATACGCCGTTCATGGTCGGCGCCCCGTTCCGCGCCACGGTCCTACGACCAAGGGACCAGTGCGCGACCGACTCGCGCCAGGGGCCAAAGCGGATCTTGACCCTTACTCTTGGGCTCATGACCGCCCTCGAACCGCGTGACGCCGATGTCTCGCCCCATGCTGTGGACACTCCCGTCGCCGAATCCGAAGGGCTGCTGGGTCGGACCTATCGGGCGCTCAGCATCGGCATCGTCTCCGTCGTGTTCCTGATCGCCTTCGAGGCGACCGCCGTCGGGACTGCGATGCCGGTCGCCGCCCGTGAGCTGCACGGCATTCCGTTGTACGCGTTCGCGTTCTCCGCGTACTTCACGACCAGTCTCTTCGCCATGGTGCTCTCCGGGCAGTGGGCGGACCGGCGCGGGCCGCTGGCGCCGCTGGCCACCGGGATCAGTGCTTTCGGGGCCGGGCTGCTGCTGTCGGGGACGGCGGGCAGCATGTGGATGTTCATCGCCGGGCGGGCCGTGCAGGGGCTCGGTGGCGGGCTGGTGATCGTGGCGTTGTACGTGGTGGTCAGCCGGGCCTATCCGGAGCGGATCCGGCCGGCGATCATGGCCGCTTTCGCCGCGAGCTGGGTCGTCCCGTCCGTCGTCGGGCCGCTCGCCTCCGGCAGCGTGACCGAGCATCTGGGCTGGCGCTGGGTCTTCGTCGGGATTCCGGTGCTGGTGGTCTTCCCGCTGGCCCTCGCGCTGCCCGCGATCCGGCGCATGGCGTCCGGGCCTGCCGATCCGTCGGCGCCCGTCGAACCGTACGACCGCCGGCGCATCGGTCTGGCGCTCGGTATTTCGGTGGGGGCCGGTCTGCTGCAGTACGCGGGGCAGGAGCGGAACTGGTTTGCGCTGGTTCCGGCCGCCGCGGGCGTCGCTCTGCTCGTTCCTGCCGTACGGGGGCTGCTGCCCACGGGAATCGGGCGGGCGGCGCGCGGACTGCCGTCGGTGGTGCTGCTGCGGGGGATCGCCGCCGGGTCGTTCATCGCCGCCGAGTCCTTCGTGCCGCTGATGCTGGTGACGCAGCGCGGGCTGTCCCCGACGATGGCCGGGCTGTCGCTCGCCGCCGGGGGCGGGACCTGGGCGCTCGGCTCGTACGTGCAGGCCCGGCCGCGCCTGGAGCCGTACCGGGAGCGGCTGATGGTGGGCGGCATGGTGCTGGTCGTGGCGGCGATCGCGGGCGCACCGTCGGTGCTGATCGCGTCGGTGCCGGTGTGGACGGTGGCCGTCGCCTGGGCCGTCGGGTGCTTCGGCATGGGCATGGTGATCGCTTCGACGAGCGTGCTGCTGCTGAAGCTGTCCGCGCCGGAGGAGGCGGGGGCCAACTCCGCCGCGCTGCAGATCTCCGACGGGCTGTCGAACGTGCTGCTGCTGGCCGCGGGCGGCGCGGCGTTCGCCGCGCTCGGCGGCGGTGCGGTGGGGGCGGCGCACGAGGCCGTGGAGGCGGGGGCGTCCGGGGCGCATCCGGGGGCGTTCGCGGTGGTGTTCCTGCCGATGGCGGGGGTGGCGCTGGTGGGGGCGTGGGTGGCGGGCCGGGTGCGGGAAAAGGCGTAGTGCCGCGTGATCCCACGGCATATCGTTCACGCACGGCCGGTCTGAATCCGTGGTTCACCGACGAAGCGCCGGGCCGCCTCGACATGCCCGGGATCGCTGCGGAACTGCCCGTGTTCGCCGCGTAGAACTCCCTGTGAAGAGGGTCTCAACGGAGCCGAACCTTGGTTCGTCCATACGGGGTTCCGGCCGGGCCCCCGGTAGGGTGGCCCGGTTGTCGTATCGCGTGCGAGCCCGTCCCGGCCCGTGCGGACAGCGCCCCACGTACCCGAGAGCCCCGAACCGGAGACCGTGACTACTACCGCCTCCCACCACCTCTCACCCGCCTATCCCGGCCGCGCCCCCTGGGGCACGGCCGGCAAGCTGCGAGCCTGGCAGCAGGGCGCCATGGAGAAGTACATCCAGGAGCAGCCGCGTGACTTCCTCGCGGTTGCCACGCCCGGCGCAGGGAAGACCACCTTCGCGCTGACCCTCGCGTCATGGCTGCTGCACCACCATGTCGTGCAGCAGATCACCGTCGTCGCGCCGACCGAGCATCTGAAGAAGCAGTGGGCGGAGGCGGCCGCCCGGATAGGGATCAAGCTCGACCCCGAGTACAGCGCGGGACCCGTGAGCAAGGAGTACCACGGGGTCGCGGTCACGTACGCGGGTGTCGGGGTCCGTCCGATGCTGCACCGCAACCGGTGCGAGCAGCGCAAGACCCTCGTGATCCTCGACGAGATCCACCACGCCGGTGACTCGAAGTCGTGGGGTGAGGCCTGCCAGGAGGCGTTCGACCCGGCGACCCGGCGGCTCGCGCTCACCGGTACGCCGTTCCGGTCCGACACGAACCCGATCCCGTTCGTCGCGTACGAGGAGGGGAACGACGGGATCCGGCGATCCTCGGCCGACTACACGTACGGGTACGGGAACGCCCTCGCCGACGGCGTCGTCCGTCCCGTGATCTTCCTCAGCTACAGCGGAAACATGCGCTGGCGCACCAAGGCCGGTGACGAGATCGCCGCCCGGCTCGGCGAGCCCATGACCAAGGACGCGATCGGGCAGGCCTGGCGGACCGCGCTGTCGCCCACCGGTGACTGGATCCCGAACGTCCTCTCGGCCGCCGACAAGCGGCTGACCGAAGTGCGCAAGGGCATTCCGGACGCGGGCGGGCTCGTCATCGCGACCGACCAGGAGTCGGCACGCGAATACGCCAAGATCCTCAAGAAGGTCACCGGCGAGAAGGTGACCGTGGTCCTCTCCGACGAGAAGGCCGCGTCGAAGAAGATCGACAAGTTCAGCGAGGACGACTCGCGCTGGATGGTCGCGGTCCGGATGGTGTCGGAGGGCGTCGACGTGCCGCGCCTCGCGGTCGGTGTGTACGCCACCACCATCTCGACCCCGCTCTTCTTCGCCCAGGCCGTCGGGCGTTTCGTACGGTCGCGTCGGCGCGGCGAGACCGCTTCCGTCTTCGTGCCGACCATCCCGATGCTCCTCGACTTCGCCAACGAGATGGAGGTCGAGCGGGACCACGTCCTCGACAAGCCCAAGAAGGGCAGCGACGAGGAGAACCCGTTCTCGGAGGAGGACAAGCTCCTCGCCGACGCGGAGCGGCTTGAGGACGAGGAGACCGAGGAGCAGCTGCCGTTCGAGGCGCTGGAGTCCGACGCGGTCTTCGACCGGGTGCTGTACGACGGTGCCGAGTTCGGCATGCAGGCGCACCCGGGCAGCGAGGAGGAGCAGGACTACCTGGGCATCCCCGGGCTGCTCGAACCCGACCAGGTGCAGCTGCTGCTCCAGAAGCGGCAGACCCGGCAGATCGCGCACAGCAGGCAGAAGCCGGCCGGGGAGGCCGACCTGCTGGAGAAGCCGGCCGAGGCCCGGCCGGTGGTCACCCACAAGCAGCTGCTGGGGCTGCGCAAGCAGCTCAACACGATGGTGTCGGCGTACACGCACCAGAGCGGCAAGCCGCACGGTGTGATCCACACCGAGCTGCGGCGGGTCTGCGGCGGTCCACCGAGCGCGGAGGCGACGGCCGGGCAGATCCAGCAGCGGATCAAGAAGGTGCAGGAGTGGGCCACGCGCATGACGTGAGGCCGTGAGGCCGCCCGGTTGACGGGTGTCGGGTGTCGGTCGGGGCGGGGGCTGTGGGGCCCCGGACCGACGCCCGGCTCTGCCGTCCGGGGCCCGGCGAGGCGGTGATCCGGGCCGGCGAGGTCCTGACGGACAGAGAAATTGCGCCACATTCGTTCACGGTGAGTTAACGATGGTTCACTTCCGTACACGGAGCGTCGCGAAGGCGTCGGCCGACCTGGACGCGCGTAGATGCCCAGAATCCGGTCGGCGCCGCGCTGACCGGCACTTATGCTTCCGAGGCACAACCGCAATTCCGCGGGCGCCCGGATTCTGGACGAGGTCTTCCGCTGAGCGGACTGGCTCGCTACTGTCCCAAAAAAGTGAACGCCCCGTGGCAACGCCGCCGCGGAGCGCAGCCGGTGCCTTGGCCGCCGGCGGCCTCTCCGTGCGTCGCCGCTGGGACCGGCGACGCAACCTCCGTGAGAGTGCCGCCACTCACCAAAGAGGAGAGGGCGTCGTGACCGCGGAGACCTCCCAGACGCTCGACCGGGGACTACGCGTCCTCAAGCTGCTTGCCGACACCGACCACGGTCTGACCGTCACCGAGTTGTCCAACAAACTCGGCGTGAACCGCACCGTCGTCTACCGTCTGCTCGCCACACTGGAACAACATGCCCTGGTACGCCGCGACTTGGGTGGCCGGGCCAGAGTCGGCCTGGGCGTGCTGCGCCTGGGCCGCCAGGTGCATCCGCTCGTACGGGAGGCAGCGCTGCCCGCGCTGCGGTCCCTCGCCGAGGACATCGGAGCCACCGCCCACCTGACCCTGGTCGACGGCACCGACGCGCTGGCGGTCGCGGTCGTCGAACCGACCTGGACCGACTACCACGTGGCGTACCGGGCCGGCTTCCGCCATCCCCTCGACCGCGGGGCAGCGGGCCGGGCGATCCTTGCCGCCCGGGCGAAGCCGGTGGCCGAACCCGCCTTCACCCTCACCCACGGCGAACTCGAAGCGGGTGCGAGTGGCGCCGCCGCGGCGCTGCTGGGTGTGACGGGGGTCGAGGGCAGCGTGGGCGTGGTGATGCTCACGGACGCGGTACCGGAGCGGGTCGGCCCACGGGTCGTCGACGCGGCCCGTGAGGTGGCGGAGGCGCTGCGGTAGTGACCGGCGCCGTCCGGTGGCTGTGCTGTCCTCAAGGAAGGCACGGGCCTTGAAGCACCGGACGGGCCGGTCCGGCCGGTCCGGCCGGTCGGGTGTCCTCGGGCGCCGGGCGGGCCGGGGGTGGCCGCACCCGCCCTCCGCCCCCGGCGGCTAGATTGGGCGGGTGGTCACTCGTCTCTCGCGCCCCCGCACCGTCGCCCTCTGCGCCCTGCCCGTCGTCGCCCTGTTCGGCGTCGCCGCCTTCGCGCCGCTGCCGTTCACGCTGGCGCAGCCCGGTACGACCGCGAACGTGCTCGGGAACGTGCGCGGCACGCCCGTGATCAGCATCGAGGGCACGCCGACCCGGTCCACCAGCGGTCAGCTGCGGATGACGACGATCATTGCGACCGGGCCGACCGCGGACGTCGGAATGGGAGACGTGATCGACAGCTGGTTCCGGACGGACCGTGCGGTCCTGCCCCGCGACTCGGTCTACCCGACCGGCGGCTCCGAGAAGGAGATCGAGAAGCACAACCTCGAGGACATGAGGAAGTCGCAGAACGCCGCCGTCGACGCGGCCCTGACGTACCTCGGAAAGCGCCCCGGCTCGGTGGACGTCACCCTGAATCTCGCCAATGTGGGTGGGCCCAGCGCCGGCCTGTTCTTCGCGCTCGGCATTGTCGACAAGCTCGACGGCAACGGCTCCGGTGGTGATCTCACCGGTGGCCGCACCATCGCCGGCACGGGCACGATCGAGGCGAACGGCAATGTCGGCGCGGTCGGCGGGGTCTCGTTGAAGACCCAGGCGGCCAAGCGCGACGGCGCGACCGTCTTCCTCGTCCCGAAGGCCGAGTGCAAGGAGGCGGGCGCCGAGCTCCCGAAGGGGCTCAAGCTGATCCCCGTCACGACGCTGAAGAGCGCGGTGTCCTCGCTGCAGGCGCTGGAGCAGGGCCACAAGGTCCCGAGCTGCTGATGGCCGGGCCGCGATCCGGCCCGGCCCGGCGCGACTCGGCCGATGCCGACCCGCTCCAACCCGACCTGACCCGACCTGACCCGGCCGGACCCGACCTGACCCGGCCCGGTCCGACCCGGTCGGTGCGTGCGGGCCGCCCGCCTACTCGCGTGAGACGTCCGCCTTCACCTCGGCGGCCGGGGCGCCGCCCCGCACTCCCTCGGACGGCCTGTCGTCCATCGTGCGCCACACGGGGAAGACCATCGGGCTCACCGTCGCCAGCAGGTACACCCCGCCCAGCGCCAGCAGCGCCCCGTCCACACCCACGCTCTCGACCAGCAGCCCCGCCACCAGCCCGCCCACCGGCAGTGCCAGCTCGCAGCCCGCGGTGATCGCCCCGGAGACCCGGCTGCGGAGCCGTTGCGGTACGCGTTCGTACGTCACCGTGGTCAGGATCGGGTTCAGCACCCCGCCCGCGAGACCACCGAGCAGCATCGTCACGGCCAGCGGCAGTGTCGTGTCCGTCAGTGCGGCCACCACGAACCTCGGCCCGCCGCAGAGCACCACGCACACCGTGAACACCGCCCGCCGTGAGAACCGGTGCCCCACCGCCCCGTACACCAGTGCGCCCGTCAGGCCGCCCGCCCCGAACAGTGCGGTGAGCAGCCCCAGTTGGGTCGCGCCGCCCAGTTCGCGCTCGGCGTGCACCGGCAGCAGCACGGCGTTCCAGCCCTGGTCGGTGCCGTTCATGAAGAGCACCATCACCACGACGGCCAGCAGCAGCCGGTTGCGGAACAAGTAGGCATAGCCCTCGCGCAGTTCGGCGCGGTACGTACGCAGCGAGACCGGCGCGGCCGACTTGCGCGGCTCGGCCGACCGTACACCTCGTACGCCTGCCGCGATCAGCAGTGCGGACGCGCCGAACGTCGCAGCGTCCAGCAGCAGTACGGTCTCCGCGCCGACGAGCGCGATCAGCACCCCGGCCAGCGCCGCCCCGGTCATCCTGGCGCCGCGCGAGGTGGCGTCGAAGAGGCTGGCGGCGCGGGTGATCGTGGTCCCGGCGTGTTCGGCGAGATCCGGCAGGAGGACGTAGCGCGCGGTGTTACCGGGTGTGTGGACGAGTCCGTTCAGCGCCATCAGAGCGCAGAGCATCCAGAACTCGAGCGCCCCCGCGTAGTGCAGCAGCGGGACGGCGGCGATGGCGAGGCCGCACACCGTGTCGGAGGCGACGGAGACCCGCCGCCGTCCTGCTCGGTCGATGACGGGCCCGCCGATCACCGCGGAGACGACGATCGGCAGCGTGGCGCAGAAGGCGACGAGGCCGGCCCGTCCGGCGCTGCCGGTGGTCTGCAGGACGAACCACGGGACCCCGATCAGGGTGAGCGAAGTGCCCGCGGTCGAGATGGAGTTGGCCGCGAGAAGGGCGGCGAGCGGTTTGCGGTTCCCCCCGTCCATGGCTAAGCCGTGCGAGGGGTGCTGGGGGCGGGCAGGCCGTGGCGGTTCGGCAGGACGTGCAGGCCCAACTCGACCAGGGCCCAACCCAGGTGCATGCGGAGGCTCTGCCGCGGTGACCGGCGGGACAAGCGGAACTCGGAGGCGCGCTGCTGCAGTTCGGCGGAGCGGAGGTGGTGCAGCGGCAGGTGCATGTCGGAGTGCATGGCGAAGTCCTCTCGGGCGGTGAGGTCACGGTGCGGACAGGCGGTGAGGTCTGGCGGTGCGGCCGGGCGGTGCGGTCAGTCGGTGGGGCGCGGGAACATGTGCAGATGGGTGCGGACGACGGCCGAGCCCTCGGTGCCTTCGGGGACCCGGTCCCGGTAGCTGTCGATCAGGTCGTGGATCTTCTCGGCCAGCTCCAGTGAGAGCTCCGGGGTGAGCCGCATCTTGAAGTTGCTGAGGTCCGAGCTGCGCAGCCACTCATCGGGCCACTCGTGCATGGTGCCGAGCCAGGTGTTGAGCTCCTGGGTGTGCATGGTGGCGATCTCGTGCAGGACGACTCCCATGGCGCCGCGCACCTCCGGGTCGGGGTCGCGGAGGAAGTTCGCGCTGCTGTCGAAGGCCACGCCCATGTGCATGGCCCGCCACCACCGCTCGCGTCCCTTGCCGAGCGTCGGGTCGTCCTCGACGAAGCCGTACGTGGCCAGTTGGCGCAAGTGGTAGCTGGTGGCGCCGCTGGACTCGCCGAGCCGGTCCGCCAGTCCCGACGCGGTGGCGGGGCCGAACTCCCGGAGGGTGTTGAGCAGGCGGATTCGCAGGGGGTGGGCGAGCCCGCGCAGGGTGCGGGCGTCGACGCGGTGGATGTTCGGGTCGAGCGGCTTCCCGCCGTCGGCTTCGTTCGCTGCCATGCTTCGAAGATAGACATGCAAAGGTCTCTTTGCAACGCTTCTTTGCAACGAATTCTTTGTAACTTCTCGGCCGGACGCCCCTACCCGTTCTTGATGAAGCCTTCCTGGATCAGCCAGTCCTTGGCCACGACGTGCGGGTCCTGCCCGTCGACGTCCACCTTCGCGTTCAGCTCCTGCGCGACCTCCGTGGTCAGCCGTCGGCTGACCGGATCCAGCAGCCCCGCGATCTCCGGGTACTTGTCGAAGGTCGCGGTGTGGATGACGGGCGCCGCGTTGTAGTTGGGGAAGAAGTGTTTGTTGTCCGCGAGGACGTCGAGGTCCATCGCCTTGATCCGGCCGTCCGTGGTGAACACCTCGCCCAGCAGGCAGGAGTTGGACTTCGACACCTGTGTGTAGATGATCCCGGCGTCCATCTTCTTGATGTTGCCGGGCGGGATCGACATCCCGTACGCCTTCTCCATGCCCGGCAGCCCGTCGTCGCGCGAGGCGAACTCGTTCTCCACGCAGATCGTCACCGCCGACGGGTTCTTCTTCGCCAGCGCGGCGACGTCGGAGAGCGTCCTCAGGTGGTACTTCGCGTTGTTCTTCCTGCTGATGGCCAGGGCGTAGGTGTTGTTGAGGGTGGACTGCGGCAGCCAGGTCACCCCGTTCTTCCGGTCCTCGTCCCGGACCGCCTCCCACTGCTTCAGCGGGTCGGTGATCGGCTTCGCATGGCCGAGGTAGGTGATCCAGGCGGTGCCCGTGTATTCGTACATCGCATCGGCGTCGCCCTTGATGATGGCCTCGCGCGCGCTGATCGATCCGGGCAGGTTCGTCCGGTCCAGGACCTCGGCACCGGCGGCCTTGAAGACCAGGCCGATCATCTGGCCGAGGATGATGTTCTCGCTGAAGTTCTTCGAGGTGACGGTCAGCGAGGCGCCGTCCAGCGGCCGGCCCCGGCCGACGGAGCCCGGCAGGACGTCGTCGGCCATCGGCGAACCGCTCTTGAGCCCGCAGCCGGCGAGCACGGGGGTGAGTACCAGCACACCGACGAGACCGGCCCGGATCTTGCGCGACGCCCCCGCCGTACGCATCACCCCACCTCCAGTCCGCGTGGCGTCAGCGCCACCTCGACCAGGGAGGCCATCCAGTCCACCAGCAGCGCCAGCACCACCGTCAGCACGGAACCGAGCACCAGCACCGGCATCCGCTGCGTCTGGATGCCCGAGGTGATCAGGTCCCCGAGCCCGCCACCGCCGCCGAACGTCGCCAGGGTCGCCGTGCCGACGTTGAGCACCAGGGCCGTCCGTACGCCCGCCAGGATCAGCGGTACGGCGAGCGGCAGTTCGACCTTCGTGAGCGTTCCCATCGCCGACATGCCGATGCCGCGTGAGGCCTCGACCAGGTTCGGTTCGATCGCCTTCAGGCCGGCCACCGTATTGGAGAGCACCGGCAGCACCGCGTAGATCACCATGCCGATGATCGCCGTCCGCGGGCCGATGCCCAGCCAGATCACCAGCAGCGCCAGCAGCCCGATCGCCGGGGTGGCCTGCCCGACGTTGGCGACCACCGTGACCAACGGGGCGCCCTTGCGGAACCTGCGCCGGGTGAGCGCGATCCCGAGCGGGATGGCGATGATCAGCACCCAGAAGGTGGAGATCGCGGTCAGTTTGACGTGCTGCCACCAGCGCAGTTGCACATTGCCGCCGGAGAGCGAGTTCCTCGCGATCGAGTCGAGAGGAACGTTGGTGATCCACAGGTACGTGGCGACGAGGACGATCGCCAGGGCGGCCGGTACCAGCACCAGCTTGCGCCAGGTGATCCGGCGCGGCGGTCCTGCGGGCGGCGGTGCGGGCTCCTCCTCCTCGTCGTGGAAGGCTCGGCCCCTGACCTCGAGCTCGCCGGGCGGCCGGGCGGGCATCGACTGCTCACCGGTCCTGGGAGGCACCGGAACGATGGGGGGAATCGAACCGTTGGGGGGAATCGGCTGGTCGGGCGGGACCGGCTGGTTGGGGTTCATTCGCCTGCACCGCCCTCCTGGTCCCGCTCGGCCTGATGGGCGCGCAGCTCCTCCAGATCGTGCTGGTGCTCCATGGCGGTGAGCCGGTCGGCCTCCAGGAGTTCATGGACGGAGTTCATCAGGGTCTGCATGTCGACGACGCCGATGAACTCGCCGCGCCGCCCGGTCACCGCGACCCGCCCGCCGCTGTCGATGAGCACGGCCTCCAGCGCGTCGTGCAGCGTGCCGTCCCGGGTCACCGTGTCGTGGACCAGCTGCCCGGCACGCGCCAGCGAGCCACGGGCCCGCATCAGGTCACCGCGCCGCAGCCACTTGTACGGACGGTTCCTGCGGTCCAGCATCAGCAGCTCGTTGTGCGGGCCGGAGCGCAGCTTGTTGAAGATCTCCTGGAGCGGGTCGTCGACCGTCACCGTCGGGAAGTCGGCGATCTCCACTTCCCGTACGCGGGTGAGGTTGAGCCGCTTCAGAGCCGCGCCCGCGCCGACGAACCCGGACACGAAATCGTCCGTCGGGTTGGTGAGGATCGCCTCCGGGGTGTCGAACTGCGCGATGTGCGAACGCTCCCGCAACACGGCGATCCGGTCGCCCAGCTTGATCGCCTCGTCGAAGTCATGGGTGACGAAGACGATCGTCTTGTGCAGCTCGTGCTGGAGCCGGATCAGCTCGTCCTGGAGATGGTCGCGGGTGATCGGGTCGACGGCGCCGAACGGCTCGTCCATCAGCAGCACCGGCGGATCGGCGGCCAGCGCCCGCGCCACGCCCACCCGCTGCTGCTGGCCGCCGGACAGCTGGCGCGGGTAGCGCCCGTGGAACTCCCGCGGGTCCAGCCCGACCAGGTCGAGCATCTCCTCGACGCGGTCCTTCACCTTCGACTTCGACCAGCCGACCATCTTCGGTACGAGGGCGATGTTCTCGGCGACCGTCATGTGCGGGAAGAGTCCGGACGACTGGATCGCGTACCCGACCTTGCGGCGCAGCTTCACCGGGTCGATGTCGGTGACGTCCTCGTCGTTGATCCTGATCCGGCCGGACGTCGGCTCGATCAGCCGGTTGATCATCTTCAGGGTGGTGGACTTCCCGCAGCCGGACGGACCGACGAAGATCACCGTCTCGCCGGCCTTGATGTCCATGGAGACACTGTCCACGGCCGGGTTCGGGTTGCCGGGATAGCGCTTGGTCAGTTCCTCCAGCTGGATGGTTGCCCCGGAAGTGGCGGTGGGTTTGTCGGCGGCCCCGGTGACGGTCTCAGGCACGGATCCCCCTGGGGATGGTGAGCCTCCCGAGCAGGACGTACGCGGCGTCGAAGAGCAGGGCGAGGATGACGATGCCGAGCGTGCCGGCGAGGACCTGATTGATCGCGTTGGCGCTGCCCAGCGAGGCGATGCCGCGGAAGATCTCGTTGCCGAGGCCGGGGCCGGAGGCGTACGCGGCGATGGCGGCGATCCCCATCAGCATCTGCGTCGACACCCGGATGCCGGTGAGGATCGGGGGCCAGGCGAGCGGCAGCTCCACCCTGCAGAGCCGGGCGATCCGCGACATCCCGATGCCCTTGGCCGCGTCGACGAGCGCCGGATCGACGCCGCGCAGTCCGACGATGGAGTTACGGACGACGGGCAGCAGTCCGTACAGCGTCAGCGTGATCACGGTGGGCGGGACCCCCAGCCCGACGAGCGGGATCAGCAGGCCGATCGCGGCGAGGGACGGGATGGTGAGGATCGCAGCCGTCGAGGTGATGGCCAGTGAGCCGCCCCAGCTGCTGCGATAGGTGACGATCCCGATCAGGATGCCGAGCACGGTGGCGATGACCATGCACTGGAACACGGCGCTGACATGCTGGTACGCGTCGGTGAGCAGCTGCTGGTGCCGATTGACCAGGTACTCCCAGAAGCTCACGCGCCACTCCTTGACTCAGTCGCTGTCCTCCGCGGCCTGCTGGACGAGCGGGATGATGCGCAGAGGCACCGGGTTCTCCATGACGATCGCCGTGGAGGCCCGGACAATGCCATCAAAACCGACAACACGGTCGATCACCCGCTGAAGGTCGGCGTTGGAACGGGCGACGAGCCGGCAGAGCATGTCGCCGTGCCCGGTCGTGGTGTGCAGCTCCAGCACTTCGGGAACGCCGTCCAAATGGGCCCGCACATCGGCGCCTTGGCCCTGCTTGATCTCCAGCGTGGCGAAGGCGGTGACGGGGTAGCCGAGGGCTGCCGGATCGACGTCCGGGCCGAATCCGCGGATGACGCCATTCGACTGAAGCCGGTCGAGCCGCGCCTGCACGGTCCCGCGGGCCACCCCGAGCCGGCGCGACGCTTCCAGTACGCCTATCCGCGGTTCACGGGCGAGCAGCACGATGAGCCGCCCGTCCAGATGATCGATCGCCACGTGCGACTCCCTATGGTCACCCTGTACAGATGGTCCGCTCATCCAAGCAAACGCCTGTACAGACTGCCCAGCAGATACGTGAACTATTGCGCACCTTGCGATGCGGGGAGAGTCTTCGAGCATGACTGAGACGCTGCACAACACCCCCGTTACCGCCAGGCAGGCCGATCCCTTCCCGGTCAAGGGAATGGACGCCGTCGTCTTCGCCGTGGGCAATGCCAAGCAGGCCGCGCACTACTACTCGACCGCCTTCGGCATGAAGCTCGTCGCCTACTCCGGACCGGAGAACGGCAGCCGCGAGACCGCCAGTTATGTGCTGACCAACGGCTCGGCACGCTTTGTATTCACCTCCGTCATCAGGGCATCCACCGACCACGGCCGCTTCCTCGCCGACCATGTCGCCGAGCACGGCGACGGCGTGGTCGACCTGGCCATCGAGGTCCCGGACGCGCGGGCGGCCTACGCGTACGCCGTCGAACACGGCGCACTGGGTCTCGCCGAGCCGCACGAGATCAAGGACGAGTACGGCACGGTCGTGCTGGCCGCGATCGCCACGTACGGCCAGACCCGCCACACCCTCGTCGACCGCAGCGGTTACGACGGCCCGTACCTCCCCGGCTTCGCAGCAGCCGCGCCGATCGTCGAACCGCCCGCCAAGCGCACCTTCCAGGCCGTCGACCACTGCGTCGGCAATGTGGAGCTGGGCCGGATGAACGAGTGGGTCGGCTTCTACAACAAGGTCATGGGCTTCACCAACATGAAGGAGTTCGTGGGCGACGACATCGCCACCGAGTACTCCGCCCTCATGTCGAAGGTCGTCGCCGACGGCACCCTGAAGGTGAAGTTCCCGATCAACGAGCCGGCGATCGCGAAGAAGAAGTCGCAGATCGACGAGTACCTGGAGTTCTACGGCGGCGCGGGCGTCCAGCACATCGCCCTCGCCACGAACGACATCGTCGCGTCGGTACGTGCGATGCGCGCGGCCGGCGTCCAGTTCCTGGACACCCCCGACTCGTACTACGACACCCTCGGCGAGTGGGCCGGCGAGACCCGCGTCCCGGTGGAGACGCTCCGCGAGCTGAAGATCCTCGTCGACCGCGACGAGGACGGCTACCTGCTGCAGATCTTCACGAAGCCGGTCCAGGACCGCCCGACGGTCTTCTTCGAGATGATCGAACGCCACGGCTCGATGGGCTTCGGCAAGGGCAACTTCAAGGCTCTGTTCGAGGCGATCGAGCGCGAGCAGGAGAAGCGCGGCAACCTCTGAGCCGGACGCTCGGATGTGAAGGGCGGGGCTTCCGGCGAACGCGGAGGCCCCGCCCTTCGTGCTGCTCCGTGCCGGAAGACGCGCGCCCGACGCAGGGTCCGCAGGCCGATCGGGTCCTCGGCCGGTCCGATCGAGTGAGGTAGCGGGGGGTGCGGGCGGCAATGGGGATGAACGGTGGGACGGATCAGGGGCCGCGTAGTCGCCGCTCGTTCCGGCCGATGAAGGGAAAGCGCCGGACGGCCTGAAGCCGGGCCGTCCGGCGATCCATGTGCACCACCGCCGGCCGGGCCCGGCGAGTCCGTCCCGTTCGCGGCGCCGGGCACCGGCCCTGTCAGTGGACGCCCGGCGCAGGCGATGCCGCCCCGGCCGGAGCGTGCGTGCTGCGGCCCGGGCCGGCGGCCATGCGATCCGGCCCCGGGGTGGGCTGCATGTCTCGCGGGCCGGTCGCCGACGGCCGGCTCAGGGCGTCCAGGGCCTTCCGGGCCGCCGGGGCCGCCAGCGGTGAGAACTGCGCGTTGGTCCGCAGCGCCTCCTCGAGGTGGCGGCGGGCCGGGCCGTACTCACTCAGATCCCGCTCGATCACGCCCAGGTGATACGCGTACAGCGCCGTCCCTCCGCCCGTGTCCGCCGCCTTCTGCGCGTACTGCAGCGCACTCGCCGAGTCGCCCGAGCGGTGCAGCGCCCAGCCCAGCGCGTCGGCGACCGCCGCGCTGTGATGCCGGCGCTGCCACTCCGTCTTCAGGAGTCCCACCGCCGCGGCCGCGTTCCCGTGGTCGGCCTCGAAGCGGCCCAGCAGGAGCGCGTCGTCGACTCCGTAGCCGTCGGCTCGGGCCAGGCTCTTGCGAAGCCGCGTGTACTGGCTGAGGGAGTCGTTGTCCAGGCCCAGCGACTCGTACAACTCGCCCAGTTCCAGCATGTATTCGGGGCGGGGGAGCCGGGACAGCGCCGCCCGGTAGTCGCGCTGCGCCTCGTCCGTGCGGCCCAGGGCCGCCAGCGCCCGCGCCCGGCCGGCGAGCGACGGATGGTGGGCCGGGTCGGTCCGCAGGGCCGCGCTGTACTGCGCCACCGCCTTCTCGGACTCGCCCCGCTCCCAGGCCAGTTCGCCCAGCCGGTGCAGGCAGTCCGCCTTCTCGGCGGGTGCGGTGGCCCGGTTCGCCGCATTCTGCGCGGTGGCGAGGGCGTCCTTGCGACGGCCCTGGTTCCGGTACATCTGCGCCGTCCGCGAGAGCGCCGGGACGCCCGAGCGCAGCGCCGTGAACTTCTCCGCCGCCTTGGCCGCCGCCGCGTACTCACCGAGCCCGTCGTACGCGTCGATCAGTACCGGGTACACCGTCCAGTCCTTCGGCTGCCGAGTCCGTACCGTCTCGCCCCACTTCTTCGCCGTGACGAAGTCGTGCCGCGCGTTGGCCAGCGCCGCCAGCCCCACCAGGGCCGCCGTGTTCCCGCGGTCACCCGGCTGTGCGTCCAGGGAGCGCCTCAGCGCCTGCTCGGCCCGCCCGTAGTACGCCGCGTCCGCGGAACGCTGCCCCCACTCCACATAAGCCGTCCCGAGCACCGCCCACGACCGCGCGTCGGACGGATGCGTGCCCACCCAGCTCTGCCGGTCCCCGATCATCGCCTTCAGATCGGGGAGGGAGGCGGGAGAGCCCGAGCTCGTCGCCGCCAGGGCGCGCGAGACCCCTCCCGGCACGGACGGCGGCGCGGTCTTCCTGCCGTCGTCCGGTACGGCCACGACCGCACCCGTCACCAGCACGGCAGCCGCCACCATGCCGAACGCCGCCCTGCGCAGCGTCGTGTGCAACGAGGCGGGCGGCGGGTCCGCCGACGACTCCGGGTCCAGGCCGAAGGGCGGTTCGCAATCGGGCGTCGGCGGCGTCTTCGGCGGGACGTCGTCGCACGGCTCGGAGGGCGACGAGGCAAGGGGCGGGCGATCCGGACGGTCCGGATCCGAGTGGTCCGAGTGCGGGGGCTCCGAAGGGTGCTGCGGCGTGACATCCATGCCGATCACTCTGCGTCGGTACGAAGAGCACACCGCACCTTGCGAACGCTGCCGCAGACGGGTTCACACCATTGGCCCCGGGTGTCACGCTTGGATCATGGACGATCTTCTCGAACGACTGCGCGCCGGCCTTCCTGCCGAGGCCCTGATCACCGATCCGGACATCACCGTCTCGTACGCCCACGACATGGCGAGCTTCTGCGACGCGGGCGCACCGGCCGTGGTGGTGCTGCCGCGCACCGTCGAACAGGTCCAGCACGTCATGCGGACCGCAACCGCACTGCGTGTCCCGGTGGTCCCGCAGGGGGCCCGTACCGGCCTGTCGGGCGCGGCCAACGCCTCCGACGGCTGCATCGTGCTTTCCCTGGTGAAGATGGACCGGATCCTGGAGATCAGTCCCGTCGACCGGATCGCCGTCGTGGAGCCCGGTGTCATCAATGCCGTGCTGTCCCGCGCGGTGAACGAACACGGGCTGTACTACCCGCCGGACCCGTCCAGTTGGGAGATGTGCACCATCGGCGGCAACATCGGCACCGCGTCCGGCGGGCTGTGCTGCGTGAAGTACGGCGTCACCGCCGAGTACGTGATCGGCCTGGAGATCGTCCTCGCCGACGGGCGGCTTCTGACGACCGGGCGCCGGACGGCCAAGGGTGTCGCCGGATACGACCTCACCCGGCTCTTCGTCGGCTCGGAAGGCAGTCTCGGCATCGTCGTCGGCGCCGTACTCGCACTGAAGCCGCAGCCGCCGCAGCAGCTCGTCCTCGCTGCCGAGTTCCCGTCCGCGGCGGCCGCCTGCGACGCGGTCTGCCGGATCATGGAGCGCGGTCACACTCCCTCACTCCTCGAACTGATGGACCGTACGACAGTGCGCGCCGTCAACAAGATGGCCCACATGGGCCTCCCCGACTCCACCGAGGCGCTCCTGCTCGCCGCCTTCGACACCCCGGACCCCACGGCCGACCTGACCGCCGTCGCCGAACTGTGCACCGCCGCGGGCGCCACCGAGGTGGTCCCCGCGGCCGACGCCGCCGAGTCCGAACTTCTCCTCCAGGCCCGCCGGATGTCGCTGACCGCCCTGGAGACCGTCAAGTCCGCCACGATGATCGACGACGTGTGCGTACCGCGCTCCAAGCTCGGCGCCATGATCGAGGGGACGGCGGCCGTCGCGGAGAAGTACGACCTCACCATCGGCGTCTGCGCCCACGCGGGCGACGGCAACACCCACCCCGTCGTCTGCTTCGACCACACCGATGCCGACGAGTCCCGGCGGGCCCGCGAGTCCTTCGACGAGATCATGGCGCTCGGCCTGGAACTCGGCGGCACCATCACCGGCGAGCACGGCGTCGGCGTCCTGAAGAAGGAATGGCTGGCCCGTGAACTCGGCGAGGTGAGCGTCGAGATGCACCGGGGCATCAAGGCGGCGTTCGACCCGCTGGGGCTGCTCAACCCCGGCAAGGTCTTCTGATCTCCTCGACAAGCCTTCCGGCCTCCCCGAGAGGCGCCGCATCAGGCCTCGCCGTCCGCCGACTCGTCCGAGGGCCACGGGTCGCTCAGCCACAGGTCGTCGGCGGGCAGCGGTGTGAGCAGTTCGGCGAGACCGGCGTCGATACCGAGCCGCTCGGTCTCGGTGCCGGGCGGCACCAGGCGCAGCGTCCGCTCCACCCAGGCGGCCACGGCCGCGGACGGCGCCTCGAGCAGCGCGTCGCCGTCGGGCGAGGTCAGCGCCACACAGATGACGTTGCGCCGCTGGATCTTGGTCGGCCGGATCCGTACGTCGCCGTGCCCGCACGGCCGGAACACGCCCTCGACCAGCAGATCGCGGGCGAACGTCCAGTGCACGGGGAAGTCGGAGCCGATGTGAAAGGTGATGTGCACGGCATACGGGTCCTCCGCGCGGTAGGTCAGCCGGGCAGGTACGGGGATGCTGCGCTCCGGCGACAGGACCAGCTTGAGCTCCAGCTCGCGTTCCACAACGGTGTGCATGAGGTGCGTCCTTCCGGTGCCGGTGAACCGGTCCCCTGACCGGCCCGCACATGGAGAGAGCGCCCTCCCCGCCACCTATTACGCGACTTCCGGAAAAAAACTTCACGACGACCGGAAAGTGGCTCAAACACCGGGACTGGCACGGGGGTGCGCGACTGTCTGGTAGATGTGGTCCGTCGACTTGAAGCTTCGAAGAGATACGGGACCACGGTGATGAGCGCCCCAACCCCGGCACCCGGTGACGACAGGCCCCGCGAGGGGTATTACCCCGACCCGTCCATTCCCGGATATGTCCGGTACTGGAACGGCGCTTCGTGGGTGCCCGGTACCAGCCGTCCTGCGCCTCTGCAGGGCGAGTCGGCGCCCGAGACACCTGCTGGAGCGGACCCCGAACCGCAGCGGCCGCAGCGGCCGTCGGCACCGGGCCCGGCACCCGCGCAGCCATCCGGGCCGGCCCACACGCCGGTGGACGAAACCGGTCCGGTCTTCCTGGACGAGGAGCCGTACGGTCCCGACCGCCCCGAACCCGCATCCGCCTGGCAGGCCGACGCCTCACGGCAGACCGGCTTCGGCGGCGAGCGCGACCGGCGGGTGTCCTGGGGCGGCACCGGGCAGCCCGGCGAGACCGGCGGGCCGGGGGAGCAGGGCGCAGCAGCGACTCAGGATCCGCGTACGCCGGCGGGGCGCACCCCTGCCGACCGGGTGCCCACGGACCCGCGGGGGTCCGGCTCGCAGGACCCCACGGGCGGCGCACTGCCGGGCATGCGCGACGGCAACAGCCACGTTCCCGAGAGCACCGTCGCGATCCGGGTCAACCGCCCGGGCCGCAGCGGTGGCGCCGGCGGGACGGGGAGCGGGACCGGTGCCGGGGACGGCGAGGCCGGGCGTCCGCCTGCCGAAGGCACGGTCGAGATCCGCGCCAGGGGCCGGGGCGGCCGGCCCCCCCGGCCCCTGGAGGCGGAGCAGGAGCCAGGCGGCGGGACGATGTCGATCCGCGCGTTCGCCCCCGGCACCACCCCGCACGCCTCTGCGCCCGCACTTGCCCCGGCGCCCGCTCCCGCTCCCGCTCCCGCTCCCGCTCCCGCGGAGCTCAACAATCCGCTCACTCCGGGACCTGGCGGCGGTGCCGCCTCCTGGGCGCAGCAGGTCCGTCAGCTCGCCGCGCCCCAGCAACAGCAGCAGCAACTTCCGCCCCAACAGCAACAGCAACAGCAACAGCGTCAGCCGCAGTTCCGCGGCCCGCAGCCGGCTCAGCCGGACCAGCCCGTCGTGCCCTGGAAGCCCCCGGTCAACGACTACTTCCAGCAGCTCGCCCAGGCCCAGGCGGCGGCCCGCCCCGCCGGGCTCGGCAAGCGGTTCGCCGCCCGGCTCGTCGACACGGTCGTGCTGGGCGCGCTCGTCGGCGCGGTCGCGTTCCCCCTTTTCACGAGGGCGATGGACCACATCGAGGAGAAGATCGACGCGGCGAAGCTGTCCGGGGAGACGGTCACCGTCTGGCTGGTGGACTCCACCACGTCCGTCCTGTTCGGCGGGGCGCTCGCGGCGTTCCTGGTGCTCGGTGTGCTGTTGGAGGCGCTGCCGACCGCGAAGTGGGGCCGCACGCTCGGCAAGAAGCTCTGCGGGCTCGAGGTGCGGGACATCGAGTCCCACAGCGCGCCCGGCTTCGGGGCCGCGCTGCGCCGGTGGCTGGTCTACGGCGTGCTCGGCATCCTGGTGATCGGTGTGATCAACGTGATGTGGTGTCTGTTCGACCGCCCGTGGCGGCAGTGCTGGCACGACAAGGCCGCCCGCACTTTCGTGGCGGGCTGATCCCGCGTACTGACGGCTTGTCGGGTGACGGGCCGTCGCGCGGTGCCGGGTTCCCCCGAACGCACCTGAGCCGTTGCGGGGGCCCCCGGGCCGGGATGCACTGCCCCCATGAGCAACGATCAGCCGACGCCCGGCCAGCCACCCGAGGACGACCCGTTCCTCAAGAAGCCGCAGGAGCCCCCGACGCCACCGTCGGGGTCCGGGGCCGGGTCGGAGTCGGGGCCCGGAGCCGGGGCGGGGTCCGAGTCCGGGCCGGGCTCGGGGCCGGGGTCGGGGCAGGGGTCGGGCTCGCCCTACGACCGTGCTCAGCCGCCGCCTCCTCCGCCACCCCCGTACGATCCCAATGCCTACGGCGGCGGCCCGTACGGCGGCACCGACCCGCTCGCGGGCATGCCGCCGCTCGCCGAGCCCGGCAAGCGGATTCTGGCCCGGTTGATCGACTTCCTGATCATCTCGATCCCGCTGTACCTGATCTCGCTGCCGTTCGGCGGCGCGGTCGACGTGTCGGACAACAACGGCAATGGCGAAAGCGCCGGCGATGTGTTCACCCAGACCTACAACGGGCACCAGCTGCTCTGGTCGCTGATCGCCCTGGTGGTCTACGTCGCGTACGACACGTACTTCACGCACAAGGACGGCCGCACGATCGGCAAGCGGCTGCTCAAGCTGCGGGTCGCGATGCTCAACGACGGCCGGGTGCCGGACACCAGCGCCTCGTTCCTGCGGGCCGTGGTGCTGTGGCTGCCGGCGCTGCTGTGCTGCCCGTGCCTGTGGTGGCTGATCAACATCGTGCTGATGTTCACGGACAAGCCGTACCGGCAGGGACTGCAGGACAAGGCGGCCAAGACCGTGGTGGTCTCGACCGCGTAGCCAGGAGCCCGATCAGCGGCGCAGGGAGTGCTCGCCCACGCGCTCGGCGGCGTGGACGGCCGGGATCCTGGCCCGGTGGACATCGTCGATTACGGCATCTCCCGTAGACGTGGCGGAAGTGGCGGTGGGGACGGCAGGGTTCGTACGAACCCCGGTTGCCGTCTTCGCCGCCTTCCGCGTTTTCGTCCGCAGCGGCAGGGGTACGGTGACGGCCACCAGCAGGCCGAGCGCCATCGCTGCCGTTCCGATGACGGCGATTCCGACGCCCGAACTCGTACGCGACAGCAGCAGCATGGCGAGCGTCGAGAAGACGACGGTGACCGATCCGTAGGAGAGCTGTGCAGCAGTGGGACGCGGCATGGCGGTATCCGTCCTCGGGGCTTCGGATGGGCAGTCTCTCAACGCGGTCGCACTGTCAAGCGACTCTACGACGGTGGATGCCCGAGAGGAACCGGTAGTAAGCGTGACCTAACCCACGGTGCCGGTGCACGGGGGGCGCACTGAGTCATCCCGGGTTCCGTGGGGGCGCTTCGGCGCGCCGGTTACCTGCTCGATGAACGTCCGAATAACGGAAATGCCCTTCTGCATAGTGTACTTGGCCTGTCCAAGTCAAGATCTGTCTTTTCTCTCGTAACTCCGGTCGAATGTCGTCACTTGTGACGCGATCCGCGCGCGGCCCTGCCACACCCCAAGGCTGCAGCCGCGGACGCCGGGGAGGGACAGCATCAAGTGACCACTAAGAGACGGGCGCTTCGCGCCACGGCGGTTGTCGTGGCCATGGCCGCCACCGCCGCTACGGCGTCAGCCTTCGCCACAGCCCAGGCGGACGAAAAGTCCCCAGGAGCGAGCAGCTCCATCGTCGACCGCCGTGATCCGGGGTCGGCCAAGGGCGGCGCGCACGACCTGGAAGGCCCTTACAGCAAGCAGCAGGACGCGCAGCGTCAGGCTGCTCTGGAGCAGGTCATCGCGGGCGACAAGAAGGTGTCGACGCGCGACGGTTCCAAGGTCGTCAAGCTCGACGACGAGAAGTACGTCGAGCTCGGCCGCCAGAAGACGGACAAGATCTTCACGGTCCTGGTCGAGTTCGGCGACAAGGTCGACGACACGACCATGTTCGACCCGGATGGCGACGGGCCCAAGCCGCCCGTCAAGAAGTACGGCGGCACGCCCGGACCGCTGCACAACACGATAGCCAAGCCGGACCCTGCGAAGGACAACAGCACCGCCTGGCAGGCCGATTACAACCAGGCCCACTTCCAGGACCTCTACTTCGGTGAGGGCGCCGGCAAGAACTCGCTGAAGACGTACTACGAGAAGACGTCCTCCGGGCGCTACTCGGTCGACGGCGAGGTCTCCGACTGGGTCAAGGTCCCCTACAACGAGGCCCGTTACGGCTCCAACTACTGCGGCTCGTCCAACTGCGCCAACTCCTGGGACATGATCAGGGACGGCGTGAACGCCTGGGCGGCGGACCAGAAGGCCAAGGGCCGCACGCCGGAGCAGATCAAGGCGGACCTGGCGAATTACGACCAGTGGGACCGCTACGACTTCGACAACGACGGCAACTTCAACGAGCCCGACGGCTACATCGACCACTTCCAGATCGTGCACGCTGGTGAGGACGAGTCCGCGGGCGGCGGCGTCGAGGGCGCGAACGCCATCTGGGCGCACCGCTGGTACGCGTACGGCACCAACGCCGGTGCGACCGGCCCGGCCGACAACAAGGCCGGCGGCACCCAGATCGGTGACACCGGCATCTGGGTCGGCGACTACACCGCACAGCCCGAGAACGGCGGCCTGGGCGTCTTCGCCCACGAGTACGGCCACGACCTCGGTCTGCCGGACCTGTACGACACCACCAACACCGCCGAGAACTCGGTCGGTTTCTGGTCCCTGATGTCGGCCGGTTCCTGGCTCGGCACCGGCAAGAACGCCATCGGTGACATGCCCGGTGACATGACCGCCTGGGACAAGCTGCAGCTGGGCTGGCTGAACTACGCCTCGGCCAAGGCCGCGACGAGCTCGCTCCACAAGCTGGGTGTCTCGGAGTACAACACCAAGGACAAGCAGGCGCTCGTCGTCACGCTGCCCGACAAGGCCGTCACCACCGCTGTCACGACGCCCGCCGAGGGCTCCAAGCAGTGGTGGAGCGACATGGGTGACAACCTGAACAACACCCTGTCCCGTTCGGTCGACCTGACCGGCAAGTCCAAGGCGTCCCTGGACCTTTCGGGCTGGTGGGACATCGAGAAGGACTACGACTACCTCTACACCGAGGTGTCGGAGAACGGCGGCGCCAGCTGGACCGCGCTCGACGGCACGGCCGACGGCCAGGCCATCCCGCGCGACGCCAGCGACAAGCCGGCCCTGACCGACGTCTCCGGCAAGTACCAGAAGCTGTCGTACTCGCTGGACGCCTACGCCGGCAAGAAGATCGACATCCGCTTCCGTTACACCACCGACGGTGGCGCGGGCGGCGTGGGCTTCGCGGCCGACACCATCGCGGTCAACGCCGACGGTGCCGCGCTCTTCTCGGACAACGCCGAGGGTGACGACAACGGCTGGACCGCCAAGGGCTTCTCCCGCGTCGGCGCGTCGTTCACCAAGGAGTACCCGCAGTACTACCTCGCGGAGAACCGCCAGTACGTCTCGTACGACCAGACCCTCAAGGTCGGCCCGTACAACTTCGGCTTCTCCACGACCCGTCCGGACTGGGTCGAGCACTACCCGTACCAGAACGGTCTGCTGATCTGGCTCTGGGACACCTCCCAGAAGGACAACAACGTCTCCGCCCACCCGGGCAAGGGTCTGATCCTGCCGATCGACGCGCACGCGAAGCCGCTGAAGTGGGCCGACG
>NZ_JBSFCW010000021.1:0-116749 GCF_053593595.1 Streptomyces sp. NPDC002206
CTGTACCCGCCCGGCCCGTGCCAGTGAGACCAGCGATTCGCCGCCCAGGTACACCGATCCCAGCTCCCGTACGGAAAGCGCCAGATCCGCCGGATCATCCGTCCGCTTGCACGACGCGCCCCCCTTCGCGTCGGCCGTGAGCCGCCAACGCCCCGCGTTCCACGGGCAGAACGCGTCCTCGACCTCGAACACCACGTCCACCGCCGCCCGGTACGCCCGCGCCTCCAGCGCCGCGCCCAGCTCCACCAGCCGTACGTACAGCGAGTCGCGCAGCTTGATGTTGCACCGGCGCACGTCCGAGACGAGATGCAGAACCGCATCGTCGACCGGCCGGTTCCGCGCCTCGACCGTCGACGTCAGGTCGATCTCGAAGAGGAACCGCCACAGCGCCGCGTACGCCGCCGGGTCCAGCGCCGACAGGTCGTCCACGGCGATCCGGCCCTTGGGGCCCGCCGCGTCCCAGTCCGGCTTGATGCGGTACGTCGAGTACCCGACGACCTCACCCGCCCGCTCCGCCAGCAGGCACTGCAGCGGCGACGCCCCCTGCCGCGCGCTCGCCGGGTCGATCAGCGCCCTCCGCTCCCAGCCGGGACCGTGCGCCGGCGTCCCCGGCCGCCCCGCCACCAGCTGCTCGTACACGCCCTCGCACGCGGCGGTCGCCTCGTCCGGCCTGGCGTACCGCAGGCGGACCTCGTCCGTGCCGTCCGGCACCGCCAGCCGCACCCGGTCCGTGTCGATCCCCAGGGACATCTGCTTCGTGGCCGCCCCGTACCCGAACCGGCCGTAGATCGCGGGCTCCGAGGCCGTCAGCACGGCGAGGGGTTCACCCAGCGCCCGCACGTCGTCGAGCTGACGCCGCATCATCGAGGTCAGCAGTCCGCGCCTGCGGTGTGTGGCCGCTACACCGACCATCGTCACGCCGGCTGCGGGCACCAGCGCCCCGCCGGGCACGGTCAGTCGGAAGCTGAAGGCCCCCGCCGTACCGACCACGTCCGGACCGTCCCAGATGCCGATCGACCGCTCGTGCTCGGTCAGCTCCTCCCAGAGCTCGCGCTCCTCAGGAGAGTCGGCGACACCGCCGAACGCGAGCTCCAGGCTCCCGAACCATTCGTTCCATTCGGACGGACGCAACACCCGCAGCTCAGTAGTCATATGCCATGCCTACCAGGGGTAGGGCAGACGGGCGACCCGTTTTCGAACGCATTGTCACAGGGGTCCCCCTGCACCTGAGGCGCTCGTGTGGATAAGGTCCCCGCAATGGCCCGTCGCGCAGGAGCAGACTCGTACCCGGCCCGATTGCAGAAATCGGTGCACCGGGCGCGCATAGCGCTGCGCAAATCCGGCGTCGACTACTTCCGCGGCGACGGCTCCGACTGGATCGCCCTGGTCGGCCTGCTGCTGACCATCCCGGCCATCACCTGCGGCACGCTGCTGAACGCCGTGTGGTGCGCACCGGCCGCGCTCGTCCTGCCGATCGTCGCGGGCGGTCTGCTGCTGCGGCCGGCCAGCCTGCTGGGGCTGTACGCGACCGCCGCCGTGGCCCTGATCGTGGAGTCGATCGCGCTCGGCCCCTACTCGGAGGGGCCGGCCCGGGTGACCCCGGGCACCGTCCTGGTGGTCGCGGCCTGCGGTTTCTTCGGCCTGATCCTCGCCCAGTTCCGGGCCAGGGTCGGCGTGCCGTGGCGGCGCGGCGGCACCATGCTCTTCGACCTGCGCGAACGCATCCGGGTGCAGAGCGCCCTGCCGCGGCTGCCGCAGGGCTGGCACCGCGAGATGGCGCTCCGCCCGGCGGGCGGCCAGTCGTTCTCCGGCGACTTCGTCGTCGCGGCCCGCACCAACGGCGGCCGCACCCTGGAGGCCGTACTCACCGATGTCTCCGGCAAGGGCATGGACGCGGGATCCCGCGCCCTGCTGCTGTCCGGCGCGTTCGGTGGCCTGCTCGGCTCGCTGCCCCCGCACGGCTTCCTGCCCGCGGCCAACGCCTATCTGCTGCGCCAGGACTGGGACGAGGGCTTCGCCACCTCCATCCATCTGGTGCTGGACCTCGAATCGGGCGACTACGAGCTCCTCTCCGCGGGCCACCCGCCGGCCCTGCAATTGCACGCGGGCAGCGGCCGGTGGGAGGAGAAGGCTGCGGAGGGCCCGCTGCTCGGGGTGTACGACGGGGCACAGTTCGACGCGGTGAAGGGCTCACTGGCCCCCGGCGATGTGCTGATGCTCTTCACGGACGGCCTGGTGGAGGCGTCCGACCGGGACATCACGGAGGGCATGGACCGGCTGACCGGCGAGGCCGACCGCCATGTCGTCACCGGCTTCGACGGCGCGGCCTGGCATCTGATCGAGGCGTGCGCGAAGGACGTCAACGACGACCGGGCGCTGCTGCTGCTGTCCCGCCGGTCCTGAGCCGTACGGAGCCAGGACCGGGCACTCTGCGCCCGGCCGTGATGACGACGCCCGTCCACGTGGCCCTGCGCCGGACGACCGCCCGTCCGTAGAGTCGTCCCATGCCCACGCCACGCACACCCCTGACCCTGACCGAAGTCGAGGCGATCGCCCGCAGCGCGCACGCCGGCCGGCAGGACAAGGCGGGACGCCCGTAAGCCGAACACCTCGCCGCCGTCGCGGACGGTGTACGGGCCAGGGGCGGCAGCGTCGACCAGATCGCCGCCGCCTGGCTGCACGACGCCGTCGAGGACGACGCTCTGTCCGCCGAGTGGCTGGCGGCCGCCGAGCTGCCGCAGCAGGTCAAGGACATGGTCCTCGCCGTCACCAAACGGGACGGGGAGGACCTGGCTGCGTACACCCGGCGCATCCTCGCCACCCCGGGTGCCCTGCTGATCAAGGAATCCGACCTTGCCCACAACGCCGACCCGGCCCGCCTCGCGGTCCTGGACCCGGCGACACGTACCCGGCTGACCGCGAAATATGCGCAGGTACGCGCGCTGCTCGGACTCAGCGCCGGCGATTCGTCCACCGAACAGTTGGATCCGGCCAACACCACGGAGGACTGATCCACTCAGAGCCTGGCGGCGTCCCGCCGGAACGCCCAGTCCATGTCCGGCTCGGTCACGAAACGCAGCGCCCGTCGCACCGGCGGCGTACACATCAGCGTCACCGCGCAGGCCGCGACCAGCGAGACGAGGACCAGCCCGCCCGGCGAGGCCAGCCACTCGTACCGGTCGAACAAGCCGACGTAGCCGGCACCCTTGACCAGGAAACCGTGCAGCAGATAGCCGCAGATCGTCCCGGCGCCCAGCACGGTGAACCACATGTGGCGACGCGGCACCCATGCCAGGAACCCGATGGTGAGCAGCAACGCGCAGCCGAACATCATCAGCGTCATCACCGCACCCGACCACCACGGGGCGCCCATCTCAGGCGCGCTGTTGCTGCGGTAGAACCAGCCCAGTTGCATTCGCGGCGCCGCCCAGTACGCGAACAGGGTGGCCCCGGCGAACAGCGGCAGCGACAGCAGCCGCACCTCACGCCGGCGCACCAACTGAAAATGCTCGGGCTTCAGTTGGAGCCCGAGCACGAAGAACGGCAGGAACTGCAGGACCCGCTGGAGGTCGAGATCGTCGCCGATCGTGGGGGAGAATGACGCGAGCACGGCAATGACGAGCGCGACCGGCAGCGGGTGACGCAGCGCCTGCCAGACGGGCGTGGTGAGCCGCCAGATGAACAGCGCGGCCAGGAACCAGGTGAGGAACCAGGGGTCGATCAGGCTGATCGGATGATCCGGCGAGTCGTCCGCGTACCGCTTGAAGAGCGAGTACGCCGTCTCGAACACCACATAGGGCACGGCGACGCCGGTGACCAGGCGCTTCATCTTCTTGGCGCTCATATCGAACGAGCGTGAGAAATAGCCGGAGATGATGATGAAAGCCGGCATGTGAAACGTGTAGGCAACCATGTACAGCGCACGGGCGGTCCGGCTCCCGTCCATCACCGGCACCCACGCGTGCGCCACGGCGACCAGCACGATCGCCAGATATTTGGCGTTGTCGAAGTAGGCGTCACGCCGCTTCGTCGGCGCGACCGCCGAGGGCTGGTTCACCACGGGTGCGGGGGGCCTCGCGGTGATGGTCGTGCCGCCCTGGCGTCTGGGCTCCGACTCCCGGGGCTCTGGGGGGAGCGGGGCCCTCTGAAATGTGTTCGGAGCGTGGAACATCTAAAGCACCTTAGACGCCTCGATTGGAATTCGTAAAACTGCCAGCAGATATTGCGTGTTCCCGCCCAATGGAAAGTGAAACTACCGAAAACCGCCCCCTATCGCCCGATTGATCCTCCTTAAATGGTGCATATCGCCAGGCGGTTGAGCGGAGTGAATTTCATCGCATCTGGGGTGGCGAAACGCGTGTGAACAACCTGTGTGGATATGGAAACGATCGCAGTCCCGGTTTTTTGATCGGCGCCCGCCGGCCGCCCCGTGCTGCAGGCCGCCTCCCGGGCGGAGCCCGGAAGGGCGGGTCGACGGGCCTGTCCGCCCCCGCGCGCGCGGAGTGTGAGGATGGCGTGATCCCGACAGTTCGATTCGTCACCTGGCAGCAACCACAGGGGAGTTGGTGGCACGATGGACGCAACGGAGGAGTGCTCAGCCGCACGCTTCCGGGCCGGCAAGGCGGACCGACCAAGGGTGTGATCAGTCGTGGCCATCTCACTGTCTGTGGTGCTTCTGTTGGCGATCATCCTGGTGGTCCTGATCCGAGGCGGCTCCATCAAGGCCGGACCCGCGATCGTCGCGGTGCTCTTCGGCTTCTTCCTGGCATCGACCGGCATGGCGCCGTCGATCAACAGGTTCATGAACTCGATAGCGGAGACCATCAACCAGATCAGCTTCTGATCCGCACCGCAGAAGGCGGGAGGCGGAACGCAGAAGGCCCGGTCCGGCGAGCAAATCGCCGAACCGGGCCCACGCATGGAGCGGGCGACGGGAATCGAACCCGCGTAGCTAGTTTGGAAGACTAGGGCTCTACCATTGAGCTACGCCCGCAGGCGCCGCAGGTCCTCGAGACCGCGGCACGAGCAGCATCGTAGCGGGTCGCGGACGTTGTCCGCACACCTCATCGCGGCACCGGGTGCCGCAATCCACGCCGCCCCGGTAAAGCGGTCTGTGTACTGCCGGTCTGCATGTACCCTACGTGTCGCACCGACGGGGTGTGGCGCAGCTTGGTAGCGCGTCCGCTTTGGGAGCGGAAGGTCGTCGGTTCGAATCCGGCCACCCCGACCACATGCAAGATCGCATTGTGGGAGTCATCCCCCTTGCCGTTACTATGCAAATTGCGTGCCCGTGTGTCTGATGTACCGGGCTCGATCCGCGGAGCCGCTGTCCGGTGGCCGAGCAGAACCCCAAGAAGTCAGCCACCAAGGAGACCGAACCGTGAAGAGCGCCGTGGAGACCCTGAACCCGACTCGGGTTCGGCTCAGCATCGAGGTGCCCTTCGAGGAGCTCAAGGACAGCCTCGACGCGGCGTACAAGAAGATCAACCAGCAGGTCACGGTGAAGGGCTTCCGTAAGGGCAAGATCCCCAACCGCGTCATCGACCAGCGGTTCGGCCGTGGTGCTGTGCTGGAGGAGGCCGTCAACGACGCCCTCCCGAAGTTCTACACCGAGGCTGTCAACGAGGGTGAGCTCAACGTTCTGGGCCAGCCCGAGGTCGACATCACCGAGCTGAAGGACGGCGAGCTGCTGGCCTTCACCGCCGAGGTCGACGTGCGCCCCGCGATCGAGATCCCGGACTACTCCGGCATCGAGGTCACCGTGGACGCCCTCGAGGTCAGCGACGAGGACGTCGAGAAGGCCGTGGAACAGCTCCGTGACCGCTTCGCCTCCACCAACCCGGTCGAGCGCGCCGCCGCAGAGGGCGACGTCGTCACGATCGACCTGCAGGCCAAGGTCGACGGCGAGGTCCTGGAGGACGGCGTGGCCGAGGGTGTCTCGTACACCATCGGTTCCGGCGAGCTTCTCGACGGCATCGACGCGGCCGTCACCGGCCTGGAGGCGGGTGGCGAGGCCACCTTCACCTCCGAGCTGAAGGGTGGCTCGGCCGAGGGCAAGGAGGCCGAGGTCACTGTCAAGGTCACCGCCGTCGCCGCCCGTGAGCTCCCCGAGCTGGACGACGAGTTCGCCCAGATGGCGAGCGAGTTCGACACCCTCGACGAGCTGAAGGCGGACAGCCGCACGCGCCTCGAGAACACCAAGCAGTACGACCAGGCCACCCAGGCCCAGGAGCGCGTTCTCGACGAGCTGCTGAAGCTGGCCGAGGTCCCGATCCCCGAGAAGCTGCTCGCGGACGAGGTCCAGACCCGCAAGCACAACCTCGAGCACCACCAGCTCGGTCAGATGGGTCTGACCCTCGAGAAGTACCTGGAGATCCAGGGCAAGACGGTCGAGGAGTTCGAGGCCGAGACCTCCGAGCAGGCGATCAAGGGCATCAAGACCCAGTTCATCCTGGACGAGCTCGTCAACAAGGAGAAGCTGAGCGTCAACCAGGAGGAGCTCACCGAGCACCTCATGCGGCGCGCTGCTTCCTCCGGCATGAGCCCCGACCAGTTCGCCCAGGCCGTCGTCGAGGGCGGCCAGGTCCCGATGCTCGTGGGCGAGGTCGCCCGCGGCAAGGCGCTCGCCGTGGTCGTCGAGGCCGCCAAGGTCGTCGACACCAACGGTGAGCTCGTCGAGCTCGAGGACGACGAGGAAGAGGCCATCGAGACGGTCGAGGCCGCCGAGGGTCACACCGAGGCCGCCGCCGAGGAGAAGACCGAGGCCTGAGCCTCGCGCTGAACCCGTACGACGGGCTCCGGACGCTCAGCGTCCGGAGCCCGTCGTCGTATCGGTGGCCGACCCCCACAACCCTTGTGCGCACTGCTCAGCTTGCGCTCCCAGCGAACAGTTGCGGAAGCGGGATGGCGTTGTCCTACCTGCGCGTTAGGGTCCATGAATAGGAAGGGTGGGGGAGTCCCCGCCCGCCCGGTACGAAGACGCTGAGACGGCCGGAGCCGTCAGAGACGAGCAGGTGGATACGTGACGAATCTGATGCCTTACGCCGCCGGAGAGCCGTCCCTCGGTGGTGGCCTCGGCGACCAGGTCTACAGCCGACTGCTCGGCGAGCGCATCATCTTCCTCGGTCAGCAGGTCGACGATGACATCGCCAACAAGATCACGGCGCAGCTGCTTCTCCTTGCCGCGGAGCCGGACAAGGACATCTACCTCTACATCAACAGCCCCGGTGGCTCGGTGACGGCCGGCATGGCGGTCTACGACACCATGCAGTACATCCCGAACGACGTGGTCACCATCGGTATGGGCATGGCGGCCTCGATGGGCCAGTTCCTGCTGACCGGTGGCACCGCGGGCAAGCGCTTCGCGCTCCCGAACACCGACATCCTCATGCACCAGGGTTCGGCCGGCATCGGTGGTACCGCGTCGGACATCAAGATCCAGGCGCAGTACCTGCTCCGCACGAAGCAGCGGATGGCGGAGATCACAGCCCGCCACTCCGGCCAGACCGTGGAGACGATCATTCGCGACGGTGACCGCGACCGCTGGTACACCGCGGAGGAGGCCAAGGAGTACGGCCTCATCGACGAGATCATCACGATCGCCTCGGGCGTTCCGGGCGGCGGCGGCACCGGGGCCTGAGCCCTGTCCGCCCAGCCCGCAGCCCCAGCCCCCAGAACGCCACCAGGATGGTGAACACCCACATGAACAACTTCCCCGGCGCCTCCGCGAGCGGTCTCTACACCGGCCCGCAGGTGGACAACCGCTACATCGTGCCGCGCTTCGTGGAGCGCACCTCGCAGGGTGTGCGTGAGTACGACCCGTACGCGAAGCTCTTCGAGGAGCGCGTGATCTTCCTCGGCGTCCAAATCGACGACGCCTCCGCCAACGACGTCATGGCGCAGCTGCTGTGCCTGGAGTCGATGGACCCGGACCGCGACATCTCGATCTACATCAACAGCCCCGGCGGCTCGTTCACGGCGCTCACCGCGATCTACGACACGATGCAGTTCGTGAAGCCGGACATCCAGACGGTCTGCATGGGCCAGGCGGCCTCCGCCGCGGCCGTGCTGCTCGCCGCCGGTACGCCCGGCAAGCGCATGGCACTGCCCAACGCCCGTGTGCTGATCCACCAGCCGTCCTCGCAGACGGGCCGTGAGCAGCTCTCCGACCTGGAGATCGCGGCCAACGAGATCCTGCGGATGCGTACCCAGCTGGAGGAGATGCTGGCCAAGCACTCCACCACGCCGCTGGAGAAGATCCGCGACGACATCGAGCGCGACAAGATCCTGACCGCCGAGGACGCCCTCGCCTACGGTCTCGTCGACCAGATCGTCTCCACCCGCAAGAGCGCGGCCGGAGCGATGGCCTGACGTCGGTCTTTACCCCTTGGCGCGGTCGGTTCACACGGTCGTGACCGCGTGAACCGTGCCAAGGGGGGCCCGAACGGGGGGCCAGGCAAGGTACCGTCGGATAGAGGCACCAGGAGCCGCTGCACCAAGCTGCTCCCAGGCGAAGGGGAAGCACCTCGTGGCACGCATCGGTGATGGCGGCGACCTGCTCAAGTGCTCGTTCTGCGGAAAGAGCCAGAAGCAGGTGAAGAAGCTCATTGCGGGACCCGGTGTGTACATCTGCGACGAGTGCATCGATCTCTGCAACGAGATCATCGAGGAGGAGCTCGCGGAGACCTCCGAGGTGCGGTGGGAGGAACTTCCCAAGCCGCGCGAGATCTACGAGTTCCTCGAGGGGTACGTCGTCGGTCAGGAGCCCGCGAAGAAGGCCCTCTCGGTCGCTGTGTACAACCACTACAAGCGGGTCCAGGCGGGCGAGAACGCCGGCGCGCAGGGCCGGGACGACGCCATCGAGCTGGCCAAGTCCAACATCCTGCTGCTGGGTCCCACGGGCTCCGGCAAGACGCTCCTCGCGCAGACGCTGGCCCGCATGCTCAACGTTCCGTTCGCCATCGCCGACGCGACGGCGCTGACGGAGGCCGGCTATGTCGGCGAGGACGTCGAGAACATTCTGCTGAAGCTGATCCAGGCCGCGGACTACGACGTCAAGAAGGCCGAGACCGGGATCATCTACATCGACGAGATCGACAAGGTCGCCCGCAAGAGCGAGAACCCGTCGATCACCCGTGATGTCTCCGGCGAGGGCGTCCAGCAGGCCCTGCTGAAGATCCTGGAGGGCACCACCGCCTCCGTACCGCCGCAGGGCGGCCGGAAGCACCCGCACCAGGAGTTCATCCAGATCGACACGACGAACGTGCTGTTCATCGTGGGCGGTGCCTTCTCCGGCCTGGAGAGGATCATCGAGTCCCGGGCGGGCGCCAAGGGCATCGGCTTCGGCGCGACGATCCGCTCCAAGCGCGAGATCGAGGCGAGCGACCAGTTCCAGGAGGTCATGCCGGAGGACCTGGTGAAGTTCGGGATGATTCCCGAGTTCATCGGCCGCCTCCCCGTGCTGACCTCGGTCCACAACCTGGACCGCGAGGCGCTGCTGCAGATCCTCGTCGAGCCGCGCAACGCACTGGTGAAGCAGTACCAGCGGCTGTTCGAACTCGACGGTGTGGAGCTGGACTTCGACCGCCCGGCGCTGGAGGCCATCGCCGACCAGGCGATCCTGCGCGGCACCGGCGCGCGTGGTCTTCGGGCCATCATGGAGGAAGTTCTGCAGTCCGTGATGTACGAGGTGCCGTCCCGCAAGGACGTCGCCCGCGTCGTCATCACGGCGGACGTGGTCCGCAACAACGTCAACCCGACGCTGGTCCCGCGCGAGCCGCGCACGATCGGCAAGAACGACGGCGGACGGCACGAGAAGTCCGCGTAGCGGCAGCGACACGTACGTGAAGGGGCGCCCGGCCGGTCGGCCGGGCGCCCCTGCACGTACTGCTCGATCAGATCTTGGTGCGGGACGTGTTGTAGAGCTTGGCGGTCAGGGCGGCCACGTCGTCCTGGGGCATGCCCTTGCCGGTCATGGAGAGTGCCACGTCGACGCCGAGGACGGTGCCGACCGTGCTGTAGTCGGCCCAGACGCAGACCGGGACCTCGAACTCCTTGGGGCCCTTGGCGGCGGTGCCGTCGCCCTCCTTGTTGATCACCTTCATGCTCTGGCACTTCATCAGCGCGCCGTCGAATCCGGCCGGAGTGACGACCTCGGGGCTGCCGATGAGATTGACCTCCATCCCCGTGGCGCCCTTCGTGAGCTCCGACTCCGCGTTGTTGAAGGAGTTGTCGATGACCTTCGCCGGGTCGGTGACATCGCCCCAGATACCGGAAAGGGTCACGGTCTTGACGGCGAGCGGATTGTCCGTGGAACCGGCCTGGTAGGAGGCACCTGCCTGTTGGGGGTTCTTGATGCCCAAGGCCTCGGTCTTGGACTTGTCGGTGCCGGTCATCGGCCCCGACGGCGCCGAATCGCTCGCGGACTTCTTGTAGCCGTCCAGCGTCGCAGCCGGCGTCAGCTTGTAGCCCTTGGTGGAGTCCGCGACATCGCTGTTGCTCGCGCCCCCGCCCGACGTCAGGAAGTACGCCCCGCCCGCTATGACCACCAGCGCGAGCACGACGACACCGATGATCAGGCCCGTCTTCTTCTTCGGCGGAGCCGGCGGCATCGGGACCTGGCCGCCGTAGGGAGCCTGGCCGTACGGGGCCTGGGGCTGCTGGCCGTACGGGCCCGGCTGCTGGGCCTGCGGGTAGCCGTAGCCCGGCTGGGGCTGCTGAGGAACACCCTGGGGGGCCTGCTGCGGATACCCGTACCCCGGCTGGCCGCCCTGCGGCGGCTGACCGCCGTACGGGCCCGGCTGCTGGCCGTACGGGCCCGGCTGCTGGCCGTACGGGCCGGGCTGACCCTGCGGCGGCTGGCCCCCGTACGGTCCGGGCTGGCCCTGCGGCGGCTGGCCCCCGTACGGGCCCGGCTGGTTGTAGCTCATCTGCGCTGTCCCCTCCAGAATGCCTATGCGTTCCGAACATCCTGTCGGAAGCCCCACTGACATGGGGCGGCAGGAGCCACACCGTTACTCAACAAACCGGTTTCAGTGCACGACTGTGACGGCCCTAAACTGTCCCCCGTGACCGAGAACACTCAGCAGACGCCAGCCAGCAACCCCGAACTGCCGACCCAGTACGCACCGGCCGAGGTAGAGGGGAAGCTGTATGAGCGCTGGGTAGAACGTGGTTACTTCGAGGCCGACGCGACAAGCGACAAGCCTCCGTTCACCGTCGTCATCCCGCCGCCGAACGTCACGGGCAGCCTCCACCTGGGGCACGCCTTCGAGCACACGCTGATCGACGCCCTCACCCGCCGCAAGCGGATGCAGGGCTACGAGACGCTGTGGCAGCCCGGCATGGACCACGCCGGTATCGCCACGCAGAACGTTGTCGAACGTGAGCTTGCCAAGGAGGGCAAGTCCCGCCACGACCTGGGGCGCGAGGCCTTCATCGACCGCGTCTGGCAGTGGAAGGGCGAGTCCGGCGGACAGATCTCCGGGCAGATGAAGCGCCTGGGTGACGGTGTCGCCTGGTCGCGTGAGCGCTTCACCATGGACGAGGGTCTGTCCCAGGCCGTCCAGACCATCTTCAAGAAGCTCTACGACGACGAGCTGATCTACCGGGCCGAGCGCATCATCAACTGGTGTCCGCGCTGTCTCACGGCCATCTCGGACATCGAGGTCGAGTACCAGGACGACGACGGCGAGCTCGTCTCCATCCGGTACGGCGAGGGCGACGACTCCATCGTCGTCGCGACGACCCGTGCCGAGACGATGCTGGGCGACACGGCCGTGGCCGTCCACCCGGAGGACGACCGCTACAGGCACCTGGTCGGCAAGGAGATCGAGCTGCCGCTCACCGGCCGCCGTATCCCGGTCGTCGCCGACGAGCACGTCGACCCCGAGTTCGGCACGGGCGCCGTCAAGGTCACGCCCGCGCACGACCCGAACGACTTCGAGATCGGCCAGCGGCACGGTCTGCCGAGCCTCGCCGTCATGGACGAGCACGCGATCATCACGGCGCACGGTCCCTTCCAGGGCCTGGACCGGCTGGAGGCGCGCAGCGCCATCGTCGGCGCTCTGCGCGCCGAGGGCCGGATCGTCGCCGAGAAGCGTCCGTACGTCCACTCCGTCGGCCACTGCTCGCGCTGCAAGACGACGATCGAGCCGCGGCTGTCCATGCAGTGGTGGGTCAAGGTCGGCCCGCTGGCCAAGGCGGCGGGCGACGCGGTCCGCGACGGCCGGGTCAAGATCCACCCGCAGGAGATGGAGAAGCGATACTTCGACTGGGTCGACAACCTCCATGACTGGTGCATCTCGCGTCAGCTGTGGTGGGGCCACCGCATCCCCGTCTGGTACGGCCCGAACGGGGAGATCGTCTGCGTCGGCCCCGATGAGCAGCCGCCGAGCGGCGAGGGCTGGACGCAGGAGACAGATGTCCTCGACACCTGGTTCTCCTCCGGCCTGTGGCCGTTCTCGACGCTCGGCTGGCCGGAGCAGACCGAGAGCCTGGCGAAGTTCTACCCGAACTCCGTCCTGGTCACCGGCTACGACATCCTCTTCTTCTGGGTCGCCCGGATGATGATGTTCGGCCTGTACGCGATGGACGGCACCCCGCCTTTCCACACCATCGCCCTGCACGGCATGGTCCGCGACCAGTTCGGCAAGAAGATGTCCAAGTCCTTCGGCAATGCGGTCAACCCGCTGGACTGGATGGACAAGTACGGCTCCGACGCGCTGCGCTTCACCCTGGCGCGCGGCGCCAACCCGGGTGTCGACGTCCCGATCGGCGAGGACTGGGTCCAGGGTTCGCGCAACTTCGCCAACAAGATCTGGAACGCCACGCGCTTCGCGCTGATGAACGGCGCCACGATCGAGGGCGAGCTGCCCGACCCGTCGCAGATGTCCGCGACGGACCGCTGGATCCTGTCGAAGCTCAACAAGACCGTCGCCGAAGTCGACGCGTTCTATGACGATTTCCAGTTCTCCAAGCTCAGCGAGGCGCTCTTCCACTTCGCGTGGGACGAGGTCTTCGACTGGTACGTCGAGCTGTCGAAGACCACGTTCTTCGCCGGCGGCGAGCAGGCCAAGGTCTCCGGCCGGGTCCTCGGTGAGGTCCTCGACGTGATGCTGCGGCTGCTGCACCCGATCGTCCCGTTCGTCACCGAGACGCTGTGGACCACGCTGACCGGCAAGGAGACCCTGGTCACCGCCGACTGGCCGAAGGACTCCGGCTTCCGTGACGAGGCCGCCGAACAGGAGATCGAGCTCGTCCAGCAGGTCGTCACCGAGGTCCGCCGGTTCCGCTCCGACCAGGGCCTGCAGCCCGGCCAGAAGGTCCCGGCCGAGCTCACCCTGACCGGCACGGCGCTTGCCCCGCACGAGGCGGCCATCCGCCAGCTGCTGCGCCTGCAGCCCGCCGGCGACGGATTCCACGCCACCGCGTCGCTGCCGGTCGCGGGGGCCACCGTCGCCCTCGACCTGTCCGGCACCATCGACGTGGAGGCCGAGCGCAAGCGCCTGACGAAGGACCTGGGCGCCGCCGAGAAGGAGAAGGCCCAGGCCAACGCGAAGCTCGGCAACGAGGCGTTCCTGGCCAAGGCCCCGGACAACGTGGTCGACAAGATCCGTACCCGGCTCGCCAAGGCCGATGCGGACATCGCACGGATCACCGCTCAGCTGGCGAACCTGCCGCAGAGCTGATGACCTGAGTGCGAAGCCCCCGTGCCCCTGACCGACCAGGGGCACGGGGGCTTCGCCGTACGGGCGCCCATTCGTGCCCATTGCCCGGGCGCTGCGCCGGATGTCCGTCCCGGTCCGTAGACTGGGCCCCGTGAGTGAGCCCCGCCCTTCCGACCGGCACGACGCGTCCCAGTCCGACGACACCTTCGCGGAGATCGTCGACGAAGCGACCCAACGCGACCCCGACCTGGCGGTGATCGAGGCCGGCAGCCGCACCCTGCGCACCGCCTCGGGACCGGTGCCGGGCGACGAGGTCCCCGCCCGCCCCGCCGACCCGGAGGTGGACAAGGCGCTGCGCGCGGTGGAGCAGGAGCTCGCCGACCGCTGGGGCGAGACCAAACTCGAACCCTCGGTGGCGCGCATCGCCGCACTGATGGACGTGCTCGGTGAGCCGCAGCGCGCGTACCCCTCGATCCACATCACCGGCACCAACGGCAAGACGAGCACGGCCCGCATGATCGAGGCGCTGCTCGGCGCCTTCGACCTGCGCACCGGCCGCTACACCTCGCCGCACGTCCAGTCGATCACCGAGCGGATCAGCCTGGACGGCTCACCGATGGACCCCGAGCGGTTCATCGAGACGTACCAGGACATCAAGCCGTACGTCGAGATGGTCGACGCCCAGCAGCCGTACCGGCTCTCCTTCTTCGAGGTGCTGACCGGCATGGCGTACGCGGCCTTCGCCGACGCACCGGTCGATGTCGCGGTCGTCGAGGTCGGTATGGGCGGCAGCTGGGACGCGACGAACGTGATCGACGGCTCCGTCGCCGTCGTCACCCCCATCTCGCTGGACCACACCGACCGGCTCGGCGGCACGCCCGCCGAGATCGCCGGGGAGAAGGCCGGAGTCATCAAGCAGGGCGCCACGGTCATCCTGGCTCAGCAGCCGGTCGATGCCGCCCAGGTGATGCTGAAGAAGGCCGTTGAGGTCGACGCCACGGTCGCCCGCGAAGGCATGGAGTTCGGCATCGTCTCCCGCGAGATCGCGGTCGGCGGACAGCTGCTGACACTGCGTGGCCTCGGTGGCGAGTACGAGGGGATCTTCCTCCCGCTGTACGGCGCCCACCAGGCGCACAACGCGGCGGTGGCGCTCTCCGCGGTCGAGGCGTTCTTCGGCATCGGTGCCGAGCAGTCCGGCTCGCTGGACCACGAGACGATCCGCCGGGCCTTCGCCTCGGTGCGCTCGCCCGGCCGCCTCGAAGTCGTACGGAGCAGCCCGACCGTGGTCCTGGACGCCGCCCACAATCCGGCGGGTGCCCGCGCCACCGCCGACGGGCTGTCCGAGGCATTCGGGTTCTCCCGGCTGATCGGCGTAGTCGGCGCCAGCGACGACAAGGACGTACGGGGACTCCTCGAAGCCTTCGAGCCGATCTTCGCCGAGGTCGTCATCACACAGAACTCCACCGGCCGCGCGATGAACGCCGACGCACTGGCCGCCGTCGCGGTCGAGGTCTTCGGCGGTGACCGCGTCCAGGTCGAACCGCGCCTCGACGATGCGCTGGAGGCGGCGATCACCCTCGCCGAGGAGGAGAACGAGTACGCGGGCGCAGGCGTCCTCGTCACCGGTTCCGTGATCACGGTCGGCGAGGCCCGGCTGCTTCTGGGAAGGCACTGACCCTGTGCGTACGCTCTGTGCATCGACGCTGATCGGCGAGTTCTTCGTGATCGGCTTCGCCGGACTCGTCGCCATGAAGTCCGACGACCTGTCGAACGCCACCGTCTGGACGGTCTGTGGCATCGGCATGCTGCTGTCCGTCCTGCTCTGCGGCGTGATCACCCGCCCCGGCGGCGTGCAGCTCGGCTGGGCGCTGCAGATCGCGCTGGTCGCCGGCGGGTTCTTCATCCCGATGATGTACATCCTCGGTCTGCTCTTCGGCGCCCTCTGGTGGGCCTCGGTGCACTACGGGCGCAAGATCGATGAGGCCAAGGCCCGCTGGGCGGCGCAGGAAGCGACCACGTAGGACCCCGGCGGCCCGGCCGAAGCCGGTCACGGCGGGCAAACCCGGCCGTCGGCTCGTCCGCGTAGCCCTGTAATCTCGCCTCACCGCACCCGCATGCCTTCAAGGAGCCGCACATGACTCAGCGCACCCTCGTCCTTCTCAAGCCCGACGCCGTCCGGCGTGGGCTGATCGGCGAGATCGTCGGCCGGATCGAGCGCAAGGCCGGCTGGCAGGTCACCGCGCTGGAGCTGCGCACGCTGGACCGTGCGATCCTGGAGCAGCACTACTCCGAGCACGTCGGCCGCCCGTTCTACGAGCCGCTCGTCGAGTTCATGCAGTCCGGCCCGGTCGTCGTCCTGGTCGCCGAGGGCGAGCGGATCATCGAGGGCGTCCGCGCCCTGGCCGGCCCGACCGACCCGATCGCCGCCGCGCCCGGATCGATCCGTGGCGACTTCGGGACGATCACCCGCGAGAACCTCATCCACGCCTCGGACTCCGAGGAGTCCGCAGAGCGAGAACTGAAGCTGTTCTTTCCGGGACTTTCCTGACCTCGGATCAGCCGAACAGCGCTGGTGACCTGGGGCGACCGAAGTAATTCGGTCGCCCTTCGGCATATGACCGCCGATCGGGGGAACGCATCCCTCCGACGTAGCGTCACCATGAGTGGAACGGCCACCCGTTCCGCCCAAACTGGCGAAGGCCCCTCGCGCGGTGTCCGTGCATACGGCACTACGATGGAATCTTCCACGCCCGCAGCGCTCACTTCGCCTACCAAAATCAAGCCATCATCGCTTTCTTGGGAAGGCCCGACGCATCCTCATGGGGAACAAGGGGAACTCAATGTCGTTCATCGGCCGTGACATGGCTATCGACCTCGGGACTGCCAACACGCTGGTGTACGTCAGGGGGCGCGGCATCGTTCTGAACGAGCCGTCCGTCGTGGCCATCAACACCAACACCGGCGGCATCCTGGCAGTCGGCTCCGAGGCCAAGAAGATGATCGGGCGCACGCCGGGCAACATCGTTGCCGTGCGGCCCCTGAAGGACGGCGTGATCGCCGACTTCGAGATCACGGAGCGGATGCTCCGCTACTTCATCCTGAAGATCCACAAGCGCCGCTATCTGGCCCGCCCGCGTGTCGTCGTCTGCGTTCCCTCCGGCATCACCGGGGTCGAGCGACGCGCCGTCATCGAGGCGTCGACGCAGGCCGGTGCGCGCCAGGTGCACATCATCGAGGAGCCGATGGCCGCGGCCATCGGCTCGGGCCTGCCGGTCCACGAGGCCACCGGCAACATGGTCGTCGACATCGGCGGCGGCACCACCGAGGTCGCGGTCATCTCGCTCGGCGGAATCGTCACTGCCCAGTCGATCCGGGTCGCCGGCGACGAGCTGGACAACGCGATCATCCAGCACATCAAGAAGGAGTACTCGCTCCTCCTCGGTGAGCGGACCGCCGAACAGATCAAGATCACCATTGGCTCGGCGTACGAGATGGACAAGGACGAGCACACCGAGATCCGCGGTCGCGACCTGGTCTCCGGACTGCCCAAGACCGTGGTCATCTCCGCAGCCGAGGTCCGCAAGGCCATCGAGGAGCCGGTCAACGCGATCGTCGACGCCGTGAAGACGACGCTCGACAAGTGCCCGCCGGAGCTGTCCGGTGACGTCATGGACCGCGGCATCGTCCTCACCGGGGGCGGTGCGCTGTTGCGCGGACTGGACGAGCGGCTGCGCCAGGAGACCGGCATGCCGATCCATATCGCCGAGGACCCGCTGGACTCCGTGGCGCTCGGATCCGGCAAGTGTGTCGAGGAGTTCGAGGCGCTCCAGCAGGTGCTGGACGCCCAGCCCCGCAGGTAATACCGGGTCGACAACACAGCGGTCCGCCGTACGGGCGCTGCCGCCCCGTACGGCGGATCGTTGATATACAGGCACGAACATTCCGACGAGGAAGGCACGGCCGCCGCACGTGAGGGACACACGAGAGAGCCGGCTGCTCCTGGTGCTGCTGATCGCCATCGCATTCGCACTGATTACGGTGGACATCCGCGGCGGCGAGGAGTCGCCGGTGGACGGCGCCCGGCAGGCCGCCGCAACGGTCTTTGGGCCGGTCGAGAAAGGCGTCGCGGCAGCCGTCGATCCGGTGGGCAACGCCATAGGGGCGATCCGTGCATCCGGTGCACGACACGACCGGATCGCCGTTCTGGAACAGCAGAACGCCGCGCTGAAGGCCAAGCTCGGCAGCGACGACCGCAACCGCAACCGGGTCCGCGAACTCGACAAGCTGCTGAAGAAGTCGTCCGCCGGGCAGTACGGCATCAAGGCTGCCGAGGTCATCGCCATAGGAGCGGCCCAGGGCTTCTCCTGGACCGTCACCATCGACGCCGGCTCCGACGACGGCATCAAGCGCGACATGACCGTCATCAACGGCGACGGACTCGTCGGCCGGGTCACCACCGTCGGCCCGGGCACCGCGACGGTGCTCCTCGCCAACGACCCCGATTTCACCGTCGGCACCCGGATGGAGAAGACCGACGAGCTCGGCTTCGCCACCGGCCAGGGCGACCGTCCGCTGTCCGTCCAGTTCCTCAACGGCAAGGCCAAGGTGAAGAAGGGCGACCGGCTGGTCACCTTCGGCTCCAGCAAGGGCAAGCCGTTCGTGCCGGGCGTCCCGGTCGGCGAGGTCGTCCGCGTCGACCCGTCGGGCGGTGACCTCACCCGAACCGTCTACGTCCGCCCGTACGCCGCCTTCAGCAAGCTCGACATCGTCGGCATCGTCGTCCAGGCACCGCGCGAGGACCCCCGCGACATGGTCCTGCCGAAGAAGGCCGAGAAGCCGAAGCCCACCCCGACGGTCACCGTCACGATCTCGCCCAACGGCGACATCGTCGACACCAACGGCAAGGTGGTCGGGAACGTCAACGGGACTCCCAGCGGGAGTCCGAACCCCACCGGATCCACCGGCACCGCGGTCAACGAGCAGAGGTAGAGCTGATCCCCATGCGCTTCAACCGGACTCTGCTCTCCACCGCCCTGGTCGTGATCGCCCTCGTCGTCCAGATCTCCGTACTGGCCCGACTGCAGCTCCCCGGCGCCGTCCCCGACCTGCTGCTCCTCGTCGTCCTCGGTCTGGCCTTCGTGTACGGACATGTCGCCGGCGCCCTGATCGGTTTCGGCGCGGGCCTCCTCGCCGACCTGGCACCGCCCGCCGACCACGCCGCCGGACGGTACGCCCTGGTCCTCTGCATCATCGGCTACTGCGCCGGACTTGTCCGGCCGGACAACGGCCGGTTCAAGTCCGCGTTCGTCCCGATGGCCGCCGTCGTGGCCGCAGCGATCGTGTCGACCCTGCTGTACGCCCTCGTCGGCGCCCTCGTCGGGGACACCGCCGCCCGCCATGTCGGCCTCGGCAGCCTGCTGTTCACCGCAGCCGTCTACGATCTGCTCCTCGCGCCGTTCACCGTTCCACTGATCATGGCGCTCGCCAGACGCACCGAGAACGACCCGCTCTCCGAGTCCTCCAGCGGCGGCGACATGGCCGCGGGCTGGCTCTCCTCCGGCACCGGACTCAGGATCGGCGGCCCGCGCGGCGGACTGCGTTTGAAGGCTGCCCGCAGCCGAGCGGCACGGGCCGGACGGATCAAGGGAGTCAAGCGACTGTGAGGCTGAACCTCGCCGGGGACACTCCCCGGACCCCCGACCCGACCACTACCGGGGGCGCCCCGTGAGCAACATCCCGGAGACGGGCCGGACCCAGCGGGTCCAGATCCGGCTCATCATCATCCAGGTCCTCGTCTTCTCCCTACTGCTGACGCTCGGCGGCCGCCTCTGGTACCTCCAGATCCGCAACGGCCAGGAGTACACCGACGAGGCGAAGAACAACCACGTCCAGCAGGTCGTCCAGCCCGCGGTCCGCGGCTCCATCCTCGACGCGCGGGGAGTGCCCCTCGCCGACAACGAGACCCGCCTCGTCGTCTCCGCCGACCGCACCGATCTGATGAAGATGGACGACGACGGCAAGGGCGTCCTGACCCGGCTCGCCGATGTGCTCGGCATGAAGCCGAAGGATGTCTTCGACAAGATCCGGCTCTGCGACGCGAAGACGCCGCAACCCTGCTGGAACGGTTCGCCGTACCAGCCGATCCCGGTCACCGACGAGGCCACCACCCAGCAGGCCCTCCAGATCCGCGAACGTGCGGAGGACTTCCCCGGCATCACCGCCGAACCCACCGCCGTACGCCGCTATGCCGCACCCGGCAAGGCCAACACCGCCCAGGTCCTCGGTTACCTCTCGCCCGTCACCGACGAAGAGATCACCAAGGCCAAGGACACCGACTCGCCGTACCTCCGCTCCGACCAGGTCGGCCGCTCCGGCCTGGAGCGTACGTACGACAAGGAACTGCGTGGCAAGGCCGGCGTCACCCGCTACGAGGTCGACAACCTCGGCCGGGTCATCGGCCAGGCGAAGGACGACAAGGCCGAGCCCGGATCGAGCGTCGTCACCTCCATCGACGCCCGGGTCCAGGCCGTCGCGGAGTACGAGCTGAACGACGCGATGAAGGTCGCCCGCACCCAGTTCGACAAGAACACCAACGAGAACTACAAGGCCGACTCCGGTGCCGTCGTCGTCATGGAGGCCAAGACCGGCCGCGTCGTCGCGATGGCCTCTCTGCCCGACTACGACCCCAACGCCTGGGTCGGCGGCATCTCGGGCAAGGACTACGCCCGGATGACCAGCAAGAAGTCCAACTATCCGCTGCTCAACCGGGGCATCCAGGGCCAGGCCGCACCGGGCTCGATCTTCAAGGTCGTCTCGACCGCGGCCTCCATCCAGGCGGGCTACCCGTTCGACGGCCACTACACCTGCGGCAGCTCGTACACCGCCGAGGGCCACACCTACAAGAACTTCGAATCGCAGAGCCACGGCCCGATCACCCTGGGCCAGGCACTCGAGGTCTCCTGCGACACCGTCTTCTACGCCCTCGGCTACCAGCAGTGGCAGAAGGACGGCGGGATGAAGCCGAAGAAGAACGCCAAGGACTGGTTCTTCAAGACCGCCCACCAGTTCGGCCTCGGCAAGGAGACCGGCATCGACCTCCCCAACGAGGTCACCGGCCGCGTCCCCGACCGCCAGTGGAAGAAGGACTTCTGGAAGGCCAACAAGGACACGTGGTGCGAACAGGCCAAGAAGTGGCCCAAGAAGAAGGACTTCAACACCGTGCTCGCCCACGAGAACTGCCTCGAAGGCATGAAGCTGCACGCCTATGACTCGATCAACTACTCGATCGGTCAGGGCGACACTCTCGTCACCCCGATCCAGATGGCGACCATCTACTCCGCCATCAGCAACGGCGGCACGCTCTACGACCCGACCGTCGGCAAGGCGATCGTCAGCCCCGACGGCAAGCACGTCAGCATGATCGGGCCCAACTCGCACGGCAAGCTGCCGGTCAGCGCCAAGACCCTGAAGGAGATGGAGGGGGCGCTGGCGGGCGTCGCGACCCGCGGTACCGCCGCCTGGAGGTTCGGCGGCTGGCCGCAGGACAAGATTCCGATGCACGCCAAGACGGGCACGGCCGAGGTCTACGGCAAGCAGACGACCTCGTGGTTCGCGACGTACACCAAGGACTACTCGATCGTCATGACGATCTCCCAGGGTGGTACGGGCTCCGGCGCCTCCGGGCCTGCCGTCCGCAACATCTACGACGCGCTGTACGGACTCGACGACTCCGGCAAGCAGGACCTCAAGAAGGCGCTGCTGCCCACCCCGCAGAAGTCCCTGCCCAAGATTCAGCACGACGGCTCGATCGACGCCCCGACGATCAAGCCCTACGACCCGGACTCGCAGAAGGTCCCGGCGGAGCAGACACTCGCAGCGGTGCTCGGGAGGCGTGACTGATGTCCGGCTTCTCCGTCTCCCGGTACGCCCCCAAGCGCTCCGCCTGGGGCCGGCTCACCGCCCGCGACTCCGTCGTACGCCGGCTCGACTGGCCACTCCTCGGCTCCGCCATCGCGCTGTCCGTCATCGGTTCCGCCCTGGTCTACTCCGCGACCCGCGGCCGCGACGCCCTCACCCACGGGGACCCGTACTACTTCCTGCTCCGGCACGCCCTCAACACCGGCATCGGATTCGCCCTGATGGTCGGCACGATCTGGCTCGGCCACCGCACCCTGCGCGGTGCCGTCCCGATCCTCTACGGCCTCTCGGTGCTCCTGGTCCTCGCCGTCCTCACTCCGCTCGGCGCCACCGTCAACGGCGCCCACGCCTGGATCATCGTCGGCGGCGGCTTTTCCCTGCAGCCGTCCGAATTCACCAAGATCACCATCATCCTCGTCATGGCGATGATCCTCGCCGCCCGCGTCGACGCGGGCGACCAGGTGCACCCCGACCACCGGACCGTCGCCAAGGCGCTGGGCCTCGCGCTCCTCCCGATGGTGATCGTCATGGGAATGCCGGACCTCGGCTCCGTCATGGTCATGGCCGTCATCGTGCTCGGCGTGCTCCTCGCCTCCGGGGCGTCGAACCGCTGGATCTTCGGCCTCCTCGGCGCCGGCGTCGCCGGAGCCGTGGCCGTCTGGCAGCTCGGTCTGCTCGACGACTACCAGATCGCCCGCTTCGCCGCCTTCGCCAACCCGGCACTCGACCCGGCGGGTGTCGGCTACAACACCAACCAGGCCCGCATCGCGATCGGCTCCGGCGGCCTCACCGGCACCGGCCTCTTCCAGGGCACCCAGACCACCGGTCAGTTCGTCCCCGAGCAGCAGACCGACTTCGTCTTCACCGTCGCGGGCGAAGAACTCGGCTTCCTCGGCGCCGGACTGATCCTCGTCCTCCTCGGCATCGTCCTGTGGCGCGCCTGCCGGATCGCCCGCGAGACCAGCGAGCTGTACGGCACGATCGTCGCCGCCGGAATCATCGCCTGGTTCGCCTTCCAGGCGTTCGAGAACATCGGCATGACGCTCGGCATCATGCCCGTCGCCGGACTCCCCCTGCCGTTCGTGTCGTACGGAGGGTCGTCCATGTTCGCCGTCTGGGTGGCCATCGGACTGCTCCAATCGATCAGGATGCAGCGACCGATAACGGCCTGAGCAGGTGACCCATCCGCCAGGCCCCCTGCCGGGCGGCGGCAAACGCGTCTAGATTCGGTGCATGGCGGACTCGAAGCGCGAAATCGAGCGGAAGTACGAAGCCACCGTCGACACCCGGCTCCCCGAGCTCACCCGGGTGGCCGGGGTCGCGGCCGTGGACCACCGCGGCGTCATGGAACTCGACGCCGTCTACTACGACACCGAGGACCAGCGGCTCGCCGCCGACTCACTCACCCTGCGTCGCCGCACCGGCGGCGACGACGCGGGCTGGCACCTCAAATTCCCCGTCGCCTCCGGGATCCGCGACGAGATCCGGGCCCCGCTCTCCGACACCCTCCCGGGCAGCCTCGCCGCGCTGTTGCGCTCCCGGGTCAGAGAGTCGGAACTCGTCCCCGTCGTCCGGCTGCTCTCCTCCCGCGACGTCCACCATCTGCTCGGCCCCGACGGGTCGCTCCTCGCCGAACTCAGCGTCGACGAGGTCCGGGCCGTTCGGCTCGCGGGCGGCAGCGGCACAGCGGCCTGGACCGAGATCGAGGTCGAACTCGCCGACGACGGCGACCCGGCCTTCCTCGACGCCGTCGAACACCGGCTCCGCAAGGTCGGCGTAAAGCCGTCCGCATCGGCCTCCAAACTGGCCCGGGCCCTCGCCGAGACAGCCCCGGAAAGCAAGACGGCCCCGAAGAAGCAGCGCACCTCGAAGAAGACCGCACCACGGCCCCGGACGGCGGGCGACCACGTCATGGCCTACGTACGCGACCAGATCACCGCCGTCGTCGCCCTCGACCCCGCCGTACGCCGCGACCTCCCCGACTCCGTGCACCAGATGAGGGTCGCCACCCGCCGACTGCGCAGCGCCTTCAGGACGTACCGGAAGATCCTCGACCGCACCGTCACCGACCCCGTCGGCGACGAGCTGAAATGGCTGGCGGCCGAGCTCGGAATCGACCGCGACCAGGAGGTCCTCGACGAACGCCTGCGCGCCCGGATCGCCGACCTGCCCCGCACCCTGGTCCTCGGCCCCGTCCGCAGCCGGCACCGGATCTGGTCCGTGGCCCGCAGGACCGGCTCCCGGCGCCGGACCGTCGGCGTACTCGACGGCAAGCGCTACCTGGCCCTCCTGGAAAGCCTCGACGCACTCCAGGCCGCGCCGCCGCTGCTGCCCGCCGCGGCCCACGCCCCCGAGGACGCACTGCCCCGCGCCGTGCTGCGGGACTACGAGCGCCTCGCCACCCGTATCGGCCACGCCCTGGAACTCCGGCCCGGCCCCGACCGCGACCTCGCCATGCACGACGCCCGCAAGGCGGCGAAGCGCGCCCGGTATGCGGGGGAGGCGGCGACCGCCGCGCTGGGCCGCCCCGCCAAGAAGTTCGCCCGGCGGATGAAGGCCGTGCAGACCGTGCTCGGCGACCACCAGGACAGCGTCGTCGCCCGCGACGCCCTGCGCACACTGGCCGCCCAGGCGCACGCCGCGGGGGAGACCGCATTCACCTGGGGACTGCTGTACGGGCACGAGGAGGCGATCGCCACCGCCCGCGAGCAGGAGCTTCCCGAGGTGTGGGAACGGGCGTCCCGGTCGAAATTGCGGGCGGCGCTGGAAGGCTGAGCACCGGGGTACGCTGGATGGTCACCCTTGCCGGCTCTCGAAAGTTCGCGATGTCTGTCGAATCGGTCTTCCCACAGCTCGAAGCTCTGCTCCCGCATGTGCAGAAGCCCATCCAGTACGTCGGCGGTGAGCTGAACTCCACCGTCAAGCCGTGGGACGAGTGTGACGTCCGCTGGGCTCTGATGTACCCGGACGCGTACGAGGTCGGACTGCCCAACCAGGGCGTCATGATCCTGTACGAGGTACTCAACGAGCGCGACGGCGTCATGGCCGAGCGCACGTACAGCGTCTGGCCGGACCTCGAAGAGCTGATGCGTGAGCACAAGGTCCCGCAGTTCACCGTGGACAGCCACCGCCCGGTGAAGGCGTTCGACGTCTTCGGGCTGAGCTTCTCCACCGAGCTCGGCTACACCAACATGCTCACCGCCCTGGACCTCGCGGGCATCCCCCTCAACGCCCGGGACCGCGGCCTCGACGACCCGATCGTCCTCGCGGGCGGCCACGCCGCCTTCAACCCCGAGCCGATCGCGGAGTTCATCGACTGCGCGGTCATCGGCGACGGCGAGCAGGCGGTCCTGGAGATCACCGAGATCATCCGCGGCTGGAAGGCCGAGGGCCGCCCCGGTGGGCGCGAGGAGGTGCTGTTCCGGCTTGCGAAGACCGGTGGCGTCTACGTACCGAGGTTCTACGACGTCGAGTACCTCCCGGACGGCCGCATCGGCCGCGTCGTGCCGAACAAGTCGGGCGTGCCGTGGCGGGTCTCCAAGCACACCGTGATGGACCTCGACGAGTGGCCGTACCCGAAGCAGCCCCTCGTCCCCCTCGCCGAGACCGTCCATGAGCGGATGTCCGTCGAGATCTTCCGCGGCTGCACCCGCGGCTGCCGTTTCTGCCAGGCCGGCATGATCACGCGCCCCGTGCGGGAGCGAAGCATCACCGGCATCGGCGAAATGGTCGAGAAGGGTCTCAAGGCGACCGGCTTCGAGGAGGTCGGCCTGCTGTCCCTGTCCTCCGCGGACCACAGTGAGATCGGCGACATCGCCAAGGGCCTCGCCGACCGGTACACCGAGGACAAGATCGGCCTCTCGCTGCCCTCCACCCGCGTCGACGCGTTCAACGTGGACCTGGCCAATGAGCTGACCCGCAACGGCCGCCGCTCGGGCCTCACGTTCGCCCCCGAGGGCGGCTCCGAGCGCCTGCGCAAGGTCATCAACAAGATGGTCTCGGAAGAGGACCTCATCCGGACCGTCGCCACCGCGTACGGCAACGGCTGGCGTCAGGTGAAGCTGTACTTCATGTGCGGCCTGCCCACCGAGACCGACGAGGACGTCCTCCAGATCGGCGACATGGCGGTCAACGTCATCGCCAAGGGCCGCGAGGTCTCCGGGCAGAACGACATCCGCTGCACCGTCTCCATCGGTGGCTTCGTACCCAAGCCGCACACCCCGTTCCAGTGGGCCCCGCAGCTCAGTGCCGAGGAGACCGACGCCCGCCTGGAGAAGCTGCGCGACAAGATCCGCGGCGACAAGAAGTACGGCCGCTCGATCGGCTTCCGCTACCACGACGGCAAGCCCGGCATCGTCGAGGGCCTGCTCTCACGCGGCGACCGCCGCATCGGCTCCGTCATCCGCGCCGTCTACGAGTCCGGCGGCCGCTTCGACGGCTGGCGCGAGCACTTCTCGTACGACCGCTGGATGGCGTGCGCCGAGAAGACGCTTCCCGGATTCGGGGTGGACGTCGACTGGTACACCACCCGTGAACGCACGTACGAGGAGGTCCTGCCCTGGGACCACCTGGACTCCGGTCTCGACAAGGACTGGCTCTGGGAGGACTGGCAGGACTCGCTCGACGAGACCGAGGTCGAGGACTGCCGCTGGACCCCGTGCTTCGACTGTGGCGTGTGTCCGCAGATGGATACGTCTATCCAAATCGGGCCGACCGGCAAGAAGTTGCTGCCGCTGGCGGTCAAGAACGCCGCGCCTGCTCCCAGCGGGCACGCGCACTGAGGCGAGCGAGGTACCCGGTCGGGTGAGTCATGCCCTGGCCGGGGCGACTGAGGACGAGGTGGTGGCCGCTCCGGCGGCCACCCTCAAGAGGCGAGGATGCTCACGCCGTCCCCGACCAGCTTGAGCCCGAGTACCAGGGAGAGGACGGCCATCACTGCGACGTTGTGCTGTACGGCCCAGTCGCGCCAGTTGCCGAGCACATTCTTCGCTCGTTCCCCCATGACCAGGTAGACGCCCAGTGGTGCGAGCACGCCCAGGAGGGGCGTGTGTTCCCCCGCCCCTCTGACAGCTCGATGACGAAGACCCGGCCCGGGAAACTCTGGGCCGGGTCTTCGCGTCCTGTCCGGCATGGACCAGGAGAAGCAGCCCCGCGCGTACGGCAACCATCAGGCGCCCGCGTACTACGAGTCCGGCGACGGCTGTCTGACCACGCTCATCAGGATTCCGGTACGGATCGTGGTGCTCGTGATCGTCCTGCCCGTACGGATGGTCTGGGACGCGCTCGTCGCCACCTCCCGCGCCGCCGACCGGATGCTGCTGCGCCCCGTGGGCCGGGCGCTGGCGTGGCTGTGCCAGGTCCTCCTGGTGATCCCGCTGGTCCGGCTGTACGAGTCGGTCCTCACCCCGCTGGGGCACGGACTGTGGTGGCTGGCCGCCGTGGTCGGCCGGGGCGTGCGGTGGCTGGGCGCGGCCGTCTTCGTCCGGCCGTGGGTGGCGCTGTGGCGGTACGTGGTCGTGCCCACGGTTCGGTACGGCATCGTCGCGCCGGCCGTCAGGCTCTACGCGTCGGTCCTCACCCCGGTCGGGCACGGGCTGCGCCGGGTGTACCGCGTACTGCTCGCCCCCGCCGGACGGGGCGTCGCCACCGCGATCGGCCGGCTGCTCACCGCTCTCTTCGTGTGGCCGGTGGCCGGCGTGTGGCGGTACGTCCTGGTCCCGCTCGCGCTCACCCTCAGCCGGCTCGCGGAGTACCTGATCGTCGCGCCGCTGGCCTGGACGTACCGCGAACTGCTGACCCCGCTCGGCCACGGCATCGCCTGGCTGGCCGGCGTGGTGGCGCGCGGCCTCGTCGCGGCGGCCCGGGGGCTGGGTGCAGCCGTCGCCTGGCTGGTCATGACGGTGCTCGTCACCCCCGTGGGGTGGATCTGGCGGCGGGTCCTCGCCCCGGTCGGCCGGGAGATCGCCACCGCGATCGGTGTCGCCTGGCGCATCGCCAGGTACCTCTCGCGGGCCGTCGGCCGCGCTCTCGCCTGGCTGGCGTGGCATCTCATCGGCGCCCCGGTGGCCTGGACCTACCGGACGGTGTGCACACCCGTCGGACACTTCGTACGCGACATGGTCTGGGCCCCGGCCAGACGCGCCGCCGTCGAGGCGGGACGCGCGGCCCGCGGCGCCCTGCGCACCGCACGCGAGACCGTGCGCCGGGCCCGCCGCGACGCATGGCGGGCGCTGGTCGGCCGGGGCCCGGTCCCCGAGCCCCGGGAACCGGTGGCCCCTCTTGCGCGTACTCTGGGTAGTACAACGACTGTGCCCAGCGCGGCGCCCGAACCAGAGATCTCCCTGCGAAAGCAGGGGTGAGCCGGACCGGACACCCCCGGGCCACCCGTATTTCGAGGGCGGCGTGCCACCGCGTCCGCTCCGCACCGAGGAGAAGAACCACTGGGCAAGCGACAGCCCGAAGGCCCGCCGCCCGCACCGGCAGTGCAGCGCATCCGACTGCGCTACACCAAGCGCGGCCGCCTCCGGTTCACCAGCCACCGCGACTTCCAGCGTGCCTTCGAGCGGGCGCTGCGGCGCGCCGAGGTGCCCATGGCCTACTCGGCGGGCTTCACCCCGCATCCCAAGGTGTCGTATGCCAATGCCGCACCCACCGGCACGGGCAGCGAGGCCGAGTTCCTGGAGATCGCTCTCGCCGAGCCGCGGGATCCCGACACGTTGCGCGACCTGCTCGACGCGTCGCTCCCGGACGGCCTCGACATCACCGACGCCGTGGAGGCCCGCACCTCGGGTCTCGCCGATCGGCTGACTGCCTCCGTCTGGGAGATGCGGCTCGACGGGGTCCCGTTCGAGGACGCCGAGAAGGCCGTCGCCGGTTTCCTCGGCGCCGAGAGCGTCGAGGTCCAGCGCCGCACGAAGAACGGCATGCGGACCTTCGACGCCCGCGCGGCTGTCGCGGATCTGGAAGCCGTCGATCCCCAGGCTGATAGGCCGGGGGACAAGCCCTGTGCGATACTGCGGCTGGTTGTTCGGCACGTGACACCTGCCGTGCGACCTGACGACGTCCTGTCCGGTCTCCGCGTTGTGGCCGACCTGGCGCCGCCGGTCCCCGCAGCGGTGACCAGGCTGGCGCAGGGGCTCTTCGACGAGGAGTCCGGCACGGTGACCGACCCGCTCGCGCCCGACCGCGAAGCAGCCCCGACCGTGCTACCCACGGCCACCGGGACCGCCGTCGCGACGGCGCCGGAAGGTGCAGGTTCCGCGTAAGGCGGTCGTTGTAGCGCAGTCCTCGGACTCGGGAGCCACCTGGGTCGGGCCGCGCGCTGACCCATAAGACTTTCGCCAGGCCGTGCGTACATCGCGTACGGAACCGGCGAGCCAGACATTCAGCTCCTGTGCGGCGCCCGCGCCCCGGACGGCGGTACCGCGTTTCCCATGCGGACCGTGCCGGACCGGAATCAGGCGTGGCGCCCGGGAGCGTGACGGGAGAACCGCCCGCATGCTCGAACCGAACGAGCCCGGCACGACCGGGAACGCCGAAGAGAACAACACCCCCGGGGACAAGCTGCCGCCGCGCCGCAGGCGCCGTGCAGCTTCCCGCCCGGCCGGCCCGCCGTCGGGCGCCGCCGGCTCGGAGGCTGCGGCGCCGGCCATACCGGCCGCTGACGCCGCAGTGTCCGACACCACCCTCGCCGCCGACGAGGCGGAGGCCGCACCGCCGGCGCGTACTCGTCGCCGTGCGGTCCGCAAGGCGACCGCCCCCGCGGGTGCGCCGGAGGCCGCCGAGGTCGTGGAGACCTCCAGTGCTGCCCCCGTAGCGACTGCGGAGACCGCCCCGGTCGAAGAGATCCCTGAGGCCGCTGAGACCGCTGAGGCGCCGCGTGCGCGTCGCCGGGCGACCCGTAAGGCGACCGCTCCGGCGGGTACGCCGAAGGCCGAGAAGACCGCCGAAGTCGCCGAGGCCGAGACCGCCCCCGTCGAAGAGACCCCTGAGGCCGCTGAGACCGCTGAGGCGCCGCGTGCGCGTCGCCGGGCGTCCCGCAAGGCCACCGCTCCGGCAGGTGCTCCGCCGGCCGCCGAGGTCGTGGAGGTCGTCGAGCCCACCCCGGCCGTCGAGACCGAGGCGCCCGAGCAGCCCGCCGCCGAGCCGGTCGTGGCCGAGGCACCCCGCCGTACCCGCCGCCGGGCATCCGCTCCGGCCGGTACGCCGCAGACCACGCCGGCCGACACCGGGACCGCTGAGGCCGTGGAGGCCGTGGAGGCCGCACCTGTCGCCGAGACCGCCGAGCCGGAGGCCCCGCGCGGCCGTCGTCGGGCGGTCCGTAAGGCGACCGCTCCGGCGGGTGCGCCGCAGGCCGCCGAGGCCGTTGCCCCTGTCGAGATCGTCACCGAGACCCCGGTCGAGGCCGCTGCCGCCGAGGAGCCGGCCGCCGAGCCGGAGGAGGCGGCCGAGAGCGCCGAGGGCGCCGCGCCGCGTGGCCGTCAGCGCCGGCGGGCCACCGCCGCCGCGGGCAGGCCGGAGTTCACCGGAAAGGTCGAGGAGCCCGCCCGTAAGAGCCGTCGCGCGACGCGCCCGGCCGTGGCCGTCTTCCAGGCGCCGGTCTTCGCCGAGCCGATGTTCCAGACCCCGGAGACCGCCGCGGCTGCGGCTGCGGCCGCCGGCACCCCCTCGCGTTACGACGAGGCCGAGGAAGAGATCGAGACGGTCGAGGAGACCGCCGTGACCGACGAGGCCGCTGCCGAGGCGGCCCCCGTCGCCGAGGCCGCGCCGCAGGGCGGCTCCCGTCGGCGTCGCCGCCGTCGCGGCGAGGCCGCCGAGACCGAGCCCGCCGCCGAGCGCACGCCCGCCCCGGCTGAGGAGCCGGCCGAGGACGAGCACGAGCTGGAGGCCGAAGGCGAGGCCGAGCACGAGGGCGAGGAGCCGGACGAGTACGGGGACCGGCCTTCGCGCCGTCGCCGTCGCGGTGGCCGTCGCCGTCGCCGCGGTGAGTCGACCGAGGCCGAAGAAGCTGCGGAGCAGTACGCCGACGAGCACGCCGCCGACACGTCCGAGGACGAGCACGAGGGCGCTCACGAGGCCGACGAGGAGGAGGAAGAGGACCACGAGCTGTCCGCTTCCGGCTCCAGCAGCAGCCGTCGTCGGCGTCGTCGCCGCCGTCGCAGCGGTGACGCCTCGCCCGAGGCCGAAGCCGGTACGGACGACCCGGAGCGTACGGTCGTCAAGGTCCGTGAGCCCCGGAAGAAGGAAGCCGAGCGCGAGCCCGGCACCGGCTTCGACGAGGTTCAGTCCATCAAGGGCTCGACCCGTATGGAGGCGAAGAAGCAGCGTCGCCGCGAAGGCCGTGAGCAGGGCCGCCGTCGCGTCCCGATCATCACGGAGGCGGAGTTCCTGGCCCGCCGCGAGGCCGTCGAGCGCGTGATGGTCGTCCGTCAGAACGGCGAGCGCACCCAGATCGGCGTCCTCGAGGACAACGTGCTCGTCGAGCACTACGTCAACAAGGAGCAGGCCACCAGCTACGTCGGCAACGTCTACCTGGGCAAGGTGCAGAACGTACTGCCGTCCATGGAGGCTGCCTTCGTCGACATCGGCAAGGGCCGCAACGCTGTCCTGTACGCCGGTGAGGTCAACTTCGAGGCGCTCGGCATGGCCCATGGGCCGCGCCGGATCGAGACCGCGCTGAAGTCCGGCCAGTCCGTCCTCGTCCAGGTGACGAAGGACCCGATCGGCCACAAGGGCGCCCGCCTGACCAGCCAGGTCTCGCTGCCCGGCCGTTACCTGGTCTATGTGCCCGAGGGCTCGATGACCGGTATCAGCCGCAAGCTGCCCGACACGGAGCGCGCCCGGCTGAAGACCATCCTCAAGAAGATCGTCCCCGAGGACGCGGGCGTCATCGTGCGCACCGCCGCCGAGGGTGCGAGCGAGGACGAGCTGCGCCGCGATGTCGAGCGGCTGCAGCAGCAGTGGGAGGACATCCAGAAGAAGTCGAAGAGCAACGGCAGCGCCAACGCGCCGACGCTGCTCTACGGCGAGCCGGACATGACGGTCCGAGTCGTCCGCGACATCTTCAACGAGGACTTCTCGAAGGTCATCGTGGCCGGTGACGACGCGTGGGAGACCATCCACGGTTACGTCGCACACGTTGCCCCCGACCTGACGGACCGTCTGTCGAGGTGGACCTCCGAGGTCGACATCTTCGCGACCTACCGGATCGACGAGCAGCTGATGAAGGCGCTGGACCGCAAGGTCTGGCTGCCCAGCGGCGGCTCGCTGGTGATCGACAAGACCGAGGCGATGATCGTCGTCGATGTCAACACCGGCAAGTTCACCGGTCAGGGCGGCAACCTCGAGGAGACCGTCACCAGGAACAACCTGGAGGCGGCCGAGGAGATCGTGCGCCAGCTGCGGCTGCGCGACCTCGGCGGCATCGTCGTCATCGACTTCATCGACATGGTCCTGGAGTCCAACCGGGACCTGGTGCTGCGGCGTCTGCTGGAGTGCCTGGGTCGCGACCGTACGAAGCACCAGGTCGCCGAGGTCACCTCGCTGGGCCTGGTCCAGATGACCCGCAAGCGGGTGGGCCAGGGTCTGCTGGAGTCCTTCTCCGAAACCTGTGTCCACTGCAACGGGCGCGGCGTGATCGTGCACATGGAGCAGCCGACCACGGTCGGAGGCGGCGGCAACGGCAAGCGTGCGAAGAAGCGCGGCCGCGGTGGCGCCGGTGAGCAGCCCGAGGCTCTCGAGCACGAGCACGAGTATGTAGAGGCCGAGGTGGAGACCGAGGCCGAGGTGGCTGCCGAGGTCGCCGCTCCGGTGGCACTTCCCGAGCCGGAGTTCGTACCGGACGAGGAGCTGTACAGCAGCCCGGCCGAGGCCGAGGCGGCCGCTTCGCGCGGCCGTGGCCGTCGGCGCGCGACCCGCAAGGCATCGGCCCCGGCCGGCGCCCCGAGGACGGCGGCCGAGCCCACCCCGGTCGTGGAGCCGGAGCCGGTGACCGAGCCTGTCCCGGTCGTCGAGGCGCCGGTGGCCGAGGCTCCGCAGGGCCGTACGCGCCGTCGCGCGACCCGCAAGGCGACCGCTCCGGCGGGCTCGCCGGCCGCGGCCGAGCCGGTCGAGGCGCCGCTGCCCGTAGCGGACGTGGTTGCTGCCGAGGCCGTGGTGGTCGAGGCCCCGGTGGCCGAGGCCGCACCCGAGGAGGTGGCCGCCCCGCCGCGTGCCCGGCGCCGGGTGACCCGCAAGGTCACCGCCCCCGCGGGCTCGCCCGCAGGTGCGGAAGGTGCGGAGGTCGTCGTGGTGACGGGCTCCACCGAGCCGAAGCCCGAGGCCGAACCGGCCCCGGCCGACGCCACCGCCGTTGCCCCGGAAGCCGCGGAGACCGCGGAGGCCGAGGCCCCGGCGAAGAAGACGGCCCGCAAGACCGCCAAGAAGGCCACCGCCAAGAAGGCAGCCACCAAGAAGACGGCTGCCAAGAAGACCGTCGCGAAGAAGACGACGGCCAAGAAGGCGGCGGCGAAGAAGACGGCGGCGGCGGAGCAGTAGTCGCCGCAGGCCTTTCAGAGGCCGGGCCTGACCAGGCCCGGCCTCTGCAGCAGCCGACGCTTCCGGACCGGCCCGTACCAGTGGCCGGTCGGCATGCGTTCGGTGCACCTGCCGCACCCGCCCCGGTCCTCGGAGACTGCGCGGGACCGGACCCGGCCGGGGCGGCTTCGCTCAAGTGACCGAGGCAACTGTCCTCGGGCCGTCGTCGGACGCGCCGCGACCGGACAATGAGCTCGTAGAGCACGACCCAGGAAGCAAGGAGAACCTTCATGATCGGCCTGATACTCGCAGCCGGTGCCGGACGGCGTCTGCGTCCGTACACCGACACCCTTCCGAAGGCCCTGGTGCCGGTAGGCCCCGAGGGTGACGAGGAGAGCCTCACCGTCATCGATCTGACGCTGGGCAACTTCGCCGAGGTGGGGCTGACCGAGGTCGCGATCATCGTGGGCTACCGCAAGGAGGCCGTGTACGCCCGCAAGGAGGCTCTTGAGGCGAAGTACGGCGTCACGATCACGCTGATCGACAACGACAAGGCCGAGGAGTGGAACAACGCGTACTCCCTCTGGTGCGGCCGCGACTCGATCAAGCACAGCGTGATCCTCGCCAACGGCGACACGGTGCACCCGGTCTCTGTCGAGAAGACGCTGCTGGCCGCCCGCGGTGACGGCAAGCGGATCATCCTTGCCCTCGACACGGTGAAGCAGCTCGCCGACGAGGAGATGAAGGTCGTCGTGGACCCCGAGAAGGGCGTCCAGCGGATCACCAAGCTGATGGACCCGGCGGACGCGACGGGCGAGTACATCGGTGTCACCCTCATCGAGGGCGATGCGGCCGACGAGCTCGCGGACGCGCTGCGGACGACGTTCGAGCGCGACCCGGACCTGTACTACGAGGACGGCTACCAGGAGCTCGTCAACCGCGGCTTCAAGGTCGACGTGGCGCCGATCGGCGACATCCAGTGGGTCGAGATCGACAACCACGAGGACCTCGCCAAGGGCAGGAGGATCGCGTGCCAGTACTGACCCGCCTCATACCGGCGCCGATCGTCGTCGATATCCGCGCGGGTGCCCTGGCCGATCTCGCGAGCGTCCTCGCGGACCAGAGGATCTCCAGCTCGGGCAAGCTGGCGGTCGCGATCAGCGCAGGGTCCGGTCAGGCGCTGCGCGAGCGGCTCTCGTCGAGCCTGCCGAGTGCTTCCTGGTTCGAGGTCGGCGGCGGCTCCCTGGGAGATGCGATCAAGCTCGCCGAGGCCATGAAGTCCGGGCGTTACGACGCCGTGGTCGGCCTCGGCGGCGGCAAGATCATCGACTGTGCGAAGTTCGCCGCGGCGCGTGTCGGGCTGCCGCTGGTCGCGGTGGCGACGAACCTCTCCCACGACGGTCTCTGCTCGCCGGTCGCCACGCTGGACAACGACGCGGGCCGTGGCTCGTACGGTGTCCCGAACCCGATCGCGGTCCTGATCGACCTCGACATCATCCGCGAGGCCCCGGCCCGGTTCGTGCGCTCCGGGATCGGCGACGCGCTGTCCAACATCTCCGCGGTCGCGGACTGGGAGCTGGCCCATGAGGTCAAGGGCGAGGACATCGACGGCCTCGCTGCCGCGATGGCCCGCCAGGCCGGTGAGGCGGTGCTGCGCCACCCCGGCGGCATCGGGGACGACAGTTTCCTGCAGGTGCTGGCCGAAGGGCTGGTGATCACCGGTATCTCGATGTCGGTCGCGGGCGACAGCCGCCCCGCTTCCGGCGCGTGCCACGAGATCAACCACGCCTTCGATCTGCTCTTCCCTCGGCGTGCCGCCAGCCACGGCGAGCAGTGCGGTCTGGGCGCGGCGTTCGCGATGCATCTGCGCGGTGCCCGCGAGGAGTCCGTACAGATGGCCCGGACGCTGCGGGGCCACGGCCTGCCCGTGCTGGCCGAGGAGATCGGCTTCACTGCGGACGAGTTCGTCTCGGTGGTCGAATTCGCTCCTCAGACCAGGCCGGGGCGCTACACGATCCTGGAGCACCTGAATCTGTCCGCGGACGGGATCCGGGATGCCTACGCCGAGTACGTGAAGGCTGTCGAGGCCTGAATCAGGGGCCCGGTTTGACCGGCTGTCCAAGGCCCCGTAGCCTTGACCGTCGGCGTTTGTTCGCCACACCTCTGAGCACTGACCTCCCGCTCGTACGGGAGAGGCCGCTCGTCCAATCCGGATCGTCGCGGGTCTTCGGACCCGTGTGAGCGGCTGGCATCAGGGGTTTCCGTTCCGAGCGAGAGTGAGATCCGCGTGTACGCCATCGTGCGCAGCGGTGGCCGCCAGCACAAGGTTGCTGTCGGTGACATCGTTGAGGTTGACAAGATTTCCACTGCCCAGGTTGGTGACACGGTCGAGCTCTCGACCCTGCTCGTGGTCGACGGCGACACCGTGACCAGCGACCCGTGGGTGCTGGCCGGGATCAAGGTCCAGGCCGAGATCGTGGACCACCACAAGGGCGCGAAGATCGACATCCTTCGCTACAAGAACAAGACCGGCTACCGCCGTCGCCAGGGTCACCGCCAGCAGTACACGGCGATCAAGGTCACCGGTATCCCCGCGGCTGCGAAGTAAGGGACTGAGAAAAGATGGCACACAAGAAGGGCGCATCGTCCACCCGGAACGGGCGCGATTCCAACGCTCAGCGGCTCGGCGTCAAGCGCTTCGGCGGCCAGGCCGTCAACGCCGGTGAGATCCTGGTCCGCCAGCGCGGCACCCACTTCCACCCGGGCACGGGCGTCGGCCGTGGCGGCGACGACACGCTGTTCGCGCTCGCCGCTGGTGCGGTCGAGTTCGGCACCCACCGTGGCCGCAAGGTCGTGAACATCGTTCCGATCGCCGAGTAATTTCGGCGCTCGTCGAGCGGTTTCTGCGGAGGCGGACCTCACTTCCCGTATGGGAAGCGGGTCCGCCTTTCGCGTGTTTCTCCTAAGAGAGACAGCATGAGCTTGAAACATTTCTGCATGTATGTAACTGGAGGTTCCAACCATGACCACCTTCGTGGACCGCGTCGAGCTGCATGTCGCCGCGGGTAACGGAGGCCACGGCTGTGCCTCCGTTCACCGTGAGAAGTTCAAGCCGCTCGGCGGCCCGGACGGCGGCAACGGCGGCCGTGGCGGCGATGTGACCCTGGTCGTCGACCAGGACATCACCACACTCCTCGACTATCACCACAGTCCGCACCGCAAGGCCACCAACGGTCAGCCCGGCGCGGGCGACCACCGCACCGGCAAGGAGGGTCAGGACCTCGTCCTGCCGGTCCCCGACGGCACGGTCGTGCTCGACAGGAACGGCAACGTGCTGGCCGACCTGGTCGGTCAGGGCACCACGTTCGTGGCCGGCCAGGGCGGCCGCGGCGGCCTCGGCAACGCGGCACTCGCCTCCGCCCGCCGCAAGGCCCCCGGCTTCGCGCTGCTCGGCGAGCCGGGCGAGTCCCGGGACATTGTCCTGGAGCTCAAGACCGTCGCCGATGTGGCTCTGGTGGGTTACCCGAGCGCCGGCAAGTCCTCGCTGATCTCGGTCCTGTCCGCGGCCAAGCCGAAGATCGCCGACTACCCGTTCACCACGCTCGTCCCGAACCTGGGCGTGGTCACCGCGGGCAGCACCGTCTACACCATCGCCGACGTCCCGGGCCTGATCCCGGGCGCCAGCCAGGGCAGGGGCCTCGGCCTGGAGTTCCTGCGGCACGTCGAGCGCTGCTCGGTCCTCGTGCACGTGCTGGACACGGCGACGCTGGAGTCCGACCGCGACCCGGTCTCCGACCTCGACATGATCGAGGAGGAGCTGAAGCAGTACGGCGGTCTGGACGACCGGCCCCGCATCGTCGTCCTCAACAAGATCGACGTCCCGGACGGCCAGGACCTCGCCGACTTGATCCGACCGGAACTCGAGGAGCGCGGCTACCGCGTCTTCGAGGTGTCCGCCGTCGCCCGCACCGGCCTCAAGGAGCTCTCCTACGCGCTCGCCGGTGTGATCGCCGAGGCGCGTGCCGCCAAGCCCGTGGAGGAGGCGACCCGCATCGTCATCCGCCCGAAGGCCGTGGACGACGCGGGCTTCACCGTCACGCTGGAGGAGGACGGCATCTACCGGGTGCGCGGCGAGAAGCCGGAGCGCTGGGTGCGGCAGACCGACTTCAACAACGACGAGGCCGTCGGCTATCTGGCGGACCGTCTCAACCGTCTCGGTGTCGAGGACGAGCTGATGAAGGCCGGCGCCCGGGCGGGCGACGGTGTGGCCATCGGCGCCGAGGACAACGCGGTCGTCTTCGACTGGGAGCCGACCGTGGCGGCGGGTGCGGAGATGCTCGGGCGCCGTGGCGAGGACCACCGTCTCGAAGCGCCGCGTCCGGCCGCTCAGCGCCGTCGCGACCGTGTGTCGGAGCGGGACGAAGTCAGCAAGGAATATCAGGAGTTCGACCCGTTCGCGTAGCGCGGGATGCCGAGGGGCCTGTCCCCGGACCAGAGAAATCTCTGGTCCGGGGACAGGCCCCTCGGCCGTTCCGGGGAGAGTGTCCGGCCGGCTCTCCTGCTCCTTGTCGGACGGCCTGTTGTTCGAATGCGCGGCCTGATTCCGTACGGAACATGGTAAACGGCGGGTTTTGTCCAAAGATTGGATAAACTTGCGCCCGCTGCGCAGCCTTTTGGTACTTCTGTCTGTCTACCTCATGCGAGGACAGAGGCCTGCCCTCGCGCCGACCGAGGGGGTAGGGGGAGCGTTGATGACAGTCGCGCGAGGCTGCCCGGGGATTGCTGCGAGCTGCGGCCCGGCCGAAAGACGCTGTTGAAGATTTCATTCCTGGTACGTGACCTGTGCCATATGGGCGGGGTGGTCAGCGCGACGCAGAACCTTGCGGGCGCGCTCGCCTCCCGGCACGAGGTGGAGATCGTGGCCCTGCGCAAGGTGCGGGACAAGTCGTATTTCCCGCTCGACCCGCGGGTCTCTGTGCGCGTCCTCACCGACCTGCGGGGGCATTCCCCCGTCTCCGACCTGGAGCACCCGTTGATCGAGGCCTTCCCGAAGGTCTACCCGGTCGACCCGGCAGAGAAGAAGCCGGTGGTCAGCAGGCTGGCCGAACTGCGGCTGCTGGAATTCCTCGCGACCACCGACTCCGATGTCGTGGTGAGCTCCAGCCCGCGGAACACGATCATGCTCTCTTACGCCGAGGGTGACTACCTGCGGGTCACGCAGGAGCACTCGATGCCCTCGATCTACGCGAAGTACTACCAGGGCCGACTGTTCAAGGCGTACCACTCGCTGGACGCGCTCACCGCTGCCACGCCCGAAGAGGCCGAGAGCATCGGCAAGCAGGTGCCCGGCGTCCGTAACCGGCTGGCCGTCATGCCGAACTGCGTGCCCGCCGCCCCGGTGCAGTCCAAGAGCACCAACAAGATCATCATCGCGGCGGGTCTCCTCAAGGAGAACAAGAACTTCGCGGCGGTCGTCGAAGCCTTCGCCACCGTCGTACGCAAGCATCCCGACTGGCGGCTGCGCATCTACGGCGAAGGAACGGAGAAGGCCAATCTGCGCAAGCAGATCGAGAACCTCGGCCTGCACAACACCGTGGCGCTGATGGGACCGGTCGCCCCGGTCGCCCCGGAATTCAGCAAGGGTTCGATCTTCGTACTCCCGTCCAGACGGGAGGCGTTCGGCAATGTGATCGTCGAGGCGATGGCCGCCGGTCTGCCTGTGGTCAGCACTGACGCCGACCACGGACCGCGCAACATCATCACCCACGGCGAGGACGGTCTCCTCGTCCCGTGCGGCAACAGCGACGCCATGGCCGAGGCCGTCCTCGAACTGGTCGAGAACGACGAGCGCCGCAAGCTGATGGGCGAGGCCGCGGTACGCAATGCCGTGCGCTTCCACGAGCCCGCGAGCTGCGAGCGCTTCGAGGCGATCCTGCACGACGCGTTCGCCCGCCGGGCACTGCTGACGGCGGCCGGCGTACAGGTGGACCCGGAGGGATCGGTCCGGATCGAGGTCGGCGCGTTGCCCCCGGAGGCGCACTGCGCCGAGATCGCCTGCCGGCTGGTCGGCAGGCTGGACCAGGAGCGGCGGTTCGCGATCGAACCCGGGGGCACCGCAGTGGTGCCGTGGCGCGGCGGACTGCCCGAGGGGACCTGGGAGCTGTCGCTACGCACACCGGCGGGCAACGAGGCGCCGTTGACGGTGGACGGTTACGGCTGCGACCTACGTGATGTGTTCAATGTCCCGTTGCCCAGGGAGGACGGCGCCCCGGCCCTGGAGCTGCTGCTGCCGCATCGGGGGGAGATGGACCGCCTCCGGATCCGCAGCGTGGTGCGCGACGCCCATGTGGAGATCGACGCGCTGGCGGTCAGCACCGAGACCATCGAGGTGGAAGCGGTCGGCTGGGGTGTGGAGCTCGGCCGGGGCGCGGTCCTGGAGGCGGTGCACCGCAAGGACAAGGAACGGGTGCTGACCTTCCCGGTGGCGGCCGTGGAGGGCCGCCGGATCGCCGCTCGGGTCGACTGCGCCGCGCTGGTGCGTGCGCACGAGGGACCCGAGCAGATCTGGGACATGTGGCTGCGGCCCGCGGAGGAGGCGGACCGGGTCCAGGTCGGCAAGCTGGCCACCGACGTCCTGCAACCGATCGGGGTGTTCACCTTCCCCCGTCCGGTGATCCGGGTACTGCCCGAGCCCGGCACGACACTGCCGGCCAAGGTGAGGCGCCGGGTGACCAGGGCGCTGAACGGCGGCAAGCCGGTACCGCTTCCGGTCACCAGGATCGAGATCAGGCCGTACTTCACGGCCCTGTCGCAGCTCGCCTTCAAGACGGTGGACGTACAGCCGTAGGACGGCACGGACAGGGGACGGAAGGGCGGGCCCGCGGAGATCTTCTCCGCGGGCCCGCCCTTCTGTATGTGGCTAGTTCCCGTCGGAGAGCTCCGCGGGCTGCTCCATCATGCGGTCCACGACCCGCTGCGAGGCCCGGCCGTCGTCCAGGTCGCAGAACAGGTGGTGGAAGCGGTCGAAGCGCTCGCGGTACTCGGGCCAGACGCTGTCGATGTTCCGGATGGAATCGATCAGCTCACCGGAGGTGCGGATCAGCGGGCCGGGCGAGTCCTTCTCGAAGTCGAAGTAGAACCCGCGCAGGGTGTCGCGGTAGTGCTCCAGGTCGTACGTGAAGAAGAGCATCGGCCGCTTGAGGTGGGCGTAGTCGAACATCACGGACGAGTAGTCGGTGATCATGATGTCGGCGGCCAGATACAGATCGGCGATGTCCGGGTACTCGGAGACGTCCCAGACGAAGCCGTTCCCGGCCCCCGGCACGGCGTCGACCACGTTGGAGTGGCGGCGGATCAGCAGCACGTGGTCGTCCCCGAGCCGGCGGCGTGCGTCCTCCAGATCCAGACGCAGGTCGAACAGGTACTGGCCGGCGCTGTGTGACTGGTCGTCGCGCCAGGTCGGCGCGTAGAGGACGACCTTCTTCCCGGCGGGCAGGCCGAGCTTCGCCTTGACCTGCTCGACGATCTTCTCCCGGTCGGGGGAGTAGAGGTAGTCGTTGCGCGGGTAGCCCGCCTCGAAGATCTCGCCGTCGTACGAGAAGGCGCGCTTCAGGATGGGCGTGCTGAACCGGTTGGACGAGACGAGCAGGCTCCAGTTGTTCGCCTCGAGCGCCAGCCGGTTCTGGTACTCGCGGTCGAAGTAGAGCGTCTCGATGTCATGGCCGATCTTCTTCAGCATCGTGCCGTGCCAGGTCTGCACGATCACCTGGCCGGGGCGGCGCACCAGCCACTCGGGCAGGTGCCCGTTCGTGACGATGTACCGGGATCTGGACAGGGCCTCGAACCACTCGCGGCCCCACATGCGGACCTTCTCCGTGGCCGGCGGCAGGACGACCTGCCCGTCCCGGACGGCCCACAGGTGCTTGAGGTCACTGCCGCGGCGCAGCAGCTCCTCGTGGATGGCGCGGGGGCTGTCGGAGTACTGCTTGCCGTTGTAGCTCAGGTAGAAGACCTGGTCGAGCAGCGGCTTCTCGCGGCCGAGCTCGTAGACCTCACGGCGCAGCTGCAGCTGCCGGTACGGGCCGAGCTCCATGTCGCTCAGCTCGGAACGGCAGTTGAGCTGCGGGAAGTCGCCCCAGCGGTGCTCGAACCAGTAGCGGCGGCCGCCCAGTTCGGTGTGCAGCGGGAACTGGGAGGTGGCGAGCCGGTCGATGACGAAGGCCGCGTCCGGGACGCTCTCCTGTCCGGACCGCAGGAAGAGGTTCCACCGTCCCGCCTTGAGCGGAACCTGGCCGGAGCCGCCCATGACCGACGGGTCGAAAGAGGTGGTGAAGGTCCCGTCCGCGGCCCATTCGACGGTCGCCACCCGCTCGTCGAAGCGGCTGCGGGCCTTGAGGACCAGCTCGGCGCCGACGAGCCGGGGACTCGTGCGGCCGCTGACGACGATCCGGCCGTCGCGCTCGGAGATGTCGGTGATCACGGCACGCCGCGCCCGGCCGATGATCTTCAGATATCCGTTGTGGCCCGAGACCAGGGCCAGCTCCTGATGGGTGCCCTCGTCGCCGAAGCTCTCCGGCAGGTCGAGGCGGAGGTCGGCGAGGCCCTCCCGGACGACGCTGCTGAACTGGCGCTCCGTGCCGTCGGAGGCCGTGGCGAGCAGGGTCGTGCTCCACAGCCGGCGCTCGGGCTGGGCCTTCTCGTCCACCGCGTCGGCGGCGAGCAGGGCCACCTCGGCGACGGGTACGCGCACGCGGAACGTGGCGGTGTCGCCGGTCCGCTCCACAGTCGCCGGGAACTTCTTGATCTCACCGCTCTTGGGGTTGGCCAGCCGCAGGTCGAGCGTCTCGCCCTGCTTCAGCGTGACCCGCAGCTCACCGCGGATCTTCAGCTGGTCGCCGTCCAGCCGGCGGTCGGTGACGAGGGCGAGGACCTTCTCGATGCGGAGCTTGAGCGCGCTGCGCTCGACGCTGGGCAGCAGCCGGAAGTCCTTGTCGAGCCACTGGTAGGGCGGGAAGTTGGCCGCCGACCCGCCGCGCGCCCACACACCGCTGCGCCGCACCAGGCCCGAGGAGTAGACGTTGATGCCGACGTGCCACAGACCCTCCTGCCAGGCGCCGCCCTTGCGGAACTTGGCGGGGTCGAGTTCGAGCTCCCAGCCGGCCCAGTCGTAGTTGTAGCGCTTCTGACCGGAGCTGGTGGTGCACTCGGGGCGGTGGACGTTCCTCGCGGGCAGGAACAGCCGGCGCCGCGAGTTGTCCCGCTTGAGCTGGACGACCTTGATGCTGCTGCGCTTCGTCGACATGTCTATCTTGTCGATCCAGGCGTCGCCGGACAGCACCAGCCGGCCGTTCCTCCACTCGACCGAGCGCAGCGGCGCGCGCAGGTCCAGGTCCCGGTCGATGCGCAGTGCGGCCTTGGGCAGCTCGACGGAGCTCGACTCCAGCGGGGCGAAGCTCGCGTACTTACGGAAGGCGCCGGAAACCTCGACGGGTTCCTTGCGGCGCTGCGAGGCCAGCAGCGCGATCAGCTCGGGCATGGCGTGCTTGCGCACGAGCAGCCACTGCACCCGCAGGTCCGCGGGCAGGGCCATGACGATCTGCGGGTCGATCGTGTCGAGATAGCGGTTGGCGGCCTCGAGGAAGGCCTCGTGGAACTCCGCGGTCGCGTCGGGCAGCACCCGCAGGAACAGCCGCAGGTCGTCACGGAGTACGCGGTCGTCGTACTGCCGCTTGTACTCGGCGAACTCGGGGCCCTCCTGCTGGGAGAGGAAGTCGCTGACCAGGCTCACCGCGGTGACCCGGTCCCTGATCGCCTGGGGCTCCCGGCGGCGCTGGGTGATCGACGGGGCGGACTCGCCTTCGCGCAGCCGCCAGAAGTACGTCGGCTCACCGATGATGTCGACCGCTTCGGCCCGGTAGTGGGCAGGGAGGACGACGGGGATGTCCTCGTGCAGGATGCCCTCGGGGAAGGCGAACCCGTGCTTCTCCCAGAAGGTGCGCCGGAACACCTTGTTGCAGGCGATGCGGTCGGCGACGAGCTTGGGGTTCTTCGAGATGTGCGTCCGCTTGCGGGCCTCGCCCGCCAGCATCTTGAGCAGCGGCACCTGCCAGGACTTCTCGCCCTTGAGGTGGAAGACGTTCCCGGTGGCGAAGTCGGAGCCGCTTTCGTCGAGGCTCGCGGTCATCAGCCGGTAGGCGTCCGGCGGGATGATGTCGTCGCTGTCGACGAAGGTCAGGAACTCCGCATCGGGAGATATGTGCGAGATGCCCGTGTTGCGGGCCGCGCCGAGACCGCCGTTCTCCTTGCGTATGAGGGTGAACCGCGGGTCGCGGGCCGCGTATTCGGCGGCTATCGCCGCGGAGCCGTCCGGGGACCCGTCGTCCACCATCAGGACCTCGATCTCACGCAGCGTCTGCGACGCCAGCGAGTCGAGGCAGGCCGGGAGATAGCGTTCCACGTTGTAGATGGGGACGATGACACTGAGCCGAGGGGTCATGTCTTTCAGGATTCCTTTCGGGTCAGACCCGCTCGACCGGTTCGAGCGCCTGAGCTGGGGAGGGTGCCGGCTTGCGTTCGGCAAGCGGTACGACGGGAAGGAGACTCTCCTCGCGCAGGAAGACTTTGCGGACGACACGCTCCGCCGCGTGACCGTCGTCGTAGTCGCAGTATCGTTCGCGGAACCGGCTGCGGAAGGTGGCGGACTTCTCGCTCTGCCACTCGCCGGATCCGAGGATCTCGGTGAGCTGCGCCTGGCTGGTCGCAACGGCGCCGGGAGGCTCGGCCATCAGGTCGAAGTACGTACCGCGGACCGCCTTGTAGGTGTCCCAGTCGTCGGCGAAAATCACGATCGGCCGATCAAGATTCGCATAGTCGAACATTGCTGACGAGTAGTCGGTGATCAGGGCGTCCGAGGCGAGGTACAGGTCCTCGACCCGCTGGTGCGCCGACACGTCGATGATGCGGCCGCTGGTCTGGAGCTCGGCCATCCGCCCGTTCGGCTTGTAGAAGTAGTGGCCGCGCACCAGGAGAGTGACGTCCTCGCCCAGTTCATCGGCCAGCCGCGGAAGGTCGAGCCGCGGGGTGAAGTCCTTCTGGTACTCGCGGTGGGTCGGCATGTAGAGGAAGACGCTGGAGCCGTCCTTCAGGCCGAGCTCGCGGCGAACCCTTGCCACGTCCGCGGCAGTTGAGTTGATCAGGACGTCGTTGCGCGGATAGCCGGTCTCCAGGGAGGTGTACCGGCACGGGTACACCCGCTCCCACACAGTGGTCGAGAACCGGTTGGAGGAGAGACTGTAGTCCCAGCGGTCACAGCGCTTGAGCAGGTCCTCGAAGTCCATGCTGGTGGAGGCCGGAAAGTTCATCTGGTCGAGCCCCATGGTCTTCAACGGGGTGCCGTGATGGGTCTGGAGATGAACCTGGCCCTCGCGCTTGACCACCGCGTTGGCGAAGTTCACGTTGTTGACCAGGTACTTGGCGCGGGCCACCGCCGTCCAGTACGAACGGGAGCCCACGACCGCCACCTCGACGCCCTTGGGCACCCGGCCGACCTGGTCGGCCCTGACCGCCCAGACCCGGCGGATGTGCGGGGCCAGACGGGCCAGTTCGGCGTCGATGGCCGCGGGGTTGCAGGAGTAGCCGCGGCTCCAGTAGGCGGAGAACACCGCCAGGTTGTCGTCCAGTCCCAGCCTCAGCTGGGACTGGTAGAACATCCCCATGGCAGCGCGCTTGGCGCGGATGACGCGTTCGCGGCTGCGAAGGCGGGACCGGTTGCGCAGCCGACGGGCCCGGGTGGCGGCGGCCAGCGCCGGATAGGAGCCCATGCCGAGCAGCGCGTACTTGTAGCCGCGGCCGCCCGAGGGGCGTACGAAGCCGTCCGGCAGTCTGCGTCTGTAGTCCGCGGACGCCCGGTGGAAGAACTCGGACCGTGCGTTGCGCGGCAGCCGGCCCGGCTTCTCCATGATGGTCAGATAGTGGTCGGCCATCTTCCGGAAGACTGCCGTGCGCCAGTGGTCGAGCTCGGGGTGCTTTTCCAGATAGGCGAAAATGCGATCGTACTGGTCGAAGACGTCGAAGTGTTTGCGGCTGACGGTACGGAGGATGTTGCCGCCCTCGCGTCGCTGCCGGTAGAAGACGCACGTGCGGTCGAGCACCGCCAGGCGGTCCGCGGCTATCAGGGTGGAGTACGTCCAGGGGGCGTCCTCGTAATAGCCGGGCGGGAACTGGAAGCCGTGCTGGGTGACGAAGTCGCGTCGGTATGCCTTGTTCCATACGATCTGCAGCAGATCCAGCAGCTCGGGCCGGTCCGCCAACGAGAAGACCGCGGGGCCGGTCTCGGCGAGCAGGTCGGCGCGCTGGTTCGGCAGGCGCCGGCCGTCCCAGTAGCTGCGTGTGTAGTCGAAGATCAGGACGTCGGGGTCGTCCGTCGCGTCGAGCCGCCGGGCGATGGCGCCCAGGGAGCCGGGCGCAAGGGTGTCGTCGCTGTCCAGGAACAGCAGATAGTCACCGGTCGCCTGTTCGATGCCGGCGTTGCGGGCGCGGCCCAGGCCCATATTCTCACCGAGGTGCAGGACGCGCACGCGGGTGTCGCGACGGGCGAACTCGTCCAGGATCTCGCCGGAACTGTCCGGCGAGCAGTCGTCGACGGCGACGATCTCGAAGTCGGTGAAGTCCTGCTGCAGTACGGAGTCGATGCACTCCCGGATGTATCCCTGCACGTTGTAGGCAGGCACGATGAGTGTCAGTCGAGGCATCCTTCACCAGTCCTGAGAGCTGTCGAGGGTCCGTGTGATGGCACCGATTCGTACCGTCGAACGACGGGACGGCGCCGAAGTACCCGGACAGCGTAATTGATCGTCATTGGCTCGTTGTGGCCCTGCGTTGGCCGGGACTTCACCCGGAGGTGTCCGTCCCGGCGCCCCCCTGCGAGGGGGCATATTGAACGATAGTGTCGATTGGTCCTATTTACTCGACTCCATTTTTCCCACACGTAGAGTGAAGCCGACGGTATGACCTCGTACAGGGAGACGCGCAAATGGCCTGGATGGTTACAGGTGGGGCGGGATATATCGGCGCGCATGTCGTGCGTGCGATGCTCGCGGGCGGTCAGTCGGTAGTCGTGTACGACGACCTGTCGACGGGAAACGCCGAGAAGGTTCCCGCCGGGGTGCCCCTGGTGGTCGGCAGCGTGCTCGACCGGCAGCTGCTCGACGCGGCGATCCGTGACCACGGTGTGACAGGCGTGGTGCATGTCGCGGCGAAGAAGCAGGTGGGCGAGTCCGTCGAGCGGCCGCTCCACTACTACCGGGAGAACGTGACCGGGCTGGAGACACTCCTGGAGAGCATGGTCGCGGCGGGCGTCGACCGGCTGGTGTTCTCCTCGTCGGCCGCCGTCTACGGCATGCCGGATGTGGATCTGGTCACGGAGGACACTCCGTGTCTGCCGATGAGCCCGTACGGCGAGACGAAGCTCGTCGGAGAATGGCTGATCCATGCAGCCGCTCGGGCCCACGGACTGCGCTGCGCCTCGCTCCGTTACTTCAATGTCGCGGGTGCCGCATCCCCCGAGCTCGCCGATGCCGGAGTGTTCAATCTCATTCCGATGGTCTTCGAGCGGCTGGCGGCCGGTGAGGGACCGAGGATCTTCGGCGACGACTACGAGACGCCCGACGGCACGTGCATCCGTGACTACATCCATGTGGAGGACATAGCCTCCGCGCACCTTGCGGCCGCGCGCAGGCTCGACGAGGCCGGGAGCGGTACCGACCTCACGCTCAATATCGGCCGCGGTGAGGGCAGTTCCGTGAAGGAGATGGTCGACCGGATCCTCAAGGTGACCGGCCGCGGCGACCTCACCCCGGAGGTGACGGCCCGCCGTCCCGGTGACCCGGCGCGCGTGGTTGCCGGGGCCGACCGGATCCGGACGGAGCTGGGCTGGTCGGCCACGTACGGAGTGGACGAGATGATCGACTCAGCGTGGCAGGGCTGGCTCCACCACCACCCGTAAATCCGTCAACACCCGTAAGCTCCACCACCCGTGACGAAGAGCAACGGCGAAGGGGCCCGCATACCTGCGGGCCCCTTCGCCGTTGTGCCGGTGCGCCGGGCGTTATGCCTCGGGCGTTGCCTTCAGCAGGGACTTCGAAGCCTCCACCGCCGTCGTTTCCTCGGCCACGGCCCCGCGCGGCGCCGGAATCATGGACAGCAGCCGCTGCGCCATGCGCGCACGGTGACCGTCCGCCGTCGCGCAGAGACTGCGTGCCGCCTCGTTGAAGCGCTCCAGCGACGGCGGATCCGAGGGGCCGAGCAGATGAAGCTTCAGCTCAGCACGGCTCCGGGCCAGAGTGTCGTGCTCCGGATTGCGTACGGAGTGCAGCAGCGCCGCCACACCCTCGGCGTCCGGGGTGAGGATCGTCGCCGCGCGGACCGTCGGGAACGCTTCTCGGAAGGCGTCCTCCGGCAGCTCGCTGGTGTTCGCGACGGCGTACGGCTTCTCGCTCGCCAGGTAGTCGGTGACCACGCTCGACACATCGCTGATCAGCAGATCCGCCTGGTTGAAGCAGGCGTACAGCGCCGGCTGCGGGGCCGTGATGATCTGGTGCTCCCAGTCGGGCAGGGATTCCCAGTAGGTCTCTTCCCAGGCGGCGGTGGCCGCGGCGACCGCTTCGGCGCGGCCCGCAACCGGCGCGCTCTGAGCCAGCATCCGCTCCGCGTCGTCCGAACCCTTCCGGAAGGAGGAGGCGGTGATCCGTTCCAGCTCCGTGGTCCGCAGGGCCAGCGCGGCCGCGGCCTCGGGGCCGGGCCGGGAGCCGGTGCGCCGGCGGTTGGCCTCGCGGATCAGCTCCTGCATGCGCTCGTTCGCGGCTCCCGCACGCGGATCGACCGAACCCGTCATCGGGTGCGGCTTGTAGAGGAGCCGTACCCCGGGATCGGCGAGCAGCGCACGGACGATGTTCTCGCCGGCCAGGATCACCGATGTGTTGCCGGGGTTGCCGTCCCAGCCCTCCCAGGTCGGGGCGTAGAGCACGGTGGTGAACGGGCCGGTGGGCGGGCCCGCGTACGGGGCGATCGGCGCCAGCTGGGGGCGGCCGATCTCCACCACGTCACGGTCGTCGATACCGACCTCGGCCTGGGCGTAGCGCTCCCGGGCGGCCGGTCCCGCGACCCAGACCTCGTCGTACGCCTTCGCGTAGGGATTGCAGCTGGAGAGCTTGTCGCTCTCACCGTGGTTGACGAAGGCGTGCTTGATCGTCGGGATGCGCAGGACCTGCGAGGTCTTGCCCGAGTTCGCGGGGTGGATCAGCATCTTGAGCGTCGAGTGCTCGAGACGCATCAGCTGGGCGACCCTGGGGATGCACACGATGGGGATGTCCGTCGCGCCGATCTTCTGCATCATGAAGCGCTCGCGCAGCACGATGAGCGGGCGGCCGTCGGTCCGGGCCAGCGTGTCCAGCCACATATTGGCCTGGTAGGCGGACGAGGAGCCGCCCGAGAAGTACATGCCGACGGTCGGCCGGTACTCGGCGAGCCAGGCGTCGAACCAGGCGAGCACCTCTTCCTGCGAGGCAGGACGGCGACGGGCAAGCCGCCACAGCAGCGTGGCCAGTCCGGCGCAGGCGAGAAGGACCGAAAGCCCGATGCCGGCCGCGGCGAACTCCGGCTCGTCGCTCGCCGCCGTCACCAGCAGACCCGCGGTCGCGGGCAGACCGAACAGCAGCAGCCGCGGTCCGGGCCCGCCCATCAGCAGCGCCGGGGGCGCCGGGGTGATCCGCAGGGCGGAGGCGTCGATGTTGCGCGTGAGCAGGGGCATGGTGCGGCTGGTGCGCACAAGTATCGCCGTGGCGTGGCCGGCGAAGTGGAGCGCGTAGAAGAAGAGCAGCCCGCAGACGAGGGGGAGGTAGGCCGTCTCCTGCTGCCGGCTGTTCAGCTCGAGCACGCCCACGACGAGCAGGAGGTCACGTATGACCTGTCGTATCGTGACATCGGCCCTGACCTTGGTGAACTGCGAGTTCAGGCCTGGCTGCCAGCGGTGCAGGGCGGCTTCTGTCGCGAGACCGGTTGCCGTGGCTGCGATGAGCAGGGGGACGTTCGGAAGAAGCGCGGCGGTGGCCTGGGCGACGAACGACGCGGCCAGCACGAAGATGAAGAAGGGCTTCGCGGCAGGCCGCATAGTGAGGGGAAGAGGTTGCACTCGGGGGACTCCAAGCAGCTCGAGCTCGCGCAGGGCACGTTGCGGCCGGATGGCACGGTGATCGGGCCGACTGGTCAAGCCAGGGCCGGGGCCCCGGAAGTGGGTGTGAACCGCCCCCACCGTAGAGAAGGCACGTCATCCACTTGTGTGGCGCAGGTGAGGACTATGTAACAATATGCAGCTTCGTACAACCATTCTAGATGATGATCGTGCGGCTGTGCACACCCCGTCAGGCAACTGTGAGCGGACAGTTCGCGGGCCGCTCCCTGTAGATGGAGTGCGGACCTGCGCCCGGGGAGGCCCCGGGCGGGCGGGGACGCGGTCGGTGCGGAGAATAATTCCCGCAATCCTCTCTCGCAGTGGAAGAAACGTACGAGACGAGAAAATGTTTTCGAGTGTCAATCGAGCACATCTCGATTCCGTGGGTGCATTCGCGGCAGATCGGACAGTGAATCTCAGTAAAATCGCCCCGAAGGTCGCGGTCGCGACATGACCGGAATCTCACCATCGGGCAGGGAAAATGAAAGCTCTCGTACTTTCCGGTGGGGCCGGCACCCGGCTCCGTCCCATTACGCACACCTCTGCCAAACAACTGGTCCCGGTGGCGAACAAGCCGGTGCTGTTCTACGGCCTGGAAGCCATCGCGGAAGCGGGCATCACCGAGGTCGGCATCATTGTGGGCGACACTGCCGCAGAGATCCGCGCGGCCGTAGGCGACGGTTCCCGGTTCGGCATCGAGGTCACGTACATCCCGCAGGACGAGCCGCTCGGGCTCGCGCACGCGGTGCTGATCGCCCGGCGCTTCCTGGGGGACGACGACTTCGTCATGTACCTCGGTGACAACTTCATCGTCGGCGGGATCGCCGGCCTGGTCGAGGAGTTCCGCGCCGACCGGCCCGATGCGCAGATCCTGCTGACCCGGGTGCCCGACCCGAGCGCCTTCGGTGTCGCCGAACTCGACGGCGACGGCCGGGTGGTGGCGCTGGAGGAGAAACCGAAGGAGCCGAAGAGCGATCTGGCGCTGGTCGGCGTCTATCTCTTCACCCCCGTCATCCATGAGGCGGTGCGCTCCATCACGCCCTCCTGGCGGGGCGAGCTGGAGATCACGCACGCCATCCAGTGGCTGATCGACGAGAAGCACGACGTCCGCTCCACCACGATCCGCGGGTACTGGAAGGACACCGGCAACGTCACCGACATGCTGGAGGTCAACCGGACGGTGCTGGAGACCGTCGAGCCGTCCGTCGAGGGCGCCGATGTCGATGACGAGAGCGAGATCATCGGCCGGGTCCGGATCGAGGCGGGCGCCAAGGTCAGCGGCAGCCGGATCGTCGGCCCCGCGATCATCGGCGCCCGCTCGGTGATCAGTGGCTCATATGTCGGTCCGTTCACCTCGGTCTCGGAGGACTGCCGGATCGAGGACAGCGAGATCGAGTACTCGATCGTCCTGCGGGGCGCCTCGATCGACGGTGTCCGCCGCGTCGAGGCGTCACTCATCGGCCATGACGTCGAAGTGACCCCCGCGCCCCGCTCCCCGTCCGCCCACCGACTCGTGCTCGGCGACCACAGCAAGGTGCAGATCTCCTCATGACCACTCGCATCCTGGTGACCGGCGGGGCCGGCTTCATCGGCTCGCACTACGTCCGTACGGTGCTCGGCCCGCAGGGGCCTGGAGATGTCGCCGTCACCGTGTTCGACAAGCTCACCTATGCGGGCAACCCGGCCAACCTCGACGAGGTCCGGGACCATCCCGGCTTCGCCTTCGTGCAGGGCGACATCTGCGATGCGGAGCCGGTCGCCAAGCTGATGGCCGAGCACGACCAGGTGGTGCACTTCGCCGCCGAGTCCCATGTGGACCGATCCATCGACGGCGGCGCCGAGTTCGTCCGTACGAATGTGATGGGCACTCACACCCTGGTCCACGCCGCGCATCTGGCGGACATCGAGACCTTCGTGCACATCTCCACCGACGAGGTCTACGGCTCGATCGACGAGGGCTCCTGGCCCGAGACCGACCCGCTGGCACCCAACTCGCCGTACTCCGCGGCCAAGGCGTCCAGCGACCTGATCGCCCTCTCGTACCACCGCACCCACGGCCTCGACGTGCGCGTGACCCGCTGCTCCAACAACTACGGGCACCACCACTTCCCCGAGAAGGTCATCCCGCTGTTCGTCACGAACCTGCTGGACGGCAAGCCGGTCCCGCTGTACGGCGACGGCGCCAACGTCCGCGACTGGCTGCACATCGACGACCACGTGCAGGGGATCGAACTGGTCCGCACGAAGGGCGGCGCCGGTGAGGTCTACAACATCGGCGGCGGCACCGAACTGTCCAACAAGGAACTCACCGGCCTGCTGCTGGACGCCTGCAGTGCCGACTGGGAGACCGGCGTCCTTCACGTCGAGGACCGCAGGGGCCACGACCGCCGCTACTCCGTCGACTGCACGAAGATCCGCAACCAGCTCGGCTACGAGCCCCGCAAGGACTTCCGTACCGGTCTCACCGAGACCGTGCAGTGGTACCGCGACAACCGCGCCTGGTGGGAGCCGCTGAAGGACAGGGCCGCGCTGTGAGCCCCGTCTGGCTGGTCACCGGAGCCGCCGGAATGCTCGGCCGGGACGTCCTGGTCCGGCTCGCCGGCGAGTCCGTCACCGCGGTCGCCGCGAACCGCGTTGCCGTCGACATCGCCGACCCCGCCCTGGTGCATGCCGCCCTGCAGTTCCACCGCCCCGCCGTCGTGGTGAACTGCGCCGCATGGACCGCCGTCGACGAGGCCGAGTCCCAGGAGGAGACGGCGCTGCGGGTCAACGGCACGGGCCCCGAGGTTCTCGCCGAGGCCTGCCGTGAGCACGGCGTCGTGCTTCTCCAGGTCTCCACCGACTACGTCTTCGCCGGGGACGCCGTGAAGCCGTACCCGGAGGACGCCGCCGTCGGCCCCCGCAGCGCCTACGGCCGGACCAAACTGGCCGGGGAACGCGCGGTGCTGGACACCCTCCCGGACACCGGTTACGTCGTCCGCACCGCCTGGTTGTACGGCGCGTACGGTCCCAACTTCGTCCGTACGGTGATCAAACTGGAGGGCGTCAAGGATGCCCTCGATGTGGTCGACGACCAGCGTGGGCAGCCCACTTGGACCGTCGATCTGGCCGACCGGCTCGTCCGGCTCGGGCAGGCCGCCCTGGCCGGCACCGTTCCCGCGGGCATCTACCACGGCACCAGCGGCGGGCAGACGACCTGGTTCGGCTTCACCCGGGAGATCTTCCGGCTGCTCGGGGCCGACCCGACGCGTGTCCGCCCCACCACCAGCGACGCCTTCGCCCGGCCGGCACCCCGGCCCGCGTTCAGTGTGCTCGGGCACGACCGCTGGGCGGCGGCCGGGATGGAACCGATCCGCGACTGGCGGGCGGCGCTGGAGGAAGCGTTTCCCGCCCTGCTCGCAGCGGAACGGCGCGGCTCGCAGCGATGACCTCGGCCTCTGAAGCCCGCTGAATTCCGCCGGGGCCGCCCGCACTTCCCGCGCGGTCCCGGCCGGCTCAGCCTCGGGCGCGCAGCTCCGCGTAGTACGCCTGACAGGCCTCGTACGACGGCAGCAGCCCCTGCTCCTCGGCCTCGGCCAGCGAGGGTGCGGCGGCATCCTTGTCGGAGAGGAGCGGCGTGACGCCCTCGGGCCAATCGATGCCCAGCTCGGGGTCGAGCGGATTGATGCCGCGTTCACGGCCGGGCGCGTAGCCCTCGGAACACAGGTAGACGACCGCTGTGTCGTCGGTCAGCGCCATGAAGGAGTGGCCGAGCCCCTCGGCGACGTAGACGGCGTGATGAACCACGTCATCGAGGCGTACCGCTTCCCACTGCTTGTACGTGGGGGAGCCGACCCGGATGTCCACGATGACGTCGAGTACCACGCCCCGTACGCATGTGACGTACTTGGCCTGGCTCGGCGGCACATCGGCGAAGTGGATGCCACGCAGGGTGCCCCGGCTGGAGACCGAGAAGTTGGCCTGTGCCAGCTGCAGACCGTGTCCGGCGGCGTCGTTGAGGTCGGACCTCTTGAACCACTCGTGGAAGCTGCCGCGACTGTCCGGGAAGAGCTTGGGTTCATGCACCCAGGCCCCGGGCAAGGAGAGCTGCCGCATGCGATCACATCCTTGTTCTGGCATTTGAGACAGACCGGAATGGCGAAGTCAATTTAACGGGAATTGTCGCCGTCCATGGCTCCGGTGAATGAGATGTCCCGATGGCCAATTGGATTGATGCGCAATGATCGAGACCGGCTGCGGCGGTACGGAATATGTGAATCATTTGATGTGACTTTCGTTGTCACGCCACATCCACGGGCCGTGCGGTCATTACTCCGTGGCCGGAAGATGGAAAGCGGGAGTCCGATTATCGGGAACGCCTGTTCGGTCCGATGGCCCACCCCGCTCGCGTACCCTGACGGCCAGGCAGACGCAGCCGATGGCGATGAAGACGACGAGGGCAGGAACGTGCACGTGGCAGGGGCAAGGCAGGGCGTGACCGAAGCGCGCAGGATCGTGATCAAGGTCGGTTCCTCGTCCCTGACCACCGCGGCCGGCGGCCTCGACGCCGACCGGGTCGATGCGCTCGTCGATGTCCTCGCCAAGGTCCGGAGCGGCGGGGAGAAGGAGATCGTCCTCGTCTCCTCCGGAGCCATCGCCGCCGGACTCGCCCCGCTCGGCCTGCACCGCCGGCCCCGGGACCTGGCCAGGCAGCAGGCCGCGGCCAGCGTCGGCCAGGGGCTGCTCGTCGCCCGCTACACCGCCTCCTTCGCGCGCTACGGCGTACGCGTCGGCCAGGTGTTGCTCACCAGCAACGACACCAGCCGTCGCGCTCACTACCGCAACGCCTACCGCACCCTCGACCAGCTCCTGGCGATGGGTGCGCTCCCGATCGTCAACGAGAACGACACCGTCGCCACCGACGAGATCCGGTTCGGCGACAACGACCGGCTCGCCGCGCTCGTCGCCCATCTCGTCCGCGCCGATCTGCTGGTCCTCCTCTCGGATGTGGACGGCCTCTACGACGGCGATCCCAGCACCCCCGGCACCTCACGCATCGCCGAAGTGACCGGCCCGGCCGATCTGGCCGATGTCACCATCGGCAGCGCGGGAAAGTCGGGCGTCGGTACCGGCGGCATGGTCACCAAGGTCGAAGCCGCCCGAATCGCCACGGCCGCCGGAGTGCCGGTCGTCCTGACCTCCGCAAGCCGCGCCGCCGACGCCCTCGCCGGCCGCGACACCGGTACGTACTTCCGCCGCACCGGACGTCGTTCGGCGGACCGGCTGCTCTGGCTGGCCCACGCCTCCACCCCGCAGGGGTCGCTGACCCTCGACGACGGGGCGGTGCAGGCCGTCGTCGAACGCCACAGCTCGCTGCTGCCGGCCGGGATCGCCGCCGTCGAGGGCGAATTCACCGCGGGGGACCCGGTGGAACTGCGCGACCTCCAGGGCCGCCCCGTGGCCCGCGGACTCGTGAACTTCGACGCCAAGGAGATTCCGCAGCTGCTCGGCCGGTCCACCCGGGACCTGGCGCGCGAACTCGGCCCGGCGTACGAACGCGAGGTCGTACACAGGGACGATCTGGTCATCCTGCACCGCTGACCGGCCCCCTGAAACGGCTGAAAGTCCGGACTTCGGGCAGAGACCTTCATGAAAACCGCCCCACGCCAGGCCCCGGGCTGGTCAACTTTGTAACGGGGACACAGCGGGGTACAGCACAGCAACGCATTCACAGGAGGCCGCCGGTGAGACGAGCTCGCCCGGGGGCGCCGCCCCGAGGAACGGGTGGCCGCGCCTTGACCAGCGTCGGAGCAGGTGTCGGCTTCGACGAGGTCCGGTCCGTCGACCGGACCGCCGACGGGACCACCACCGACCCCGAGCCGGTGGTGGCGAAGGAGGAACACACCCGGTCGAAGCTGTGGCACATCACGCTCAGCGTCTCGGGTACCGAGACACCGCTGAAGGAGGTCAGACGCGGTCTCGAACAGCTCGCCAACGACCACCCCTTCCTGCTGACCAGCCGGTACGCCAACGACCACGCGGAGATCCGCTACTGGGAAGAGGCGCGGGACCTGCACGACGCGGCGGCGGTCGCACTGCGGCTGTGGGGCGAGCACCGCTCCAGCGCCAAGCTGCCGCCGTGGGAGATCGTCGGCCTGGAGGTCATCGACCGGGAGACGTACCACCAGCGCATCGCCGAGGGATACGGACCGCCCCCGGCGGCCCCGGTCGGTGTGCACCCGTACTGACAGTTCGGCTCCACTTGGGACGGGCGTCTCGCATCACGGGATACCTGCGGGATACCAGCAGTGTGCGCACTACTCTGCGGGCATGACCACGCTTTCGCCGTACGACAACATGTCCCCGGTCGCCCAGGCCGCCTACCGGGCCCGCTCCGCCGCCGCCGATATCGCGCCACTGCCGCGCGCGGCGAAGGACGACGCGCTGCTGGCGATCGCGGACGCGCTGGAAGTGCGGACGGCCGAGATCGTCGCGGCCAACGCCGAGGACGTGGCCCGTGCCCGCGAGGCCGGGACCAGCGAATCGATCGTCGACCGGCTCACCCTCACTCCCGAGCGGATCCGGGCCATTGCCGCCGATGTGCGGGACGTGGCGGCGCTGCCCGACCCGGTTGGCGAAGTGGTGCGCGGCTCCACCCTGCCCAACGGCATCGACCTGCGCCAGGTCCGGGTGCCGCTCGGCGTGGTCGGGATCATCTACGAGGCCCGGCCCAATGTCACCGTGGACGCCGCGGCGCTCTGCCTGAAGTCCGGCAATGCCGTTCTGCTGCGTGGCTCGTCCTCCGCGTACGCCTCCAACACCGCACTCGTCCGGGTGCTGCGCGACGCGGTCGGCGGCTCCGGGCTGCCGGCCGACGCGGTGCAGCTGGTGCCGGGCGAGAACCGTGACTCGGTACGGGAACTGATGCGGGCCCGCGGTCTCGTCGACGTACTGATCCCGCGCGGCGGTGCCTCCCTGATCCGCACGGTCGTCGAGGAGTCCACCGTTCCGGTCATCGAGACCGGTACCGGCAACTGCCATGTGTACGTGGACGCGCAGACCGATCTCGGCATGGCCGTCGACATCCTCATCAACTCCAAGGCCCAGCGGCCGAGTGTCTGCAACGCCGCCGAGACGCTGCTGGTTCACAAGGACATCGCCGCGGAGTTCCTGCCCCGGGCGCTGGACGCGCTGGCCGACGCAGGGGTGACGGTGCACGGCGACGAGCGGGTGCTGGAGTTCGCCGAGGGGTCCAAGGCCACCGTCGTGCCGGCGACGCCGGAGGATTGGGAGACCGAGTACCTCTCGTACGACATCGCGGCCGCCGTCGTCGAATCGCTGGACGCGGCCGTCGCCCACATCCGGCTCTGGTCCTCCGGCCACACCGAGGCGATCGTCACCACGTCGCAGGCTGCCGCCCGCCGGTTCACTCAATTGGTGGATTCCACGACGGTCGCTGTGAACGCGTCCACCCGGTTCACCGACGGGGGGCAGTTCGGGTTCGGTGCGGAGATCGGAATCTCCACCCAGAAACTGCACGCCAGGGGCCCGATGGGCCTGCCGGAGCTGACCTCGACGAAGTACATCGTGACCGGGGACGGTCACGTACGGTGATCTTCGGTGCCCGGCGAGTTTGCAGTCTCCCTGCCCAAAACGACCCGCCGGGGCTACGCTGAAGCTGTGCCGGACGACGTGGGGGGCAGGCCGTTTTCGGACGGCTGGGAGCCCGACGACGACCGCGGGGGCGCGGACGAGGACTTCGCCTCCGTGGTGTTCGACGAGGACTTCGTCCGGGCTGCCGAGTTCCATGAAGCCACCGCGGTCGAGCGGCTGTTGGCGGCCGCCCAGGCGCGTGCCGAGGCCGAGGCCGCCCGGGCCCGCGCCGGCGGAGGCCCGGCCGACGACGAACTGTACGACGACGGATACGGGTCGGGCGGCGCATACGGCCGCGGGAGCCCCTACGGCGACCCGCTGGACCACGACGGGCTCGACGACTACGACAACGGCCCGTACGGGCGCCACGGCGGCTCTCTGCGCCCCTACCGGGGTGCCGCACGGTGGCACCGTCCGGTGGCCTGGCTGCTCGCGCTGCTGATGGGCATCGGCATGGTCGCGCTGGCCTTCAGCGCCGTCTACCGGGGCGCCTCGGCCAACCGTCAGGACCAGATCCCACCACCCGCCACGACCGGCGTGGACAGCGCGCCCGGCTCCGGTGTCGCCCCATCCGCTTCCGCCGACCATTTCCGCCCCGCGGTGTCTGCGGTCCCACGCACGCCCTGATGCGCGGCTGCCCTGGCGTGTGAGGTCTCGCTCCGAGTTCCCACACGCCAGAGCGTTTACGTTCGTGGCAATCGACCTACCCTGAAGGTGTGACCCCTCCTCCCCCGGAGGGGGCTTCTCACCCGTCCGCACATGCGAGCTCGTGACGGACAGGCCCTGCCCGAGGCCCTTTCGGCCGAAGCAGTGCGTAGCGTGTCGGCTTCGGCCGGTGACGTGGAGTCGGGAGAAGTCATGACAGGCCGTGGAGAACCGCCAGAAGGAGCACCCGAGGGGCTCCCCGGCGGTGGTGAGGACGAGTACCGGTCCGTCGTCTTCGACGAGTCGTTCGTCCGTGCTGCCCGGCTCCAGGAATTCTCCGCCCAGGAGCGCATGGGCGAGCACGCCCGCGCTGTACGCAGCCTCCCGGCCCGGCACTTCCGCACCGGAACCCGGGCCGTCATCGCCCTGATCGTCCTGATAGCCCTCGCCTTCGCCACGGCTGTCTACATGGGCCTCAGTAATCCGTACCAGCCACCCGTCGGCAGACGCGCCGAGCCGCTCCGGTCGACCGTCATACCCCTGGCGCCCCGCGGCGCCGTCCCCGGCGGCAAGGCCGCCGACCTCTTCGCCACGAGCCCCGCCGCCCACTTCCGGATAGGTGCCGCAGGCATCAACCTTCCGATGACCCGGCGGACCGAAAATTTCTCGGACAGCCAGGTGACCACCGCCCTGACCACGGTCAAGGACTACCTGGTGGCGTCCTCCCTCGACCCCGACGTCCTCACCGGCGGCTCGGTGCGGCCGGTGGGGCTGCTGCTCGACCCGGACCAGACGAACCAGTTCGACCGGAGCGTGACCCGATCGGCCGACGACGGGCAGCATGCCGCGACCGGCTGGCTGGTGCGGTTCGACCCGGCGAAGGTGGCGCTGGCCGACCCGGACATCCGGGTCCAGGGCACCCTGGCCTACTCCGAGGCGGGGTCCGACACCCTGGAGGTGGTGTCGGACCACACCTTCACGTACGCCCTGCGCCCGGCCGCCTCAGGCCCCCAACAAGCGGGCGGCGTCTCGCTGTTCACCGTACGGCGCGAGCTGCACTTCCGCTTCGACCGGGAGGACCTGCGGCTGCACCGGCTGGAGCTGCGGACCAGCTACGTCCAGGCCGGACCGCAGGCCTGCTCGACGGACACGACCGGCACCCTGCACCCGCTGCTCGCCGGCGAGCGCGCGGCCTCCCGCGGGCCGGCGGGCACCGACCCGTATGCAACGGGCCGGCCCACGGCGGCGCTCTGCGGGACGCTGGAGGTCAGCTCCCGGCCGTCCCGGGCCCCTGAGGGCTCCCCGGGTCCTCCGTCGCCGACTGCCGGGTCGCCCCGGAGTCATCCGTAGCGCCGCCCTTGCCTGCCGCACCACCGCCATGGCTGCCGCCGGTGAACTTGTCGCGGAGCTTGCCGCCCAGGTCCCCGGCGCCGCCGGCTATGTCGCCGACGAGCTTCATCAGCGGGTCCTTGCTGGTGCGCACCGAGTCGGCGTAGTGCGAGGCGGACTCCCGGAACGAGTCCGTCACCGACGTGTCCCTGTCGTCTTCGCGCCGCGGGTAGTGGCCGTCCATGATCCGCTGGTAGTCGCGGCTCTCGGACCACTTCTTCAACTCGGCCGCGCGCACCGTGGTGAACGGGTGGGACCGGGGCAGCACATTGAGGATCTTGAGTACGGAATCGCGCAGGTCGCCACCCTTCTCGTACTCGTCCGCCTGGGCGAGGAAGGCGTCCACATTCATCTCGTGCAGATGATTGCCACCAGCAATCTTCATCAGACCGCGCATGGAGGCCCGCAGATCCTGGCCCACCAGTAGCCCCGCCCGGTCCGCGGACAGCTCCGACTTGCGGAACCACTCGCGCAGCGCCATCACGATCGTCATGATCGCCACATTGCCGAGCGGGATCCAGGCGACCTTCAGAGCGAGATTGGTGAGGAACAGCAGAATCGTGCGGTAGACGGCGTGACCGGAGAGGGCGTGCCCCACCTCATGGCCGACGACCGCCCGCATCTCCTCCTCGTCGAGCAGCTCCACCAGCCCCGTCGTCACCACGATGATCGGCTCGTCGAGACCGATGCACATGGCATTCGGCTGCGGGTCCTGGTTCACATACATCGGCGGGACCTTCTCCAGGTCCAGGATGTAACAGGCGTCGCGCAGCATCTCGTTGAGATGGGCGAACTGGGCGTCACTCACCCGTACGGAGTCGGAGAGGAAGAGCAACCGCAGACTGCGCTCGGGCAGCAGGCCGCTCAGCGCCTTGAACACCGTGTCGAAACCGCTCAGCTTGCGCAGGGCCACCAGAGCCGACCGGTCCGCCGGGTGTTCGTACGCCCGGGACGAGATGCCCGAAAAACGCCTGCGCTGCCTGCTCGGCACGTGCTCGTGACTCGCGTGGCTGTTGTCGGTCATGAACTGGGCCCCCTGTTCGTACGAGACGTCGCTCGCCCCCTGACAAGTCCCAGCGTAGGCGCTGGGGCTACGGTGTGCGGGGGGCTGTGGATAACTGAGGAGACGCCCAACATGCCGCACACCGTTGCTCTGCTCGCCGCCGCATCCGAGGACCAGGGCCCGGGCAACACCCTTCGGATCGTGCTGCTCGCCGCGCTCATCGGCGCGGCGCTGCTCGCCTGGTTCCTGCTGCGCGGATACCGCAACGACGACAACAACGACTGAGTCGGCGTGAGCGTGCCCGGGGCCCCCGCATACGATGTCCGCGACGTCTTCCTTCCGACTCCCGATCGATAGGTCCTGCCGAAGATGAGCCTCACGAGCACCGCACACCAGCTGGTCACTCTCGCCTCCGAGGGCGGCGAGCACGGTGGTAACCACGAAAGCCTCAGCCCGTACCTCACCGGAGGCGGTGCGTTCGTCACGCTTCTGCTCCTGCTGTGGATCACCACCCGCTTCAACCGCGACCGCTGAGGCAGAGGCGTACAGCTGTGCCAGTAGGCTCTGCACGCATGGGAGAGCAGGAAGTGCCTACCGGCCGCGGCAAACGCCGACTCGGTGTGATGGGCGGGACGTTTGACCCGATTCATCATGGACACCTGGTGGCGGCCAGCGAAGTGGCCGCCCAGTTCCACCTCGACGAGGTGATCTTCGTTCCGACCGGGCAGCCGTGGCAGAAGAGCCACAAGCAGGTTTCCCCGGCCGAGGACCGCTATCTGATGACGGTCATCGCGACGGCGTCCAATCCGCAGTTCTCGGTCAGCCGCAGTGACATCGACCGTGGCGGACCGACGTACACGATCGATACGCTGCGGGACCTGCGCGCGGTCCATGGCGACGCGGACCTCTTCTTCATCACCGGCGCCGACGCGCTCTCGCAGATCCTCACCTGGCGGGACGCCGAGGAGCTGTTCTCGCTGTCCCACTTCATCGGTGTGACACGGCCTGGGCACGTGCTCACGGACGACGGGCTGCCGGAGGGCGGTGTCTCCCTCGTGGAGGTCCCGGCGCTCGCGATCTCGTCCACGGACTGTCGTGCGCGAGTCGCGCAGGGGGAACCGGTCTGGTACTTGGTGCCGGACGGTGTGGTCCGCTACATCGACAAGCGCCAGCTGTACCGCGGCGAATGAGCCACGGAGAGGGGCACCGGTGAACGACCGACAGAACCCGTACGACCCGTACTACCCGCAGCCGCAGATCGTCGGCTACGACGAGTACGGGCAGCCGGTGTATCAGCAGCCCGGGCAGCAGCAGGAGCAGCAACAACACCAGCAGCCCCAGCGGCAGTACGACCCGTATGCACAGCAGGGGCAGGGGCAGGGGCAGGGGCAGCCGGGGTACGGATACGACCCGTACACCCAGCACCAGCAGCCTCAGCAGTCCCCGCCCCCTCAGCAGCCTCAGCCGTACGACCCATACGCCTCCCAGCAGCCTCAACAGCCTCAGCAGCAGGCCTACGGCTACGACGGATACGGCTACGACACCGGCCAGCAGCCGGCCGCGGTCGACACCACGGCGCAGTGGAACATCCCGCAGCAGGCCCCCACGCCGACGGCTGCCCCGGCGCCTGCCCCGCAGCAGCGGGAGCGGGAGCCGGAGTTCGAGCCGGAGCCAGTCGTTCCCGAGCAGCGCCGCGCGGACCGTGACTACGGCACCGAGCAGTTCTCCTTCATCGAGGAGCCCGACGAGGACTCCGAAGACGTCATCGACTGGCTGAAGTTCACCGAGAGCCGCAGCGAGCGGCGCGAGGAGGCGCGCCGCCGCGGCCGCAACCGGATGGTCGCACTGATCGTCGTGGTGGCCCTCGTCGTGGTCGGCGGTGTCGGCTACCTCTGGTCCGCGGGCAAGATACCGGGCCTCGGCGGCTCGGAGAAGGAGAACACCGCGACGACGGGTCCGCAGAAGCGAGACGTCATCGTGGTCCATCTGCACGACACCAAGAAGGGTGGCACCTCCACGGCGCTGCTCGTCGACAACGTGACCACCAAGCAGGGGACCACGGTCCTGTTGCCCAATTCGCTCGCGGTCTCCGACGACGAGGGCAACACGACCACTCTCGGCAAGTCCGTCGACGACGACGGTTCCAACGGCACCCGCGAGTCCATCGACACACTGCTCGGCACCGAGATCAGCGGCACGTGGCGGCTCGACACCCCGTACCTGGAGAACCTCGTCGACCTGGTCGGCAACATCGAGGTCGACACGGACATCGATGTGCCGGACGCCAAGAAGGGTGCGTCGCCCTTGGTCAAGAAGGGCGAGGCACAGACCCTGAGCGGCCAGATGGCCGTCGCGTACGCCACCTACCGGGGTCCCGGTGAGGCCGAGACGAAGCAGCTCATGCGGTTCGGGCAGGTCATGCGCGGAGTGCTGCGGAAGATCTCGGAGGATCCGAAGGCCGCCACGGTCACGGTGCAGACGCTGGCGCAGATCCTGGACCCGTCGCTGCCCGAGAAGGACCTCGGCGCGTCCCTCGCGAAGCTCGCCGAGCACGCCAAGATCGGCGACTACAAGACGGCACTGCTGCCGGTGCAGCCCGACGGCACCCTCACCGACGCGGCCACCGAGAGCGTCGTCAAGGACATCCTGGGCGGCACGGTGAAGGCCCCGGACCAGGACGCGGCCGTGCGGGTCGGTGTCAAGAACGGCACCGGGAACGAGGACGGCACGGAGTCCGCCCGGATCAGGCTGGTCAACGGTGGCTATGCCTTTGTCGGCGGCGGGAACACCGACACCGCGGTGTCGTCCGCGGTCGTCTACAAGGCGGCGGCCGACAAGGAGAAGGCGACCCAGGTCGCCAAGACCCTGGGCCTGCCGACGAGCGCGGTGAAGCAGGGCAAGCCTGCCGCGAACGTCGATGTGTCCGTTGTCCTCGGCCAGGACTACAAGATCAAATAGTCGGGGCTCCACGCCCTGAACGATCTTCGAAAGATCGCTGCGTGGGCTGTCGGCGGTCCGTGAGACCCTAGAGGTTGATCTGACCGCCGACGAAAGCCTGCTTGTGACCGCCACGGACCGCTCCATCGAGCTCATCAACGCCGCCGCTCAGGCGGCCGCCGACCGGCTCGCGCACGACATCATTGCGTACGACGTCAGCGACGTGCTGTCGATCACGGACGCCTTCCTGCTGGCCTCGGCCCCTAACGACCGCCAGGTCAAGTCGATCGTCGACGAGATCGAGGAGCGGCTCCAGAAGGAGCTCGGTGTCAAGCCGGTGCGCCGCGAGGGCGACCGCGACGCCCGCTGGATCCTCCTCGACTACGTCGACATCGTGATCCACGTCCAGCACAGCGAGGAGCGTGTCTTCTACGCGCTCGAGCGCCTCTGGAAGGACTGCCCCGAGATCGCGCTCCCCGAGGACGCCGTCAAGACTCGCGGCAAGGCCGAGGAGCACGCCCAGCTCACCGGCAGCACGGAAGGTGACCTGAGCTGAACGGCAGCAGTAGCGGCAGGGGCCGCAGGATCGTCCTCTGGCGACACGGCCAGACGGCGTGGAACCTGGAGCGCCGGTTCCAGGGGTCCACGGACATCGAGCTGACCGAGACCGGCGTCGGGCAGGCCCATCGGGCCGCCCGGCTGCTCGCCTCGCTGAAGCCGGACGCGATCGTCGCCTCCGATCTGCGACGGGCGGCGGCCACGGCCGCCGAGCTCGCCGCGATCACCGGGCTGGAGATCGCCCATGACGCGGGACTGCGGGAGACCTACGCGGGTGCCTGGCAGGGCCTCACCCATGAGGAGATCGTCCGGCAGTACGGCGAGCAGTACGCCGCGTGGAAGCGCGGCGAGCCCGTGCGGCGCGGCGGCGGCGAGCTGGAGACCGAGGTCGCCGACCGGGCCGCCCCCGTCGTGCTCGATCACGCCGACAAGCTGCCCGACGGCGGCACGCTCGTCGTGGTCAGCCACGGCGGCACGATCCGCACGACCATCGGGCGGCTGCTCGGCCTGGAGGCGCATCACTGGGAAGGGCTCGGCGGACTCTCCAACTGCTGTTGGTCGGTGCTGGGCGAGGGCGCGCGCGGCTGGCGCCTGCTGGAGCACAACGCCGGCACGCTGCCCGAACCCGTGCTCGGCGACGACGCCTAGCGCGCCTCTTCGGGGCGCGCCGGTTCGGTGGCCGAAAGCAGCCTCCGGGCGGCGTCGGCCGGATTTCACTTTCTGGCTGGTCACAGGCTAAAGTTCTTCTTGTTCGCAGCGCGGAAACGCAGGGAAACACAGCGAACAGCGGGGCTATAGCTCAGTTGGTAGAGCGCCTGCATGGCATGCAGGAGGTCAGGAGTTCAATTCTCCTTAGCTCCACAATCAGGATCCCGTCCCCGTCAGGGGGCGGGATCTTCGCGTTCCGGGCTCGCCCCTCGCGGCGTAGGCCCAGCGCCGCCACCTGCCCCCGCTCTCCTCGTCGGCCGGGGTGTACGCCACGATCCGGCAGCCCGCAAGTCCCTGGGGCCGGTGCACGACGAGGCAGTCTTTCTCGGCCACCGTGAACAGCATCCACGTCACATTGCGGATCCCTGTCGCCGTGATCGCGGGGGACGGCGAACAGGTCACGGTAGGCCGCGTTGGTGGCGAGGACCTCGTATCCGGTGCTGTGGACCACCGCGGGGTGCGGGTCGAGCGCGTCGATGACGGCACCGCCGGCAACGGCGCCACGGAGGAACACTCCGGCCGACTGCTCGCCCCGTTCCTCGCGGCCCCGTTCATGGCCCAGCTCGACACCCTCATCGTCGATGTCGCCGCCCCGACGATCCGTACCGAACTCGGCGCGTCCGGCACCGGGTTGCGGTTTTCGTGGCCGGATACGCCATCTCGTACGACGTCCTGCTGATCATCGGCACCAGGCTCGTGGGCCGCTCGGACACGACCGGGCCCACCTCGCCGGGCTCGCGGTCTTCGCCGCCGCCTCGTTCGCCTGCGGACTGGCTGCGGACACCGGGCAGTTGATCGCCTTCCGGCTGGTTCAGGGCGTGGGCGCGGCGGTGATGATTCCCAAAAGGTCCTGGTTCCGGGCGGGTTCGTCCTGGTGGCTGTCGCTTCAGTGGTTGTCGGGCTCGTGATGCGCGACGGCGGGGAGGAGGAATCGGTCCGTATGCGGCTTTGGTGGTCATGGGTGCCGGACTGGCGTCGGGCTTCGGTCCCACCCTCACGGGCGTGTCGGCCGTCGTACGGCCGGAGGGTACCGCCGATGCGAGCGTGTGCTGATGCCCGTGACCCAACTCGGCCGGTTGATCGGGGTCGTGACCTTCGGCACGCTCTTCCGCAACCGCCTTGATGCGCCAGGGGCGCACGGGTCCGCTTGCGCGCTGCGGGTAAGCGCCCTCGCGCTCCTGGTGGCCGCGATCGCGGGTGCGTTGGCAGGTCCGTACGGCGTCGGCAGCCGGTCGATTCTCCGCGGGGCTGACCCCCTTGCGGGGCCATGGCAGAATCGGACCGCCGGAGGGGGAGACGGACTGAACGGGAGGGAGCGCGCGATGCCTGCGAGCCGCCACGAGGTCGCGGACCTGCCCTTTGTTCCCGAAGTTTCCCGAGTGCCCGAAGCCTCCGAGTTCCCCGAAGGCGGCGTCGGCTGACTCATGGGTGCACACAGGCGGAAGTGCGACTGGTGCGGCAGCGGTACGCCCATCGTCAGGGACATGGACCCGATCAACCTCGAGTACCAGTACTGGTGCGAGGAGTGCGCGCGGGCGCTGATCATAAAAGGCGACCCGATCGAGACATATCGGGAACTGGAGGGGGAGCCGATCTACGGGCGGCTCCTGGAGGAGCACTGCGCCCTCAAGCGCTTCTACTCCTTCGCCACCGCCTGAGCGCCACGCCGGCGACCCTCCCGAATCGGGTCATACCGGCACTGCGGGGAATCGATTTGGTGGTGGGCCGGGGTGACCGTGTAATGTTCTCGATGTCGCCGGGGAGACCGGGCGGAAAACAGCACGGGGCTATAGCTCAGTTGGTAGAGCGCCTGCATGGCATGCAGGAGGTCAGGAGTTCAATTCTCCTTAGCTCCACAGTGAAGTAACAGGAAGCGGGTCATCCGAATCGGATGACCCGCTTCCTGTCTGTGCAGGGCTTGTTTGTGCAGGTCAACTGCGGCCGCTGCCAAGTGCCTTGCGGTCGGCGACCGGCGGCAGCGCGGGACGTTCCGCCGGTGCCTGCTCGATACGGAGTGCCAGCGCGGGGCACCGGCGCACAGCGCGCTGCGCACGCCCCCGCAGATGCACCGGAACCGCGGCGTCCGCGAGCGCGGGATAGCCGTCCGGGCCCAGCCTGATCAGCTCCGGGACGATGTCCGCGCAGAGCCCGTGACCCTTGCAGAGCGTCCAGTCCACCGCCAGCTTCTCGCCGCTCGGAATGGACTCCTCCAGGTCCTGGTAGCCGGGCGCGGGCAGGGGCAGGACCCCGACCGTCTCCCGGCCGCAGCCGCCGTCCAGGACGTGCGCGGCCAGATCGTCCGTGAACGCGGACAGGGTCGAGGTCAGGAAGCGGGCTGAGCCGTCCGGATGTTTGCAGGCGCCCCGGCCCTTCACCGCCTGTGTCACCTCGCGCAACGCCTCCAGGGCTGCGGGACCGCCGCCGTTCAGCAGGTCGGACAGTCCGCCGGCCGCAGCGGGCAGCCCCAGCTTGCAGGGGCCGCACTGGCCCGCGGTCTCGGCGGCCAGCCAGTTCGCGATCCGCAGCGACTCGCCGAGCGGGCAGGTCTCGGGCCCGATCGGCAGGATCGCGCCCGCGCCCAGCGCGCCGCCCGCCGCCGCCAGGGAAGCCCGGGAGACGACGGCGTCGTGCGTGGCCATCGCATCGATCCAGTTGCCGTGGTAGCCGCCGGTCAGCACGCCCTGGGGCAGTGGCGGCGCGCCGGCGAGCTGGAGTACGTACCGCAGGGGCACACCGGTGGGCACCTCGATGACCATCGGGCGCGAGACGGCGCCGGAGAGGGTGAGCAGCACCGTGCCGGGCTCGTCGGGCAGTCCGGTGTGCCCGTAGCGGCGGGCGCCGATCCGGGCGGCGACGGCGAGCTGCGCGTATGTCTCGGCGTTCGACAGCAGTGTCGGGGCGCCGCCGACGCCCGACTCGGCCGCCCGCTCGCGACGGCCCGGCGGCAGCGCGGGGCCACCGCCCGCCGCCCTGATGACTGCGGAGGCCTCGCCGGAGACCATCCGCTCGGGGGTGCGCACCACCCGGGCGCGCAACTGCTGCCCACGCCGGTCGGACAGGCCACGCTCGGCGAGAGCGTTGCGTATGGAGATCTCCGTGGAGTTGCGGGTGACGGCGACGATCAGCGTGCGGGCGCCGAGCGCCTCCGCCGCCAGCAGGGCGCCATCCAGGATCAGGTGCGGTGCGCGGTTCAACAGGACGGTGTCCTTGCGACAGGCCGGCTCGCCCTCGCTGCCGTTGATCACGACGACGGGGCGTACCCCACGCCGGATCGATGCCTTGGCGACTGCCCGCAGCTTCTTCCCGAAGGGGAAGCCCGCACCGCCGCGGCCACGCAGCGAGATGGTTTCGGCCAGTTCGGCCAGGCGCTCTCCGGTCATCGGTTCGAGCGGTCCGTGCACCTTCAGATGCATGGCGAGGTCGAGCCGCTCCACCAGGTCGAACCCGGTGGTCAGCTGAGGGAGGCCGACGACACGGACTTCGGGCACGTCGGGGAGGGGGAGATTCACGGTCGGTCTCCTGCGGGTGCCTGCCAGGGTTCTCCGGCAGGGGGCGGATAGAGCGGCCCCGGCAGCGGTGCGGTCTCGTCGACGGCGGGCAGCGGGCCGGTCGGCACGTCGGTTCCGTACGGGTCGTACGGGTGCTCCTGGGCGGGTTCATAGGGGGGACGGAACGTCTGCGCCTGGGCCGGTGGTGCCGGTGAGGGAGCGGGCCAGCGGCCGGCCGGTTGCTGGGGGCTCGGCCCGGGGACCGGGACCGCGTTCTCGGCGGCCCGCGAGACAGCGCGGTAGGCGGCGGAGATTCCGGGGTCGGGGCCTGTACGGGTGGGTCCTGTGCCCCCGACGGGTCCGATGTCGGGGCTCGTGGCCAGACGGTCGGAGTTACGGGGCGGAGCCTCGTACGAAGTCTCGTACGAGGCCTCGTACAGCGGTGGGGCGGGTGCGGAGAGAGGCGTGCGCGGGCGGTCGAACGACGATGGCAGCGGGGTGCCTCGCAGCTCCCGCCCGAGCTCGTCGCGACCCAGTTCGTCCCGGCCGAGCCCGCCGTAGGCACGTTCCCGGCGCAGTTCCTCCCGGCCCAGTTCCTCCCGTCCGAGCGGAAGTACGCGCTCCGCGCCGGGCAGCGGGGCCTCGCGGAGCGCCGGATCCGGTTCGGAGAGGAGCGCGTCCGGCTTGATCAGAGCGGCGATCAGACCGGTGATCCGGCGTTTCGTCGGCGGCGGCAGCAGCCGCAGGCACAGGGCGGCGGCCACCGCGACCAGACAGAGGCTGTACATCACGACGACCCAGGTCGCGGGTGGCCGGCCCGCGTACAGACCGTGGATCAGCGCCGCACACCAGGCCGGATACGACAGTGCGTGCAGCGCGCGCCAGCGGCCCGCTATGCGGCCCGGGGTGGCGAAGGCGCTGCGCAGCGCGCCGGTCGCGGCGGTGACGACCATCAGCAGGCCGGCCAGCGAGCCGAAACCGATCAGCCCGGCGGTGCCACGCACACCGAGGCCGAAGGGTATGACGGCGCCGAGCAGCGCCACATGTCCGAGCGCGACCTTCACGGTGACATGCAGGAGCAGGAAGCCGAGCGAGGCGGCGGCGGCGGCCCGGTGGATGCCCTGGCCGATCAGGCGCTGGCGTGAGGACAGGAACAGCCGGTCGGTGGCGATCAGGCCCCAGGCCACCGCGGCGGTGAGCGAGACCAGTGACAGCACACCGGTGGTGAAATCGAGTGCGGCGCGCAAGTTGTCGCTCCCTGCGACGGCGAGCAGAGGGATGAGAACCAGCACGGCGACGGTGAGCCCGCCCTGTACCGAGCGGTTCGGTCCGGCGCTCAAGGTGGGGGATGAGCGGATCTTGCGATGAGGGTTCATTGGGGCAACTCCGAATTGTTCGGCAAAGCGGTCCCGTTGCGGCATGCTAAGTCGCTGCATACCGGCCAGTACGGGGTTTGAGCGGTTGCCCCAATAGAGGGCGGTACGCGGAGTAACCCCCGCTTCCCGGACGTTCCGCCGCTGCCTCGCGGAAGCCCGGCAGGGGCCTTCCGGACGCTCCGCTGCCGCTTCCTGGGGCTCCTCCCGGGGTCTTCCTCGGGCCTTTCCGGGGGCTCCGCCGGCCGTCGTTGTCCACAGAGCGGCAGCGCCGGGCTGCGCTCCGGGCCTGTGCGGTACCCTGACGCCATGCGTGCCGTACGCCTTCTGCTTAGCGAGCCGCGCTGATCAGTCCCGACCGGTGTGAATGCCTGGTTGGAATCGGCGCGGCGTCCCCTCCTGTGCGAGGGGCTTTTTCGTTTCCGTAAGCGCTGGCAGATGACGATCGATGGAGCTTTGAGGATCATGAGCGAGACGAATTCCGCATCCGAGGTGGCTGCGCCGCACCGCTATACAGCGGCAATGGCTGCCGACATCGAGGCACGCTGGCAGGACTTCTGGGACGCCCACGGCACGTACGAGGCGCCGAACCCGACCGGCGATCTGGCGGACAATCCGGAACTGGCCGCCAAGCCGAAGAAATTCATCATGGACATGTTCCCGTACCCCTCCGGTGCGGGCCTGCACGTCGGTCACCCGCTGGGCTACATCGCCACCGATGTCTTCGCCCGTCACCAGCGCATGACCGGGCACAACGTGCTGCACACCCTGGGCTTCGACGCCTTCGGCCTGCCGGCGGAGCAGTACGCCGTACAGACGGGTACGCACCCGCGCGCCTCCACCGAGGCCAACATGGAGAACATGAAGTCCCAGCTGCGCCGGCTGGGGCTGGGCCACGACAAGCGCCGCTCGTTCGCGACGATCGAGGCGGACTACTACAAGTGGACCCAGTGGATCTTCCTGCAGATCTTCAACTCCTGGTACGACACCGAGGCGGACCGGGCCCGGCCGATCGCCGACCTGGTCGCGCAGTTCGAGAACGGTGAGCGCCCGACCCCGGACGGCCGTGACTGGAGCGCGCTGAGCGCCGTCGAACGCGCCGACGTCCTGGTTCAGTACCGCCTGGCGTACGCCTCCGACGCGCCCGTCAACTGGTCGCCGGGGCTGGGCACCGTACTGGCCAACGAAGAGGTGACGGCCGACGGCCGTTCCGAGCGCGGCAACTTCCCCGTCTTCAAGGCCAAGCTGCGCCAGTGGAACATGCGCATCACCGCCTACGCCGACCGGCTGCTGAACGACCTGGACGGGCTGGACTGGCCCGAGGCGATCAAGCTGCAGCAGCGCAACTGGATCGGGCGTTCCGAAGGCGCGCGTGTCGACTTCCCGGTCGACGGCGCGGGGGACATCACCGTCTTCACCACCCGCCAGGACACCCTGTTCGGCGCCACCTACATGGTGCTGGCGCCCGAGCACGACCTGGTGGAGCGGATCATTCCGGCCGCCTGGCCCGAGGGCACCCACCCGGTGTGGACCGGCGGACACGCGTCCCCGGCCGAGGCCGTCACCGCCTACCGCAAGCAGGCCGCCGCCAAGTCCGACGTGGAGCGGCAGGCCGAGGCGAAGGACAAGACCGGCGTCTTCACCGGCGCGTACGCGACCAATCCGGTCAGCGGCGAAAAGGTGCCCGTCTTCATCGCCGACTACGTCCTGATGGGCTACGGCACCGGCGCGATCATGGCCGTCCCGGCGCACGACGCGCGCGACTTTGCCTTCGCGCGCGCCTTCGAGCTGCCGATGCGCTGTGTTGTCGAGCCGTCGGACGACCGCGGCACGGACCCCTCCACCTGGGACGACGCATTCGCCTCGTACGAAGCGAAGCTGGTCAACTCCGCGAGCGACGAGATCTCGCTGGACGGCCTGGGTGTCGTCGAGGCCAAGGCGAAGATCACCGCTTGGCTGCAGGCGAAGGGCCTGGGCGAGGGGACCGTCAACTTCCGGCTGCGCGACTGGCTGTTCAGCCGTCAGCGCTACTGGGGCGAGCCCTTCCCGATCGTGTACGACGAGGACGGCATCGCCCACTCGCTGCCCGAGTCCATGCTGCCGCTGGAGCTGCCGGAGGTCGACGACTACTCGCCGCGCACCTTCGATCCGGACGACGCCGACACCCAGCCCGAGACCCCGCTGTCGCGGAACGCCGACTGGGTCAACGTCACGCTGGACCTGGGCGACGGCAACGGCCCGAAGAAGTACCGCCGCGAGACCAACACCATGCCCAACTGGGCAGGTTCCTGCTGGTACGAGCTGCGCTACCTGGACCCGAACAACGACCGGCAGCTGGTCGACCCGGCGATCGAGCAGTACTGGATGGGTCCGCGCGAGGGCCGGCCGACCGGTGGCGTCGACCTGTACGTGGGTGGCGCCGAGCACGCCGTACTGCACCTGCTGTACGCGCGGTTCTGGTCCAAGGTCCTGCACGACCTGGGGTACATCTCCTCGGCTGAGCCGTTCCACAAGCTGTACAACCAGGGCATGATCCAGGCGTTCGTCTACCGGGACAGCCGCGGCATCGCGGTTCCGGCGGCCGACGTCGAGGAGCGCGACGGCGCGTTCTACTACCAGGGCGAGAAGGTCAGCCGCGTTCTGGGCAAGATGGGCAAGTCCCTGAAGAACGCCGTCACGCCCGACGAGATCTGCGCCGAGTACGGGGCGGACACGCTGCGTCTGTACGAGATGGCGATGGGCCCCCTGGACGTGTCGCGGCCGTGGGACACCCGTGCCGTCGTGGGTCAGTACCGGCTGCTGCAGCGGCTGTGGCGCAACGTCGTCGACGAGGAGACCGGTGAGGTCACCGTCGTGGACACCGAGCCCGGCGAGGACACGCTGCGCGCGCTGCACAAGGCCATCGACGGCGTCGGCCAGGACATGGCCGGGATGCGCTTCAACACCGCCATTGCCAAGGTCACCGAACTGAACAACCACCTGACCAAGGTGGGCGGCCCGCTGTCGCGGTCCGTCGCCGAGCGGCTGGTGCTGCTGGTCGCGCCGCTGGCGCCGCACATCGCCGAGGAGCTGTGGCGCCGGCTGGGCCACACCGATTCGGTCGTGCACCAGGACTTCCCGGTCGCCGACCCGGCGTACGTCGTGGACGAGACCGTGACCTGCGTGGTGCAGGTCAAGGGCAAGGTCAAGGCGCGGCTGGAGATCTCCCCGTCGATCACGGACGAGGAGCTGGAGGCGCTGGCCCTGGCCGACCCGGCAGTGGTCGCGGCGCTGGACGGGGCCGGGATCCGCAAGGTGATCGTGCGGGCGCCGAAGCTGGTCAACATCGTCCCCGCGTGACGGTCTCCGGCTAGCCGCCGATCGGCTCACGATGGTGTGAGGGCTTTCCCCTACGGGCAGGTTGGGGGTTCCGAAGGAACCCTCGGCCTGCCCGTTCCGTTTACGGTGGAGGGGCCGGTAGTCGGCAGCCGAATCGACATCCAAGGGGCGTCATGGAAGCCGTGATCCTGATCCTGGGGCTGCTCTTTGTCGCGTTCATGGCCCTGGGCGTCTATGTGAGCGTCAAGGTCATCGGCGCGGCGAAGCGGGGCGTGGACCGCACGATCACCCAGGCGCGCCGCACGGTCGAGGAGACCACGCTGCGGGCGAAGAGCTTCGGCCAGGTAGGAGTGGCCGGAGAGCTGGCACAGCTGCGGCTCTCGCTGCGGACCTCGATGCGAGCCACCCAGGAGGCGCTGCAGGCGGGCGTGGCCGAGGACGCCTCGCTGTCGGAGTCGCTGGGACTGTTCCAGCGGCTGAGCGTGCACGGACGGGAGCTCGATGACGAGCTGAAGAGGCTGGAGCGCGAGCCCGACCGGGCGACGGTCGCGTCGCTGCTGCCGGGCCTGAAGCAGCGCACGGAGCGGATCACGCATTCGGCGGAGTCGCTGCGGTGGGCTGCGCGCGACCGGGCGCGGCAGTTCGCCGACGACGATCTGGCGGCGTTGAACACGCAGATCGATGTGGAGGCGGGGGCGCTGCGGCACTGGACGGTGGAGGAGCCTGCGGCTGGTGCGGCTGGTGCGGCTGGTGCGGCTGGTGGGCGTGGGGGCGACCGGGCGCGGAGCGCGCAGGCCGGCGAGGAGGGTCCGGAGGCGCTCACGGCTCGGGACCCCAGGGCGCAGACCGGTTACCCCTGGCAGAAGGCCGTGCGGCCCGAGACGACCAATTGAGCAGGAGGGGTGGGCTGAAAGCCCGGGCCCGAACTGATGTGATCGGTCGTGGCAGGATGCGGCTCGAAGCGATCGGAAGTGATCACTCGGTCGGGGTCGGACTGCCGAGACAGCGCCCCGGCAGGTAACCTCCCGCTCATGTCCCGCCATGTCGCGATCGTCACCGATTCCACGGCCTACCTGCCGCCCCAGGCGATGGAGCGGCATGGCATCACCGCAGTGCCGCTGACCGTTGTCCTCGGCGATCAGGCGCTGGAGGAGGGCACCGAGATCTCGGCCCGCTCCCTCGCGCTGGCGCTCCAGAAGCGGCGTCCCGTGACGACGTCCCGCCCCAGTCCCGAGGTCTTCGCCGCCACGTACCGGGCTGCGGCCGAAGCCGGCGCCGTCGGCATCGTCTCGCTGCACCTCTCGGCCGAGTTCTCGGGCACGTACGACGCCGCGCTGCTCGCCGCGAAGGATGCTCCGGTGCCGGTACGGGTGGTGGACACCGGGATGGTCGCCATGGCCCTGGGGTTCTGCGCCCTGGCTGCGGCCGAGGCGGTGGAGGCGGGCGGCAGCCTGGACGAGGCGGTCGTGGCTGCCGAGAAGCGGGCCGCGGGCACCTCCGCTTACTTCTACGTCGACACGCTGGACTATCTGCGCCGCGGGGGGCGCATCGGCGCGGCCCAGGCCCTGCTGGGGTCGGCGCTCGCGGTGAAGCCCCTGCTCCAGTTGGACGGTGGCCGGATCGAGCTGCTGGAGAAGGTGCGGACGGCCTCGAAGGCGATCGCGCGGCTGGAGGAGATCGTCGCCGAGCGGGCGGGTACCGGCCAGGTGGACATCGCCGTGCACCACCTGGCGGCGTCCGAGCGGGCCGAGCGGCTGGCCGAGAGGCTGCGGGAGCGCGTTCCGGGACTCGTCGATCTGCATGTCAGCGAGGTCGGCGCGGTCATCGGCGCGCACACCGGTCCCGGTCTGCTCGGAGCAGTGGTTTCGCCTCGCTGATCTCACTCGTGAAGGTGAGGGGGTTATCCACAACTGGTCGGTTTTCCACGGGATTTAGGCCTGCTCGGCGGGTTCGGGTGAATGTGCCTAGCGTCATGAGGCATGGCTCCCCGATCAGATCGTGCACATCGAGCACACCGTGCAAGCAGTGGAAGTGGACCCGGCCGCGCTGCGGCGTCGGACGTGCGCGCCCGGCGCGGGTCCGGTGCGGGCCAGGGCGTCGGCCCCGGACACGGTCCCGGGTCCGGCTTCGTGCCTGGACCCGGACCCGCGCCCGGGCGACGACGGTTGGCGCGTGGGCGTGCGGCCGGGGTCGCGGCGGCATCGCGGCATCGCGCGGACGCACTCATGGCCGGTGCATACGGGGGGCGCGTCGCCCGGCCGGTAGTGGGCCTTGCGCCGCCTCCGGTACCGCAGCCGACTCCGGCAGAGGAGAACGCGCGGGCGGTGCCGACGGCTCCGATCGCGCCAGGGCGGTGGGAGCGGCTGGTTCCGGCGGTGCGGGAGCGGCTCCCGATGTGGTTGCAGCTCAGGTGTGGTCTGGAGCCGAGAACCCTCGCCGCGCTCGCCGTCGTCCTGGTCGCCGCCGCGGTCTTCGCCGCCGTCCACTTCTGGTCCGCACGCCCGCAGTCCGTCCGTGCCCCCGATCCGGTCAGCGAGGGCGCGCAGGCCCCGGCGTCGGACCCGCGCATGGATCGAGGCGTGGAGCGGGCCCGCACCCCCGATCCGTCACCCGGACCGCCGCCCACCGGAGGACCGGGCGGACGGATCGTCGTCGATGTGAGCGGCAAGGTGCGCCGGCCGGGCATCTACGCCTTACCGTCCGGTGCGCGGGTCGCCGACGCGCTGCGGGCGGCCGGCGGAGTCCGGACCGGCGTGGATCTCACCGGGCTCAACCGGGCGCGGGTGCTCATGGACGGGGAGCAGGTCGTGGTGGGCGCGCCACCCGGGCCGCAGGCCTTCGGCGCCACAGGAGGAGCTGCCGCGGGAGGGGGTGCAGCGGGCGCCGGTGGCGGCCCCACGACCGGTCCGGTCAGCCTCAACAGCGCGACGGTGGAACAGCTGGACACCCTGCCCGGTGTCGGCCCCGTTCTCGCCCAGCACATCGTCGACTACCGCACGCAGCACGGCGGCTTCCGGTCCGTCGGTGAACTCCGTGAGGTCAATGGGATCGGCGACCGCCGGTTCGCCGACCTCCAACCGCTGGTGCGGCCATGAGCCGCCCCGAGGATCTGCGACCGGAAGGCCGTCCGGACGTCCAATCGGACACCCATCAGGACGTCCATACGGTATCGGGCCGACGGCTGGGTGTCTCCGACCCGCAACAGGAGGGCCCGGTCGATCTGCGGCTCGTCCCGCCTGCCCTGGCGACCTGGGCAGCCGCGGCCCTCGCCGTGGGGGTGCCGGGGCGCTGGACGGCTGTGGGAACAGTGGTCTGTCTCGTCGCCGGCCTGGTGCTCCTGGGTGTGTCGCGGGCATCGGCGGCCCGAGCCACGTGCGCCCGACCGGCCGGCGAGGGAGACGCTCGGGACGGCGGGGAGAGCGCCCTGCGGAAGCGGCGGCGACTGCGCGCCACCGCGGCCGCCGCCGCTCTGCTGTGCGCCGCGGCCGGGGCGACGGCTGCCGGGCTGCACAGCGCATACCTGCGGCAGGAGCCGGTTCATGGTCTCGCGCAGCGCTTCGCGAAGGTCGAGGCGGAGGTGACCGTCACATCCGACGCACGGCAGACCCGGACCCAGGTCCGCGGTGACCACAGCACCCCGGTCGCCCTTCTCCTGGACGCCGAGATCACCCGGCTGACGGCGCCCGACGGTGCCGTCACCCGGCTCCGTGTCCCGGTGCTGGTGATCGTGTCCCCCGGTCATTCGGCGGCGCAGTGGCAGCGGCTGCTGCCGTCCACGCGGCTGCGCCTGAGCGGCCACCTCTCGCCGCCTCTGCACAGCGGGGAGCGCAACGCCGCCGTACTGCGGCCGGACGGCAACGGCCCGCCCCGCGTCACCGGGCCTCCCACCCTTCTCCAGCGCGCGGCGGGTGGTCTGCGCGCCGGGCTGCGCACGGCGACCGAGGGGCTGGAGCCCGATGCGCGTGCGCTGTTGCCCGGGCTGGTCGTCGGTGACACCTCACGGGTCACCCCCGAACTGCACGATGTGTTCCAAGCAGCCGATCTCACGCACCTGATGGCGGTCTCCGGCGCCAATCTGGCGATTCTGCTCGTGCTGCTCATCGGGCCACCCGGCACCGCGCTGCGGGTCGAACGCCGCGGTCTGGCATCTCGGTTGGGTCTGTCGCTGCGGATGACCGCGTTGCTCGGCGGGGGACTCACTCTCGCCTTCGTCCTCGTCTGCCGGCCGGAGCCGAGTGTGCTGCGGGCCGCGGTCTGCGGGCTGATCACGCTGCTGGCCATCGGCACGGGGCGCCGCCGATCGCTGATTCCCGCACTGGCGGCCGCCGTTCTGCTTCTTGTGCTGTACGACCCGTGGCTGGCCCGTAGTTATGGCTTCGTGCTCTCCGTCCTGGCCACCGGGGCATTGCTCACCGTCGCGCCGCTATGGAGTGCCGCGCTGCGGCGGCGTCGGGTGCCGCCCCGGCTCGCGGAGGCGCTGGGTGCCGCTGCCGCGGCGCAGGCGGTGTGCGCGCCGGTCGTGGTGGTGCTCGCCTCGAGGGTCAGTCTGGTGGCGATTCCGTGCAATCTGCTGGCCGAGTTCGCGGTGGCGCCGGCTACCATCCTCGGGTTTGCCGCGCTCGCCCTGGCGCCGGTGGCCATACCGGTAGCCCAGTTGCTTGCCAGGATCGCGGGGTGGCCGGCCGGGTGGATCGCCTCCGTGGCCCGCACCGGAGCGGCCCTCCCCGGGGCGGAGGTCGACTGGCCCGACGGCTGGAAGGGAGCGCTGCTGCTCGCCGCCCTCACGGCGCTCGCGGTGCTGTCCGCCCGCCGCATCGCGCGCCACCCGTGGGTGTGTTCGGCCGCGGCGCTGCTGCTCATCCTCGCGGTGCTGCGACCGGTGCCGCTGACCCGGGTGCTGACGGGATGGCCGCCACCGGACTGGGTGTTCGCGATGTGCGACGTGGGCCAGGGGGATGCCATGGTGTTGGCGGCGGGGGCCGGCGACGGCGTGGTCATCGACACCGGGCCCGATCCACGGCTCGCCGACCGATGCCTGCACGACCTGGGCGTCACCCGGGTGCCACTGCTGCTGCTCACGCACTTCCACGCGGATCATGTCCGGGGCCTGCCCGGCGTGTTGCGGGGCAGAGCGGTGGGCGCGATCCAGACGACGAGCCTGGACGAACCGCCGGACCAGGCCGCATTCGTACGCAGAACGGCCGCCGCCGCACGGGTTCCTGTGATGCGGGCGGCGCCGGGAGAGCGGCGTCGTATCGGTCCGCTCGACTGGCGGGTCCTGTGGCCCGTCGGCGGTGTCACAGCAGCCCCCGAACCGGAGGAGCCCAACGATGCCAGTGTCACGCTGTTCGTCCGGACCGGCGGACTGACCCTGCTGCTCCTCGGAGATCTCGAACCACCGGCCCAGCAGGGGTTGTTGCGCCAGTACCCGGCGCTGCCGCGGGTGGATGTCCTCAAGGTCGCCCATCACGGTTCCGCCCACCAGGATCCCGCGTTGCTGCGCAGTGCTCGCCCGCGACTCGCGCTGGTGAGCGTGGGCAAGGACAACCCGTACGGGCACCCGGCGGCCCGTACCGTCGAGGCGCTCAGGGCCGGGGGAGCGGTGGTGCTGCGCACGGACCTGGACGGCGCGATCGCGGTGACGGGTTCCGGGCCGCGGCTGCGGGCGGTCGGACGCTCATGACTCCTGTCCGGCCGATCGTATCCGCCTCAGATCAGCCACTTGCCGTCGGCCATCAGCTCGCGCCCGGTCAGTTCGCTCTCCTCCCGCCAAGCCCTGACCGCATACGGCGTGAAGCGGAGGTACACCCAGGGCGTGCGGCCACGCAGGTCCCAGTTGAGTTTCGTCGCGAAGGCGTCGCCCGATTCCGCGGAGAGTGCCGCGCCCTCCACGACCTCGGCGGTCGCGTCGATGAGCACCACATCGCGGGTGTGGCCCAGGCTGATCCCGGCCTGTCCGGTCGGAGTCACATTGTGCGCGGTCGGATTGGTGCGCCGAGTGGCCATCAGGAGCGTCCCCCGGTCCCACACGAACGACAGCGGCACCAGTGTCGGCACGCCATCCGCCGAAGCGGTCGCCACCCAGGCGTCGTTGTCCTTCTCCAACCGGCTGAGCACATCCTGCTTGCGCTGTTCCCGGCTGCGCGCCGGCTCCGCGTTCGTCATGCTCCGCACGCTAGCGAGCGCGCGCAATCGCGCACCTCGGTCGGTGGTCCCAGGACCACCGGATCATGGCGCAGGGCGGTGCACCGGGACAGACTGTGGCCATGGACCCGCAATCGCCACAGACCGTCGACGCCTATCTGGACCGCATCGGCGCCGTCCGTCCTGCGCGCCCCGACGCGGCTGCCCTGCGCGATCTGCAGGTGCGGCACCTCACGACCGTGCCCTTCGAGAATCTGTCGATCCATCTCGACGAGGACATCGTGCTGGAGGAGAAGGCGCTCCTCGACAAGGTGGTGGGCGTCCGGCGGGGCGGCTTCTGCTACGAACTCGGCGGCGCCTTCGCGGCCCTGCTGCGGGCTCTCGGCTTCGGCGTCACCCTGCTCCAGGCCCGCGTCTACGGGGACGGCGGACGACTCGGGATTCCGTACGACCACCTCGCGCTGCGCGTCGAGACCGACGACGGCACCGGACCCTGGCTCGCCGATGTCGGCTTCGGCGATCACGCCCACTTCCCGCTCGTGCTCGACGACCGTACGGACCAGGAGGACCCGCGGGGTACGTACCGGATCCGGGAGACGCCCGATGCCACGGACGGTGCCGGGGCCGGGGATCTCGATGTGCTGCGTGACGGGGTGCCCCAGTACCGCCTCGATCTGCGGCCGCGGGCTCTCGCGGACTTCCGGGCCGGCGCCTGGCACCACCGCACCTCGCCCGATTCGCATTTCACCAGGTCCCTGGTCTGCTCCCGGCTCACCGGCGTGGGCAGGGTCACCCTCAGCGGGCGCACCCTCATCACGACGGTGGGTGGCGAGCGACATGAAGTTCCGCTGGCTACCGACGCCGAGGTGCTCGCCGCCTACCGTGAGCACTTCGGGCTGCGGCTCGACCGGCTGCCCACAGTTCACAAGGCGGGCATTCAAGGGCCGAACGGTTGACGCACACAAGCGGAACGTTCAATTCGGACCTTCGGTAACACCTCCGCCCAAGCCCTGTCCAGACCCTCCGTTTGCCTCGAACGCCTCAAGGGTGATCGAATGCATGCTCGTCGGCGGGCCGCTGCTCCGACAACGACGTCCAGCCGTCAGGCCCCATGGTGAATCTCCCCCGGGGGTACTGAAGATGTTCGGCCGTTGGCTTGGAAGCAAGAAGGCGACGCACGCGGCAGGCGGCAGCCCGCTCGCCGGACTTGCGGTGCCGCGCAATGCGGGAGTGCTGAGCTGCCGTGTGCTCGATCCGGTCAACGTGGCTGTTCAGCAGGCCGAGTTCGTGGTCACGGACAGCGCGGGCCGCAAGGTCGTCGGCGGCGAGACGGACCCGTACGGGAACGTCCTCGCCACCGTCCCGGCGGGCGAATACCGGCTGGCCGTCACGGCGGAGGGCTTCACTCCGTTTCATGGTTCGGCCACCGTCAGCGAGAGTGGCCACGCGGGCCTCGGCGACGTGATGCTTCAGGTCTCCGCGCCCCCGCAGCTGCCCGCCCCCGGTGACTGGGAGATCGAGCCGAACCACACGCAGATCGGGTTCACCGCCCGTCACATCGGGCTGGCCCGTATCCACGGCCGGTTCAACACGTTCGCCGGTGCGGTACGGATCGCCGACCGCATGGAGGACTCCGCCATGCACGTCATCATCGATGCCGCGTCGATCGACACGAACGTGCAGATGCGCGACGACCACCTGCGCTCCAGCGACTTCCTCGACGTCGGGCGCTACCCGACGCTCGAGTTCTACAGCGACCGCTTCGTTCACCGGGGCGGCAGCCGCTGGGGCGTCAGCGGCGCGCTGACCCTGCACGGCGTCAGCCGTACGGTGACGCTGGACACCCAGTACCTCGGCCTGGGCAACGGTCTTGAGGGCGAGACCCGGGCGGCGTGCCGGGCCACCACGGAGCTGCACCGTGAGGACTTCACGCTGACCTGGCAGACGATGCTGGCCCGCGGTATCGCCGTCGTCGGTCCCAGCATCGCCATCGACATGGACATCCAGATCGTCCCCAAGAGCTGACTCCGGGGAGGCCTGCGGCCGGGCGCCGCTAAGGCGCTTCCAGCCATCCCTCGTACTCCGCGGCGAACGCGTCGAGTGCCGCGGAGTCCAGCCGGCCGGCCGGGTCGTCGACGACCACCAGCCACTGGGCGTCCTCGGCGTCGTCCTCGCCGGCCAGCGCGTCGCGTACGAGCTGGGGCTCCTCGGCGACACCGAAACGGTCGGCGAGCTCTCCGGCCACCTCCTCCGCCGCGTCGCGGTCGGGCAGCACCAGCACATGTCTCACATCGCTCACCTGCCCATTCTCCGGTACGACGATGGATGCGGGAACAGGCGGTCCAAGCCGGGCTGTCACTGGGGCGTGGGATGCTGGACGGCGATGGCCACCAGAAGGAATTCCACCGACGACCCGCTCGCTCCCCTCACGCTCGCCGTGGGCCAGGAGGACCTCCTCCTCGACCGTGCGGTGCAGCAGGTGGTGGCGGCGGCCCGTGCGTCCGACGCCGACACGGACGTCCGCGACCTCACATCCGACCAGGTCCAGCCGGGCACTCTTGCCGAGCTGACGAGCCCTTCGCTCTTCGCCGAGCGCAAGGTGGTGATCGTGCGTAATGCGCAGGATCTCTCCGCCGACACGGTGAAGGACGTCAAGGCGTACCTCGGTGCGCCGGTCGAGGAGATCACGCTCGTGCTGCTCCATGCGGGCGGCGCCAAGGGCAAGGCGCTGCTGGACGCGGCGCGCAAGGCGGGTGCGCGGGAGGTTGCCTGCCCGAAGACGACCAAGCCCGCCGAGCGGCTCTCGTTCGTACGGTCGGAGTTCCGGGCGCTGGGGCGTTCCGCGAGCCCCGAGGCCTGCCAGGCGCTCGTCGACTCCATCGGCAGCGATCTGCGGGAGCTGGCGAGTGCGGTGTCGCAGCTGGTCGCGGATGTCGAGGGCACGATCGACGAGGCGGTGGTCGGGCGCTACTACACCGGCCGTGCGGAGGCGTCCAGCTTCACCGTTGCCGACCGGGCGGTGGAGGGACGGGCGGCGGAGGCGCTGGAGGCGTTGCGCTGGTCGCTGTCGACCGGGGTGGCGCCCGTACTGATCACCAGTGCGCTCGCGCAGGGCGTACGAGCCATCGGCAAGCTGTCCTCGGCACGCGGGGGGCGTCCGGCGGATCTTGCGCGTGAGCTGGGGATGCCGCCGTGGAAGATCGACCGGGTGCGGCAGCAGATGCGGGGGTGGACGCCGGACGGGGTGGCGATGGCGCTGCGGGCGGTCGCGGATGCCGATGCGGGCGTGAAGGGTGGTGGGGACGACCCCGAGTACGCCCTTGAGAAGGCCGTCGTTGCTGTTGCGCGGGCGGCGCGGAGCGGCCGGTGACCGTGGGACGGCGAGGTGGGCGCCGGTCGTGACCGGCTGGGCTCGAGCGGGTATGCCGAAGGCCCCGGTTCACCGCCCTGGGGAGGGTGGCGGGCCGGGGCCTCGGTTCTAGCTCTGTGCGCCGCACCCGCGTGGCGAACGCAGGTTCGGTGTGCGGCGCGGGGGCCGGGCAGGGGCGGGAGAGAGGGCCCGCTGGTCCGTTCCGGCAGTTACATCAGAAAGCTCAGCCCTGGAGGGCGGCAACCTTGGAGGCCAGCGCCGACTTCTTGTTGGCGGCGGCGTTCTTGTGGATGACGCCCTTCGAGACAGCCTTGTCGAGCGCGCGCGAAGCGTCGCGAACGGCCGTGGTGGCCTTCTCGACGTCGCCCGCTGCGGCAGCCTCACGGGCCTTGCGGATCGCGGTCTTGAGCGAGGACTTGACGGCCTTGTTGCGCAGGCGCGCCTTCTCGTTCGTCTTGTTCCGCTTGATCTGGGACTTGATGTTCGCCACGAAAGAGCCTTTTCAGGTTCGTTGGATCTTCGATGTGCGCCCCGCTGCCCGTAAGAGCCACGAGGCACAGCTGTCAACGGTACCAGCCGCGCTCCGACCGGCCCAAACCGGTCTCTGCCCCGCAGCCGTGGGACGATGGAAGCTACGTATCGATCCGACCGACCCGACATCGACCCGAGACACGGCGTTCGGCGTCTCAAGAATCAGGACCCTGCGTGCCCGCGACTCCTACCCACGTGCCCGAGCCGAGCCGTACCGACCCGGCGCTGATCCGCAACTTCTGCATCATCGCTCACATCGACCACGGCAAGTCGACCCTTGCCGACCGGATGCTCCAGCTGACGGGCGTGGTCGACCAGCGGCAGATGCGCGCTCAGTACCTCGACCGGATGGACATCGAGCGCGAGCGCGGCATCACCATCAAGTCCCAGGCGGTCCGTCTGCCGTGGGCGCCCACCACGGGCGAGGGCGAGGGCAGCACCCACATCCTCAACATGATCGACACCCCGGGCCACGTGGACTTCACGTACGAGGTCTCCCGCTCGCTCGCCGCCTGCGAGGGCACGGTCCTGCTGGTCGACGCCGCGCAGGGCATCGAGGCCCAGACGCTGGCCAACCTGTACCTGGCGATGGAGAACGACCTCACCATCGTTCCGGTGCTCAACAAGATCGACCTGCCGGCCGCGCAGCCCGAGAAGTTCTCCGAGGAGCTGGCCAACCTCATCGGCTGCCAGCCCGAGGACGTCCTCAAGGTCTCGGCGAAGACCGGCGTCGGCGTGGACGCGCTGCTGAACCGCGTGGTCAGGGATGTCCCGGCGCCGATCGGCAAGGCCGATGCCCCGGCCCGCGCGATGATCTTCGACTCGGTCTACGACTCGTACCGCGGCGTCGTCACGTATGTCCGTGTCGTCGACGGTCAGCTCAACAAGCGCGAGCGCATCAAGATGATGTCCACCGGCGCCACCCATGAACTGCTGGAGATCGGTGTCTCCTCCCCGGAGATGACCCCGGCCGACGGCATCGGTGTGGGCGAAGTGGGCTACATCATCACCGGGGTGAAGGACGTCCGGCAGTCCAAGGTCGGTGACACGATCACCTCCCTGAGCAAGGGTGCGACCGAGGCGCTGGGCGGTTACAAGGACCCCAAGCCGATGGTGTTCTCAGGTCTGTATCCGCTGGACGGCTCCGACTACCCGGACCTGCGCGAGGCCCTCGACAAGCTCCAGCTCAACGACGCCGCCCTGGTGTACGAGCCGGAGACCTCCGCGGCCCTCGGCTTCGGCTTCCGTGTCGGCTTCCTCGGGCTGCTGCACCTCGACGTGATCCGCGAGCGCCTGGAGCGCGAGTTCGGTCTGGAGCTCATCGCCACCGCCCCCAACGTGGTCTACCGCGTCGAGATGGAGGACGGCAGCGAGCACATCGTCACCAACCCGAGCGAGTTCCCCGAGGGCAAGATCGACAAGGTGCACGAGCCGGTCGTACGTGCCACCGTCCTCGCCCCCAGCGAGTTCATCGGCGCGATCATGGAGCTCTGCCAGAACCGGCGCGGCACCCTGCTCGGCATGGACTACCTCTCCGAGGACCGGGTCGAGATCCGCTACACCCTGCCCCTCGCCGAGATCGTCTTCGACTTCTTCGACCAGCTGAAGTCCAAGACCCGCGGCTACGCCTCGCTCGACTACGAGCCCACCGGCGAGCAGTCCGCCCACCTCGTCAAGGTCGACATCCTGCTGCACGGCGACAAGGTCGACGCGTTCTCCGCGGTCACGCACAAGGACAAGGCGTACGCGTACGGCGTGCGGCTCGTCGCCAAGCTGCGCGAGCTCATCCCGCGGCAGAACTTCGAGGTGCCGATCCAGGCGGCCATCGGCTCCCGGGTCATCGCCCGTGAGACCGTCCGCGCCATCCGCAAGGACGTTCTCGCCAAGTGCTACGGCGGTGACATCTCCCGTAAGCGGAAGCTGCTGGAGAAGCAGAAGGAAGGCAAGAAGCGGATGAAGATGGTCGGCAATGTGGAGGTGCCGCAGGAGGCCTTCATCGCCGTGCTGTCCACCGACGAGTCGGGCGGGGAGAGCAAGGGCAAGAAGTAGTTCCCGGCGGATTTCCGCTTCTGTCCCGGCTTGAGCCAGGCTGCCCTACTCGGTGGTAGCCCCAACGGACCCCTGCGTCGCAGCACCCTGCGGCGTGGGGGTCCGTTTGTTATGAAGCGGCGTCCGATTGCCTCTTACGCGGCGGACGTGCGCGCTCTACCCTGATCACGGCTCGTAGTTACTCGCGAGTTAAACAAGCGGAATCACGTACGCAGGATCAGCACGCAGACGGACGCATGCAAGCAGGAACAAGCAGCAGCACGCAGCAACCAAACAACCGGTCGTGAAGCACTGCCGCAGGCCCGGAGGATGTCGTGAGCGACACACATACCCTGATCGATAACCGACCGCCCTCCGTGGCGACCCTCTTCATCGACCGCGTTGCGGCCACTCCGGACGGGGAGGCCTACCGCTACCCGGTCCCCTCGGCCACCGGACAGGGCGCCGACGAATGGAAGTCGCTGAGCTGGGCACAGGCCGCGGAGCGCGTGTACGCGATCGCCGCAGGGCTCATCGGTCTGGGGGTGGAGCCGGAGGAGCGGGTCGCGCTCTCCTCCGCCACCCGCGTCGAGTGGATCCTCGCCGACCTCGGTGTGATGTGCGCCGGCGCCGCGACCACCACGATCTACCCGTCGACCAACGCCGAGGAATCGTCGTTCATCCTCGCCGACTCCGAGAGCCGGGTGCTGATCGCCGAGGACGCCCGCCAGCTGGCCAAGGCCCGCGAGCGCCGCGCCGACCTGCCGAACCTCACCCATGTCGTGGTCATCGACCCGGACGGCGTCGAGCCCGACACGGCCGACCCCGAGGGCTGGGTGCTCTCGCTGGCCGATCTGGAGGCCCGCGGCGCCGAGCTCCTGGCGAAGAACCCGGGCGCGGTCAAGGAGCGGGTCGACGCGATCACCGCCGAGCAGCTGGCCACCCTGATCTACACCTCGGGCACCACCGGCCGCCCCAAGGGCGTTCGGCTGCCGCATGACAACTGGTCGTACATGGCCAAGGCCACCGTGGCGACCGGCCTGATCACCAAGGACGACGTCCAGTACCTCTGGCTGCCGCTCGCGCACGTCTTCGGCAAGGTCCTCACCTCGGGCCAGATCGAGGTCGGCCATGTCACCGCCGTCGACGGCCGGATCGACAAGATCATCGAGAATCTGCCGGTGGTCCAGCCGACGTACATGGCCGCCGTGCCCCGCATCTTCGAGAAGGTCTACAACGGGGTCGCGTCCAAGGCGCGGGCCGGTGGCGGCGCCAAGTACAAGATCTTCCAGTGGGCGGCCGGGGTCGCCCGCGAGTACGCGAAGGTGTCGCAGGACAACTTCCGGCGCACCGGCACGGCCTCCGTCCCGTTCGGCCTCGGCGCCAAGCACAAGGTCGCCGACGCCCTGGTCTTCGCCAAGATCCGTGAGGCCTTCGGCGGCCGGCTGCGCGCCTGTGTCTCCGGCTCCGCGGCGCTCGCCCCCGACATCGGCTACTTCTTCGCAGGTGCCGGCATCCACATCCTGGAGGGCTACGGACTCACCGAGTCCAGCGCCGCCTCCTTCGTCAACCCGGGCGAGGCCTACCGCACCGGCACGGTCGGCAAGCCGCTCCCCGGCACCGAGGTACGGATCGCCGACGACGGCGAGATCATGCTGCGCGGCCCCGGCATCATGCAGGGCTACCACCGGCAGCCGGAGAAGACCACCGAGGTGCTGGAGGCCGACGGCTGGCTGCACAGCGGTGACATCGGCGAGCTGTCCGTGGACGGCTACCTGCGGATCACCGACCGCAAGAAGGACCTGATCAAGACGTCGGGCGGCAAGTACGTCGCTCCGGCGGAGGTCGAGGGACAGTTCAAGGCGGTGTGCCCGTTCGTCTCCAACATCCTGGTACACGGCGCGGACCGCAACTACTGCACCGCCCTGATCGCGCTCGACGAGCCGACCATCCTCGGCTGGGCCGCCGAGAACGGCCTGGAAGGCAGGCCGTACGCCGAAGTGGTGGCGTCCCCGAAGGCCGTGGAGCTCATCGACGGCTATGTGAAGCGGCTCAACGGGGGGCTGCAGCGCTGGCAGACCATCAAGCAGTTCCGGCTGCTGCCGCGCGACCTCGATGTCGAGCACGGCGAGCTGACGCCGAGCCTCAAGCTCAAGCGGCCGGTCGTCGAGCGCGAGTACAAGGGCCTCATCGACGAGATGTACGTGGGCGCCCGCGAGGCGTAGGCACGGCCCATGGTGCGGGCGGGGCGGACCGCCCCGTCCGCACCGCTGTTCCTGGTCCCGTTCCTGATCGCGGTTCCTGCGTCTTCTCCTCCCACTTCGGTAACTCGGTGCTTCTGGGGAGGATCGGTCTGTCACTCTGTCCGTGTCGTCAGCGGCACACGGCGCGAAACAGGCCGTGCGAGAACAGGTCAGGAGCGGCGCCATGGGGCCCATTCCCTTGCAGCGGGACACCGTCCAGCGTCTCGGTACCCACGTCGGGCGGGAGGACGCGCGGCCGGTCGCCCGGACGAGCCTGCCGGGGAATCTCCTCGCGCCGGCCGCCGCGCGCCGTTTCGTCCGGGCCGCCCTCGCCGAGTGGACCGGGCTCGGGCTGCCCGCGGCCGTGGGCTTCAGCGACCGGCTGGCCGACGACGCGGTGACCGTCGCCGATGAGCTCGTCACCAACGCCGTCGTGCACGCCGGGACCACCGTAGAGCTGCTCTTCCGGCTGGAGGAGGCGGCCGAGGACGAGGCCGCAGCCCTGGTGCTGGAGGTCGCCGACCACCACCCCGCCCGTTCCGTACGCAGCGAACGCCCCGGCCCGGTGCCCGCGGCGGACCCGGACGACCCGGGCGAGGGCGGGCGCGGGCTGCAGGTCGTCGCCGCACTCGCCGAGCGCTGGGGCATCACATACCGCACCGGCCTCAAGACCGTCTGGGCCCGGCTGCCCGTCGACGACTGGACCGCGTTGCCCGAGCCCGCCGACGAGCCGGAACTCCGGAGCGGGCTGCGGACCGCCGAACTGCTCGCCCCCACTGCCCGGCGCGCTCTGCGCGACGACGCGGACTGGGCGGGCCGCGGTGCGCTCTCGTTCCTCGCCGAGGCCTCCGACCTGCTCGCCGGCCAGCTCGACGAGGACATCGTGGCGGCGCTCGCCGGGCAGTTACTGGTGCCCAGACTCGCCGACTGGTGTGCGATCTGGCTGGAGCCGGAGAACGGCGGGCCCGCGGCCGTCCCCCGGCTCGCGAGCGTCTGGCACCGTGACGAGACCGAGACCGGGCAGCTGCGCACCGTGTTGGAGCAGGACCCGATCCGGCTGCCGGAGCGGGTGGGCACCGGGCCCGTCTCCATGCCGTGGCCCGGGACCGACGAGGACGGGACCGGCCCGGGCGCCGACGAGCGCTCCAGCGGCCGTGCGGGGGCCGCGCTCGCCTATCGGATAACCGCCGGCGGCCGCACGCTCGGAGCCGTACTCCTGGGGCGGGAGGGCATCGCCCGCGTCCCCGACGGGGTGACCGCGCTGATCGAGGACTTCGTACGCCGTGTCGGCCTCGCCGTCGGCGCCGCCCGCGCCTACACCCGACAGGCCACCATCAGCCGCATCCTGCAACGCGGACTGCTGCCCAGCAAGGTCGCCGACATCCCCGGAGTCACCAGCTCACTGGTGTACGAGCCCAGTGACGACGGCGTCGTCGGTGGTGACTTCTACGACATCTTCGCGTGTCCCGGCGACCGCTGGTGCTTCATCCTCGGCGATGTGCAGGGCAGCGGTCCCGAGGCCGCCGTCGTCACCGGTCTCGCCCGGCCCTGGCTGCGGCTGCTGGCCCGGGAGGGTTTCCGCGTCGGCGAGGTGCTGGACCGGCTCAACCGGCTGCTCCTCGACGACGCGATGGAGACCGCCGAGGCCGCCGCCCTCATGGTCGCTGCGGCGGGCGGGCAGCACCTGCAGGAGGGCGGCCAGCATCTGCGGGAGGACGGCCAGCAGCTGCCGGACGGCGGGCAGCCCCGGTTCCTCTCCCTGCTGTACGGGGAGATGGTGCCGCTGCCCGGCGGCGGCGTGCGCTGCACGCTGGCCAGTGCGGGCCATCCGCTGCCGCTGCTGCTGCGCCCGGACGGCACCGTGCGGCCCGCCGCCGAGCCGCAGGTGCTGCTCGGGGTCGTCGAGGACGTCGCGTACGAGAGCCAGAGCTTCGACCTGGCTCCGGGCGACAGCCTGCTGTGTGTCACGGACGGTGTGACGGAGCGGCGCTCGGGGCCGCTGATGTTCGACGACGGGGACGGTCTGGCCCGGGCACTGGCCGGCTGCGCCGGGCTGACCGCGGAAGGGATCGCGGACCGGATCAAACGGGCCGTCCACGAGTTCGCCGAGCGGCCGCCGGACGACGATCTGGCGCTGGTCGTGCTGCAGGCCCAGTGAGCGTGGGCCGGGAACGTCCGCCGGCGAGTGACAATGGACGGTATGCCTTCCGTACTGCCCGATGGTGAACCCGTACCCGACGACGGGGCCCTGCCCCGCCATGCCCTGGAAGGCGCCGCCGACCGCCCGCTCGGCTTCTACCTGCATGTGCCGTACTGCGCGACCCGCTGCGGCTACTGCGACTTCAACACCTACACCGCGACCGAGCTGCGCGGCTCCGGCGGCGCGCTGGCCTCCCGTGACAACTACGCCGCCCACCTGATCGGCGAGGTCCGGCAGGCCCGCAAGGTGCTCGGCGACGACCCGCGGCCGGTCCGTACGGTGTTCGTCGGCGGCGGCACGCCCACGTTGCTGGCCGCCGGCGATCTCGTACGGATGCTGGCGGCGATCCGGGAGGAGTTCGGGCTCGCCGACGACGCGGAGATCACGACCGAGGCCAATCCGGAGTCCGTCGATCCGGCATATCTGGCGGAGCTGCGGGAAGGCGGCTTCAACCGGATCTCGTTCGGGATGCAGAGTGCGCGGCAGCACGTGCTGAAGATCCTCGACCGTACGCATACGCCCGGGCGGCCCGAGGCCTGCGTAGCGGAGGCGAGGGCCGCGGGCTTCGAGCATGTCAACCTCGACCTGATCTACGGCACCCCCGGGGAGTCCGACGACGACTGGCGGGCCTCGCTGGACGCGGCGATCGGGGCGGGGCCGGACCATGTGTCCGCCTACGCGCTGATCGTCGAGGAGGGGACGCAGCTGGCGCGGCGGATCCGGCGTGGCGAGGTGCCGATGACGGACGACGACGTCCACGCCGACCGCTATCTGATCGCCGACGAGGCGATGGCCGCGGCGGGCTTCTCCTGGTACGAGGTGTCGAACTGGGCCCGGACGCCGGAGGGGCGGTGCCTGCACAACGAGCTGTACTGGCGGGGCGCCGACTGGTGGGGGGCCGGCCCGGGCGCGCACAGCCATGTGGGCGGGGTGCGGTGGTGGAACGTCAAGCATCCCGGTGCGTACGCGCAGGCCCTGGCGGAAGGGCGGTCCCCGGGCGCGGGACGCGAGGTGCTCTCCGAGGAGGACCGTCGCGTCGAACGGATCCTGCTGGAGCTGCGGCTGGTCGACGGCTGTCCGCTGTCGCTGCTGGCCCCGGCCGGGCTGGCCGCGGCGGGGCGCGCGGTGGCGGACGGGTTGCTGGAGGCGGCGCCCTATGCGGCGGGGCGGGCCGTGCTGACTCTGCGGGGTCGGCTGCTCGCGGATGCGGTGGTCAGGGACCTGGTGGACTGAAGGGCGAGCGGGGGTGCGGGTGCGCCTGCGGCGGGCCTGATCCCCTACCCGCCCCTGCCCGGAAACGGGGGCTCCGTCCCCGGACCGGTCCGCAATCCCCGGACGGACCGAAGGCGCCCGGTCGCGGGGGTAGAACCAGCCCCGCCTACTCCCTCGGCGCCGTGACGAAGTCGATCAACTCCTCCACCCGGCCGAGCAGTGCCGGCTCCAGGTCGCGGTACGAGCGGACCGTGGACAGGATGCGCTGCCACGCCGCCCCCGTGTTCTCCGGCCAGCCCAGCGACCGGCATACGCCCGTCTTCCAGTCCTGGCCGCGCGGTACCACCGGCCAGCTCGCGATGCCGACCGACGACGGCTTCACCGCCTCCCAGACGTCGATGTAGGGGTGGCCCACCACCAGCACGTTCGCGTCCGTGACCTCGCTCGCGATCCTCGACTCCTTGGAGCCGGGGACCAGGTGGTCCACCAGGACGCCCAGTCGCGCGTCCGGGCCGGGGGCGAAGTCGCGGACGACGGCCGGGAGGTCGTCGATGCCCTCCAGGTACTCGACGACCACGCCCTCGATGCGCAGGTCGGCGCCCCAGACCCGTTCGACCAGCTCCGCGTCGTGCCGGCCCTCGACGTAGATCCGGCCCGCCCGTGCCACCCGCGCCCGCGCCCCGGGGACCGCGAGCGAGCCGGAGGCCGTGCGGGCGGGGCGTGCGGGACCCGGTGCCGAGGGGCGTACGAGGGTGATGACCCGACCCTCCAGCAGGAAGCCGCGCGGTTCCATCGGGAACACCCGGTGCTTGCCGAAACGGTCCTCCAAGGTCACCGTCGGGCCCTGGGCCGTCTTCTCGCAGCGGATCACCGCACCGCAGAAGCCGCTGGAGACCTCCTCCACGACCAGATCGGGCTCGGCGGGGACCTCGGGGACGGGGGCGGACTTCTTCCACGGTGGGGTCAGATCCGGGTGGTAGCTGCGCATCGGACGACGATAGGACGGGAACGGGTCACGACACGCCGAATGCAGTGGACAGTTGGTCACGTTGCGCACGTACGAACGAGGCGTCCACGAGCGCACCGTGCCCCGGCACGTACACCGCACCCTCGCCGCCCAGCGCCAGCAGCCGGTCCAGCGCGGCCGGCCAGCGCGACGGGATCGCGTCCGGGCCCGCCTGCGGTTCGCCGGACTCCTCGACCAGGTCGCCGCAGAGCACGACGGCGGGGGAGCCGGGCACCAGGGCGGCGAGATCGTGGCCGGTGTGGCCGGGGCCCACGTTTGCCAGCAGCACCTGGCGACCACCGCCCAGGTCGAGGGTCCACTCGTCGCAGACCTGGTGATGCGGCGCCACCAGCACATCGGCCGCCTGCGCCGCGTCCTCCTCGGGCACTCCGTGGCGCACCGCGTCGGCGCGCAGCTCGTCCGCTCCGCGGGCCAGGAGATCCGTCACTCCGACCGCCCCGTACACCTCGGCCCCGGAGAAGGCCGCGGCGCCGAGCACATGGTCGAAGTGGGGGTGGCTGAGTGCGATATGCGTCACCCTCCGGCCGATCAATGCCTGCACCTGGGCCCGGACCTCCACACCCTCGCGCAGCGTCGATCCGGTGTCGAAGAGCAGCGCCCCCTCGGCTCCGACCACCAGTGCGACTGTCGCATCCCACCCGGGAAGCCGCCGCCGGCCCACACCGTTGCCGAGTCGCTCCCAGCCGAACTCTTCCCAAGAGGCGTCCATGCGGCGACGCTATCGGCAACGACCTGCGCAGTCTCGGGGTAGCGTGGCCGGTCGCCCTTGCTAGGGCCCTACCCGGCCGCCGTACACTGGCGGGAGATCACTGGCACTCGTACGCATCGAGTGCCAGGGCCCTTCGAGGAACGACCGAAACGACCGGGATCCACCGAGTGACACAGCTGGAGGTGTGCGCCATGCTCAGCGAACGCAGACTCGAAGTGCTGCGCGCCATCGTCCAGGACTATGTCGGTACCGAGGAGCCCGTCGGTTCCAAGGCGCTCACCGAGCGGCACAAGCTGGGGGTCTCCCCGGCCACGGTCCGCAACGACATGGCAGTGCTGGAGGACGAGGGCTTCATCGCCCAGCCCCACACCAGCGCGGGACGCATTCCGACGGACAAGGGCTACCGGCTCTTCGTCGACAAGCTCGCGGGTGTCAAGCCCCTGTCGTCGCCGGAGCGCAGGGCCATTCAGAACTTCCTCGACGGCGCGGTCGACCTCGACGACGTCGTGGGCCGCACCGTACGGCTGCTCGCGCAGCTGACGCGGCAGGTTGCCGTCGTGCAGTACCCCTCGCTGACCCGGTCGACGGTGCGGCATGTGGAGCTGCTGTCGCTTGCGCCCGCCCGGCTGATGCTCGTGCTGATCACGGACACCGGCCGGGTCGAGCAGCGCATGATCGACTGCCCCGCGCCGTTCGGTGAGACCTCTCTCGCCGATCTGCGGGCCCGGCTCAACAGCCGGGTCGTCGGACGCCGTTTCTCGGACGTCCCGCAGCTGGTGCAGGATCTGCCGGAATCCTTCGAGAGCGAGGACCGGGGAACCGTGTCCACCGTGCTCTCGATCCTGCTCGAAACCCTCGTCGAGGAGACGGAGGAGCGGCTGATGATCGGCGGCACCTCCAACCTCACCCGCTTCGGGCACGACTTCCCTCTGATGATCCGGCCGGTGCTGGAGGCATTGGAGGAGCAGGTCGTGCTGCTGAAGCTGCTCGGCGAGGCCAAGGACTCGGGCATGACCGTACGTATCGGGCACGAGAACGCCCACGAGGGGCTCAACTCCACGTCCGTCGTCGCGGTCGGCTACGGTTCGGGCGACGAGGCAGTCGCCAAACTCGGCGTGGTCGGACCGACCCGCATGGACTACCCCGGAACGATGGGAGCGGTACGCGCAGTGGCACGTTACGTCGGACAGATCCTGGCGGAGTCGTAAGTGGCCACGGACTACTACGCCGTACTCGGCGTGCGCCGCGACGCATCTCAGGACGAGATCAAGAAGGCCTTCCGGCGGCTCGCACGCGAGCTGCATCCGGATGTCAACCCCGATCCGAAGACCCAGGAGCGGTTCAAGGAGATCAACGCCGCCTACGAGGTGTTGTCGGACCCGCAGAAGAAGCAGGTCTACGACCTCGGCGGCGACCCGCTGTCCGCCTCCGGCGGCGGTGGCGCGGGCGGATTCGGACAGGGTGGCTTCGGCAACTTCTCCGACATCATGGACGCGTTCTTCGGTACGGCGTCGCAGCGCGGACCCCGTTCGCGCACCCGGCGCGGCCAGGACGCGATGATCCGGCTGGAGATCGATCTCGGCGAGGCCGCGTTCGGCACCACCAAGGACATCCAGGTCGACACGGCCGTTGTCTGTACGACCTGCAGCGGCGAGGGCGCCGCACCCGGCACCTCCGCCCAGACCTGTGACATGTGCCGCGGACGCGGTGAGGTCTCCCAGGTCACCCGGTCGTTCCTCGGCCAGGTCATGACCTCGCGGCCCTGCCCGCAGTGCCAGGGCTTCGGTACGGTCGTGCCGACCCCGTGCCCGGAGTGCGCCGGTGACGGCCGCATCCGTTCGCGGCGCACGCTCACCGTGAAGATCCCCGCCGGTGTCGACAACGGCACCCGCATCCAGCTCGCGGGCGAGGGCGAGGTCGGCCCCGGCGGCGGCCCGGCCGGCGACCTGTATGTCGAGATCCACGAGCTGCCGCACGCGGTGTTCCAGCGCAGGGGCGACGATCTGCACTGCACTGTCACGATCCCCATGACGGCGGGCGCGCTCGGCACCAAGGTTCCGTTGGAGACACTCGACGGTCTGGAGGAGGTCGACATCCGGCCGGGCACCCAGTCCGGTCAGTCGGTCCCGCTGCACGGCCGCGGCATCACCCACCTGCGTGGTGGCGGGCGCGGCGATCTGATCGTGCACGTCGAGGTGATGACCCCGTCGAAGCTGGACCCGGAGCAGGAGCGACTGCTGCGTGAGCTGGCGAAGCTGCGCGGCGAGGAGCGGCCCACCGGTCAGTTCCAGCCGGGGCAGCAGGGGTTGTTCTCCCGGCTCAAGGACGCGTTCAACGGCCGCTGAGGGCCGTCCGTCGCGTCACTGCCCTCTGCAACGCACCGCCCGCCGGTCCCGGACCGGCGGGCGGTGCGCATATGGCGGTACCCCTTCCGGTCACCTTTCGGCTCCCCTTCCGGATCCCGCTTCGGATATCTTTCGGGCCGCCTCATGGCTGATTCGGCACGGTCCAGGCGACGTGGCACGATGCGGTCATGTCATCCGCGTTGACCGATCTCTGCCGGTATCCGATCGTGCAGGCCCCGATGGCGGGCGGTGTGTCCTGTCCACAGCTGGTCGCAGCCGTCGCCGAAGCGGGCGGGCTCGGCTTCCTCGCTGCCGGGTACAAGACGGCGGACGGCATGTACAACGAGATCAAACAGCTGCGCCGGCTGACCGGTCAGCCGTTCGGCGTCAACCTCTTCATGCCGCAGCCGAACCTCGCGGACCCGAGCGCCGTCGAGGTGTACCGGCAGCAGCTGGCCGGTGAGGCCGCCTGGTACGAGACTCCGCTCGGTGACCCGGACTCGTCCGGCGACGACGGATACGAGGCCAAGCTCGCCATCCTTGTGGAGGACCCGGTTCCGGCGGTCTCCTTCACGTTCGGCTGCCCCACCCGCGACACCTTCGACGCGCTCGCCGGAGTCGGTACGTACACCGTGGTGACGGTCACCACGCCGGAGGAGGCGCAGACCGCCCAGTGGGCGGGCGCCGACGCGGTCTGTGTCCAGGGCATCGAGGCGGGCGGCCACCAGTCCACCTACCACGACGATCCGCAGACCGACGGCACCGGCACGGGCATCGGACTGCTCTCCCTGGTGGCCGAGGTCCGCGAGACCGTCCAGGTGCCGGTCATCGCGGCGGGCGGCATCATGCGTGGCTCCCAGATCGCGGCGGTGATCGCGGCGGGCGCGCAGGCGGCGCAGCTCGGCACGGCTTTCCTGGCCTGCCCCGAGTCCGGTGCCCATCTGCTGCACAAGCAGGCGCTGACCAACCCGTTGTTCGCACGGACGGCGCTGACCCGGGCGTTCTCCGGGCGGCCGGCCCGCGGCCTCGTCAACCGCTTCATGCGCGAGCACGGGCCGTACGCCCCCGCCGCCTACCCGCAGGTGCACCATGTCACCAGCGGGCTGCGCAAGGCCGCAGCCAAGGCCGGGGACGCCCAGGGCATGGCCCTGTGGGCGGGCCAGGGCCACCGGATGGCGCGCGAGCTGCCGGCCGGCCGGCTGACCGAACTGCTTGCCGAAGAACTGGATGCCGCACGCGCGGCAGTGAGCACAAGGAGCACGCAGTGACCGCACCGGTCTTCGTCGTCGAGCAGGTCCCCAGCGGCCCGCGGTTCGTCCTGGACGGGCCCGAGGGGCGGCACGCCGTATCGGTGAAACGGCTGCACGCCGGTGAGGACGTCGTCCTGACGGACGGGCACGGCCGGTGGGTGGAAGGCGTAGTGGAGGCCTCCGAGGGCAAGGACCGGCTCGTCCTGACGAGCCTCGGCACGGTCCACGAGGAGCCCCGGCCCGCGCCCCGTATCACTGTGGTCCAGGCGCTCCCCAAGGGCGACCGCGGCGAGGTCGCCGTCGAGACCCTTACGGAGACCGGCGTCGACGCGATCGTGCCGTGGCAGGCCTCGCGCTGCATCACCCAATGGAAGGGTGATCGTGGCCTCAAGTCCCTGGCGAAATGGCGGAACACGGCCCGCGAGGCGGGCAAGCAGTCCCGCCGGGTGCTGTTCCCGGAGGTGACGGACGCAATGACGACCAAACAGGTTGCCGCACTTCTGGCCACAGCGGACTTCGCGGCCGTCCTGCACGAGGAGCGGGAGTACGACAGCGAGCCGCTCGCCACCGTCGGACTCCCGGTCGGGGGCGAGATCATGCTGGTCGTGGGGCCCGAGGGCGGTGTCTCGCCGGACGAGCTGGAAGCCTTCGCCGAGGCCGGCGCCCGGACCTGCCGGCTCGGCCGGAGCGTACTGCGCACCTCCACCGCGGGCACCGCGGCGACGGCGCTGTTGCTGGGGCGCACCGGCCGCTGGGCGTAACCACCCCATACAGTAAGTCCGGTGTGGCCGCAAGCGGTCTACCGCACGGCGGGTGAGTAGTGGGACGCTTCCACGTATGGGGACATTGAGGGCATCAAGTTCATGGGGGCGCGGCCGGACCCGTCGCATTCCGGCCGTACTGTGCCTCGTCGGTGCGGCGGTTGCGGGGGCCGTCGCCTGTGAGCCGATCGACGGGCTGAACTCCGCGTCCGTCGCCCTGACCACGGACCGGGCCGGCACCGGGGCGCTGGAGGGCAAAGGGGTCGATGTGCGGTGGCTGAACTGCACGGCCGAGGTCGAGGGCGTCGGTGCGACGCCGTCCTCGCCCCCACCCTCCGCGTCCGTGCGGCAGGTGGCGCAGGTCGACTGCCGCGGCCGGACCGTGGGCGGCAAGGACATCACGCTCGCCGGCCAGGTCACGAAGGAGGTCAACGGGCTTTGTGTGCGGGGGGACTTGACGGGGAGGGTCGGCGACAGGACCGTCCTGCGGGCCGATGCGCTCGGCAACTGCGACGCCGCACCCTCGACCGGCGGTGTGACACCGCCGACGGGAGGTGGAGGCGGCGGAAACGGCGGCGGTGCCCGGCCGACGGTCACCGTGACCGTCACCGTGATCGAATCTCCCCGGGGCAAGTGAGTGCGTCCGACACGCAGGTGTGGGCGGACTCCGGCCAACCCCGTTCCCCGGAGCGTGACCGCAGCCTAGGGTGATCGATGTGACGCAGCCTGCCTATCTCCGGTACCCCCATGTCCAGGGCGATTTGATCGCCTTCACCGCGGAGGACGATGTCTGGTTGGCGCCGCTCGACGGCGGCCGCGCCTGGCGGGTCAGCGCCGACAACCGGCCCGTCGGCCAGCCGCGGATATCGCCCGACGGCACCCACGTCGCCTGGACATCCACCCGGGACGGCGCCCCCGAGGTGCACCTCGCGCCCGTCGACGGCGGCCCCTCGAAGCGGCTGACCTACTGGGGCGACGCCCGGACGTCCGTGCGCGGCTGGACCCCCGAAGGCGACGTCCTGGTCATCAGCACCCAGGGGCAGGTGTCGCTGCGCCGCAGCTGGGCCCGGGCCGTCCCGATCGACGGCGGGCCCGCGCGGACCCTGCCGTACGGACCGGTCGGCTCCCTCGCGTACGGACCCGGCGGACGGGTCCTGCTGCTCTCCGCCACCATGGGGCGCGAGGCCGCCACCTGGAAGCGCTACCGGGGCGGCACGGCGGGCAAGTTGTGGCTCGCGCAAGAACCCGGGGACGGCCGGGGACCGGACGGCGTCGAGGAGTTCGTACGGATTCACGAGGGCCTCGACGGCAACATCGAATGCCCGATGTGGGTCGGCGACCGTCTCGCCTTCCTCTCCGACCACGAAGGCGTCGGCGCGCTCTACTCCTCGCTCCCCGACGGCTCCGACCTGCGCCGGCACACCGAGGCCGACGGCTTCTACGCCCGCCACGCGACGACCGACGGCACCCGCATCAGCTACGCCTCGGCCGGTGAGCTGTGGCTGCTCGACGACCTCGAAGGCGCCGGACCCCGCCGGCTCGACATCCGCCTCGGCGGACAGCGCGCCGACCTCCAGCCGCACCCCGTGCACGCCGGGAGCCACCTCGACTCGGCATCCCCGGACCGTACCGGCCGCGGCAGCGCCGTCGGTACGCGCGGCGCCGTCCACTGGGTAACCCACCGCGAGGGCCCGGCCCGCGCACTGGCCGTCGAACCCGGGGTACGGGCCAGACTGCCCCGTACCTTCCAGGCCGACGGCGATCAGCACGTCGTCTGGGTCACCGACGCGGAGGGCGACGACGCCCTCGAGTGTGCACCCGCCACCGGGATCGCTCCTGGCACCGCGCCGCGCCGGCTGGCCGCCGGACGGCTCGGCAGGGTGCTCGACCTGGCGGCGGCCCCCGACGGCAGCCGGTTCGCCGTCGCCTCGCACGACGGCCGGATCCTGATCGTCGAGCGGGAGAGGGGCGAGGTCTACGAGGTCGACCGCAGCGAACACGGCGACGCCTCCGGGCTCGTCTTCTCGCCCGACTCCGCATGGCTCGCCTGGTCCCACCCGGGGCCCGAGCCGCTGAGCCAGCTCAAGCTCGCGCACCTCGCCGACCTGTCGGTCGCCGAGGCCACGCCGCTCCGCTTCCGGGACTACGCTCCCGCGTTCACCGTCGACGGCAAGCACCTTGCCTTCCTCTCCGAGCGGGCCTTCGACCCGGTCTACGACGCGCACGTCTTCGACCTGGCCTTCGTCGGGGCCTGCCGCCCGCACTTGCTGACGCTCGCGGCCACCACACCCTCCCCGTTCGGGCCGCAGCGCCACGGCCGCCCGACCGAGAAGGAGAAGAGCTCCGGCGACGGCGACCAGGACAACCCCACCGCGCTGCCCGTCACCCGGATCGACCTCGAAGGGCTCGCCGACCGGATCGTGCCGCTGCCCGTCGAGGCCGCCCGCTACTCCTCGCTGCGCGCGGCGAAGGACGGACTGCTGTGGCTGCGGCACCCGGTGACGGGCGTGCTCGGAACGGCAGGGGCGACGCCGGACTCCCGGGGGCCGGAGACCGTCCTGGAGCGGTACGACCTGGAGAAGCTGCACAGCGACGAACTCGCCTCCGACGTCAGCCGGTTCGCCGTCAGCGGCGACGGCAAGCGGCTGGTCCTGCACACCCGGGGCAAGCTGCGCGTCGTACCCGCCGACAGCCGTGTCCCGGCGGGCTCCGACGACGACCACGACGGCGGCAGCGACACCGTCGACCTCTCCCGGATCCGCCGGACCGTCGAACCGGCCGCCGAATGGCGCCAGATGTACGACGAGGCCGGCCGCATCATGCGCGACAACTTCTGGCGGCCCGACATGGGCGGCGTCGACTGGGACGGGGTCCTCGACCGCTACCGGCCGGTGCTGGCGCGCGTCGCCACCCATGACGACCTCGTCGACCTGCTCTGGGAAGTGCAGGGGGAGCTCGGCACCTCGCATGCGTATGTGACGCCGCCGGGCGGCCGGCACGACGACACGAGCCGGCAGGGGCTGCTCGGGGCCGACATCTCCCGTACGGACGACGGCCATTGGCGCATCGACCGGATCCTGCCGTCCGAGACGTCCGACCCGGCAGCCCGCTCGCCGCTTGCCGCGCCCGGCGTCGCGGTCCGCGCCGGGGACGTGATCCTTGCCGTCGACGGGCAGGAGATCGACCCCCTGACCGGGCCCGGGCCGCTGCTCACCGGCTCGGCGGGCAAGCCGGTCGAGCTGACCGTCGAGCCGGCGGACGGCGGCAACCTGCGTCATGTCGTCGTCGTGCCGACCGCGGACGAGGAGGCTCTGCGGTACCACGCGTGGGTGGCGGACCGGCGGGCGTACGTGCACGAGCGGTCCGGCGGGCGCCTCGGCTACCTCCACGTCCCCGACATGGTCGGCTCCGGCTGGGCCCAGCTCCACCGGGACCTGCGGGTCGAAGTGGCCCGTGAGGGGCTGGTGGTGGACGTGCGGGAGAACCGGGGCGGCCACACGTCGCAACTGGTCGTGGAGAAGCTGGCCCGCCGCATCGTCGGCTGGGACCTGCCGCGCGGCATGCAGCCGTACAGCTACCCCGGGGACGCGCCGCGCGGTCCGGTGGTGGCCGTGGCGAACGAGTTCTCCGGCTCGGACGGCGACATCGTGAACGCGGCGATCAAGGCGCTCCGGATCGGGCCGGTGGTCGGTACGCGGACGTGGGGCGGTGTGGTGGGCATCGACAGCCGGTACCGGCTGGTCGACGGCACGCTGGTCACGCAGCCCAAGTACGCATTCTGGCTGGAGGGGTACGGCTGGGGTGTGGAGAACCACGGGGTGGATCCCGACGTGGAGGTCGTGATGGCGCCGCAGGACCATGCGTCGGGGCGGGATCCGCAGCTGGATACGGCGATCCGGATCGCGCTCGAGGGGCTCGCGGAGAGTCCGGCGAAGACGGCACCGGGTCTGCCGGGGTAGGGGGCGGGGGCTTGTTCCCCTGCTCGCCCGTTCCCGAAGCCGGGGCGCCGCCCCGGCTTCGGGAACGGGGCAACCGCGCCCGATAGCATGCCCGTGTACGGATCAACCACGCGACCGAGGAGCCCGGCCATGGCGGGAGAACCGCAGCCCGACTGCCTGTTCTGCAAGATCGTCTCGGGAGACGTCCCGGCAACCATCGTCCGCGAGACCGAGACGATCGTCGCCTTCCGCGACATCAACCCCCAGGCCCCCACCCACATCCTCGTCATCCCGCGCGTCCACCACCGCGACGCCGCCACCCTCGCCGCCGCCGAACCGCAGATCGCCGCCGACATACTGCGCGAGGCCGGGCACGTCGCCGCCGAGGAGAAGATCACCGACACCGGTTACCGGGTCGTCTTCAACACCGGCGCCGGTGCCGGGCAGACCGTCTTCCACGCACACGCCCACGTCCTGGGCGGCCGCGGGATGCAGTGGCCTCCCGGATAACAGGCCGCCGCACCATGTCCGTACGAGAACTCGTCGTCCTCGGCACCGCCAGCCAGGTCCCCACCCGGCACCGCAACCACAACGGCTATCTGCTGCGCTGGGACGGCGAGGGCATCCTCTTCGACCCCGGCGAGGGCACCCAGCGCCAGATGCTGCGGGCCGGGGTCGCCGCGCACGACATCAACCGGATCTGCATCACGCACTTCCACGGCGACCACTCGCTCGGCCTGGCCGGGGTGATCCAGCGGATCAACCTCGACCAGGTACCGCACCCCGTCACCGCGCACTACCCGGCGAGCGGCCGGCACTTCTTCGAGCGGCTGCGGTACGCGACCGCCTACCGTGAGTCCGTCGAGCTGACCGAGGCCCCGGTCGCCACCGACGGGATCATCGCCGAGACGGACGCGTACACCCTGCACAGCCACAGGCTCTCGCACCCCGTCGAGTCGTACGGCTACCGCCTCGTCGAGCCCGACCGGCGGCGCATGCTCCCCGACCGGCTCGCCGAGCACGGAATCAGCGGGCCGGACGTCGGACGGATCCAGCGCGAGGGCTCGCTGGGCGGCGTCGGCCTCGACGAGGTCTCCGAGCGCAGGCGCGGACAGCGCTTCGCGTTCATCATGGACACAAGGCTCTGCGACGGCGTGCACGCGCTCGCCGAGGGGTGCGACTTGCTGGTCATCGAGTCGACCTTCCTCGACGAGGACGAACGTCTCGCCACCGACCACGGTCATCTCACCGCCGGACAGGCGGCCCGGGTGGCCCGGGAGGCGGACGTACGGCATCTCGTACTCACGCACTTCTCACAGCGGTACGCAGACCCGGATGTCTTCGCCACCCAGGCCCGCGCCGCCGGGTTCGAGGGTGAACTGACCATCGCCCAGGACCTGATAAGCGTTCCCGTACCCACCCGCCATCAGCAGCAGTGACAGCAACAGCAACACCATTCGTTAGCGAGAAACCCGTGCAACTCCCCAAGGCCGAACTCCACCTCCACATCGAAGGGACCCTCGAACCCGAGCTGGCCTTCGTCCTCGCCGCGCGCAACGGCGTGGAGCTGCCGTACGCGAGCACCGAAGAGCTGCGTACCGCCTACCTCTTCGACGATCTGCAGACCTTCCTCGACCTGTACTACGCGCTGATGGCCGTCCTGCGCACCGAGCAGGACTTCGAGGAACTCGCCGACGCCTATCTCACCCGCGCCGCCGCCCAGGGCGTCCGCCACGCGGAGATCTTCTTCGACCCGCAGGCGCACACCGCCCGTGGTGTCCCGATCGGCACCGTCGTCGAAGGACTCGGCCGGGCGCTCGACCGCAGCGAGGAGGAGCACGGCATCTCCACCCAGCTGATCATGTGCTTCCTGCGCGACCGGTCCGCTGGGTCGGCCCTGGAGACCCTCGACGCCGCGAAGCCCTATCTGCACCGGATCAGCGCCGTCGGCCTCGACTCGGCGGAGGTCGGGCATCCGCCCGCGAAGTTCCGTGAGGTGTACGAGGCGGCCGAGGCGCTCGGGCTGCGGAAGGTCGCGCACGCCGGCGAGGAGGGCCCGCCCGAGTACATCCGGGAGGCGCTCGACATCCTCGGGGTCGAGCGCATCGATCACGGGCTGCGCTGCATGGAGGACCCGGAGCTGGTGAAACGGCTCGTCGCCGAGCGGGTGCCGCTCACGCTCTGCCCGCTGTCCAACGTGCGGCTGCGCGCCGTCGACACGCTGGAGGACCACCCGCTGCGGGCCATGCTGGACGCCGGGCTGGTCTGCACGGTGAACTCCGACGACCCCGCCTACTTCGGCGGATACGTCGGAGACACCTTCCACGCCGTCCATGAGGCGCTCGGCCTGGAGCGGGAGCAGCTGCGCACGCTGGCCCGCAACTCCTTCGAGGCGGCCTTCCTCGACCACGACGAGGAGCGCAGGTCGCGCTATCTGTCGGAGGTCGAGGCGTACGCGTTCGACTGACCGCCCGCACCCGACGGACCGGCCGTCCGGAACGCGTTCCTGCCGAGACGCCTGCGGCGCAGCGCGGGCACGCTGATCTCCGTGACGGCCTGTTCGGGCGATCCCATCTTCGGCACCGCACCGGACAGCGTGCCGGTGGTGGCGGCGAGCAGGGCCGCGGGAGCGCCGCCCCGGCGGCGGACCGAACCGGGCACCAGCGGACGGCCACCGGTGTGCAGCGCGACGGCCGTGACCGGGGCGGCGACCAGCAGCGTCACGGCGCCCAGGATCAGGCCCATCACCGGATAGCCGGCCACCTCGGACAGCACACTGCCGAGGACCGGACCGCAGGCCACGCCGACGGACGAAGCGGAGCCCGCAAGGACCGCCCAGCGTCCGCGTACGTCCAGGGCCGCGGCCAGACCGATCAGATACGACAGGACCACCGGGTAGACGGTGTTCCACGTGATCTCGCCGGCGGCGAACGAACCGAGGCCGCCCGCCGACGAGCTGAGCACGATGCTGGCCGCGATGATCATCGTCCCGAGACCGATCGGTACGGCCCGGCCGAGCCGTGCGCCCAGCACCCCGGCACCCATCACGCCGAGCAGCCCGGCGCCGAGCGCGGCGGCGAACACCGCGCCGACGGTGACCTCGGAGAGCCCGGCCTGGACCACACCGATCCGGCTGCTGACCCCCCACAGCGCGTTCTGGGCCATGGACCAGACAAGCATGCCGCCCGCCAGCACCAGACCGGAGCGGCGGTGCGGCAGCCGCCCGGAGGCGGGCGTGCCGGCACCGGTGGCCGCCGAGCCGCCGAGCCGTGCGGTGGCGGGCCAGACGAGCAGGGCGACCAGCGCGATCGAGGCGAACGGCAGCCGGTGGCCGCCGCCCAGGTGCGGCATCGTCAGATAGAGGACGCCCGCGGTCGCGGAGACGCTGAGCAGTCCCAGGGACGAGGTGCGGTGCGGATCGCGCTGCGCGGCGATGCCGGCCGCGGCCACCGCCGTCGCGGTACCGGAGCCGAAGCCGCCGATCATCGCGCCCATGACCACCAGCGGCACGGAGCCCGTCAGCGCGGCGCAGCCGTACCCCGCCACGGCCAGGAGCAGCCCGACCCGTGCCGGTCTCCGCAGTCCGTACACCTCGACCCGGCCGGCCAGCGAGAACCCGGCGGTGGCCGAACTCAGCAGCAGCGCGCTGCCGACCAGACCGGCCTGGGCCGCGCTGAGGCCCAGATGGGTGGAGAGCCTGGCGACGAGGGTGGGGAGCAGATAGGCGGCGAGGTAACCGGCGGTGAACACGGCGACCAGGGGCCACGCGGCGCGCGGGCGCGAGGACATGGGAATTCCTGAAGACATGCCGGAGAAGGCAGGGGAGGGCAATGAGGGAAAATGCGGGGGGAAGCGGCGCACCCGTCGGTGACGTCGACGGCGATGCTCGCGCGCCAATTTGTATCAAGTGCGCACAGCTGACCGAAAGGCACCATCGTGTGATCTGGGTCACATTTGTGTTTACGGCCTTAACGGCCGGGTAACAGCGAATGTTTACGCAGGTCAGCGTGCGTACGCGCAGGCCGGCCGCACGCCCTTCCGGCGAGGCGGCGCGGACCCTCCGGATGTGTACGCGTATCGGGCACACTGGCGGGATCTGCCACGACCGGGGAGTGCAAGGTGAGCACAGACAATCCAGGCATCGACCCACTGGACGGACTGCGCGCCCCGCAGGACCCGGCCTGCGATGTGTTCCTCACCGGCACGGTCTTCCTCGACATCGTCTTCACCGGCCTGGACAGCGCCCCGGTGCGCGGGACCGAGTCCTGGGCGCGCGGCATGGGCTCCAGCCCCGGCGGGGTCGCCAACATGGCCACCGCACTGGCCAGACTCGGACTGCACACCTCGCTCGCCGCGGCATTCGGTGACGACCACTACGGGGAGTACTGCTGGGACGCCCTCGAGCAGGGCGAGGGCATCGACCTCTCGATGTCGCACACCGTCCGCGGCTGGCATTCGCCGGTGACCGTGTCGATGGCGTACGAGGGCGAGCGGACGATGGTCTCGCACGGCCACGAGGCCCCGCCGCCCGCCACCCCGGCGAACCGGACCTTCCCGCACTGCCCGCCGCGCGCCCGCGCCGCCATCGCCTCACTGGCTCCCGGCCGCAGCGAACCGTGGGTGGCCACCGCGGCCCGGCACGGCGCCCGGATCTTCGCCGACGTCGGCTGGGACGAGACCGGCCGGTGGGATCTGGATGCGCTGCCCGACCTGGAGCACTGCCAGGCCTTTCTGCCCAACGCGGAGGAGGCGATGCGCTACACCCGCACCGACTGCCCGCGCGCCGCCGCCCACCACCTGGCCGAGCGGGTGCCGCTCGCCGTCGTCACGCTCGGTGCGGAGGGCGCGTACGCGGTGGACGCGGCGACGGGCGTCACCGCCGAGGTGCCCGCGATCGAGGTCGAGGCGCTCGATCCGACCGGGGCGGGCGACGTCTTCGTCGCCGGTTTCGTCACCGGCACCCTGGCGGACTGGCCGCTGGCCGACCGGCTGGCCTTCGCCGGACTGACCGCGGCGCTCTCCGTGCAGGAGTTCGGCGGGTCCCTGTCGGCGCCGGGCTGGGCGGAGATCGCCGCCTGGTGGCAGCGGGTCCGCACCTGCGACGGTCAGGATCCGGCGGCGCTGCAGCGGTACGCGTTCCTGGAGGACCTGCTGCCCGCGGCCGCCCGGCCCTGGCCGCTGCGACGGGCCGTACCCACGATCGGCTTCCGCAGCCCGGCGTGACACAGGAGCGTGCGGGCACGCGTGTTCGCCATGCGTACGAAAAAGCCCTCGGTGTTGTCCGTGCGGAGTCGTACGCTTGGTAATCCAGAGGTTGTCGAGCAGCGAGAACCCTGCAACGGGAGGTATGTGCAGGCCCGAGGGCCGGCCCATGACTCAGACACCCACACAGCCGCAGGCGCGTGCCCAGATCAGGATCCCGGCCGCACACCCCATGGTGATGCTCCTGGGATCGGGAGACTCGCTGCTGCGCGTGATCGAAACGGCGTTCCCGGCCGCCGATATCCATGTCCGGGGCAATGAGATCAGTGCCATCGGGGATGCGGTCGATGTCGCCCTGATCCAGCGCTTGTTCGACGAGATGATGCTCGTGCTCCGCACCGGGCAGCCGATGACGGAGGACGCAGTGGAACGCTCGATCGCCATGCTCCGGGCGAGCGGCAACGGTCAGGGGGAGCCGCAGGGCGAGACTCCCGCCGAGGTGCTCACCCAGAACATCCTTTCCAGCCGCGGTCGCACGATCCGCCCCAAGACGCTCAACCAGAAGCGGTACGTGGACGCGATCGACAAGCACACGATCGTCTTCGGCATCGGACCCGCCGGTACCGGCAAGACCTACCTCGCCATGGCGAAGGCGGTCCAGGCTCTGCAGTCCAAGCAGGTCAGCCGGATCATCCTGACCCGGCCCGCCGTCGAAGCGGGGGAGCGGCTCGGCTTCCTGCCCGGCACGCTCTTCGACAAGATCGACCCGTATCTGCGTCCGCTCTACGACGCGCTGCACGACATGCTCGACGCCGACTCGATCCCGCGGCTGATGGCGGCAGGCACGATCGAGGTGGCTCCGCTGGCCTACATGCGAGGCCGCACGCTCAATGACGCGTTCATCATTCTCGACGAGGCGCAGAACACCAGCGCCGAGCAGATGAAGATGTTCCTGACCCGCCTCGGCTTCGACTCGAAGATCGTCGTCACCGGTGACGTCACCCAGGTGGACCTGCCGAACGGCACGAAGAGCGGCCTGCGCCAGGTCCAGGACATCCTCGACGGTGTCCAGGATGTGCACTTCTCCCGGCTCACCTCCCAGGATGTCGTCCGGCACAAGCTGGTCGGCCGTATCGTCGACGCGTACGAGAAGTACGACAACCGAGACAGCCACAACGGGAAGTAGTCGCAGCGCACCATGTCGATCGACGTCAACAACGAGTCCGGAACCGAGGTCGACGAGCAGGCGATCCTCGACATCGCCCGTTACGCGCTCGCGCGGATGCGGATCCACCCGCTCTCCGAACTCTCGGTGATCGTGGTGGACACCGACGCCATGGAGCAGCTCCACATCCAGTGGATGGACCTGCCCGGTCCGACAGATGTCATGTCCTTCCCGATGGACGAACTGCGTCCGCCGGCCAAGGACGACGAGGAGCCCCCGCAGGGCCTTCTGGGTGACATCGTGCTCTGCCCCGAGGTGGCGAAGAAGCAGGGTGAGGACGCGGAGACCCAGCACTCCATGGACGAGGAGCTCCAGCTCCTCACCGTCCACGGAGTGCTGCATCTCCTCGGGTACGACCACGAGGAGCCGGACGAGAAGGCCGAGATGTTCGGTCTCCAGGCGGCGATCGTCGACGGCTGGCGCGCCGAGCACGGCCTGACCGGTCCGTCGCCCGCCCCGACCGTGTCGTGAGCGTCCCTCTCATCACCGGAGCCGTCCTGCTGATCGTCGTCGGCTGGCTGGCGGCCTGCGCCGAGGCGGGCATCGCCCGGACGTCGAGCTTCCGGGCCGCCGAGGCCGTCCGGTCCGGGCGGCGCGGCAGCGACAAGCTGGAACAGGTCGCGGCCGACCCGACCCGCTACCTCAATGTCGCCCTGCTGGTGCGGGTCGCCTGCGAGATGGCGGCCGGGGTGCTCGTCACGTACGCCTGCCTGAAGGAGTTCACGGAGACCTGGGAGGCGCTGGCCGTCGCGATGGGCGTGATGGTCCTCGTCTCCTATGTCGCCATCGGGGTCTCGCCGCGGACCATCGGCCGGCAGCACCCGCTGAACACGGCGACGGCCGCGGCGTACGTCCTGCTGCCGCTGGCCAGGATCATGGGCCCGATCCCACAACTGCTGATCCTGCTGGGCAACGCGCTCACGCCCGGCAAGGGTTTCCGCAAGGGGCCGTTCGCGAGCGAGGCCGAGCTGCGGGCGATGGTCGACCTCGCCGAGCAGGAGTCGCTGATCGAGGACGAGGAGCGACGCATGGTGCACTCCGTCTTCGAGCTCGGCGACACGCTCGTACGCGAGGTGATGGTGCCGCGGACGGACCTGGTCTGCATCGAGCGGTACAAGACGATCCGGCAGGCGCTGACCCTGGCCCTGCGCTCCGGGTTCTCGCGGATCCCGGTCACCGGGGAGAACGAGGACGACATCGTCGGGATCGTCTACCTCAAGGACCTCGTCCGCAAGACGCACATCAACCGGGAGTCGGAAGCCGATCTGGTCTCCACGGCGATGCGGCCGGCGGCGTTCGTGCCGGACACGAAGAACGCCGGGGATCTGCTGCGTGAGATGCAGCAGGACCGCAACCATGTCGCCGTCGTCATCGACGAGTACGGCGGTACGGCGGGGATCGTCACGATCGAGGACATCCTGGAGGAGATCGTCGGCGAGATCACCGACGAGTACGACCGGGAACTGCCGCCCGTCCAGGCGCTGGAGAACGGCTGCTTCCGGGTGACTGCCCGGCTCGACATCGGCGACCTCGGAGACCTGTTCGACCTCGACGAGTACGACGACGAGGACGTGGAAACGGTCGGCGGGCTGCTCGCGAAGGCGCTGGGCCGAGTGCCGATCGCCGGGGCGTCGGCGGTCGTCGACCTGCCCGACGGGCGTCGGCTGCGGCTGACGGCGGAGTCTCCGGCGGGGCGTCGGAACAAGATTGTCACGGTGCTGGTGGAGCCGGTGGGGCCGGAGGAGGCGAAGGCGGAATGACTCCGCAGGAGCTGAGGGCGTTCTGCCTGGAGTTCAACGCGAGCGTCGAGGAGTTTCCGTTCGGACCGGAGACCTCGGTGTTCAAGGTGCTCGGCAAGATGTTCGCGCTCAGCACGCTGGACGGGCGGCCGCTGACGGTCAATCTGAAGTGCGATCCGGATGACGCGGTGCGGTTGCGGGAGGAGTACGCGGCGATCGTGCCGGGCTGGCACATGAACAAGCGGCACTGGAACACAGTGACGGTGTCCGGGGTGCCGCGACGGTTGCTGCGGGAGCTGATCGAGGACTCGTACGACCTGGTGGTGGCGGGGCTGCCTCGGACGGAACGGTTGCGGCTGGACCGGGCGTAGCTCTCTGCGGGGGCGGGGCGGGGAACGAGCCACCCGCTTCGTATGCTCGGCACATGACTGAGAGCACCGACCTCGGCCCCGAGGACCGCAAGATCGTCACCCTGGCGCGCAGCGCCCGCGCCCGCAACGGTGTGCCGGAGGGCGCGGCCGTACGGGACGAGACCGGGCGCACGTATGTCGCGGGGACCGTACAGCTGGAGTCGCTGAGGCTCAGCGCGCTGCAGACCGCTGTCGCGATGGCGGTGGCCAGCGGCGCCACCTCCCTGGAGGCGGCCGCGATCGTCTCCGAGGCCGAGGCCCCGTCGGACGCGGACCGTGCGGCGGTACGGGACCTGGGCGGGCCGGCGACCCCGGTGCTGCTGGCCGGGCCGGACGGCGTGCTTCGGCTCAGCGTGACGGCCGGCTGACGGCGGGCCGACACACCGCCGAGCGCACCCGGACGCGGGTCCCGGGCACCGGAAAGAGCCGGGCCGGCATCCCGTTCCGGGCCCGTCGGAGCCGCACCGGTACGGCCTGGGACGACGCCCGAGGAGCCATGCGGCGGCCCGCTGTGCGGCGGGGCCGTCCGGATCGGGGACAATGGGCGCCATGAGCGCTCGACCTAACCCAGAAGCTGCTGCGCAGCAGGCTGAGAACAACGCCCCCCACCGGGCCGGCTTCGCCTGCTTCGTGGGCCGCCCCAACGCGGGCAAGTCCACCCTTACGAACGCTCTGGTCGGCCAGAAGGTGGCGATCACCTCCAACCGGCCCCAGACCACCCGGCACACGGTGCGCGGCATCGTGCACCGTGAGGATGCACAGCTGATCCTGGTCGACACCCCCGGCCTCCACAAGCCGCGCACCCTGCTGGGCGAGCGGCTCAACGACGTCGTACGCACCACTTGGGCCGAGGTCGACGTCATCGGCTTCTGCCTGCCCGCCGACCAGAAGCTCGGCCCCGGCGACAAGTTCATCGTCAAGGAACTCGCGGGGATCAAGAAGACCCCGAAGATCGCGATCATCACCAAGACCGACCTGGTCGACTCCAAGCAGCTCGCCGAACAGCTGCTCGCCGTCTCCCGCCTCGGCGAGGAGCTCGGCTTCGAGTGGGCCGAGATCATCCCTGTCTCCGCCGTGAAGGACAGCCAGGTCGACCTGCTCGCCGACCTGATCGCCCCGCTGCTCCCCGAGAGCCCGCCGCTGTACCCGGAGGGCGACCTCACCGACGAGCCCGAGATGGTCATGGTCGCGGAGCTGATCCGGGAGGCCGCGCTCGAAGGCGTACGCGACGAGCTGCCGCACTCCATCGCGGTCGTCGTCGAGGAGATGCTGCCGCGCGAGGACCGTCCCGCGGACAGGCCGCTGCTGGACATCCACGCGAACGTCTACATCGAGCGGCCCAGCCAGAAGGGCATCATCATCGGCCCGAAGGGCAAGCGGCTGAAGGAGGTCGGCATGAAGTCGCGCAAGCACATCGAGGCGCTGCTCGGTACGCCGGTCTTCCTGGACCTGCATGTGAAGGTCGCCAAGGACTGGCAGCGCGACCCCAAGCAGTTGCGCAAGCTCGGATTCTGAGGCGGGTCAGCCGCGCACCGATCTCACGCGCCCTCCTTGAGGACGCGTGAGATCAGTGCGCGCTGCGCGTCGGTCAGATGCGGATCCGCGCAGTGGACGGTGCGGTCACCGACCGTGATCCGGTACTGGAAGCCGTCCGGCACCCCGGGCGGTGGGGTGCCCCGGCCTTCCGCGAGCGCGGATTCGGCCAGGGCCTCCCAGTCGGCGGCGTCGGCCAGGCCCGAGGTGTCGACCTCGCGGTGGCGTGCGATGCCGGCGAAACCGCCGGTGCGACGTACCTGGATGCGCAAGGTCCGACTCCTCTCGGGTTGTCCCCGGGGCTCTGCCCCGGACTCCGCTCCTCAATCTCCCCCATGGCCTCAAAGAGACATGGGAGCCCCCCGAGGGGCTTGCTCCTGGGGCTACGCAGACGGCACGCCGACCTCCGACCAGGCCTTCCGTACCGCCTCCAGTTCGTCGCCCTCGCCGTAGCGGTCCTTCGCCGCCTCGACCGTCAGGCGGGCGAAGTCCGAGAAGCCCGCGTCCCCGGCCAGTCCGTCGCCCGTGAGCACGTCGAACCAGAGCTGGCCCGCCCGCTCCCACGCGTTGCCGCCGAGCGCCGTGGCCAGCAGGTAGAAGGCGCGGTTCGGGATGCCGGAGTTCAGATGCACACCGCCGTTGTCCTCGGTGGTGTGGATGTAGTCCTCCATCGACGCGGGCTGCGGGTCCTTGCCGAGCACGTCGTCGTCGTACGCCGTTCCCGGCGCCCTCATCGAGCGCAGCGCCTCCCCCTGGACCCGGGGGGCCAGCAGTCCGGCGCCGATCAGCCAGTCGGCCCGGTCCGCGGTCTGGCCCAGCGAGTACTGCTTGACCAGGGAGCCGAAAACGTCCGACATGGACTCGTTGAGCGCGCCGGACTGGCCGAAATAGCTCAGGTTGGCCGTGTACTGGGTGAGGCCGTGCGTCAGTTCGTGGCCGATCACATCGATGGCGACGGTGAAGTCGAGGAAGATCTCCCCGTCCCCGTCGCCGAAGACCATCTGCTCGCCGTCGAAGAACGCGTTGTTGTACTGCTCGTCGTAGTGCACGGAGCCGATCAGCGGCAGCCCGTTGCCGTCGATCGAACGGCGGCCGTAGGCCGTGAGCAGCAGTTCGAAGGTGGCGCCGAGCCCCGCGTACGCGCGGTTGACGCTCGCGTCCTGCGTCGGCTGCTCCCCCTCGGAGCGGACCTTGAAGCCCGGCAGCTGCGTGCCGTGCCGACAGTCGTACAGGATGCGCTCGGGCTTGTCGGACTCCGTCCCCGTCGCCACGGTGGGCACGGAGGGGACGAGGGTGGTCATCTGGCGACGGGTGCGCCGGGCGGCGTCGCCCTCCAGGGTGCGGCGGGCCGGACCGGAGAGACCGGGGTCGTCGGCCTGTGACAGCTTGTCGAGAACATGGGGCGGCACGATCGTGCAGAAGACGGGGTGGAACCCGTGCTGAGGTCGAGGCTGCATGGGGTCGACTGTGGCATTGCGTCACGGTTGTGTCACTGGTTGCCATCAGGATTGACGAAATGGAGTGACTGATCACTCTTTACCCGTTACCGGCACCCGGTCCCGCATACTGATACGGACCGACGTCCCAGGCACCCCTCGGTTAGTCTCGTTGCATCATGCGTTACGGGCTGCTTCTTCTTAGCTGCCGCGGCGAGGGCCTGTAGTCGTAGGCCGACCCCCTCCCCGCGGAGTTTGGTGCTGCAGCGACACAGTCGGCCGTCCCATTGCTGGACCCCCGAGGAGCCGTACGCCATGACCGCCGTGAATTCCGCCCGGACCTCTGCCGAGAACTCCGTAGGCCGCCCCACGCCGATCACCAACGCCACCGCGCTGCAGAAGCCGTCCGGGATGCCGATCCACAAGTACGGCCGGTACGAGGCCGTCGACATCCCCGACCGCACCTGGCCGGACAGCCGGATCACCGTGGCGCCCCGCTGGCTGTCCACCGATCTGCGTGACGGCAACCAGGCGCTGATCGACCCGATGTCGCCGGCTCGCAAGCGCGAGATGTTCGACCTGCTCGTACGCATGGGCTACAAGGAGATCGAGGTCGGTTTCCCGTCCTCCGGCGAAACCGACTTCGCGTTCGTCCGCTCCATCATCGAAGAGGGCGCGATCCCCGAGGACGTGACGATCTCCGTACTCACCCAGGCCCGCGAGGAGCTGATCGAGCGGACCGTCGAGTCGCTGCGCGGCGCCCGCCGGGCCACCGTGCACCTGTACAACGCCACCGCCCCCACCTTCCGCCGCGTGGTCTTCCGCGGTTCGAAGGAGGAGGTCAAGCAGATCGCGGTGGACGGCACCCGGCTGGTCATGGAGTACGCGGAGAAGATCCTCGGCGACGAGACGATCTTCGGCTACCAGTACAGCCCGGAGATCTTCACCGACACCGAGCTGGACTTCGCCCTGGAGGTCTGCGAGGCCGTCTGTGACGTCTGGCAGCCCGAGGAGGGGCGCGAGATCATCCTCAACCTGCCCGCCACCGTGGAGCGTTCGGCGCCGTCCACACACGCGGACCGGTTCGAGTGGATGTCGCGCAACCTGTCGCGCCGCGAGCACATCTGCCTGTCGGTCCACCCGCACAACGACCGCGGCACCGCCGTCGCCGCCGCCGAACTGGCGATCATGGCCGGCGCGGACCGGATCGAGGGCTGCCTGTTCGGCCAGGGCGAGCGCACCGGCAACGTCGACCTGGTGACGCTGGGCATGAACCTGTTCTCGCAGGGCGTCGACCCGCAGATCGACTTCTCGCAGATCGACGAGATCCGCCGCACCAGCGAGTACTGCAACCAGATGGAGGTCCACCCGCGCCACCCTTACGCGGGCGACCTGGTCTACACCGCCTTCTCCGGCTCCCACCAGGACGCAATCAAGAAGGGCTTCGACGCCATGGAGGCCGACGCGGCCGCCCAGGGCAAGACCGTCGACGAGATCGAGTGGGCGGTGCCGTACCTGCCGATCGACCCGAAGGACGTCGGTCGCTCGTACGAGGCCGTCATCCGGGTCAACTCGCAGTCCGGCAAGGGCGGAATCGCCTACGTCCTGAAGAACGACCACAAGCTGGACCTGCCGCGTCGGATGCAGATCGAGTTCTCCCGGATCATTCAGGCCAGGACCGATGCCGAGGGCGGCGAGGTCACGCCGACGCAGATCTGGTCCACGTTCCAGGACGAGTACCTGCCCAACCCGGAGAACGCCTGGGGCCGCGTACAGATCCGTTCCGGTCAGACGACGACCGATTCCGGCGGCCGGGACACGATCACCGTCGACGCGACCGTGGACGGCGCGGACACCGTGCTGACCGGATCCGGCAACGGTCCGATCTCCGCGTTCTTCGAAGCGCTGCAGGCCATCGGCATCGACGCCCGTCTGCTGGACTACACCGAGCACACGATGAGCGAGGGTGCGAGCGCCCAGGCCGCCTCGTACATCGAGTGCGCGATCGACGGAAAGGTCCTGTGGGGGATCGGCATCGACGCCAACACCACGCGGGCCTCGCTGAAGGCGGTCGTCTCCGCGGTCAACCGCGCGACCCGCTGACCCGGCGCCCGAAAGGGCGCACAGGCGCATGATCGACGAACCCCGTCCACCCGGTTCCCGGGGGCGGGGTTCGGCCATCTCCCGACGGTTGTGACGATCGAGGTGCTGACGCCACATCGTGACTGTGGTTAACATCACGTCGACACGGCAATGTTGCCGGAGCGTTACGGAGGTGTGCGACGTGCGGTCAGCCCTGGGACAACGCGCCATGAAGCTGCGTATCTGCGGCATCCGCACCATCTGGGACGCCGTCGCCGACGGCGAGTTCTTCTGCCCCGGCTGCGGCGGTGACCGCAACTACCACCGTCTCACCGGCCGTCGGCGTTTCACCGTGCTCGGCGTGCCGCTGCTGCGCCGCGGCACCGTGGGCCCCGTCGTCGAATGCGCCGCCTGCCGCACGCACTTCGACACCGACGCGCTCGACCACCCCACCACCACCCGGTTCTCCGCGATGCTCAGGGACGCCTTCCACGCCGTCGCCCTCGGCGTCCTCGCCGCCGGTGGCACCACCTCGCGTACGGTCCTGGAGACCGCGGTGGCCATCGTGCGCAGCGCCGGATTCGACGACTGCACGGAGGAGCAACTCTCCACCGTCGTCGAGGTGCTCGCCGCCGACATCGGCCACGGCGCCGCCTTCGACGCCGCGGCCGAGGCGTGCGGCGCCGCCCTCGCCATCGAGCTCCACGAGGCGCTGGAACCACTCGCCCCGCATCTGGCGTCCGCCGGACGTGAATCGATCCTCTTGCAGGGTGCCAGGATCGCGCTCGCCGACGGCCCGTACAGCCAGGCCGAGCGCGAGGTGCTGACCACGGTCGGTGCGGCGCTGCAGCTCTGCGCGGACGACACGGCCCGGCTGCTCGCCGCGGCGGCGCGCACCCCGTCCTGAGCGGCTGCTCCTGGTGCCCCGGCGCGCCTCCGCCCCGATCGAAGGCTCTGCGTGCTCCGGGCGCGTACTCCCGCGGGAGTCAGTGGGCCCCGCGCCCGCTCCTGTAGTAGCCGCGAAGTCGGCCCCTGGCGGCCGGGAGCCTGGACAGGTACCGGCGCCGCTCGCCCTTCGCCGCGATGGGCAGCTCGACCGGACGCCGGCCCGTCGCGGTGCTGAGGCAGCTCCGGGCGGCGCAGCCCGCGGTGCCGGCCGGCGGAAGCCGAACCGTACGGTCTTCGGGGGCGGGCCCGCTTCGGTGCGCGCGTACAGGACAATGGACGCATGAGCTTGTTCCGGGACGACGGCGTGGTGCTGCGCACGCAGAAACTGGGCGAGGCCGACCGGATCATCACGATCCTGACCCGCGGCCACGGCCGGGTGCGGGCCGTCGCGCGCGGGGTGCGGCGTACGAAGTCCAAGTTCGGCGCCCGCCTCGAACCGTTCTCCCATGTGGACGTGCAGTTCTTCGCCCGCGGGAGCGAGCTGATCGGCCGCGGACTGCCGCTCTGCACCCAGAGCGAGACCATCGCGCCGTACGGGGGCGACATCGTCACCGACTACGCCCGGTACACCGCGGGCACCGCGATGCTGGAGACCGCCGAGCGCTTCACCGACCACGAGGGCGAGCCCGCGGTCCAGCAGTACCTGCTGCTCGTCGGAGGGCTCCGCACCCTCGCCCGCGGGGAGCACGCCCCGAACCTGATCCTCGACGCCTTCCTCTTGCGTTCCCTCGCGGTCAACGGCTACGCACCCAGCTTCGAGGACTGCGCGAAGTGCGGAATGCCCGGACCGAACCGATTCTTCTCCGTCGCGGCGGGCGGCGCCATATGCGGCGACTGCCGGGTGCCCGGCAGCGTCGTACCCTCAGCAGAGGCCGTCGCCCTGCTGAGCGCGCTGCTCACCGGTGACTGGGAGACGGCCGACGCGTGCGAGGCGCGGCATGTCAGGGAGGGGAGCGGGCTGGTGTCCGCCTATCTGCACTGGCATCTGGAGCGCGGACTGCGCTCGCTGCGTTACGTAGAGAAGTAACCGACACCGGCACAGCAGGACACCGGCACAGCAGGCACAGGGAGACGAGACAGCTCATGGCAGTACGCGGGATCCTCGGTGGCCGTAACAGGCGCGTATACAAGACCCCCGAGCCGCACCCCTCCGGGGCCAGGCCCCCGAAGATCCCCGGCGAGCTGGTGCCCAAGCACGTCGCCGTCGTGATGGACGGCAACGGCCGCTGGGCCAAGGAACGGGGCCTCCCGCGCACCGAGGGCCACAAGGTCGGCGAGGGCGTCGTCATGGACGTCCTCAAGGGCTGCATCGAGATGGGCGTCAAGAACCTCTCGCTGTACGCGTTCTCCACCGAGAACTGGAAGCGCTCCCCGGAGGAAGTGAAGTTCCTGATGAACTTCAACCGGGACGTCATCCGCCGCCGCCGCGACGAGATGGACGAACTGGGCATCCGCATCCGCTGGGTGGGCCGGATGCCGAAGCTGTGGAAGTCCGTCGTCCAGGAGCTCCAGGTCGCCCAGGAGCAGACGAAGGACAACGACAAGATGACGCTGTACTTCTGCGTCAACTACGGCGGCCGGGCCGAGATCGCCGACGCCGCGCAGCGCATTGCCGAGGACGTCGCGGCCGGAAAGCTGGACCCGGCCAAGGTCAACGAGAAGACCTTCGCGAAGTACATCTACTACCCGGACATGCCGGACGTGGACCTCTTCGTGCGCCCCAGCGGTGAACAGCGCACCTCCAACTACCTGATCTGGCAGAGCGCGTACGCCGAGATGGTCTTCCAGGACGTGTTGTGGCCGGACTTCGACCGCCGTGACCTGTGGCGGGCCTGCCTGGAGTACGCCCAGCGCGACCGGCGTTTCGGCGGCGCGGTCTCCGACGAGGAACTCCTCGACATGCAGGGCAAGGACGCCGGGCCCGACGCGGCTGTCTGACCCCGGGGGGAACTGGCCTGGGTGCAGTGGCCGCACGTGGTGGACCGATGGATGGTGGCTGTCGTGCGCATGGTGGCGCACCCTGTGGGGGTGGCGCTGTCGTT
>NZ_JBSFCW010000022.1:0-116452 GCF_053593595.1 Streptomyces sp. NPDC002206
TTCCGCCGTGGTGAGGTCGTGGGACTCCGCTGGGAAAACCTCGACCTCGACAAGCGAGAGATCCGCGTCCGCACCCAACGCCAGCGTGTCCGTGGTGAGGCGTACGAAGACGATCCGAAGGGACGACGCAGGAAGCAGACACTCCCCCTGCCCGCGATCTGCCTCGCTCCCCTGCGCTGGCAAAGGATGCGGCAGACAGCCATGCGCAACGCTGCCGGTGACCAGTGGAAGGAAACCGGTTACGTCTTCACCACCCGCACCGGCCGGCCGATCGAGCCGCGCAACCTGTACCGCTCGTTCACCCGAGTCGCCGGGACCGCCGGGCTCCGCGTGATCCGGCTGCACGACGCCCGCCACGGCTGCGCAACCCTGCTGACCGCCGCCGGGGTCGCTCCCCGCGTCGTCATGGAGATCCTCGGACACAGCCAGATCGCCGTCACGATGAACATCTACGCCCACGTCGTCCAGGACACACAGCGCGAGGCCGTGAGCCACCTGGACCGCATGCTCAAGCGGCGTCCCGACCGTGAGTGACCGCACCCGTTGATGTCAAAACTGGATGTCAAAGGCCCCCAACCATGATCGGTTGGGGGCCTTTGTACTGGTGGGCGCGGACGGTTTCGAACCGCCGACATCTGCTTTGTAAGAGCAGCGCTCTACCCCTGAGCTACGCACCCGTGGATGAAGGAACAGCGTACATGGCGTATGGCCCATGCTCACAAACGGTTGACCGGGCCGGCGAAGAGCGGGGGATTCGGGGGATATCCCCACCCCGCATACGGTAGCCGTCCGGATTCTCCCCGGGCTGCCACGCTCCCTACGGTGGTCCCACACCGGTGGGAGAGGCCCCCCGGACCGGACGGGGGATCGATCATCGTGGCACTCCATACCCGCACTCGCACACTCGTCGCGTCCGTCGGCGCCGTAGTCGTCGCCCTGGGTCTGTCCGGTTGCGGAAGTGCGGATGTGGATGACGCACCGGTCGAGCACAAGTCGTTCGCGTTCGAGGGGAAGTCCCTGACGATCGACTCCGGCGATACAGCCGTGGAGCTCGTACCGGCCGATGTGGACAAGGTCGAGGTGACGCGTCGTGTCGACGGGTGGGTGGTGCTCGGGAACGGGCCCGACGCGCGTTGGACGATGCGGGACGGCAAGCTCACCCTCCGGGTGAAGTGCACGGCGGTCGTCAGCAACTGCGAGGCCCTGCATCAGGTGAAGGTGCCGCGTGGGGTCGCGGTGACGGTGGACGGTGACAACGGCAGGGTCGTCGCCTCCGGGTTCGACACTCCTCTCACCCTCCGCTCCGACAACGGGAAGGTGACCGTCCGTGACTCCAGTGCGCCGCTGAAGCTGGAGAGCGACAACGGGGACATCGTCACGGAGCGGATCTCCAGCACGTCCGTCTCCGCGCAGTCGGACAACGGGGAGGTCCGGCTCGGGTTCACGGCCGTGCCGGATCGGGTGGACACCGTCAGTGACAACGGTCGGGTGACCATCGAGCTTCCGAAGGGGTCGCAGGCGTACGCGGTGACCGCTGTCGCCGACAACGGGGACATCTCGGTGCGGGTGCCGCGCAGCGACAGCAGTCCGCATGTGGTGAAGGCCCACAGCGACAACGGGGAAATCACGGTTCGAAGCGCGAACTAACGGGCCCGTGTGTTCGTCCTTACCTGGTGGGAGAATGAACCGGGCAAGGCGATACGGCACGGGAGAGGGATGTGACGGCGACACACGCGCGGCCGCAGGCAAGAGCGGGTGGCAGAACCGCCGTCAGGGACGTCCTCGGATTGATGCTGCTGCCGGTGCCGTTGCTCGCCGCGGCGTTGCCGGCTGCCTTCGCCGGTGGTGGTACGCGGCGCTGGTTCGGCGGTCGCGGGGAGAGTCAGCGCGCCGATGCGCAGGCGGCGAAGGACGCGGCCGCGGAGGCCTTCTACGAGCTGGACACGGCTCAGCGCGATCTGCAGATCTCGATCGAGACGATCACCGCGGTGGACAGCTCGCCCGCCGCGCGGAAGGCCGTGGACGATTTCGCCGCGCTGGGGCGGCGGATCGACGAGGCCAGCCATACGTACATCACGGCGGTCGACGCCCACGACCTCGATCGCGACGATCTTGAGCCGGCGGTCGCGGCACGTGCCCGGACGGAGCTGACCGGCGCCAAGGACGAGCTCGTGCGGGTCAAGGGCGAGCTGGAACGGTTCGCGCAGGGACTCGGTCCGCTCCTGGGGAACGCCGAGACGCAGCTCGCCCGGCTCGCCCCCGCCGTCGAACGGGCGCGACAGGCGCTCCTCGGTGCGAGCAATGCTCTCGATGCAGCGCGCGTGTCCGGACTGCGGGCGGACGATCTCGCCGCACGCCTGGCGGCCCTCGCCCCCGAACTGACCAAGCTCAACCAGGGCGCCGGCCGGCACGGCGTACCGGAGACGCTGCAACGCGCCGATCACGTGCTGCGTGGCGCCGAGGCCGTGCGGGCCGAGGCGGCGCAGCTTCCCGAGCGCGCCGCCGAGATCGACCACCGGCTGGTGTCGCTGCGCACGCGCGCCCAGGCGCTGACGACACGCGCGGGCACGGTGGAACCGGTGCTGAGCGAGCTGCGGCGGCGGTTCACCGCTGCCTGCTGGCAGGACCTCCAGACCGTGCCCGAGCAGGCCGCGGTCAATGTGCGGCAGGCCGAGGAGAAGCTCAAGGAGGCCACCAAGGCGCGGGACGAGCAGCGCTGGGCCGATGCGACGTCGCGACTGGCCACCGTACGGGCCCTGCTGAACGCGACGGACGAGGCCGTGTCCGCAGCCGGTGACCGGCTGCGCCGCCTCGACGACGTTGCCAAGGACCCCCAGCACGAGATCCAGCGGACCAGGTTCGCCATCCGCGACGCCCAGCGACTGGCCATGGCGGGGCGCAACACACCCGAGCCACGCCACGCCCGGCCGCTGGACGATGCCGTGGCCCGGCTGGAGCACGCGATCGCCGGGCTGGAGGGTCGTCACCCCGACTACTGGCACTTCCTGACCGAGACCGAAGCCGTGCGGCAGACGGCGGCGCGGGTGGTCTCGGATATCCGTGAGGAGCGGGGCGCCGGCGGCTGAGCCGAGTTGTCGCGGCCGTGCGCGGGGCGGATCCTGGTGGTATCGCGAAGGAGGGCGCCATGGCCACCCATGCAGTGCATCCCCCGCGGCGACGTGCACAGAAGCCCGCACGGCGCAGCAGAGCCGCCCGGCTCGACGACCATCTCCCGGTCGATCACCGGCTCAACAGCGTCTACCGCATAGGGGCGGGGTTGATGGGGCTGGTGCTGCTGGCCTTCGGGATCCTGGGAGTCATCGACGAAATCGGCTTCTTCAACACGGGTGACGCCACTGTCGCGGGCCTGAACACGAACGGGGCGCTCAGCGTCCTCTCCATCTGCGTCGGCCTGCTCCTGTTCGTCGGGATGGTGATCGGCGGCAACTTCGCCTCGACGGTCAACATGGTCCTGGGCATCGCGTTCATCCTCAGTGGCTTCATCAATCTGGCGCTGCTCGACACCGACTTCAATTTCCTCGCTTTCCGCATGCAGAACGTCCTGTTCAGCTTTGTCGTCGGGCTGATGCTGATGATGTTCGGGATGTACGGAAGGGTCAGCGGTGGGCTCCCGCACGACAACCCGTACTGGCGCGCCCGCCATCCCGAGGAGGGCGCCGTGGCACAGCGCCACGGCCGGAGTTCGTCGATGCCGGTCGCCGGCCGGAGCCGTATGACGCGGTAGCCGTGGTGCCCACCGGTTAGCCTGGGGCCATGCCTCGTTACGAATACCGCTGCCGCTCCTGCGGAGACACGTTCGAACTCAGCCGTCCGATGGCCCAGTCGTCGGCCCCTGCCTCCTGCCCCGCCGGGCACGAGGACACGGTGAAGCTCCTCTCCACGGTCGCCGTGGGCGGGGCGTCGGCCAAGTCCGCGCCCGCCGCCCCGTCGGGCGGCGGCGGATGCTGCGGTGGAGGCTGCTGCGGCTGACCCGGCCGGGCGGGCGGCCGCTACCGCTTACGGGAGAGGGTCAGTCCGTCCGCCACGGTGAGCATCACGCTGTCCATCCGCGGATCCGCGGCCACATGCTCGTTGAACTCCTTGATGGCCGCCGCTCCACCGGTCGCCCGTGGGTCGGTCACACCGCCGTGGAACAGCACGTTGTCCGTGACGATCAGGCCGCCCCGGCGCATCCGGGGCACCAGCTCTTCCCAGTACGGGATGTAGTTGCCCTTGTCCGCGTCCAGATAGGCCAGATCGATGTGCGGCTCGGACGGCATCGCTCCCAGGGTGTCGAGAGCGGGGGCGATGCGCAGCTCGATCCGGTCGGCGACGCCCGCCTTCTCCCACGCCTCGCGGCCGTAGGCGGTCCACTCCTCCGAGATGTCGCAGGCGATCAGCCGTCCGTCGGCGGGCAGTGCCTGCGCCATCGCCAGGGCCGAGAATCCGGTGAACGTCCCGACCTCGACGATGTGCCGGGCACCCATCAGCCGTACGAGGAAGGCGAGCAGTGGGCCCTGCTCCTCGGCGGACTGCATCCCCGCCTGTTCGGGAAGGTGCGCGTACGTGGTCGCGACGAGTTCACGCTGTACCGCGTCGAGCGGCGGGTTGTGCGCCAGCATGTACGCGTACAGCTCGTCCGTGATCTTGGTTTCGTTTCCCTTGCTCATCGCGCACTCCCTCTGTGCCTGCCGGGCAGGCGGTCACCTGCCCGGCACGCTGGTCACCTGCCGGGCAGACCGGTCACGGCCTCAGGTACCACTGTTCCCTGCCGGAGGCCCTGCTGCGGGACGGAAGCCCGAAGGAAACGCCGGAGGATCTCCTCACCTGCCACCACACCGTTCTCCGTCAGTACGTCGATGTGCGGGGCGCTCCAGTCGGTGTCGGCGAGCTCGCCGTGGCCGGGGCGCCAGGCGTGGTCGGCGGCGAGAAGCAGATCGGCGTCGAGCAGCGAGTCACCGGCAGCGAGGGTGAGCGTGGCGCCGGCGCGGCGGGCGACTTCGTTCATCGCGGCGCTCTTGGTGAGCGGCTTGGGCACGGCGTAGATCTTGCGGCCCTGGAGCGACACGGTCCAGCCACGGGGTTCCGCCCACTCGGCCAGCTCCCTCACCCAGCCTGCGGGCAGCAGCGAGCGTTCGACGACGAGATAGGCGAAGAGGTCCTCGGCGACCCGTTCCTTGAGGAGCCAGGCAGGGTCCGCAGCGGCGACGAGGTGGGCGCGGACTTCGGCGAGCGAGGCGCATTCGTCGGCGAGCCGGCGGGCCACCTGTGTCTGCCAGCCGGGGTCGGACACCCCGTCGACCAGGAGGTGTCCCCCGTTGGCGCAGATGGCGAACTTCGGTGCGGGACCGGGGAGCCTGATGCGGTGGTACTGCTCACGGGTGCGGGTGGTCGTGGGCACGAAGACCGTGGTGCGGGCCAGCTCGTCGAGGAGTGCGGCGGCCGTCTCCGTGAGATAGGAGAGCGGCTTGTGGCCGTACACCTCGACGCAGAGCAGCCGGGGGGCTTCGGCGTCCGGCATGGAGAGCTGGAGCGCCGCTGTCGAATAGATGAGGGTGCGGTCCAGGTCGCTGGCGACCAGCGTCACGGGGCCGGCCCGAGCGATCGGGGCGGCCGTGGGGGCCGGGGCTGCCGTGGGCGTCGGGATGGTCACGGAGCCCGGGGTGGTCAGGGAGCTCGGGGTGGTCACTGTGACGCCACCGCCTTGCCGTCCGCGCCGGTCGCTCCCCGGGTGTACTTTGGGTGGATCAGTCCGACGCAGGTGTACGGGAGTTCGTCGACCTCTTCGACCGGCACTCCGCGCTGCTGGGCCAGCAGTCTGATGTGCTCGAGGTCGGGCCCGGCGCCGCGCTTGGCGAGGATCTTCCACGGGACGCGTCGCAGCAGTACGCGTGTGGTCTCGCCGACGCCCGGCTTGACCAGGTTCACATCGTGGATGCCGTACTCCTCGCTGATGCGCTCGACGGCCGCCCAGCCGTCCCAGGTCGGGGCGCGGTCCGCGGCGAGCAGCTCCTTGACCTCGGCGTCCACCGCGTCGACGACCTCGTCGAAGTGCTCGGCGACGGTGTCGAGGAAGTGGCCGGACGCATCGGCGTCCGCCAGCTCCCGGTAGAACTTCGCGCCGTGGAAGTCGTGCGGGCCGACCAGATCGGAACGGAGCACCGTGCGCGAGATCAGACCGGAGACGGTCGAGTTGAGGCAGGCGGACGGGATGAGGAAGTCCTCGCGGGTGCCATAGGTGCGGACGCAGCCGCCCGGGTCGGCCAGGACCGCGATCTCGGGATCGAAGCCCTCGAACTCGGCGAGCGCCGCCGACAGTTCACGGGTGATCGCCCCCTTGCCGGTCCAGCCGTCGACGAAGACTACGTCCGCCGGGTCGTGGTGGGCGGCCAGCCAGCGCAGGGCATTGGCGTCGATGCCCCGTCCGCGCACGATGGAGACGGCGTAGTGCGGCAGATCGAGTCCGTGCCGGTGCTGCGCCCAGCGGCGCATCAGCACACCGACCGGGGTTCCGGCCCGGGCGAGGGAGACGAGAACGGGACGGGGGCTGCGCTCGGCGAGAACCGTCTCGGTGACGGTGCCGACGGCCCGCGCGATGCGGGCGGCCGACAGGTCCAGGGCCGTCTTGAACAGGTCCTGGTACTCGGCGGACGGCTGGTATTCGACGGGCAGCGACTCGGCGTAGTGCGCGCCACCGCTCTGTATCGCTTCCTCCCGCTCCTCGGTGGGGGCCTCCAGCTCGGTGTCCGAGAGGTCCTGGAGCAGCCAACCGACGTCGTCCGGCTCGTAGGAGGAGAAAACGGGGCCGCGAAGGGGCTCGGGCAGCACGGGGGGTTCCTGCCGTTCGGGGGCGGGTGAGGGGACGTACGAGGGAACGACGGCCAGCAGGACGTGGGAGGTGTGCGCGGCGAGCTCCGCCAGCAGGCCGCCGGGGGCGTGCAGCTCCGGAGTGTCGGCAGCGGAGTCGACGACCACCACCACCGCGTCGAAACCGGTACCCGCGACGTTGTAGGCGAAGCGGTCGCCGGGGCCGTCGGCCGGGTTGTCATGGGCCGGGAAGACCAGACGGCTGCGTATCGCGTAGCCGGGGTCGTCGACGGCGAGAACGGGGGAACGCGTGGTGGTCGAGTACCGCACCTCGGCGTCGGTGTGGTCCTCCAGGGCCGTGCCGAGCCGGAGCGGTGCGTACATCAACTCCTCGAAGCCGAGGACCAGTACGCGGCGGGCGTCGCCGTCCAGGGCGTCGGCGATGCGGGCGGCCATGGCGGGAAGGGCCGATTCCAGGGTCGCGCGATGTGCGGGGGTGAAGCCGTGCCGGCCGCCGTCGGGCACCCCGGCCGGCCACTCCAGCTCCACTCGGGTGCAGAAGGTGTCGGCCTCTCGCCCCGGTACCGACGATCCGGCCCCGGCTGCAGCAGCCGCGCCGCCGTCGTCGCTTGCCTCGGCGGCCCGCTCATGGGCGGCGACCAGCGCCTGTCCCTTCTCCAGGACCCCGTCCGGGAGGCGGACCGTGCCCGTTCCCCTCGCCACCAGGTCGACGCGTGCGCCGATCTCCGCGGCGAACTCGGTCAGGCGTCCGCGGTCGGCCGGCGACCGCATGTCCACCAGGGCCACGATCACGTACCGGTCGCGCGGGTACAGCTCGTGCAGCGCGCGGATCGTGTTGAGCACGGTGTTGCCCGTGGAGAACTCGTCGTCCACCAGCACGAGCGGCTCTCCCGCCCGCCCGCTCCCACCGCCGGTCCCGAGCAGCGTCGGGTCCTCCGGCAGCAGCAGATGCGAGGTCGCGTGCGAGTGCGACTCCTCGAAGCCGCCCGCCCGGGCCACGCCCTCGACCGGGCGGCGCGTCGAGTGGAGATACGGCGCCACGCCCAGCCCGTCGGCGACCGCGTGGCCGAGACCGGTGGCCGTCTCCGCGTACCCGAGGACCACCGACCGGCGGGACAGCGCTTCCCCGAGGAGCTCGCGCACCCGCAGGCCGAGTTCGAAGCCCGCCCCGTACACCACGGACGGCCTCTGCGGCACGTGCTTGCCCAGCACATTGGAGACGAGCAGATGGGCCCGCTTGGGGTTGCGGCGCAGAGCGAGGCCCAACAGCTCCCGGAGCTCCCCGTCGCCTCCGGGCACCCCGTTGCCGACGAGCTCGACGCCCAGTCGCTCCGCCACCCAGCTACCCGACCACACCACGTTCGCCGTCTCTTTCCTTGATGCGCGCTCGCTCATCGAGACGCGCTCATTCCGCGAGGCCCGCGGCCAGCAGATCCACGAACCCGACGTCTTCCTTCGCCACGCCGAAGACCTCGGCCCGCAGCAGGGTGCGCTCGGCCCAGGCCCGGTGGGGCTTCACTTCGTTCATCTTGTTCGTGTACGCGGAGCGCATGACTCCACCGCCTCCCCGCTCCGGCCGCAGGATGTCCTGTGCATCACTGAACTCCTCGTGGCTGACCACGGACAGTGCGTGGACGGGCGCGACGTGCGTCGGGTGGATGCAGGTCTTGCCGAGCAGCCCGTTGGCCCGGTCGAGCTCGATCTCCCGCAGCAGCCCGTCCAGGTCGTGCTCGATCAGCTCCGTGCGCAGCTCCTCGGCCCGGCCCTCCAGGAAGGGGCTGCGGCGCAGCTGCGGCTTGAACATGCGCTCCTGGAGCCGGAAGTACTCCCACACCGGGCCGGTGATGGTGAAGCCGGTGCCGTCCGCCCGGCCCAGCACATTGACCACGTCGGCGATGACCGCGGCGACGAGCTGCACGTCGTACGCCGTCGTGTCGGGCGCCCTGCGCAGTCCGTACGCCGAGCAGAAGTCGGTGACCCCGAGCCGCAGTGCGAGCACCCGGTCCCGGTACCTGTCAACGGTACGGGCGATTCCCTGCAGCGTCGCGCTGCGGGACTCCAGATGCAGCAGCTCCGGGGATTCGAGGACGGGCATCGCGAAAAGCCGCTGGCTCCTGGCCGTCTCGGCCTTGGTGAGTGCCTCCATAAACGGCACACCACGCTCTTCCGTGAACTTCGGAAGTACAAAACCGGACAACAATCGGGCGGAGCTGCCGAGCCGGTTCACCAGGTCCGTTATCTGCTCCGGCTCACGGACCCGGATGAAGAGCAGCGGCACCTCGACGCCGCGCGCCGCGAGGTCGGCGAACTGCCTGACCAGGTTCTCCTCGGCCTCCGCCACCTCGGAGTCGTCGATCGAATCCTCAAGGCACAGCACCATCGAGACGACACCGCGCCCGGCCTGTTTGATGATGTCGTCCGCCAGCCGCGGCCGGGTGGCCGGGGAGTAAAGGGTGGCGCCCAGGGCAGCCGAAAGCATGCCGGCGGGCGAGTCCGCATCGAATTCGGCCGGCTCCTGGTGGAACAGGCCCTTCCGCGCAGCGGGCGAGATGTGCCCGAAATGACGCATGTGATTCCCCCGAACTGCCTGACCGGCCGGACAACGTATGGCCGGTAATAGTACGTACGGACTGGTGTCGACAGTTCCCTGCGCGCATGAATTTCGGGTAACTCGTCCATTTCCCGACGGTTCCACAGGCCGCGGAGGGCGTGGTTCCGACGCACTGCCGAGACATGGGTTGCGACCCCCGCGTTGTCTGCGCGGGCTGCCAGCAGGCAGGATGACCGCCATGACGCACGCGATGCTGAAGGGCTCGAACGTCCCCCTCGATGCCACGGCCGTACGGGCCGTGCTGCGCTGGACCCCGGGCGCAGGGGTCCCCGATGTGGACGCTTCGGCCCTGCTTCTCGGCACCGGTGGCCGTGTGCGCTCCGACGAGGACTTCGTCTTCTACAACCAGCCCAGGCACCCCTCGGGCCTGGTACGACGGCTGCCGAAGCGCAGTGTCGCCGAGGGGCTGACCGACACCATCGAGGCCGACCTGGGCGCGCTCGACCCCTCCGTCGAGCAGGTGGTCATCGCCGCGTCCTCGGACGGCGCGGCCTTCCAGCAGGTCCGCGATCTGCGCATCCTGCTGTACGACGCGGGCTCGGCGGGCGGGGATCCGCTCGCCGTGTTCGATGTGCGGCCGGAGACCGGTGAGGAGACCGCGATCATCTGCGGTGAGCTCTACCGGCGCGGCGATGGCTGGAAATTCAGGGCGGTCGGCCAGGGCTACCCGACGGGTCTGGTGGGTCTCGCGACCGCGTTCGGCATCTCGGTCGACGAGGCGGAGGCCGCGGCAGAGCCCGATGCGTTCGCATCGTCCAGCCCTTCGCCCGCCTCGGCGCCGGTCACCGGGCCGGCTGCCGCACCGCCCGCCCCTGTGTTTCCCCCCGCCCCGGCGCCCGGCCCCGACCCGCAGGCCACGGTCCAGCACCAGCAGCCCGCGTACGGCTACCCGCAGCCGACAGCGGTTGCAGCGCCCGTCCCGGCTCCCCAGCCGGCCTATGGCTACCCGCAGCCGGCCTCCGTACAGCCCGCGTACGGCTATCCGCAGCCCGCGGCGGCTGCGCAGCCCGCCCCGGACCCGAATTTCGTCCTGCCGCCGCAGGGCCCGCAGTTCGTCCGGTCCTGACCGGCCCGGCGCCGCGGGCCGGAGCCGGGTCCGAGGACCGGCAATCGGTCTCAGCCGGTACTCGGGGCCGGTACTCGGGTCTCAGGCCCGGGAGTCGAGGACAGCCGGCCTCAGGCCCGTGACTTGTAGCCTCGGCCCCACTGCATCCCCCAGCCGTACAGCCGGTCCAGCTCCGACTGGAAGCCGTAGACGAATTTCACCTCGCGCCGCACGATCAGCTCGTCCTTGACGTTCTCGACGGTGAACACGGCGCACGAGCGGGCCTGCGGGGCCCTCTCGTCGAGCTCGATCTCGATCCGCGGCCCGTTGCCCGGGTAGAGCGTCACCTTGGCGTGCGTACGGTCGAAGGCCGGCGTCTGGTCGTAGATGTAGACGAAGAACAGCAGCCGCTTGATCTGGTCCCGCTGATCGAGGTTGACGTACACGGTCTCCCCCGACGGCGCCCCGAAGCGGTCGTCCCCGCTGAGCCTGATGTACGGCGGCCCGTTCAGGTCGCCGATCAGGTTGCCCAGCGGCTGCACGACGCCCTTGGTGCCGTCCTTCAGCTCGTACATGCAGCCCAGGTCCAGGTCGACGTTGACCACGCCCTGGGTGTGCGCCTGGACCACATCGGGCTGGAAGAGCTTGAACGGCCGCAGCAGCCGGCCGCTCTGCCGCGATCGGCCCTCGATGTCGGACGTACGCATCCGCCAGGAGAGATTGACCCGGAGGTTGCCGGTCAGCGCGCCCTGTTTGGTCAGCGAGACCGTGGCGTGCCGCTTGGAGAGCACGATGGAATTGGTCGCCGCGTTGCCCGACTCGAACTGCGCTTCGCGCCTCGGCCACAGGCCGTCCCAGAACGCCATCCCCAACCCCCACACGTCTCGGTACTGCCCGGCCCCGTGCGCATCACTGCGGGGCGGCCCCCGGGCCGGCTCCGGGTGTCCCCGGGGAACCGTCGCCGTACGGACCGCCCCGCTGAGAGCGTTCCTCAATCCCTACCGGGTCACACCCCGGACGGGACTTCCGCCTTGGAGCCCGAGTTGGCGTCGCCGCCTCCGGCCTCCAGCGCCTTGTTGCGCCGGACCGAGGACCAGAAGGACCAGGCGATCAGCACCACGCCGACGAGGCCGGTGATGATCTCGTTGATCTGGTACTGGATGGTGACGAGCAGGATGACGGACAGCGCACCGATGGCGTAGTGCGCGCCGTGCTCCAGGTAGACGTAGTCGTCGAGGGTGCCCTGACGGACCAGGTAGACCGTGAGCGACCGGACGTACATGGCGCCGATACCAAGGCCGAGGGCCATCAGCACGATGTTGTTGGTGATGGCGAAGGCGCCGATGACACCGTCGAACGAGAAGGACGCGTCGAGGACCTCGAGGTAGAGGAACATGAAGAACGCGGCCTTGCCGGAGAGGACCACCGCGGAGAGCTTCTTGCCGCTCTTCCTGGCCTCTTCCTCGGCCTCGTGCTCGCGCTCCTCCTCTTCCTCGAGCTTGTTCTCGAAGTAGCCGGAGAGGCCGCCGACGATGAGGTACGTGATCAGACCCGCGACACCCGCGAGCAGAACGGTCTCCGCCTTGTCCGCGTGACCGCCGCCGTGCTGGTGCGCCTGGGTCGCGAAAGTAATGGCCGAGATCAGCAGCACGACGAGCGCGATGCAGACCGACAGCATGTCGACCTTGCCGAGCTTGGCGAGCGGACGCTCGATCCAGCGCAGCCACTGGATGTCACGCTCCTCGAAGATGAAGTCGAGGAAGATCATCAGCAGGAACATGCCACCGAAAGAGGCGATCGCCGGGTGGGCGTCCGTGACCAGTTCCTGATAGCGGTCGGGCTGGTTGAACGAGAGATCGACCGCCTCGATGGGACCCAACTTGGCGGTGATGGCCACGATCACGACAGGGAAGACCAGCCGCATACCGAAGACCGCGATGAGGATGCCGACGGTGAGGAAGATCTTCTGCCAGAAGGCACTCATCTTCTTCAGGATTCCGGCGTTGACTACCGCATTGTCGAAGGACAGCGAGATCTCCAGGACGGAAAGGATCGCGACCACCCCGAGGGCCTCCCACCCCCCGTAGAACACCGCTGCGACCAGGCCGAGCGCGGTAATCGCGAACGACCAGCCGAAGGTTTTCAGAAGCACTGGCTACCCCATCGTGTGTGTAACGGGTCTCCCCCGGGTGTGTGCGGGGCTCCCCCGCGCCGTGCGCGGCTTTACGAAACGTTGACCCCGAAGTCTAGAGCGATGCCTCGCAGCCCCGACGCGTACCCCTGTCCCACCGCACGGAACTTCCATTCGCCGTTGTACCGGTAGAGCTCGCCGAAGATCATCGCGGTCTCCGTCGAGGCGTCCTCACTGAGGTCGTAGCGCGCGAGTTCCTGGCCGTCCGCCTGGTTCACCACACGGATGAACGCATTGCTGACCTGGCCGAAAGTCTGCCCGCGGTTGTCGGCCTCATGGATCGAGACCGGGAAAACGATCTTGTCGCAGTGGGCGGGCACCTGGGTGAGATTCACGATGACCGACTCGTCGTCGCCCTCGCCCTCACCGGTGAGATTGTCGCCCGTGTGCTCCACGGAGCCGTCGGGGCTCGTGAGGTTGTTGTAGAAGACGAACCACTCGTCGCCCAGCACCCGGCCCGACTGGCACAGCAGCGCGCTGGCGTCGAGGTCGAAGTCGGCTCCGGTGGTGGATCGCGCGTCCCAGCCGAGGCCGACGAGCACCTGGGTGAGGTTGGGTGCGGCCTTGGAGAGGGAGACATTGCCTCCCTTGGCGAGCGTGACGCCCATGGTGTGTGTCCTCCCCGAGTCGATGAACCGTCTGTCAGTGACCGTCTATCGATGAACCGACCGTCGACGGACCGTCTGTTGTGCGCGTCCGGCGCCGCACTGGGTGCGGCGCCGGACGGGGACGTGCTGGACGTGGCCCGGGCAGTGCCTTCGCAGGCGCCGCCCGGTCACGCCTTCTGGGCCGTGCTCAGACGTTGACGCCGAAGTCCTGCGCGATGCCGCGCAGGCCCGAGGCGTAACCCTGACCGATGGCACGGAACTTCCACTCCGCACCGTTGCGGTACAACTCGCCGAAGACCATGGCGGTCTCCGTCGAGGCGTCCTCGCTCAGGTCGTACCGCGCGAGCTCGCTGTTGTCGGCCTGGTTGACCACGCGGATGTACGCGTTGCGCACCTGGCCGAAGCTCTGCTGGCGGGACTCGGCCTCATAGATCGAGACCGGGAAGACGATCTTGTCGACATCGGCCGGAACGCCGGCCAGGTTCACCTTGATGACCTCGTCGTCGCCCTCGCCCTCACCGGTGAGGTTGTCACCGGTGTGCTCGACGGAGCCGTCGGGGCTCTTGAGGTTGTTGAAGAAGACGAAATTCCCGTCGTTGCCGACCTTGCCCGCCACGTTCGTCAGCAGGGCGCTGGCGTCGAGGTCGAAATCTCCGCCGGTGGTGGTACGGGCATCCCAGCCGAGACCGACGATGACCGCGGTCAGGTTGGGCGCGGCCTTGGTCAGCGAGACGTTGCCGCCCTTGCTGAGGCTGACTCCCACGAGTCCTCCCATTGGTTTCATTAGAGGCCGACAGGTGCCGGCGCCTCCATCGTGCGTTGGCATCGGATCAACGAGTGGATCCTAGTGACCGGTTCCCGGCCAAAACAGGCTTTTGGCCGGGAGGCCGGGAGATCGCCCGGATCGTCGCCGGAAGACCCGCCGGATCCGGATCAGATCGCGTCGAGGGCCTTGATGTAGTCGTTGAGGTCGCGCGCGTCGGGCAGGCCGTTGACGACGGTCCAGCGCACCACGCCCTCCTTGTCGATGATGAAGGTGCCGCGCACCGCACAGCCCTTCTCCTCGTCGAAGACGCCGTAGGCCCGCGAGGTCTCGCCGTGCGGCCAGAAGTCCGAGACCAGCGGGTACTCGAGGCCCTCCTGCTCGGCGAAGACACGGAGGGTGTGGATGGAGTCGTTGGAGACGGCGAGGAGCTGCGTGTCGTCGTTCTCGAACTTCGGCAGCTCGTCGCGGAGGGCGCAGAGCTCACCCGTGCACACGCCGGTGAAGGCGAACGGGTAGAACAGCAGGACCACGTTCTTCTCGCCGCGGAAGTCGGAGAGCTTCACGGTCCGGCCGTGATTGTCCTTGAGCTCGAAATCCGGGGCCTTGGTGCCGACCTCGATCGCCATGGATACGCGTCCCTTCACTGCTTCACCGGGCTGGGCTGTCCGGGTGGACTCCCACCCTACGCAGAGCCCTCCCGCAGGGACCTGGGCGGGCCACGCGCCGCCCACGTACCGGTGCCTGCGGGCCCGCTCCCGGGCATACGAAGGCCCCCGCCGGTGCACGACCGGCGGGGGCCTCGTGGTGAGTGCGGTTCAGCGCTTGGCTTTGGCCGACTTCGGGGTGACAAGACGGCTGCCCGTCCAGTCCTTGCCCGCATTGATGCTCTTGGTCTGGGAAAGACCGGCTGTCTGTGCAGCCTCGTTGATGTCGCTCGGTTCGACGTATCCCTCGCGGCCGGTCTTCGGCGTCATCAGCCAGACCGCACCGCCGTCCTCGATCAGACCAATGGCATCCACCAGCGCGTCCGTAAGGTCGCCGTCCTCGTCGCGGAACCAGAGCAGAACGACGTCAGCGACGTCGTCGTAGTCCTCATCGACGAGTTCCTGGCCGGTAGTGGCCTCAATGCCCTCACGGAGCTCCTGCTCGACGTCGTCGTCGTAGCCGATCTCCTGGACCACCTGTCCGGGCTCGAACCCCAGCCGTGCAGCCGAGTTGGTCCGTTCCTCCGCGTGGTCCGCGGTCGCGCTCACGGGTTGCCTCCTGATCATGTTTCGGAAAATGCTTCAGCCACGCGCGTGCGCGGGGCGTTGGCCGTAGTCCACACGGGCGCGGCGGATCGCGCAAGTACCCAGCGTGCGAGACCGCCTAAACGGTGACGTTCCCTGCCACGTCGCCGCACGATCGGCATGTCCCTTGCGGGGCCCGGCGCTGCCGTCCGCACCCTTTACGTGCTTGAACAGCATTACGTCCTTGAACAGCTTATGCCGTTTCGGTCCGCCAATCGGTGTCGAACAGCCTTTGGGAACGCTTGGACGGGTTGGGCGTATGGTTGCGGTTTGGTCCCACCCGTCTGCCGCACCGTCCTCGCGTACCGGACGTGATGTCTCACAACCTGACGGTTACCCCTGGGTAGAGATGACGTTTGCGTCCTCGCGGTACACGATGGTGATGACGTACATGCATACATCCCGGGGGCATGCCTCCCGTTATCAGGCCCCGTAGAGCACCACCGAACAGCGAAGGAACAGCGTGGCTTCCGGATCCGATCGCAACCCGATCATCATTGGCGGCCTTCCGAGCCAGGTCCCGGACTTCGATCCCGAAGAGACCCAGGAATGGCTCGACTCCCTCGACGCCGCCGTCGACGAGCGCGGCCGTGAGCGGGCCCGCTATCTGATGCTCCGGCTCATCGAGCGCGCGCGCGAGAAGCGTGTCGCCGTGCCGGAGATGCGCAGCACGGACTACGTGAACACGATCGCCACGAAGGACGAGCCGTTCTTCCCCGGCGACGAGGAGATCGAGCGCAAGGTCCTCAACGCGACGCGCTGGAACGCGGCCGTGATGGTGTCGCGCGCCCAGCGCCCGGGGATCGGCGTCGGCGGCCACATCGCCACGTTCGCCTCCTCCGCCTCGCTGTACGACGTGGGCTTCAACCACTTCTTCCGGGGCAAGGACGACGGCCTCGGCGGCGACCAGATCTTCTTCCAGGGGCACGCCTCCCCCGGTATCTACGCCCGCGCGTTCCTCCTCGACCGGCTGAGCGAGGCGCAGCTCGACGCCTTCCGCCAGGAGAAGTCGAAGGCGCCGAACGGCCTGTCCAGCTACCCGCACCCGCGGCTGATGCCGGACTTCTGGGAGTTCCCGACCGTCTCGATGGGCCTCGGTCCGCTGGGCGCGATCTACCAGGCCCGGATGAACCGGTACATGGAGGCGCGCGGCATCGCCGACACCTCCCAGTCGCACGTCTGGGCCTACCTCGGTGACGGCGAGATGGACGAGCCCGAGTCGCTCGGCCAGCTCTCCATCGCCGCCCGTGAGGGCCTGGACAACCTGACCTTCGTGGTCAACTGCAACCTGCAGCGCCTCGACGGCCCGGTGCGCGGCAACGGCAAGATCATCCAGGAACTGGAGTCGCAGTTCCGCGGTGCCGGCTGGAATGTCATCAAGCTGGTCTGGGACCGCTCCTGGGACCCGCTGCTGGCGCAGGACCGCACGGGCATCCTGGTCAACAAGCTGAACACCACGCCGGACGGCCAGTTCCAGACGTACGCCACCGAGTCCGGCTCGTACATCCGTGAGCACTTCTTCGGGGACGACCCGCGGCTGCGCGACATGGTCAAGGACATGACCGACGACCAGATCCTGCACCTGGGCCGCGGCGGACACGACCACAAGAAGGTCTACGCGGCGTACGCGGCGGCCAAGGCCCACAAGGGCCAGCCGACGGTGATCCTCGCGCAGACGGTCAAGGGCTGGACGCTCGGACCGAACTTCGAGGGCCGCAACGCGACCCACCAGATGAAGAAGCTCACGGTCGAGGACCTCAAGCGGTTCCGCGACCGGCTGCACATCCCGATCACGGACAAGCAGCTGGACGAGGGCTACCCGCCGTACTACCACCCGGGCCGCGACTCGGAAGAGATCCAGTACATGCACGACCGCCGCAAGGGTCTGGGCGGCTATGTGCCGACCCGTGTGGTGCGCGCGAAGCCTCTGGTCCTCCCCGAGGACAAGACGTACGCGACCGCGAAGAAGGGTTCGGGCCAGCAGTCGATCGCCACGACCATGGCGTTCGTCCGCATCCTGAAGGACCTCATGCGGGACAAGGAGATCGGCAAGCGTTTCGTGCTGATCGCGCCCGACGAGTACCGCACCTTCGGCATGGACGCGTTCTTCCCGAGCGCGAAGATCTACAACCCGCTGGGGCAGCAGTACGAGGCGGTGGACCGCGATCTGTTGCTCGCGTACAAGGAGTCGCCGACCGGTCAGATGCTGCACGACGGCATCTCCGAGGCCGGCTGCACGGCGTCGCTGATCGCCGCGGGTTCGGCGTACGCCACGCACGGCGAGCCGCTGATCCCGGTGTACGTCTTCTACTCGATGTTCGGTTTCCAGCGCACCGGTGACCAGTTCTGGCAGATGGCCGACCAGCTCGCGCGCGGCTTCGTACTGGGTGCGACCGCGGGCCGCACGACGCTGACCGGTGAGGGTCTGCAGCACGCGGACGGCCACTCGCAGCTGCTCGCCTCGACGAACCCGGGCTGCGTCGCGTACGACCCGGCCTTCGGGTACGAGATCGCGCACATCGTCAAGGACGGTCTGCGCCGGATGTACGGCGAGAACAGCGAGGACGTCTTCTACTACCTCACCGTCTACAACGAGCCGATCCAGCACCCCGCCGAACCGGAGAACGTGGACGTCGAGGGCATCCTCAAGGGTGTCTACCGCTTCAAGAGCGGCGAGCGGGGCATGATCCCGGCCCAGATCATGGCGTCCGGTGTGGCGGTCCCGTGGGCGGTCGAGGCGCAGCAGATCCTCGCCGACGAGTGGAGCGTCAAGGCGGACGTCTGGTCGGCGACCTCCTGGAACGAGCTGCGCCGCGAGGCCGTGGAGGTGGAGCAGTACAACCTGCTGCACCCGGAGGAGGAGCTGCGTGTCCCGTACGTCACGCAGAAGCTCTCCGGCTCCGAGGGCCCGTTCGTGGCGGTCTCGGACTGGATGCGTTCGGTGCCGGACCAGATCGCACGCTGGGTGCCGGGCGCGTACCAGTCGCTGGGTGCGGACGGCTTCGGCTTCGCCGACACCCGTGGCGCGGCCCGCCGGTTCTTCCACATCGACGCGCAGTCGATCGTCCTCGCGGTGCTCACCGAGCTCGCAAAGGAGGGCCGGATCGACCGTTCGGTGCTGAAGACGGCGATCGACCGGTACGAGCTCCTGGATGTGGCCGCGGCCGAGCCCGGCGCGGCCGGCGGCGACGCGTAGGCACGACCGGCGGACGAGCCGAGTCGAAGGGCGGCGGACCTCTCGGTCCGCCGCCCTTCGGCATTCTCCGGTCGGTTCCCCGTTCGGCTCTGCGGTCAGTTCTCCCAGATCTTGAATGCCCTGACCTGGTACGGGGACTGCGGCACCCAGGTCCCGCTGCCCGGATACGTCTCGAACTCGCCGGTCTCGGCGCACTCCGCGGACTGGTAGGTGGTGACGGGACGGCCGGTGCGGTTGGCGAGCGCCTGGGCCTTGCTGCCCGGCGGCAGCGGGACACAGCTCTCGATGTCGGTGCCGGACAGTTCATGGATCTGCCGGGCGCCGGTGAAGTCCGGCTTCGCCCAGAAGCAGAGCTGACCGCTCTCGCATGTCCCGAGGCGGACCGGCGCCGCGTGCGCGGCCGGTGCGGTCTGTGACGCCGAAACGGCCGGCGGGATCAGGGCGGTGGCGGTCAGTACGGCGGCAACAACGGTCGTACGCATATCAATCAACCCCCGTGGTGGTGCGGATCAGTTGCACGCACCCTGACCTGCGGGGCAGCTTCACCGGAAGGGGCTCCGGACCACACCACCCGGATAGGCGACAGCCCCGCCGGAGAGGTCCGGCGGGGCTGTCGTATGCGCTGTGTTGACGCTCGGGCGTCATCGGCGCGATGGGCCGGCGAGGACCGGCAGCGGGGTCAGATGTGGCCTGCGCCCGCGCCTGCCTCGGCGTTCTCACCGCGCTTGGTGAGCGTGGCGACCAGCGCCGCGACCACCGCGACGATGCCGGCGACCATGAACGCGGTGCTCATGCCGGACACGAACGTGTCATGTGCGACGCTCGTGATCTTCTCCACGACCGGCGCGGGCACGCCGGATCCCACCGGCGGAATGCCGACCTCGACGGCCGAGGACGCCTGGTCCAGCTGCTGGGGCGAGAGCGGTGGAAGCTTCGCGTCCGCCCAGTTGCCGGCGAGGTGGGAGTCGACCTGGGAGGCCATGACCGCGCCCAGCACCGCCGTACCGAGACTGCCGCCGACCTGCATGGAGGCCTGCTGCAGACCGCCCGCGACACCGGAGAGCTCCATCGGGGCGTTGCCCACGATGACCTCGGTGGCGCCGACCATCACCGGGGCGAGGCCGAGGCCGAGCAGACCGAACCAGATGGACATCGTCGCCGTGCCGGTGCCGGTGTCCAGCTGCGACATCCCGAACATGGCGACCGCGGTGCACACCATGCCGCCGACGAGCGGGACGCGCGGGCCGAACTTGGTGATCAGCACGCCCGCGAGCGGGGAGCCGACGATCATCATGCCGGTCAGCGGCAGCAGGTGCAGACCCGCGTCGACGGCCTTCATGCCGTGCACGTTCTGCAGGTAGAAGGTGACGAAGAACAGTCCGCCCAGGAAGGCGAATGCCATCAGCACCATCAGGACCACACCCGCGGACAGCGGCACCGAGCGGAACATCGCCAGCGGGATCAGCGGTTCCCTGACGTTCTTCTGCGAGAAGGCGAACACCGCGAACAGGCCCACGGCGGCCACCAGGAAGGCGACCGTCTTGAAGTCGCCCCAGCCCCACTCGGCACCCTTGATGAGGGCCCAGATCAGGCAGAACATCGCCTGCGACAGCAGCACGATGCCGCCGATGTCGAAGGAGCGCGGGGCGTTCTCGGCCCGGTGGTCCTTGAGGATCACCACGCCGAGCAGGAGTGCGATCACACCGACCGGCACGTTGATGAAGAAGACGGACTGCCAGCTGACGTGCTCGACGAGCACACCGCCGAGGATCGGGCCGCCCGCGGTCGAGGCACCGATGACCATGCCCCAGATACCGATCGCCATGTTCAGCTTCTCGGCCGGGAAAGTGGCGCGCAGCAGGCCGAGCGCGGCCGGCATCAGCAGGGCGCCGAAGAGGCCCTGCAGCACCCGGAACGTGATCACCAGGGCCACGCTGTCGGAGAGGCCGATGGCCCCCGAGGCCGCGGCGAAGCCCACGACCCCGATCAGGAAGGTCTGGCGGTGGCCGAACCGGTCACCGAGCTTGCCCGCGGTGATCAGGGAGACCGCGAGTGCGAGCATGTAGCCATTGGTGATCCACTGGACCTGGGCGAGCGAGGCGCCCAGGTCCTGCTGGATGGCGGGGTTGGCGATCGCGACGATCGTGCCGTCGAGCGCGACCATCATCACGCCGATGGCCACGGAGAAGAGCGTCAGCCAGGGGTGGCCGCGCAGCCCCTTGGCCGGGGCGGGAGCGAGGGTGTCCTGCGGCTCCCGCGACGCCTTTTCTACGGTGGTCTGACTAGTCATGCCCGGGAGATTAGTGTCAGTCGCTGACAGTTGACAAACCATTTCACAAGTCGGTAACTGTCTCGTAGCTCACAGGTTCACCGAGTTGGACAAAATACCAGAAAGAGGACCAGTTCAGTGACCGACGGGCAGCGAGCCGTGGAGCATCCGACCGGGCTGCGCGAGCGCAAGAAGCGACGCACCCGGGACGCCTTGCTGCATGCCGCTCTCGAGCTCTTCACCACCCAGGGGTACGAGGAGACCACCGTCGACGAGATCGTCGACGCCGTCGACGTCTCCCAGCGCACCTTCTTCCGCTACTTCGCCAGCAAGGAGGAGACCACCTTCGCCGTCCAGGAGATGGTGGAGTCGCGTTTCCTCTCGGAGCTGCGCCAACGACCTGCCGCGGAAAGCCCGTTCGAAGCCATGCGCAGCGCGGTGCTGTGCGCCTGGGACAGCATCGGCGAGGCGATCGAGGAACTCGTCACGGTCGAACTCCACATGCGTACGTACCGGATGATCGAGTCGACCCCCTCCCTGCTCGCGGCCCATCTGCGCCGCAGCATCGATCTGGAGAACCAGATCGCCGAGGTGATCGCCGCGCGCGAGGGTCTCGACATCGAGACGGACCCGCGGCCGCGGGTCGCCGTCGCCGCATTCTCGGGGGTGATGCGGGTGACCGGGCAGCTGTGGGGGCAGGGGCGGGAGACCAGCGTCGACTCGCTGCGGACGCTGACCGAGACCTACCTGGACCATCTCGGAGCGGCGCTCGCGGGGAACTGGCGCACACCGGTCGAACGGACGGCCGAGACACCTCACACCTCCACGGGGTAGTTCCGCACCCCGATGTGCCGAATACCTCAAAGAGGAAGATGACGGACTTCACAACAGCCGTGCCACGACTGCCACATGCGGCGTCCGCGAGGCGTGGGAGTTCGCCGGAGCGTGCGCGACGCGGCCACGGAGCGTAAGGAAGCGCCCCTCCAATTCCCCATCGGCGGGTGACGTGCGTCACCCGCTTCACAGCTGCCGTCGCGCGTCTCCTAATGTGGGCGGCAGTGACTTCCTTCGACTCCTCCCCCACGCTCACCGCATGGCGCGCACTTCTCGCCGTCGCGGTCGTGTTTGTGATGCTGGCGACCACAGGCTGGACCGCCGTACGTCACCAACGCTCCGACGAGCCACGCGACATCGCACTCACCTCCTGGGCGCGGGGCCGGATAGCGGGTCACCCCCTGCCGGACGTCGATGCATCCCCGTACCGGCTGGCCCATTTCTTCGCCTCGCTCACCGCCGCGCAGCGCACCGCTCTCGCCGACAAGTACCCCTTGGTCGTCGGCAATCTGAACGGCGCCCCGGTCACCCTGCGCTACCACGCCAACCGGCGGGCCCTGGTGCAGGCGCGGGCGGTCGAGCAGCAGCGCATGCACGACGTCCGGCTCTCCCCCGACGGCCGCAGCGACGCGCTCCGTCGGATGGAGCGCTTCCGGTCGATGCTTGCCCACGGCCGGCACTTCCTGGCCTTCGACCCGTCCGGGAAGGGCCACGCCGCCGAGGTGTTCGGCGACCTCGACAAGGCCGAGCGGGTCTCGCTGGTCGTGCCCGGTGTCGACACCAGCCTGCTGACGCTGGAGCGGACCGGGCCCAAGGTCAACGCCGCACCCGTCGGCATGGCGAAGTCGCTGTACGCGGCGGAGCGCGCCGCGAGCCCCGGCACCCGGACCGCCGTCATCGCCTGGGCCGACTACACCGCGCCCGCCGGCATCGGGATGGACGCGGCCCTGGGGAACCTCGCCCGGCGCGGGGCCGTCCGGCTCACCGCGCTGGTCGACGCCCTGCCCGGCACGTCGAAGATCTCGTTGTTCTGCCACAGCTACGGCTCCGTGCTGTGCGGTGTCGCCGCCAACGAACTGCCGTCCAGAGTCGCCGACATCGCGGTCGCGGGCAGCCCCGGCATGCGGGCGAAGAACGCCGCGCAGCTCCACACCACGGCCGATGTCTGGGCGATGCGGGACCGCGACGACTGGATCCAGGACGTGCCGAACATGGAGGTCGGCGGGCTCGGCCACGGCGCGGATCCGGTGGACCGCGGCTTCGGTGCGCGCATCCTCTCGGCGGGCGACGCGATCGGACACAGCGGCTACTTCGAGCCGGGCACCGAGAGCCTCAGCAACTTCGCCGCCATCGGCGTCGGTGCATACGGTTCGGTGACCTGTGCGAGCGCCGACAGCGCCTGTCGCGACGGAATTTCCGGCAGCGAGGTCGTCTGACGCGCGTAGAGCACCGCAACCGCCGGTGAATTGCGGTCCGCTCGGAGGGGGGACGTGCGGACGAGTGCCGCATACGATGAGGCACATGGGTGATGTGCTGGCCGGAATTCATGCCACCTGGGAGTTCGACACCGACTCCGTGCTCATCCGCTTCGAACGGGGAATCCGCACGCCGAAGCTCTTTCAGAGCCTGCGTGAACGCCGCATCCCGCACGCGGCGTTGTCGTCGGTGACACTGACCCCGGGCAAGCGAGGCACGGTGGTTCTGCATGCGGTGCCGAGACCCGGTGCCGATCCACTGCTGGAGGCCGCGGCCGGGCAGCTGAAGGACGGCAGCGATCCGTACCGGCTGGTGCTGCCCGCAGAACGCGAGACGCTCGCCGAGTACTACGCGGACGAGCTGCGCGCGCTGCTCGGCCCGGGCGCGGCGGAGCCCGCCGAAAGGTTCCTGGTCGCGGCCCCCGAGGCGCCGATGCACTTCAAGGCGTACGACGGCAGGGCCAGCTTCGACGGGCACCGGATCTCCTTCCGGTGGTTCTGGACGGGTGCCTCCACGGCGAAGTGGAAGGCGGGCGACCAGACGTTCCCGGTCGGCGAGCTGAGCGGGGTCGAGTGGCGCTCGCCGGAAGCCTTCGACGGCTATCTGCGGCTGGTGCCACGGGGCGCTCGGAGCACGGACGCCGGGGCGGGCACGGGCCTGTCTCCCGTTGCGGGCAACGGTGCGGCGGTGCTCCGTACGGACACTGCGCCACCCGGTCCGCAGGCGCCGGCCCCACGGCCCACCCAGGCCGACCAGGACCCGGCCGCGGTGATCTTCGGGCTCGGCTACGGCCCGGTGCACGAGTCGCTGCCGTTCGCCGCCGCCGTACTGGAGTCCGTGCGCAGGAAACAGTCCACGCCCGTCGCCGTGCCGGCGAGTGCGGTGCGGCGTGATCCGGCGGACATCGCCGAGCGGATCCGGCATCTCGGGGAGCTGCACCAGGCGGGTCTGGTGACGGACGACGAGTTCAGGGCCAAGAAGGCCCAGCTGCTCGCGGAGCTGTAGCCGGACGGACGGGAGAAGACCAGCCCGTCCGGCACTTACGGAGAGAACGGGTCCAGGGCCGCTCCGGACCTCCGGAAACGGCTACTCGCGCGCCGCCGATGTCGAGCTCATGTCCGGGTAGCGGTCGCCCGCCACCTGGCCGGCGACCGGCTCCAGCACGGCCAGTTCCTCCGGCGTGAGGGTGAGCCGGGTCGCCCCGACGTTCTCCAGCAGCCGGCTGCGCCTGCGGGTGCCGGGGATCGGAACCACGGTCAGACCGTGCACCTCGGCGCGCTGCTGCACCCAGGCGAGCGCCACCTGCGCGGCCGTCGCCCCGTGCGCCGCCGCGATCTTGTGGACGGGTTCCAGGAGGGCGGCGTTCGTCTTCGCGTTGTCGCCGGTGAAGCGGGGCTGGTACCGACGGAAGTCGCCCTTGGACAGGTCCTTGGCGGCGTCGGCGAACGCCCCGGTCAGGAAGCCGCGGCCGAGCGGCGAGTAGGGCACGAAGGTGACCCCGAGTTCGACCGCCGCGGCCACGGCGCTGCGCTCGACGTCCCGGCTGAAGAGCGACCACTCCGACTGCAGGGCGGCGATCGGGTGCACCGCGTACGCCTCACGCAGCTCCGCGCCGGTCACCTCGCTCAGCCCGAGCTGCTTGACCTTGCCCTGCTGCACGAGCTCGGCCATCGCGCCGACGGACTCGGCCAGCGGCACGGAGGGGTCGCGACGGTGCATGTAGTACAGGTCGATGACGTCGGTGTTCAGTCGGCGCAGGCTGTCCTCGACGGCCTGGCGGATGTACGCGGGGTCGTTGCGCACCGCCCGGTACTGCGGGTCGTCGTCCTTGCGCTCGATGGCGAACTTCGTGGCGAGCGTGATCTCGTCCCGGTGCGCCCCGACGAACGGGGCGAGGAACGTCTCGTTGGCACCGCTGCCGTAGATGTCCGCGGTGTCGAAGAGCGTGACGCCCGCCTCCAGTGCGGCCTCCAGGGTGTCCCGGGCGGCCGCTTCGTCGGTGTCCCCGTAGAACTCGCTCATGCCCATGCAGCCGAGTCCCTGGACGCCCACCTGCGGGCCGCCGTTGCCGAGCTCCACAGTTGCGATCTTGTTGTCGGTCATCAGGTTCAAGGCCTTTCCGACGCCCGCCGGGCGCCCGCATAAAAGTCGATCTTGTAATCGAGGACGGCGAGGGTGTCCTGGAGCTCCGCGATCCGCGTCTTCACATCGCGGCGGGTCGCCTCCAGCAGCTCCTGCCGCTCCTCGAAGGTGTGCTCGCCCTCGCGCAGCAGCTCCGCGTACCTGACCATGTGGGCGACCGGCATCCCGGTCAGCCGCAGCTTGCCCACGAAAGCAAGCCAGTCCAGATCGCGATTGGTGAACCGGCGCTGGCCGGTGTGCGACCGGTCGACGTGCGGCATCAGGCCGATCCGCTCGTACCAGCGCAGAGTGTGTGCGGTGAGCCCGGTGAAGGCTGCGACCTCGCTGATGGTGTAGCGGTCCTGGCCCTCGGGGCGTGGATGCGCCCGTGGAGCCGATGCACAGGCGTCGGTCGTCGCGGTAGTGCTCTCCATCACCGTCATGACCTCCACGCTAGAACCTTGGAGTGCACTCGAAGCAAGCGCCATCAGCAACAGGTTTTCCGGCCACCGGCCGGATGACGGGTGTTCGGCGGCAGGTCTTAGTCTCGTAGTCATGCAGAGCCTGGCGATGATCGAGAACTGGCCCGTCCCCACCGCGGCGGCCGCCGTCGTACGAGCGGACGGCACTGTCGTCGGCAGTCACGGGCCGACCGCGCACCGTTTCCCGCTCGCCTCCGTCACCAAGCCGATCGCCGCCTATGCCGCGCTCGTGGCGTACGAGGAAGGCGCGGTGGAGCTCGACGAACCGGCCGGACCCGAGGGTTCCACGGTCCGGCATCTGCTCGCGCACACCAGCGGGCTCGCCTTCGACGAACACCGGGTGACGGCCGCTCCCGGAACCCGGCGGCTCTACTCCAACGCGGGGTTCGAGGTGCTCGGCGACCACATCTCCAAGGCCACCGACATCCCGTTCCCCGAGTATGTGCGCCAGGCGGTCCTGGAGCCGCTGGGCATGGCGTCGACGACGATGGACGGCTCGCCCGCCCGGGACGGCGTCTCGACCGTCGACGACCTGGTGCGGTTCGCGGCGGAGGTGCAGGCCCCGCGGCTGCTCGATCCGCGTACGGTGCTGGCCGCGCGGACCGTCGTACACCCCGGCCTGAAGGGCGTCCTGCCGGGTTACGGCCACCAGAACCCCAACGACTGGGGGCTCGGCTTCGAGATCCGGGACCACAAGTCGCCGCACTGGACGGGCGGTTCCTCGTCACCCGCGACCTTCGGGCATTTCGGACAGTCGGGAACGTTCCTGTGGATCGATCCGGCCGCGGGTGCGGCGTGCATCGCCCTGACCGACCGGGCCTTCGGCCCGTGGGCGGCCGAGGTCTGGCCGCCGTTCACGGACGCGGTGCTCGCGGAGCTCGTACGTTCAGCGGGGTAGTGCCCTCAGCCGGCTCCGGCCGAGGTCTCGCTCAGCCCGACAACTCCCACACCAGCACCTGCGCCGGCACCTCGGCCACCAGCTCCAGCCCCACCGCCCCGGTGATCCGCGCCGCGTCCCCCGGACCGAGCGTCTCGCCGTCGAGCCGCACCTCGCCGCCGATCACGTGCACATACGCCCGCGCCGCGTCCGGCACCGCCGTGCGCTCCCCGGCGGCCAGCCTGCGCACATGCAGCATCGCTCCGGCTTCCGGGAGGGCGTACGGGGTGGAGTCGGCGATGCCGGGGACGGTCGTGTACGAGGGTTCGCCGCCCGGTTCGAGCGGCGCCAGCCACATCTGAAGAAACGTCAGCGGTATGTCCCCGTCGTTGCGCTCGACGTGGCGTACCCCGGCCGCCGAGCTGAGGTGCTGGACGTCCCCGGCCCGTACGACCGTGGCGTGACCGGCCGAGTCACGGTGGGTCAGCTCGCCCTCGACGACCCAGGTGACGATCTCCGTGTGGCTGTGCGGGTGTTCGTCGAAGCCCGCACCGGGCGCCAGCCGCTCCTCGTTGCAGGCCAGGATCGCGCCGAAGCGCAGGTTGTCCGGGTCGTAGAAGGAGCCGAAGGAGAAGGCGTGCCGGGACAGGATGCCCGCGGCCCCGTCGCCGCCCGTATACCGGTCGTCCGCGCGCTGTACCGAAATCACGGGTCCACGGTAGCCCGGCCGGGCGCCCCTGTGTCCCGGTCGGGACACGGCCGAATCCCGGTCCGGGACCGGCCGTGTCCCGGTCGGAAACCGGCCGTCCGCTACTCGGCAGTACGACCCGCGGCCGCCCCGGCCCTCCGTGCCCGTGGTCCGATAAGGCAGTCTTGTGTTCGTGCCCCGATCCGATCCTGAGCAGCCCGCTGCGAATGACGCCCACCTGCATGCCGCGACCCTGAAGCGACTGGAGCAGTCCTCCGGCCGGCTGGCCGCGAACGCGATCGCCCGCATGGACGAGTCGCTGCCGTGGTACCGGGCGATGCCACCGGAGAACCGGTCCTGGATCGGCCTGGTGGCCCAGGCCGGAATCGCCGCCTTCACCGAGTGGTTCCGCCACCCGGAGACCCCGCAGGCCATCTCCACCGATGTGTTCGGTACGGCCCCGCGCGAGCTGACCCGGGCGATCACGCTGCGCCAGACCGTCGAGATGGTGCGGACGACGATCGAGGTGATGGAGGCCGCGATCGAGGAGGTCGCCGCGCCCGGCGACGAGTCGGTGCTGCGCGAGGCGCTGCTCGTCTACGCGCGGGAGATCGCCTTCGCGACCGCGCAGGTGTACGCGCAGGCCGCCGAGGCGCGCGGCGCCTGGGATGCCCGGCTCGAATCACTCGTGGTGAACGCGGTGTTGTCCGGCGAGGCCGACGAGGGCGCCGTGTCGCGGGCCGCCGCACTCGGCTGGAACTCCCCCGAACATGTCTGTGTGGTCCTCGGCACGGCCCCCGACGGCGACAGCGAACTGACCGTCGAGGCGATCCGGCGGGCCGCCCGGCACGCCAAGCTCCAGGTGCTGACCGGGGTGCTCGGCAACCGGCTGGTCGTCATCGCGGGCGGCAGCGACAACCCACTGCATGTCGCGAAGGCCCTGATCGGCCCGTACGCGGCCGGTCCCGTCGTGGCCGGACCGGTGGTGTCGGACCTCCTTGCGGCCACCCGGTCCGCGCAGGCCGCCGCCGCCGGGCTCAAGGCGTGCAGCGCCTGGCAGGACGCCCCGCGGCCGGTCCTGGCCGACGATCTGCTGCCGGAGCGCGCCATGGCGGGCGACCCTGCCGCGCGTGACCAACTGGTGGAGGAGATCTACAGACCACTCGAAGAGGCGGGCTCCGCGCTGCTGGAAACGCTGAGCGTGTATCTGGAACAGGCGAGCAGTCTGGAGGGCGCCGCCCGGATGTTGTTCGTCCACCCCAACACCGTGCGCTACCGGCTCCGACGTGTGACGGACGTCACCGGGTGGTCGCCTTCTGATGTCCGCTCCGCGTTCACTCTGCGCATCGCCCTGATTCTGGGGCGTCTGGCCGACAGAGATCCCCAGTCCTAGACTTTTGTCGGACATCAACAATTCCCCCTACGGTTCTTCGTCCCTGTCCCCACGGGTGTTCCGGACCGTTCACAAGAGAGAGTGTGAGGGTGCTCGTACTCGTCGCTCCCGGCCAAGGCGCTCAGACGCCCGGCTTCCTGACTCCCTGGCTCGACCTCCCCGGTGCCACCGACCGCATCGCGGCATGGTCCGACGCCATCGGGCTCGACCTTGCCCACTACGGCACCCGGGCCGACGCGGACGAGATCCGCGACACCGCGGTGGCACAGCCGCTGCTGGTCGCCGCGGGTCTGCTGTCCGCCGCCGCGCTTGACGCGTCGCCCGGTGTCGTCGCAGGTCACAGCGTCGGTGAGATCACCGCCGCAGCTCTCGCGGGCGTTCTCGACGACGAGGCCGCGCTCCGTCTCGTACGCACCCGTGGGCTCGCCATGGCCGATGCCGCCGCGATCACCGAGACCGGCATGGCCGCGCTGCTCGGCGGCGAGCCCGAGGTGACGGTCCCTCACCTGGAGAAGCTCGGTCTGACCCCGGCGAACGTCAACGGGGGCGGACAGATCGTCGCCGCCGGCACCGCCGCGCAGATCGCCGCGCTGATCGAGGACAAGCCCGAGGGCGTGCGCCGCGTGGTGCCCCTCAAAGTCGCCGGCGCCTTCCACACGCACCACATGGCCCCTGCGGTCGACCGGCTCCGCGAGGCCGCCGCGGCGCTGACGGTCGCCGATCCGACCGTGACATATGTCTCGAACGCCGATGGAAAGACGGTCGCCACGGGCGACGAGGTCATCTCCCGGCTGGTCGGCCAGGTCGCCAACCCGGTCCGCTGGGACCTGTGCATGGAGACCTTCAAGGCGCTGGGCGTCACCGCGCTCATCGAGGCCTGCCCGGGCGGGACCCTCACCGGTCTCGCCAAGCGCGCACTGCCCGGGGTACAGACCCTCGCGCTGAAGACCCCCGACGACCTCGACGCGGCCCGCGCGCTCATTTCCGAGCACGCAGACGCCTAAGGAGCCCGAGAGCATGTCGAAGATCAAGCCCAGCCAGGGCGCCGCGTACGCACGGATCATGGGTGTCGGCGGCTACCGCCCGACCCGTGTCGTGCCCAACGAGGTGATTCTCGAGAAGATCGACTCGTCCGACGAGTGGATCCGCTCCCGGTCCGGCATCGCCACCCGCCACTGGGCCTCCGAGGAGGAGACCGTGGCTGCGATGTCCGTCGAGGCGGCCGGCAAGGCCATCGCCGACGCCGGGATCACGCCCGAGCAGATCGGCGGGGTCATCGTCTCCACCGTCTCGCACTTCAAGCAGACCCCGGCCGTCGCGACCGAGATCGCCCACAAGGTCGGCGCGGGCAGGCCCGCCGCCTTCGACATCTCCGCCGGCTGCGCGGGCTTCGGCTACGGCCTGACCCTCGCCAAGGGCATGATCGTCGAGGGCTCGGCCGAGTACGTGCTGGTCATCGGCGTGGAGCGGCTCAGCGACCTGACCGACCTGGAGGACAGGGCAACGGCCTTCCTCTTCGGCGACGGCGCAGGCGCGGTCATCGTCGGCCCCTCCGATGTGCCCGCCATAGGCCCGACGGTCTGGGGCTCCGAGGGCGACAAGTCCGACACGATCAAGCAGACCGTGGCGTGGGACGAGTTCCACGCCGAGCGTCCCGAGAAGTTCCCGGCCATCACGCAGGAGGGCCAGGCGGTCTTCCGCTGGGCCGTCTTCGAGATGGCAAAGGTCGCCCAGCAGGCGCTGGACGCGGCCGGGATCGCTCCGGAAGACCTGGACGTCTTCATCCCGCACCAGGCCAACATGCGGATCATCGATTCGATGGTGAAGACCCTGAAGCTGCCGGAACACGTCACGGTCGCCCGCGACGTGGAGACCACCGGCAACACCTCCGCCGCCTCGATTCCGCTCGCTATGGAGCGGCTTCTGGCGACCGGTCAGGCGAAGAGCGGCGACACCGCGCTCGTCATCGGCTTCGGGGCGGGTCTCGTCTACGCCGCGACGGTCGTTACTCTCCCCTAGGCACACCGGACCTTCCGGTCCGGACGTCCGAACCCTGCTGAAATACATCGAAGGAGCGCCAACATGGCCGCCACCCAGGAAGAGATCGTCAACGGTCTCGCCGAGATCGTCAACGAGATCGCCGGTATCCCGGTCGAGGACGTCCAGCTGGACAAGTCCTTCACCGACGACCTGGACGTCGACTCGCTGTCCATGGTCGAGGTCGTCGTCGCCGCCGAAGAGCGCTTCGACGTGAAGATCCCCGACGAGGACGTCAAGAACCTCAAGACGGTCGGCGACGCTGCCGACTACATCCTGAAGCACCAGGCCTGATCCAGCCGGCTCGTGTGTCGCCACCCGGCGGTGGCGCCGCTGATTCACGACCCTCTACACGTGGAGAAGATTTTCCAGTGAACTCGACCAATCGCACCGTGGTCGTCACCGGTATCGGCGCAACCACTCCGCTGGGTGGCGACTCCGCGTCGACCTGGGAAGGTCTGATGGCCGGTCGTTCCGGCGTCAAGCCTCTCGAGGGCGAACGTTTCGCCGAACTGCCCGTCCGGATCGCTGCCCTCGCGGCCGTCGACCCGGGCGACGTACTGCCCCGCCCTCTCGCCCGCAAGCTGGACCGCTCGGCGCAATTCGCGCTGATCGCGGCCCGCGAGGCATGGGCGGACGCCGGCTTCACCGGCAAGGCCGGTGAGGACGACGCGATCCAGCCCGAGCGGCTCGGCTCGGTCATCGCCTCCGGCATCGGTGGCGTGATCACCCTGCTCGACCAGTACGACGTGCTGAAGGAGAAGGGCGTACGCCGCGTCTCCCCGCACACCGTGCCCATGCTCATGCCCAACGGCCCGGCCGCCAACGTCGGCCTGGAGGTCAACGCGCAGGCCGGTGTCCACACCCCGGTCTCCGCCTGTGCATCGGGTGCCGAGGCCATCGGGTACGCCGTCGAGATGATCCGCACCGGCCGTGCCGATGTGGTCCTCGCCGGTGGCACCGAAGCGGCCATCCACCCACTGCCGATCGCGGCGTTCGCCAACATGATGGCGATGTCCAAGAACAACGACGAGCCCCAGAAGGCGTCGCGTCCGTACGACACGGGCCGTGACGGCTTCGTGCTCGGCGAGGGTGCCGGTGTCGTCGTCCTGGAGTCGGCGGAGCACGCGGCCGCGCGTGGTGCCAAGGTCTACTGCGAGGTGCTGGGCCAGGGCCTGTCCGCGGACGCCCACCACATCGCCCAGCCCGAGCCGACCGGTCGCGGGATCGCTGCCGCCATGCAGAACCTGCTGGACCAGACGGATCTCAAGCCGTCGGAGGTCGTGCACCTCAACGCGCACGCCACGTCGACGCCGCAGGGCGATGTCGCGGAGCTGAAGGCTCTGCGCAAGGTTCTGGGCGACGACCTCGACCATGTCGCGATCTCCGCGACGAAGTCGATGACCGGTCACCTGCTCGGTGGCGCGGGCGGCATCGAGACCGTCGCGACGGTTCTGGCGCTGCACCACCGGATGGCTCCGCCGACGATCAACGTGGAGAACCTCGACGAAGCGGTGGAGGCTGACATCGTGCGCGATGAGCCGCGGCCGCTGCCGGAGGGATCGATCGCTGCGATCAACAACTCGTTCGGGTTCGGGGGGCACAACGTGGTGCTGGCGTTCCGCAGCGTCTGATCCCCACCGCCCAGGCTGTACGACGAAGCCCGCCTCCCCGCTCGACCGGGGAGGCGGGCTTCGTCCGCTTGGTTCTCGGCCTCGCCGGCGTTCGAGGCGCGTGGTCCCGGTTCGGGAAGGAGCGGCTGGGGGAACAGGCCCGCCCGCAGGCGCCCCTCACCGCAGGCGCCCCTCACACCACCTGGTGGAGCCAGCGGACCGGGGCGCCCTCGCCTGCGTGCCGGAAGGACTCCAACTCGTCGTCCCACGGCTTGCCGAGGAGTTTGGCGATCTCCGCCTCCAGGTCCGTCTCCCCGCGCACCGACCGCGCCAGCGCAGCCCGCAGCCGGTCCTCCGGCACCAGGATGTCGCCGTGCATGCCGGTGACCGCGTGGAAGATGCCCAGCTCGGGCGTGGAGCTGTAGCGCTCGCCCTCGGCCGTGGCACACGGCTCCGCCGTCACTTCGAAACGCAGCAGATCCCAGCCGCGCAGCGCGGAGGCAAGCTTCGACGCGGCGCCCGCGGCGCCCTTCCAGGAGAACTCGGACCGCCAGGTACCGGGCGCGGCCGGCTGTCTGATCCAGTCGAGCTGGACCCGCGCACCGAGGACACCCGCCACCGCCCATTCGACATGTGGGCAGAGCGCGCGCGGTGCGGAGTGAACGTACAGAACTCCACGTGTCGTCACCGGGACCTCCAGTGTGGGACGAGCTTCGCCTTCCCCAGCGGCCTCGCGCCCGTACCGCCTCTTCCTGGCCGGCTCCCGAGGTTGCCATCAGTAAACAGCATCGGGAGTGAATATCCTGAAAAGGGACAGTATGTGACGTGATGTGATTTTCCGATACCACCCAATTGGAGCCGGATGGCGGAACGTGGCGCTGGTTCGACGGGGAAAAGCTACCGTGCGGCGGCGCCCCAGGTGTGACGTACTGTCGGTCCCGGTCCCATGATTCGCTCAGCATTCACCCGGCAGGGCGCCCGGGCCTGCCGCCTGGGGCTACGAGGAGTTGCCGGGGGCATAAACGGGAGGGCACGAGGGATGCAGAATCGTTTCGCAAGCCACCGCTCGCGCACCGCTGCCGCCGTGCTGACGGTGCTTCCGGTCATCGCCGTGGCCGCGCTGACCGGCTGTGACGCCGGGCAGGACGGGACGACGAAGGGGACGGCCGCCGCGAAGCACCGCTCCTCCGCTGTGCATGCCCCCGTCTGGGACCGCAGTCCCGAGTCGGTCGCCGCCGTCGGGGACTCCATCACACGGGGGTTCGATGCCTGTTCGGTGCTGACCGACTGCCCGGAAGTGTCCTGGGCGACCGGCACGGACAGCGAGGTCCGGAGCCTCGCGGTGCGGCTGCTCGGCACCTCGCGCGCGGCCGCGCACAGCTGGAACCACGCCGAGACGGGAGCCCGGATCGCCCAGTTGCCGGAGCAGATGGCCCTTGCCGCGCAGCAGAAGCCGGATCTGGTGACGGTGATGATCGGCGCCAATGACGCCTGCCGGGACTCGGCGGAGATGATGACGCCGGTGGCGGACTTCCGGGCGTCGTTCAAGGCGTCGATGCGTCAGCTGCGCAGCAGGGCGCCGAAGACGCAGGTCTACGTGTCGAGCGTGCCGGATCTCAAGCGCCTCTGGTCGACGGGGCGCGGCAACCCACTGGGCAAGCAGATCTGGAAGCTGGGGATCTGCAGGTCGATGCTGGGCCAGGCGGATGACATGAGTGCCGCGGCCGTGGCACGCCGCGCCTCGGTGCAGAAGCGGGTCGTCGCCTACAACAAGGTGCTGCGGGACGTGTGCGCGAAGGATCTGCGCTGCCGGTACGACGGCGGTGCGGTCTTCGGCTACCGGTTCACCGGCAAGCAGCTCAGCCAGTGGGACTGGTTCCATCCGGGGCGCAACGGACAGGCCCGGCTGGCGGAGATCGCGTACCGCAATGTCACGGCGCGGAGGCCCCCGGCGTAGCACAGCCACGTGGTCTAAGGTCCGTGATCATGGAAACGGGTTTGAGCACGGCGATACGTACGGAAGTCTTCGGCACCCTCGTGGACGGCACCGCCGTCCACCGCTGGACGCTGGAACGGGCCGGTACGCGCGTACGCGTCCTGACGTACGGCGGCGTCGTGCAGTCGGTCGAGGTGCCCGGGCGGGACGGCATACGGGCACCGGTGGCGCTCGGGCTGCCGGATCTCACGGCGTACGAGAAGTCCTCCGGTCCGTACTTCGGGGCGCTGGTCGGGCGGTACGCGAACCGGATCGCGCGCGGCTCCTTCGTACTCGACGGGCAGACCCACCGGGTGACCCGGAACGAGGGGCGCAACCATGTGCACGGCGGGGCCCGTGGCTTCGACAGACGTGTGTGGGAGGCGCGGGAACTCACCGACGGTGTGGAGCTCTCCCTGATCGCGGAGGACGGCGAGGAGGGCTTCCCGGGGCGGCTGGCGGTCTCGGCCGCGTACACCCTGGACGAGGACGGGGCGCTGCGCATCGCATACCGGGCGACGACGGACGCGCCGACCGTGCTGAACCTGACCAATCACACGTACTGGAACCTGGCCGGCGCCGACAGCGGCAGCGCGGTCGGGCACACGCTGCGGATCGCGGCGGGGCGGATCACGCCGACGGACGCGGAGTCGCTGCCGACGGGTGAATTCCTGCCGGTGGACGGGACCCGGTTCGACTTCCGGGAGCCGAAGACCGTCGGTGGGGGGTACGACCACAACTTCGTTCTGGACGCCGCCGCCGACGGTCCGGTCGCCGAGCTGTGCGACCCCGTGTCGGGGCGCGTCCTGACCGTCACGACGACCGAGCCGGGGCTGCAGCTGTACACCGCCGACCACTTCGACGGGCGGCCGTACGGGCCCTGCGACGGGATCGCGCTGGAGACGCAGCACTTCCCGGACTCGCCGAACCGGCCGGATTTCCCGAGCACGGTGCTGCGGCCGGGCGAGGAGTACGTGTCGACGACGGTGTACGGGTTCTCGGTGCGCTGACGCGGGAACGCGGCGGTCGACGGGCAGGGGAAGGGCCCCGGGGCCGGGTCAGGTGCCGCTCCGGGGCCCTTCCGTCCGAGTGGCGTTACCCCTTGATCTCCGTCGTCGCCGTCAGGCGTTCGTCGCCGAGCGAGCGTGCCGCCTGCACCTCGTAGTTGCCGGGCACGAGGGTCCGCGGGTGCGGTGCCCGGCCCGCCTTCTCCCAGGCCCGGTAGCCGACGAAGACACCCTCGTCGTAGTGGAGTTCTCCGTCGGTGGGAGTGGTGGTGGAGACCGGGACGTCGGCGAGCGCGACCGGCCAGGTGGTGGGCAGGCGGCCGCCCGGTTCGGCGGCACCGGGCCAGGACGTCGGCGAGGGCAGCGCCGCCCTCCTGGCCCGGGAACCGGCTGAGCAGCACCGCGACGACCGCGTCGCGTCAGGGAAGCTCCACCGGGGAGCCGGAGTTGACGACCACCACGGTGTTCGGGTTGACCGCGGCGACGGCCCGGACCAGGTCGTCCTGGCGGCCGGGGAGCCTCAGGTCGGTGCGGTCGAAGCCCTCGGATTCGACGCGTTCGGTGGTGCCGACCACGACGACCGCGGTGTCCGCGGCGCGGGCCGCTTCGACGGCCTCCTGTTATGCACGGGGATGGCGTACGGTCCTGCTGGCAGGGACGAACAGCACCGAGTGGCTGCTCGACCCCGGAGCGGTGGACATGCCGGCCGCGTTCCAGGACTTTCTGCGACTGTTGCGGCCGGAGCCCGCGGACGCCCCGGACGAGCCCGACGTGCACAGCGGCTGACCGGTATGCGGCGGGCGTCGCTCAGCGGGCGAGGCCCAGCGTGACGCCCAGCCCGATGAGCACCGAACCGATGCCGCGGTTGAGGACCTTCTGCCACCGCAGCATCGCGGTGCGCAGCTGCTCGTGCGAGAAGAACAGCGCGACCAATGCGAACCAGCCGAGGTGGGCGGCGGACATGAAGAGCCCGTAGCCCGCCTGCTGCCACAGGCCGGTGTCCTCTCCGACGACCTGGGTGAAGGTCGACACGACGAAGAGTGTGGTCTTGGGGTTCAGCGCGTTGGTCAGGAAGCCGGTGCGCAGAGCCCCGAGCCGGGTCAGGGCCGGCTTCGACTCCAGATCAACGACGAGATCGTTACGGGCGAAGAACGTCCGTACCCCGATGTAGACGAGATACGCCGCGCCGGCCAGCTTGATCGCAGTGAACAGAGCGGTCGAGGACGCGATCAGCAGCCCGACGCCGAGCATCGTGTACGTGACATGGACGAGGACGCCCGCGGCGACTCCGGTGGCCGCGAGGAGACCGGTCGTCCGGCCGTAGAGGTAGCTGTTGCGCACGACCATCGCGAAGTCGGCGCCCGGGCTGATGACGGCGAGGACGGTGATGACGGCGACGGCGATGATCTCGGTCATGGCTCGGGGTCCCCTCGGTCCTCAGTCCTTGTTGAGGGTGTACGGGGAAGGGGCCGCGTCCTCGTCGTCGGCGGGCGGCGCCGTCAGGTCCCGCGCGAGCAGGGTGGCTCCGGCGACGGCGCCCGGCATCAGGAACACCGCGACGAACGGGAGCAGGAAGGCGAGTCCCAGCGGTACTCCGAAGCCGAGGGTCAGCATGCGGCGGCCGCGCAACAGGACGAGCCGGTCCGCCAGGACCAGGCCGCGGCGCTGGAGCGCGACCGCGGTGAGCTCCTCGGCGAGGAAGTAGCCGGTGACACAGAATCCGATCGCGGGGACCACGGTCTGGCCGACGACCGGGACGAACCCGAGGGCGAAGAGCAGTACGGCGTACAGCGAGACGCGCATGAGAATGCGGAGGCTGTCACGGGCGGAGATCCATAGTTCACGCCAGAGCGGCAGCCCGGACTCGGGGACGTCGCCGCCCTCCGACCGGTCCACCTGCTCGGAGAGCGACTCGTAGAACGGCTGGCCGACCAGCAGCGTCACGGCGGTGAACGTGATCACGGCGAGGAACAGCCCGAGGGCGAAGACCAGCACGGTGAGCGTGACCCGGAGCAGGCCGAGCCAGGGCGAGGACCAGTCGTCGGCGAACGGGGTCGCCCAGGCCACGAAGTCGTCGGCGCCGTAGCCGAGGCCGACCAGCACTGCCGCGTACACGACGAGCGTGACGAGGCCGGGGATCAGGCCGAAGCCGAACCAGCGTCCGTGTCGGCCGACCCAGCGTTGCCCCTTGATCAAATAGCTGAAACCCACCCCTAGATCGCGCATGGCGTCAGCGTAACGGGGGCGGTAGGGGTTGCGTTGACCGGGGAGTTGGGGCCGGCCCGGACTCCCCGGACGTTCTGTCCGCGATCTCCGGGCGGTCGGATCCGTCCGCGGTCAGGTCAGGCGGATCACGTTCCAGGACATGGGTTCCGGTGTCGCCCTCAGCACTGAACGTCCGACATGCCGAACGAGGTTGAGGGCGGTACGCAAGTGAGGGCCGCACCCCGGCGGGGTGCGGCCCTCACTTGCGTGCAGGCAGTGCGGGCGATCAGACGACCGACAGCTCGACCTTGATGTTGCCGCGCGTGGCGTTCGAGTACGGGCACACCTGGTGGGCCTTCTCGATGAGCGACTGCGCGGTGGCGGTGTCGACGTTCGGGATGGTCGCGGAGATCGCGACCTCCAGGCCGAAGCCACCCTCGGCGGTCTTGCCGATGGAGACCGCGGCGGTCACGGTGGAGCCGGAGATGTCGGCCTTCTCCTGACGGGCCACCACACCGAGCGCGCCCTGGAAGCAGGCGCTGTAGCCTGCCGCGAAGAGCTGCTCCGGGTTGGTGCCCGCGCCGTTGCCGCCCAGCTCCTTCGGCGGGTTGACGACGACGTCGAGCCGGCCGTCGTCGGAGGAGACGCGGCCGTCACGGCCGTTCTCCGCGGTGGCGACAGCGGTGTACGCGACGGTTATGTCCTGAATGGCCATGCTGAGGTTTCCTCTGCTGTAGCGCCGCAACTCGCGCCCACGATCGCGACGGCCTGCGGATGAGACTAACGGTGACGGCGAACCGCTGTCAGCCGAGGGAGACGATCATCTTTCCGGTGTTCTCGCCGCGCATCAGGCCGAGGAACGCATCGAAGCCGTTCTCGATGCCCTCGACGACGGTCTCGCGGTACTTCAGCTCACCGGAGGCCAGCCAGCCGGCGACCTCCTGGACGAACTGCGGCTGGAGCGCGGCGTGGTCGCCGACGAGCATGCCCTGCAGACGCAGCCGCTTGCCGATGACGAGCGCGAGGTTGCGCGGGCCGGGGGTCGGCTCGGTCGCGTTGTACTGGGCGATCATTCCGCAGATGGTGGCGCGGCCGTGCACATGGAGCGAGGAGATCGCCGCTTCGAGGTGCTCGCCACCGACGTTGTCGAAGTAGACGTCGATGCCGTCGGGGGCGGCCTGGCGCAGCTGCTCGGCAACCGGGCCGTTCTTGTAGTTGAAGGCGGCGTCGAAGCCGTACTCCTCGACGAGGAGCTTGACCTTCTCGTCGGATCCGGCCGAGCCGATGACCCGCGAGGCACCCCTGAGCTTCGCCATCTGGCCGACCTGACTGCCGACGGCACCGGCGGCACCGGAGACGAAGACGGCGTCGCCCTCCTTGAAGGACGCGACCTCGAAGAGGCCCGCGTAGGCGGTGAGCCCGGTCATGCCGAGCACGCCGAGGTAGGCGGAGAGGGGGGCCAGGTCCGGGTCGACCTTGACGGCGTGCTGAGCCGGGACGTCGGCGTACTCGCGCCAGCCCAGACCGTGCAGGACGTGGTCACCGACCGCGATCCCCTCGGCGTTGGAGGCGATGACCTCGCCGACCGCGCCGCCTTCCATGGGGTGATCCAGCTTGAAGGGCGGGGTGTACGACTTCACGTCGTTCATCCGGCCCCGCATGTACGGGTCGACCGAGAAGTGCAGATTGCGGACGAGGACGCGACCCTCGGCGGGAGCGGTGACCGGGGCCTCACGCAGCGCGAAATCCTCGGCCTTCGGCCAGCCGTGGGGGCGGGCTACAAGGTGCCATTCACGACTCGACGTGGGAAGTGCTGCAGACATGGGCTCGGGTTCTCCTCGATGTCCTACGAGTGGGGGAAGCGATCCGCCGGGTCCCGCCGGGTTCGGTCCGCCGGGTTCCGTCGCAGAAAAGCTTCATAACATGAAACAACCATGCTCCTGAATATTTCATGTTGTCAAGTAACTGGCTATCCTGGGTGTCATGGCCACCACTCGAACAGACCCACTGACCCTCGAAGTCGTCGAGCTCATCGGCACGGTCGTGGCGCGCTACTACGAGGAGTACGACCGGGCCGCGGCCGCGCACTCGCTCACCGGCGCGCAGGCCCGGGTCCTCGGGCTGCTCTCCCTGGAGCCGACGCCGATGCGCAAGATCGCCCAGAAGCTGAAGTGCGAGCCGTCGAACGTGACGGGGATCGTCGACCGGCTGGAGATGCGTGGGCTGGTGGAGCGTCGGCCCGACCCGGCCGACCGGCGGGTGAAGCTGGCCGCCGCGACGGAGAAGGGTGCCCGGACCGCGCTGCAGCTCCGCGAGTCGCTCGGCTTCGCACGCGAGCCGCTCGCCGAGCTGTCGCACGCGGAGCGTGCGGTGCTGCGGGACCTGCTGCGACGGATGCTGGGCGTGGACGCGGAGTCCTAGAGCCGCAGGCCCAGGGACTGTTCCGTAATCCGTGCCGGGCGCACGACGACAGCCACGGCACCTCACCGCACTGTCGGAACGCCCGAATACGCCCCGCACGATGACGCCCCTCCGCCTTGCGATGCACCGCACCTGACGCCGCGCGCCGATCCACCGGGGATTACGGAACCGCCCTCAGAAGCAGAAAATGAGCCAGCACGACTCGGTCTTGGTCGGGCTGGGCTTGGGCGGCGCGGGGTTCGGGGGCTGTGACGGGTTGCCGGTCGGGGTACCCGCCGGGTCGCGAGGCGATCCGGAAGGACTCGGTCCGGACGACGGATCCGTGGAGGACGTGGCGCCGCCGGAGGGCGTGGTGGTGGCCGCGGGCGGGCCGGAGCCCGCACCTCCGGGGGCACCGGCGCCGGCGCCGGTGCCGGTGCCGGTGCCGGTCTCGGTGCCCGGCCGGCCGGTGCCGGAGGTGTGCGCGTCGGTGGAGGGGACGGTGGAGGGACTGTCCACCGGTCCGGGGCTGTCGATGTCGTGGCTCGACGAGGGTTTCGGCGCCGGCGCGGTCGTGACGTCGGTGGCCTCGCGCACGTAGTCCGAGGCGCCGTCGTCCCCCTTCGGTTCGATGGCCAGCTCGGCGAGGCTCAGCGCCCCGGCGGCGAGCACGACACCGAGGACGGCGAGCAGGGCGGTACGGCCGCGACGGCGGTGCGAACGGCGGCCACGCCCTCCCCGGCCGCCACGTTGCCCCCTGGCGCCTCGTTCTTCCCGGCCGCCACGCTGATCCCTGGCGACAAGCTCATCCCTGGCGACAGGCTCGTCCCCGGCAGCACGCTCGTCCATGCCGCCTCGCTCGTCCCGGCGCGCCCGACGCGAGCCGCCCGACGCGCGTGCATTCGCGGACCCGCGTCTGCTCCCGGACCCGCGCGGACCGCGGCCGCCCGGGGCAGGCTCGGCGGCGCCGCGGGACCGGCGGCGACGTCCGCCCGGCGCTGACGGCAGGGCTTTCACACGCTCCGCGTCCGGTTCGTGGCCGGAGAGGGCGGGCGTGGCGTAGTGGCTCAGCGCCTCGACGGGGGTTCCGCACCCGGCACAGGCGAGGGCGCCGTTGAGATGCCGCTGACACGGGTGGCAGTAATCCATGGCGCCCGAAGATTAAGTGCCGATAGGACAACAGAGAAAGCCGCTCACGTGAGGATCCTGTGTGGAAACGTTAATTCCATGAGCGCCGCCCCTTTTGGTCCACTCGAGTTCCAGCTCGTCCTGCTCCGCCGGATGGCCGACCACCAGCCCGGCCTCGTCGAGGACGCCCGGCACGAACTCAGCGCCTCACTCGCCGAGATGCGAGAGGCCAACCGCCGCTGGCAGGCGATGGTGCGGGCGCCCCGCGGCCGCGGATCGTTGCGCCGCTACCGCTCGGCGCTGGGCGAACCCGAGTCCTCCGTACACCGCCGGATCGGCGATCTGGAGTGCGACGCCCTGCTCTGGCCGGTGCCGCTCTGGCCGGAGCTGCGGTTCGAGGTGATGGTCGCACCGGGCGGGGCCGTATGGAACGAGTGGCTGGTCAGAGCCCCGGGGGCGACCGGCCCCGAGCTCCGTACGATCGACGATCTGCACCCCTGGTCGTGCACCGTCGACGAGGTCGCCCGGGCCTTCCCGCCGGCCCGCCCGATGGAGGGCAGCGCGCCGACCCGGTGGGCGCTCGCGATCACCGACCCCGGGACGGGTGCGCCGTACGTCGCCGAGTTCACCTGGGGACTGTTCCAGCGAATGCTCCAGGGCACACCCCAGCCCTGACCTGGCAGTCCGCCGGCTCCGCGCCCCCTGATGGCCCATCCCAGCGGGCGGCGGCACCGCCCGCGCCGCACGATGCGAAGAGGGCCGGCCGCCGCCGGCACCCCCCATCAGCGCTCCCGGGAGACCTGCCGTGACCGTCAGTCTTGAGCAGTTGCGCCGCTGCCACGTCGCCGTCGACCTCGGGGCCGCCCGGACCCGCGTGTACATCAAAGGGCTCGGGCTCGTCGTCGACGAGCCGAGTGCCGCCGCCATCAACACCCGCAGCGGTTCGCTCATCGCCGTCGGTGAGCTCGCCGAGAAGATGACGGGCCGCACCCCCGACTACATCCGGGTGGTCCGCCCGGTCTCCGGCGGGTCTGTCATCGACATCGAAATGGCCCAGCGCATGCTCCGCCATCTGCTCGGCGAGAAGCTCCGCCGTCAGCTGCGCCGCAAGCCGCGGCTGCGCGCCGCCGCCTGCACCCCGCACGACAGCGATCCGCTCGCCCAGCGCGCCACCATCGAGACCCTGGTCGGGCTCGGCGCCCGGCGGGTCGAGCTGGTCGACACCCTGCTTGCCGCGGCGGTCGGCTGCGACCTCCCGGTCGAGCAACCGGTCGGGAGCATGATCATGGTGTGCGGGGCGGCGACCACCCAGATCGCCGTGCTCTCGCTCGGTTCGATCGTGACCGCCGTACGGATCCCGATCGGCGGCGACGCCATCGACCACGCGGTGATCCAGCATCTGCGCCAGCAGCACGAGCTGATGCTGGCGAGCCAGTCGGTACGCCCGTTGCAACTGGCCCTCAGCGGCAACGGCCTGACCCCGCACGGACCCGCCGTGACCGAGATCCACGGCCGTGACGTGGTGACCGGTCTGGCCCGCTCGGTGCAGGTCGACACCGCCGCCGTGCGGCTCGCCATCCACGCCCCGCTGACCGCGGTCCTCGACGGCCTCGGCAAGGTGCTGCGCCACTGCCCGCCCGATCTGGTGGCCGACCTCGCGGACTGCGGGATCATGATGGTCGGCGGCAGTGCGCTGCTGCCCGGGCTCGACCAGATGCTGCGCGATGCGACGAGCATGCCGGTGCACATCGCGGAGCGCCCCGATGTGTGCGCCGTCCTGGGGCTCGGCGCCATGCTGGACGGCAAGGTCGAGCCGATGGTCCTCAACCCGCTGGCCGCCTGACGACCGTCGGGGCGGCGGATGACTTACGAGAGCGAAGGCCGGGGTGCGGCGGGCGGGCCCCCGAGCAGCAGACCCCGCAAGCTGCCGACACTCCTGGATGCGGTGCTCAGCGTCGGCACCGATCTCGAACTGCGGGCCACCCTCCAGCAGATCGTGGACACCGCCACCGTGCTCACCGAGGCCCGGTACGGCGCGCTCGGTGTCCTCGGCCCCCACCGCAACACCATCACCGAGCTGTTCACCTCCGGTCTGACCGATGCCGAACGGCGGCGCATCGGCCGCTTCCCGGACGGGCACTCGGGGCTGCTCGGCGTGCTCGTCGAGGAACCCGAACCGCTGCGCTCGGACGATCTGACCGCCGACCCGCGCTCCAGCGGCGTGCCGCCCGGCCATCCACGGATGCGTTCCTTCCTCGGGGCACCCATCCGGGTGCACAGCGAAGTGTTCGGCAATCTCTATCTCACCGAGAAGCGCACCGGGCACTTCACCGATACGGACATGGCGCTGCTGCAGGTCCTCGCCGCTCAGGCCGGGATCGCGATCGGCAACGCCCGGCTGTACGAGACGGTCTGCCAGCGGGAGCGCTGGATCGAGGGCGCGGCGGCCGTCACCACGGCCCTGCTGGGCGGCACGAACGCGACGGACGCGTTGATGACCGTTGCCGAGCGGGCCCGCATTCTCGCCGATGCCTCGGCCGGGGTGATCCTCCAGCCGACCGGGGACGGCGGGATGGAGATCGTCACCGCGTCCACGCTCGACGACCCGGCCGGACTCGTCGGCACCACCATCGAGCCGGGCTCCCCCGTGCTGGTGCAGCTGCTGGGCGGTGAGCCGGTCTTCATCGACGACTCGGCGACCGATCCGCGGATGACGACGCACGTGCGGACCCGGTTCGGTCCCAGCATGATGCTGCCGTTGCAGAGCGGCGGCAGGCTCATCGGGACCCTCGCACTGCCCCGGCGGCGCGGCGGCCGCCCGTACACGGCCGTGGACCGGCTGCTGGCCTCCCAGTTCGCCTCGCAGGCCGCGCTCGCCCTGGTACTGGCGGACGCCCAGCACAACAGGGAACAGCTCGCGGTGTACGAGGACCGCGACCGGATCGCCCGCGATCTGCACGATCTCGTCGTCCAAAGGCTCTTCGCGACCGAGATGATGCTGGAGTCGACCCGTCGCCGGGCGGCCGCCCCGGAGACGGACGAGCTGCTCACCCGGGCCGTCGACGAGCTGAACTCCACCATTCAGGACGTACGGACCGCGATCTTCGCCCTCCAGCAGCCGCCCACCGAGGCACCCAGCACCTTCCGCGGCCGGGTGCTCCGGGAGACCGGGGGCGCGGCCTCCGTTCTCGGCTTCCAGCCGTCGGTGCAGTTCACCGGGGCGGTGGACTCACTCGTGCGGCAGCCCGCGGACCGGCAGCTCCTCGCGGCACTGCGCGGCGCGCTCGCGGCGGCGCACCGGCGGACCGGGGTGTCGGCCATCGAGGTGGAGGTGGACGCCACGGCGCGGCTGCCCGACGGGCGGGCCGCAGTCCGGCTGGCGGTCGCCGACGACGGCCGGAGCGACGACGGATCGCGCTCCACGACGTTCACCTGGCAGGCGCCGCTCTGAGCGCGACCCGGGTGCTGGAGTGGGCGACGCCCGCTTCCCGCTTGAGCCGGCGCAGCAGTCCGTCCAGGGCGGCGGTGTCGGCGACCGTGGCCCGTACGAGATAGTCGTGCCCGCCCGTCACGTGCACCACTTCGGTGATGCCGGGCAGGGCGAGAACCGCCCGTTCGAACACTTCGTTGGTCGTATCGATACGCAGCGTCACATCGATGAAGACGACCAGGCCCGTTCGGGTGTCGGCGGCCGGGTCGATGATCACGGTGAAGCCGCGGATGACGCCGTCGCGGCGCAGCCGCCGCACACGGTCGGCCGCGGCGTTGGCACTGAGGCCGACCCGTACCCCCAGATCGCGGTACGAGATCCGCGCGTCCTCCTGGAGGACGCTGAGGATTTCCCTGTCCAGACGGTCCATACCGCGATTGTCGCAGCTTGTGCCGGATTATGACTGCGGAGACCGCGTCGGCCGGACCGGTGGCCCGGTGACCCGCCTGGCGTAGGCCGACGGGCCCACCGGCACCGCCCGGCCTTCACTTGCAGGGTGGAAGCCGTCAAGCAGTCTCCCACTCCGGCAGGCCGGCCGTCCGCGGCCGCATACCGCAACCTTGTGGTGGCCACGATCGGCTTCGGACTCACGTTCTGGGCCTGGAACCTGATCGCACCGCTCTCCGGGGACTACAAGGAGCGGCTCGGGCTGAGCTCGTTCGAGCAGTCACTGCTGGTCGCCGTGCCGGTGCTGGTCGGTTCGCTGGGCCGGATCGCGGCGGGGGCGCTCACCGACAAGTACGGCGCCCGGCTGATGTTCCCGCTGGTCTCGGCGCTGACCATCGTCCCCGTACTGCTGCTGATCCCGGCGAGGAACTCGTACGGGGCGATGCTCGCCGTGGGCTTTCTGCTGGGACTGGGCGGCACGACGTTCGCGATCGGCATCCCGCTGGTCAACTCGTGGTTCCCGCCCTCCGATCGAGGGCTGGCGCTGGGTGTGTTCGGCATGGGCATGGGTGGTGTCGCACTCTCCGGTTACTTCACCCCGCGGATCGCCGAGCACGGCGACAACCTTCCGTTCCTCGTCGTCGCCGGTGCGCTGGTGGTGTACGCGGCACTGGCCGCGGTGCTGATCAGCGACCACCCGGACCGGAAGGTACCGACCGACTCGCTCGGCCACCGGCTGGGCGACGCCGGGCGGCTGCGGGTCACCTGGGAACTCTCCGCGCTGTACGCGATCGGCTTCGGCGGCATCGTGGCGTTCGGCGTCTATCTGCCGACCTATCTGAAGACCTGGTACGACCTCTCACCGACCGACGCCGGCACGAAAGCCGCCGGGTTCGCCCTGGTCACGGTCGTCTTCCGGCCGATCGGCGGCTGGCTCTCGGACCACATCCACCCGGCGCTGGTCACCTCTGCGGCACTGGGACTTGCCGCACTGATGGCGATCGTTCAGGCCTTCGACCCGAAACTGGCGCCGGGCGGCACGATCGCACTGCTCTGCATGGCGGCCGGACTGGGCACGTCGAGCGGCAGCATCTTCGCCCTCGTCTCGCAGGTGACACCGCAGCCGAAGGTGGGCAGCGTCACCGGAATCGTCGGCGCGATGGGCGGACTCGGCGGCTTCGTCCCGCCGTTGGTGATGGGCGCGATCTACAGCGCGAAGGGCTCGTACTCGATCGGCTTCATGCTGCTGTCCGATCTGGCACTGGCCGGGTGCGTGTACGCGTACGGGCGGATGCGGAACATTCAGCGGGACCGGAGGATGCCCGAGCCGGCTGCCTGAGGGCTGTGCCGTAATCCCTGGTGGATCGGCGCGCGGCGTCAGGTGCGGGGCATCGCGAGGCGGATGGACATCCTCGTACGGGGCGCGTGTTCACGCGTTCCGACAACGCAGCGAGGTGCCGTCGCTGTCGTCGTGCGCCCGCCCGGGATCACGGGACAGCCCTTAGGGTCGGAGGGTGACTTCTCTTCTGCCTGCGCTGCATGACGGAACCGGCCCCGCGGCCGCCCGGGAAGCCGTCCGATTCGGTGAACACACCCTGACGTACGCACAGTTGGCCGCGGCCTCCGACGCACTCGCCGCGCGGCTCGCGGGCGCGGGAAGGGTCGCCGTCTGGGCCACGCCGACCGCCGAGACCGTCGTCGCGGTGGTGGCGGCACTGCGGGCCGGGGTGCCCGCCGTCCCCCTCAACCCGAAGACCGGCACACGCGAACTGGCGCACATCGTGGCCGACAGCGCCCCGTCGGTGGTGCTGGCCCGGGCGGGCGACGTGCTCCCGCCGATGCTCGCCGCGCTGGACCGTACGGATGTCGACACGGCAGCGGTGGCGGCCGACGGCGTCGTCTTTCCCGAACCCTCCCCCGAGTCCCCCGCCCTGATCGTCTACACCTCCGGCACCACGGGTCCGCCCAAGGGTGCGATCCTGCCCCGCCGCGCCATCGCCGCCTCCCTGGACGCGCTGGCGGACGCCTGGCAGTGGACCGGCGACGACGTCCTTGTGCACGCCCTGCCGCTGTTCCATGTGCACGGCCTGATCCTGGGCGTGCTCGGGCCGCTGCGCCGGGGCGGATCGGTGCGGCATCCGGGGCAGTTCTCCACCGAGGGTGTGGCCCGGGAGCTGTCGTCCGGCTCCACGATGCTGTTCGGCGTTCCGACGATGTACCACCGGCTCGCCGAGGCGCTCGGTACGGCGACACCGGAGGCAGCCCAACTGGCGAAGGCGCTCGCCGGGGCCCGGTTGCTGGTATCGGGGTCGGCCGCACTCCCGGTCCATGACCACGAACGCATCGCGGCGGCGACCGGCCGCCGGGTCATCGAGCGGTACGGCATGACGGAGACCCTGATGAACACAGGCGTCCGGGCGGACGGCGAGCCTCGCCCCGGGACGGTCGGCGCACCGCTGCGGGGCGTCGAACTCCGTCTCGTCGAGGAGGACGGCACGCCCCTCGACGATCCGACGTCCGAGGATGCGGTGGGCGAGATCCAGGTGCGCGGCCCGAACCTCTTCGCCGGCTATCTGAACCGCCCCGACGCGACGGCGGCCGCCTTCACCGAGGACGGCTGGTTCCGTACCGGCGACATGGCCGCCCTCGACGCCGACGGCTATGTACGGATCGTCGGCCGCAAGGCCACCGACCTGATCAAGAGCGGCGGCTACAAGATCGGCGCGGGCGAGATCGAGAACGCGCTGCTGGACCACCCGGGCGTCCGCGAGGCCGCCGTCACCGGGGAGCCGGACCCGGATCTGGGCGAGCGGATCGTCGCCTGGGTGGTGCCGGCAGACCCGGCCGCACCGCCCGCGGAGGCCGAGCTCGCGGACCATGTGGCGGCCCAGCTGACCCCCCACAAGCGCCCCCGTACGGTCCGTTATCTGGAGGCGCTGCCCCGCAACGACATGGGCAAGATCATGAAGCGGTCGCTCGGTGCGTAGGCGCCTGACGGCGCGGCAGGCGATCGCGGCGGTCACCGACGACTTCACCGAGTCCGCCACCCCGTCCGGCGCGGAGATACCGGCGGACGGTCCGCTCTCCTGGTCCGGTTACGCGGACTCCCGGGCCCGCGCCACGGCACGTACCGGCGAGGAGGAGTCCGTCGTCCACGGCCTTGCCGCGGTCGGCGGCCGACCGTGTGTGCTGGTCTCGTTCGAGTTCGGCTTCCTGGGCGGATCGCTGGGGCAGCGCACCGGGGACCTGCTGGAAGCCGCCTACGGGACCGCGCTCACCCGGCGGCTGCCGCTCGTCTCGATCGTCGCTACGGGCGGCAGCCGGATGCAGGAGGGCATGATCGCGCTCACCCAGCTCCAGCGGGTGGCACGCGCCTCGGCACGGCTGCGGGCGGCGGGTCTGCCGCAGCTCGCGATCCTGCGCGATCCGACGACGGGCGGCGGCTGGGCCACGCTGGGGGCGGGCGCCGATGTGATCCTGGCGCTGCCGGGGGCCCAGATCGGGTTCGCCGGATCGCGGGTGCGGCCGGCGGACGCGGATCCGTCGGCGTACGCGGCGGAGGGCCAGCTGGCGGCGGGCCAGATCGACGCGGTCGTCCACCCGGACGAGCTGCCACGGACGCTGGGGCGGTGGCTGGGCGCGCTGGGGGCGGCAGGCGCCGACGGGTCCCGCGTCCCCGCACCGGTCCCGGGCGCTCTCGCGGTCACCGGGCTGCCGGCGACCGGCTGGGACGCGGTGCAGCAGGCCCGTTCCTCGGCCCGGCCGCGTGCCGGGGCGTATCTCGACGCGTACTTCGACCACCTGCTGCCGCTCAGCGGTGACCGGTGCGGCGGTACGGATCCGGGGCTGCTCTGCGGGGTCGGGGTGCGCGGCGGCCGGCCGATCGCGTACGTCGCCCAGTGCGGCACCGCGACCCGCCCGGCCGGCTACCGCACCGCGGCCCGGGTGATCCGGCTCGCGGACCGGCTCGGCGTGCCCGTCCTGACTCTGATCGACACCCCGGGGGCGGCGAACGACGCCGAAGCGGAACGGGCGGGCGCCGGGGCCGCCATCGCCGATGCGTTCGCGGCGATCGCCGAGGCCCGGGTCCCGGTGACGGCCCTGGTGATCGGCGAGGGCGGCTCGGGCGGCGCACTCGCCCTGGCGGCGCCGGAGAACACATACGTCACCCAGGACAGCTACTTCTCCGTCATCGCCCCGGAGCTCGCGGCAGCCATCCTCAAGCGCTCTCCCGACGCCGTGCACGCCACGGCCGACCAGTTGCGCCTGCGCCCCCAGGACCTGGTGGAGCTGGGGGTCGCCCGCGGCATCGCGGGCCCGGAGGCCACGGCCGCCGACGGGTAGTTCGGCGTGCGGGACGGCTGGCTAAGAGGGCTGTCCCGTAATCCCTGGCGGGCGCACGACGACAGCTACGGCACCTCGCCGCGTTGCCGGAACGCCCGAATGCGCCCGGTATGAGGATGCCCCTCCGCCTTGCGATGCACCGCATCCGACGCCGCGCGCCGATCCACCAGGGACTACGGGACAGCCCTTAGCGTGAAAAACCGGACCGAATCACCGAGTCAGGAGCACTGAACCATGGCTGTGGAACCAGAGGGCACCCCGTGCTGGGCGGACGCGATGTTCACCGATGTCGAGGGGGCGAAGAGCTTCTACGGTGACGTGCTGGGGTGGACGTTCGGCGAGTCGTCGTCGGAGTTCGGCAACTACACGCAGGCGTACGCGAACGGCAAGGCGGTGGCCGCCGTCGTACCCCCGATGCCCGGTCAGGAAGGCCAGTCGGCATGGTGTCTGTACCTCGCGTCGCCGGACGCCGCCGCCACCGCCGCAAAGATCCGTGACAACGGTGGCGAGGTCCTGATGGAGCCGATGAAGGTCGGCGACTTCGGCTCGATGGCGCTGGCCCGCGACCCGGGCGGGGTGGTCTTCGGTGTGTGGCAGGCGGGGCAGCACGAAGGGTTCGAGGCCAGGGCCACACCGGGCGCGTACTGCTGGGCCGAGGTGTTCACCCGGGACCCGGCGAAGTCGGACGCATTCTTCCCCGGCGTCTTCCCGTACCGTGTGAAGCAGATGCAGGACGACGCGATCGACTTCGCGCTCTACGACCTGGGCGCCGACCCGGTCCTGGGGCGGATGAAGATGACGGACGACTTCCCGCCCGAGGTACCGCCGTACCTCAATGTGTACTTCACCGTCGAGGACTGCGACGCGGCGGTCGCAAAGGCGACGGAGCGCGGGGCGATTCTCCGGTTCGGCCCGATGACCAGCCCGTTCGGCCGGTTCGCGGCGCTGAGCGACCCGCAGGGCGCGGCGTTCTCCGTGATCGACGTCAAGACGACCGAGGGCGAGATGCCGAAGTTCTCCGACGCGACCGCCTGAGCGGAGGACCCGCGCCGCCGGGGGCCGCTCGGCCCGCGTGACCGGCCCCACGCGACCGGCCGGCCCGGGCCACGGACCCGCTCCGGCCTGTCAGGGCTGCGGATACCGGGCGTCGTACCGGGCGAATCCCCGCCACTTCAGCGCGAGCAGCGACACCGCGACCACGCATGCGATGCCGCCCCCGGTGGCCGCCACCGTCGGGGACGCCAGATCGGCGACCGAACCCGCGAGGAAGTCCCCGAGCCGCGGCCCACCGGCCACCACCACGATGAACACGCCCTGCAGCCGCCCCCGCATCTCGTCCGGCACCGCCGCCTGGAGCATGGTGTTCCGAAAGACCATCGAGACGGTGTCCGCGCAGCCGGCGAGCGCCAGCAGGACCAGCCCGAGCCAGAGCTGACGGGTCAGCCCGAAGACGGCGATGGCGCTGCCCCAGCAGGTCACGGCGGCGATCACCGCGAGCCCGTGCCGTCTGATCCGGCTCAGCCAGCCGGAGAACACCCCGCCCAGAAGTGCCCCCAGCGCCGGAGCCGCGACCAGCAGCCCGGTGGTCTTCGCGTCACCGCCGTACCAGACCACGGCGACGACCGGGAAGAGCGCCCGTGGGTGGGCGAGGACCATGGCGCACAGATCGGTGAAGAAGGTCATCCGCAGAATGGGCCGCGCCGCCAGGAACCGCAGCCCACCCACCACGGACGCCCGCTTCTCGCTCCCCGCGTCGTCCCCGCGCTCCGGAAGCATCGAGGGCAGCCGCCACATCGCGTACAGCGCGGCGGTGAAGGTCACGGCGTCGACGGTGTACGCGGCCCGGTACCCCCACCAGCCGACCATGAGTCCGCCCAGCATCGGCCCGACCAGCGCACCGGTGGTGCTGGTGATGGAGCTGAGCGCGTTTGCGGCGGGCAGCTGCTCGGCCGGCAGGAGGCGCGCCACCATCGAGCTGCGGGCCGGTGAGTTGAGCGCGAAGCAGACCGCCTGCAGGGCGACGACCGCGTACAGCAGCCCCAACTGCTCGACCCCGGCGACGCTCGCGGCGACCAGTGCTACGGCGAGCACGAACGAACCGGAGGAGCTGGCCAGCCCCAGTTTGCGCCGGTCGACGGTGTCCGCGATGGCTCCGCCGTACAGCCCGAAGACGACCAGCGGCAGAAACGAACAGAACCCGATGAGCCCGACCGAGAAGGCGGACCCGGTGATGTCGTACACCTGGAGCGACACGGCGAGCGCCGTCATCCCCTGACCGATCCAGGAAACCGTGTTCCCGAACCAGAGCCGCCGGTAGTCGGGCGAGGTCCGCAGCGGAGTCAGGTCGGCGAGTATGCGTGTGCGATGTACAGGTTCTTCGGTCGTTTCGGTCACAGCGGATGGTAACGACCGGTCCGGAGGGCTCCCCCCAGGGCCCTACCGCCAATGGATTCCCGATGGGCGCGCATGCTTGGCGTGTGCGTTCACAGTGCCGTTGCGACGCGAGGGCTTGGCGTCGAACAGCGTGGCGTACAGGCCGCTCCGGTCGAGCAGTTGGGCGTGCGTGCCCGACTCCACCAGACGCCCCTCGTCCAGCACCAGGATGCGGTCGGCGTCGGCGGCAAGAGCCAGGTCGTGCGTGATGACGATGGTGGTGCGTCCCTCGGCGAGGCGCCGCAGCGGGCCGAGGATGCGCTGTGCGGCCAGTGCGTCCAGGCCGGTGGTGGGCTCGTCGAGAAGGAGAACGGGCGCGTCGCGGACCATGGCACGGGCGATCGCGATGCGCTGCAACTGACCTCCGGAGAGCCGGGACGTGCCGGGTGAGACAACGGTGTTGTAGCCGTCGGGAAGCGCACAGATGAAATCGTGCGCGTCGGCTGCCCGCGCGGCCTCCTCGATGTCACGGAGGGTCGTATCGGTGCGCCCGCACGCGATGTTCCGCTCGATGGTGTCGTGCAGGACGAGGGTGTCCTGCGGCAGCAGCGTGATGTTCCGGCGGAGGTAGGTCAGCGGCAGCCGGTCCACGGATGTGCCGTCCAGCCGGATGATGCCGGAGTCCGGGTCGTAGAACCTCAGCAGCAGAGCGGCCAGGGTCGACTTGCCGGCTCCGCTGGGGCCGGTGACGACCAGCAGTTCGCCGGGGACCGCGGTGAACGAGAGACCGCGGAGAACCGGCTCCGGGTTGCCGGGGTAGTGGAAGTCGACCTCCCGCGCCTCCACCTCGCCGACAGCGCGCCGCCGGGCCGGGGGCGCGACGGATGCGCCCGGGTCGGTGACGGTGGGCTCGGTGTCGAGGATCTCCAGAAGCCGCTCGGCTCCGGCGGTCGCGGCGGTGGCCGTCAGACCGAGCTGGCCCAGGGAGCGGATCGGCGGGTAGAGGGAACCGATGAAGGCGGCGAAGGCGAGGAGCTGCCCGAGTGTGATCCCGCCCGTGGAGATCTGCCACACCCCCAGACCGATGATCACCAGGACGCACACCGTTTCCAGGACCTCAACGAGTTGCTCGTAGAGCTCTGCGAGCCGGGTGCCTCTCACCGCCGCCTTGAACCGGGCACGCGCCTTGCCGAGGAGCCGTTCCTCCTCGTCGTGCTGCCTGTTGTACGCCTGGGTCATGACGACGTTGACCAGCGTCTCCTCGACCACGGCAGTGATGGCACCGTCCGCCGCACGTCCGCGCCGGGACACCGCGCGCAGAGGGCCCGTGAACACGCGGGTGACGAGGTAGAAGAGCGGGATCATGGTAAAGGTGGCGAGGGCCAGTTTCCAGCTCAGCCACACAGCGGCGGCAGCGTAGAAGAAGGTGTTGAAGAGAGCGGTCGCAGCCCCGACGATGCCGGAGACCACGAGGGCTTCGATGGCTTCCACATCGCCGGTGAGCCGCTCGACCAGGTCACCGCGACGATTGCGCTGGTAGAAGTGGGGCGGCAGCGTCTGCAGATGACTGAAGACGCGGGCCCGCAGCCGCATCACGAAGCGTTCGGCGGTCCAGACCGCGAGCGAGCTGCACAGATACCCCACGATCGCACCGATGATGGCCACGGTGAGCCACTGACCAGCAGGTTTCCAGAAGGCACTGACGGATCCCTGTTGCAGAGCGTTGTCGGTCAGTTCCGCGAAGAGAAGGATGGTGATGGTCTCCGCGACCGCGGTCACGCTGGCGAGGGCGCAGATGAGCAGGAGCCAGCGCCGGTCGCCGTAGGTAAGCGGCCAAAACCGTCGGAACGACCGCACCACGCTGATGGGGTCGGTACGGATCGGAACGTCCGTCACCGATTCCGGGAGCGGCTCGTCGGGGCGCGCGAGGGGGCCGAGAAGGCGCATGGGCCTCACATCACTGAGGAGTGCGGAATGCGGACCGCCGCCGGAGCCTGTTCCCGGATCGGGGCCGAATCACGGCGCGATCTGCGATGCCGTCGTGATTCAAGCCTTGAAGTGCGCCTGCGGAACGCCTGCCAGGGGGCCGCAGGTCGACATGATCCGAACGGGAGGCCCCTGGGGCGCGGGCCCCAAAACCACGAGGCGTGACCCGCGCGGTTGCGCGGGCCAGCCTCGTGTAAGGGGTTTGGGGATTCTGGGTGGTCGGGTCAGTAGCGGAAGCCGCCGTAGCCGCCGTAGCCGCCGTAGCCGCCGTAGCCGCCGTATCCACGCCGGCCGTAGCCGTAGCCGCCGCGTCCACGCCGGCCGTAGCCGCCGTAGCCGCCGTAGCCGCCGTAGCCGCCCCAGCCGCCCCAACGACCCCTGCCACCCCCATGGCGGAAGATGTCACGAACGTTCATCTTCGCCTCCTTTGGGAAGTAGTTCGGTATGCCGCTCCCTGTTTCTGCCGCGGCACTACCGACACTACGACGCCTCAATGGGACCAACAAGTCGTACGCGTACGAATTCGGGCAAAAGTCGCATTTCCTGGCAAATATTCGAGGCACCGCCCTGTACGACACGCAGGCACAAAGGGGTCTGCAGGGCGCCTCATCGGCACAACGGGGCCCACCCGCAGCACCCCTGGCGAAATCCGGCCGCAGCAGCCCCGCGCCCCCGCAGATCCAGGTCTACCAGTCGGCAGATGCCCACAGGCGCGGGCGGGGCGCGACGGAGCGGCCCCGGAGCGTGACGGCGGGCCACTGCCGTTCGAGGGCTCGCCGCGGAGTCGCGATGAGCCAGATGCGTTGCTAACGCAAAGAAAATTGCCCGTACTGGACGCCGCGGCTTCCGCACGCCCTCTCAACGCCGGTGACAGTCGGCCCACTTGACGTATGCCCGGACGAAACCGGTCGGTGCGTGCGGAATTCGGGCTCCGCGGGAGGCCTCGCACGGAGCCCCGGCCGCATGTGCGGCCGGGGCTCCGTCCTGCTCCGATCCGTCGGCCTCTGAGCCGACAGGGGGCCCTCGAAGGGCCTTCAGCGTGTCTTGCACGTTCGACGCTGCCGCGTGTGCATCCTTGTTTCCAGGAGGCTGGAACGTTCCTGCGCTGCGGCCGTCGTGGTGGGGCGGGTGGGACTCGAACCCACGGCCGACGGATTATGAGTCCGCTGCTCTAACCGGCTGAGCTACCGCCCCTTTTCGGCGTGGCGCGCACACGTGTGCGCGCCGTCTGCCGCAGCATAGCCGGTCATACGATCTCTCGCTCCGGATGGTCGGCTTCGCCTGACCTTGAGGACTGCGCTACCGGCTGCCCGGTTCCGGACAGTGCGCCGTAGACACGAAAGAGTCCGGCACCGGCCGTCGAATCAGCCTCCGGCCCGGCATGCGAAAAAGGACCCCGAAGGGTCCTCTTCCGTTCCGCTCCCCCGACTGGACTCGAACCAGTAACCCTCCGGTTAACAGCCGAATGCTCTGCCAATTGAGCTACAGGGGATCGCGCTCCCCCGACTGGACTCGAACCAGTAACCTGCCGGTTAACAGCCGGCTGCTCTGCCAATTGAGCTACAGGGGATTGCTGCGTTTGCACCGAACCCTACCTGCCTGGCTGCTGCCGGGCGGCGCGCGTTCGCTGCGACACATACATTAGCGCAAGCAGGGGGGTGCTCCGCCAATCGGTATCGCCCCGGGTGATCTCGGGCCCCGGCGGGTAGGCGGGCAGCACACGTCGCACCGACCACATACGCAGCAAGCACGGAGCAGGAGAAGGGTGGCAGCCATGCGGTACCGGCTCACGTTCATCGCCGGCCTGGCCCTCGGTTACGTCATCGGCACTCGGGCCGGACGCGAGCGCTACGAGCAGCTGAAGAAGTCCGCACGCCAGATCGCCGAGAACCCGGCCGTGCGCAATACCGCCGAGTCCGCGGCACAGAGCAGCCGCGAGTTCGCCGGCAAGGCGTACCACGCGGTGAGCGTCAAGGTCGGTGACAAGGTGCCCGCCTCGGTGGTCGAGCGGGTGCGGTCGGTGCGGGAGCGGAGCCAGGGCCAGGGTGTCGAGGACGACTGGGGCACCAGCAATACGTAACAGGGGTGGCCACCCGCCTTCCGTACGGGAAAGCTCCGGCGGTGCGGCAGAATCCTCATCATGGGCATAGTCGCCGGCTTGGACAGTTCTTCGGCCTTCACACACATCGTCGTCTGCGATGCGGACACGGGTGCCGTGCTCCGGCAGGGGTACGCCGCGCATCCCGTCGAGGCGAAGGCCACCGAGGTCGATCCGCAGGTATGGCTGCTCTCACTCGGTGAGGCAGCCACCGGCGGGTTGCTCGAAGGCGTCCAGGCCATCGGCGTGTCCGCGCAACAGCACGGTCTGGTGCCGCTGGACCGGCAGGGCAACCTCGTACGCCCGGCGCTGCTCGGCAACGACAAGCGGGCGCAGGTCGCCGCGGCCGATCTGATCGACGGGCTCGGCGGACGGCAGGCCTGGGCCCAAGCGGTCGGGGCCGTGCCGCAGGCCGCGCAACCGGTGTCGAAGCTGCGTTGGCTGGCGCGGACCGAGCCGGAGGCGGCGCAGCGGGTCGCTTCGGTGCTGCAGCCGCACGACTGGCTGGTCTGGCAGCTGCTGGGCCGGCCGAACCGGCGGACCACCGACCGGGGTGCCGCATCGGGGACCGGGTACTGGTCGGCGGGGAGCGGTGCGTACCGGCCCGATCTGGTGGAGCTCGCGCTCGGACACCAGGCCACGCTGCCGGAGGTGCTCGGCCCCGCCGATGCGGCTGGGACGACGCCGGAGGGACTGCTGATCTCGGCCGGGACCGGCGAAACGATGGCGGCGGCGTTCGGGCTCGGGGTCGGGCCCGGCGACGCGGTGGTGTCGCTGGGGGCCTCGGGTTCGGTGATGGCGGTGCATCACGAGGCGCTGGCCGATCCGTCCGGGATGATCACCTCGTTCGCGGATGCCACCGGGATGCATCTGCCGGTCGTGTACACGCTCAATGCGGTGCGTGCGCTGCGCGGCACCGCCGAGATGCTGGGTCTGGAGAGTCTGGAGGAGCTGTCCGCGCTGGCGCTGAAGTCGACGCCGGGCGCCTCCGGGCTCGTACTGCTGCCGTATCTGGAGGGCGAGCGCACCCCGCATCTGCCGCACACCGCGGGCACGCTGAGCGGGCTGCGGCGCGAGTCGATGAAGCCGGAGCATCTGGCGCGGGCCGCGTTCGAGGGGATGCTGTGCTCGCTGGCCGACGCGCTCGATGTGCTGCGTGACCGCGGGGTCGAGGTGCGGCGGGTGTTCCTGCTGGGTGCGGCGGCCGAGCTGCCTGCCGTGCAGGGACTTGCGCCTGCGCTGTTCGGTACGCAGGTCGTCGTACCGCAGCCGGCCGAGTACGCGGCGCTGGGTGCGGCCCGGCAGGCGGCCTGGGCACTGGGGGTCTCGCAGGGGACGCTCGATCCGCGCACCCCCCCGGCCTGGCAGGGCGCGGCGGCGCAGGTGCTGGAGCCGGGCGAGGAGCTGCCGGTCGGTCAGGCGGTGCGGCAGCAGTACAGGGCGACGAGGGACCAGATCCATCCCGGGGCGTTCGACTCCGCGCTCTGATCCGACGCTCCGGGTGACACAGGGCTGTCCCCCGGCCGGAGGTTCGGTCTCCGGTAGGTGGACCGGGTCATGTTTTTGACCTGGGCTTGAGGAAAAACGTTCGCGGTCACGCCGGGCCTTGCCGGAAAATGAGTCGACTCCCGACCTCCTGCCGACTCCGAGAGACACGCGTGCTCATAAAACTCCTGCGGGCCTGTCTCGGCCCGTACAAGAAACCGATCATGCTGCTGGTGGCTCTCCAGCTGCTGCAGACCTGCGCCACCCTCTACCTCCCCTCTCTCAACGCCGACATCATCGACAACGGTGTCATCGAGGGGGACACCGGCTACATCCTGACGTACGGCGGCATCATGATCGCCGTCTCCATCGCCCAGGTCGTCTGCAACACGGGGGCCGTCTTCTACGGTGCGCGAACTGCGGCCGCACTGGGCCGGGATGTGCGGGCGTCGGTCTTCGACCGGGTTCAGTCGTTCTCGGCACGTGAGGTCGGGCGCTTCGGGGCCCCCTCCCTGATCACCCGTACGACCAATGACGTCCAGCAGGTCCAGATGCTGGTCCTGATGACGTTCACCATGATGGTCTCGGCGCCGATCATGTGTGTCGGCGGCATCATCATGGCGCTCGGCCAGGACGTTCCGCTGTCGGCGGTGCTGCTCGCGGTGGTGCCGGTGCTCGGCATCGCGGTGAGTCTCATCGTGCGGCGGATGCGGCCGCTGTTCCGCACGATGCAGGAGCGGCTCGACACGGTGAACCGGGTGCTGCGCGAGCAGATCACCGGCAACCGGGTCATCCGCGCATTCGTCCGCGACGGGTACGAGGAGAAGCGGTTCCGCGGCGCCAACACCGAGTTGACCGATGTGGCGCTCTCCACCGGGCGTCTGATGGCGCTGATGTTCCCGACCGTGATGACGGTCGTGAACGTGTCGTCGATCGCCGTGGTCTGGTTCGGTGCGCACCGGATCGACAGCGGCGGGATGGAGATCGGCGCGCTGACCGCGTTCCTCTCCTACCTGATGCAGATCGTCATGTCCGTGATGATGGCCACCTTCATGTTCATGATGGTGCCGCGCGCCGAGGTGTGTGCAGAGCGCATCCAGGAAGTGCTGGAGACCGATTCGAGCGTGGTGCCGCCGGTCGAGCCGGTGCGGGAGCTGCGCGCCCACGGTCATCTGGAGGTGCGGGCTGCGGACTTCCGCTACCCGGGCGCCGAGGAGCCGGTGTTGCGGTCGGTGGATCTGGTGGCGCGGCCCGGCGAGACGACCGCGATCATCGGGTCGACGGGCAGCGGGAAGTCGACGCTGCTCGGTCTCGTACCGCGGCTGTTCGATGTGACGGATGGTCAGGTGCTGGTCGACGGCACGGATGTACGGACGCTGGAGCCGACGCTGCTGGCGAAGACGGTGAGTCTGGTTCCGCAGAAGCCGTATCTGTTCTCCGGGACGGTCGCGACGAATCTGCGGTACGGAAACCCGGACGCGACCGACGAGGAGCTGTGGCACGCGCTGGAGGTCGCGCAGGCCAAGGAGTTCGTCGAGGAGCTGGAGCACGGGCTGCACGCGCCGATCGCCCAGGGCGGCACCAATGTCTCCGGCGGGCAGCGGCAGCGACTCGCGATCGCGAGGACGCTGGTGCAGCGGCCGGAGATCTATCTCTTCGACGACTCGTTCTCCGCGCTCGACTATGCGACGGATGCCGCGCTGCGCCGGGCGCTGTCGCAGGAGACGGCCGAGTCGACCGTGGTGATCGTGGCTCAGCGGGTGTCCACCATCCGTGACGCGGACCGGATCCTGGTGCTCGACGAGGGCCGGGTCGTCGGCTCCGGTACCCATCACGAACTGATGGACGGCAATGAAACCTACCGGGAGATCGTGCTCTCCCAGCTGACGGAAGCGGAGGCCGCGTAATGGCCGGGCCTGGCGGACGCATGATGGCGGGCGGGGCGCCGACCGACCGGTCCATGGACTTCAAGGGGTCGTCGAAGCGGCTGCTGAAGCGCTTCGCGACGGAGAGGACCTCGCTCTACGGGATGCTGGCGGCCTGTGTGCTGAGCGTCGGCCTCTCGGTGGTGGGACCGAAGATTCTCGGCAGGGCGACGGACCTGGTGTTCGCCGGGGTCATCGGCCGGCGGCTGCCCGAGGGCACGACGAAGGAGCAGGCCGTCGAGGGCCTGCGCAAGACCAACAGCGGCCTGGCCGACCTGCTCTCCGGGGTCGACTTCACCCCTGGCCACGGCATCGACTTCGGTGCGGTGGGCGACGTACTGCTGACGGCACTGGCGGTCTATGTCGGTGCCGGTCTGCTGATGCTGGTGGCAACCCGGCTGTCGATCCGGATCATCAACCAGGTCGTGTTCCAGCTGCGCGAGGACATCCAGACGAAGCTGTCGCGGCTGCCGCTGTCGTACTTCGACCGGGCCAAGCGCGGCGAGGTGCTCAGCCGGGCGACGAACGACATCGACAACATCTCTCAGACGATGCAGCAGACGATGGGCCAGCTCATCAACTCCCTGCTGACCATCGTCGGCGTGCTGATCATGATGTTCTGGATCTCGCCGCTGCTGGCCCTGGTCGCGCTGGTGACGGTGCCGCTGTCGGTGGTCGTGGCGACGAAGGTCGGCAAGCGGTCGCAGCCGCAGTTCGTGCAGCAGTGGAAGGTGACGGGAAAGCTCAACGCCCATATCGAGGAGATGTACACCGGGCACTCCCTGGTGAAGGTCTTCGGGCGGCAGGAGGAGTCCGCGAGGGACTTCGCCGAGCAGAACGACGCACTGTACGAGGCGAGCTTCCGGGCGCAGTTCAACAGCGGGATCATGCAGCCGCTGATGATGTTCGTGTCGAACCTGAACTATGTGCTGATAGCCGTCGTCGGTGGGTTGCGGGTGGCGTCGGGTGCGCTGTCGATCGGTGACGTCCAGGCGTTCATCCAGTACTCGCGGCAGTTCTCGATGCCGCTGACGCAGGTCGCCTCGATGGCGAACCTGGTGCAGTCGGGTGTCGCCTCGGCCGAGCGGATCTTCGAGCTGCTGGACGCCGAGGAGCAGGGCCCCGACGCCCGGACCGGTGAGCGTCCGGCGGAGCTGCTCGGCAGCGTCTCGCTGGAGAAGGTGTCGTTCCGGTACGAGCCGGACAAGCCGCTCATCGAGAATCTGTCGCTGAACGTCGAGCCGGGCCACACGGTCGCGATCGTCGGCCCTACCGGCGCCGGCAAGACGACGCTGGTCAACCTGCTGATGCGGTTCTACGAGGTGACGGGCGGCCGGATCGCACTCGACGGCGTCGACGTGGCGCAGATGTCGCGCGACGAGCTGCGATCGGGGATCGGCATGGTCCTCCAGGACACCTGGCTGTTCGGCGGGTCGATCGCGGACAACATCGCGTACGGCGCTTCGCGCGAGGTCACCCGGGAGGAGATCGAGGAGGCGGCGAGGGCGGCCCACGCCGACCGCTTCATCCGTACCCTGCCGGACGGTTACGACACGGTGATCGACGACGAGGGCACCGGGGTCAGCGCGGGTGAGAAGCAGCTGATCACCATCGCGCGGGCGTTCCTGTCGGACCCGGTGATCCTGGTACTCGACGAGGCGACGAGCTCCGTCGACACCCGTACCGAGGTGCTGATCCAGAAGGCGATGGCCCGCCTCGCGCACGGCCGTACGAGCTTTGTGATCGCGCACCGGCTCTCCACCATCCGGGATGCGGACGTCATCCTGGTGATGGAGAACGGGGCGATCGTCGAACAGGGCACGCACGACGAGCTGTTGGAGGCGCAGGGGGCGTACGCCCGGCTGTATGCGGCGCAGTTCGCGCAGGCGGTCGCCGAGGTCGACTGATCTCTTCGGCGCGACCTCAGTCCAGGTAGCCGCGGAGCTGGTCGGCGAAGGCGTGGTCCCGCAGCTTGTTGAGGGTCTTGGATTCGATCTGGCGGATGCGTTCGCGTGTCACGCCGAAGATCCGGCCTATCTCTTCGAGTGTGCGGGGCCGGCCGTCGTCCAGCCCGTAGCGCAGCTGGACCACCTTCCGCTCCCGCTCGCCCAGGGTGGAGAGCACCGCTTCGAGGTGCTCGCGCAGCAGCAGGAACGCGGCGGACTCCACCGGGGACGCCGCGTCTCCGTCCTCGATCAGGTCGCCGAGCGCGACGTCGTCCTCCTCGCCGACCGGTGCGTGCAGCGAGACGGGTTCCTGAGCGAGCCGCAGCACTTCACCGACCCGTTCCGGCGTCAGGTCCAGCTGGGCGGCGACCTCTTCGGGCGTCGGCTCGTAGCCGCGTTCCTGGAGCATCCGGCGCTGCACCCGTACGACGCGGTTGATCAGCTCGACGACATGGACCGGGACCCTTATCGTCCGCGCCTGGTCGGCGAGGGCGCGGGACATGGCCTGCCGGATCCACCAGGTCGCGTACGTCGAGAACTTGTAGCCCCGGGCGTAGTCGAATTTCTCGACGGCCCTGATCAGTCCGAGGTTTCCCTCCTGGACCAGATCGAGCATGGTCAGTCCGCGGCCGATGTAGCGTTTGGCGACGGAGACGACGAGGCGCAGGTTCGCCTCGATCAGGCGGCGCTTCGCCATCCGCCCCAGGACCACCAACCGGTCGAGATCGACGGCGAGTCGGGAGTCCGGGTCCGGGGTTCTCGCGAGCCGCTCCTCGGCGAAGAGGCCGGCCTCGATGCGGCGGGCGAGCTCCACCTCGTCGGCGGCGGTGAGCAGCGGGATGCGTCCGATCTCCCGCAGGTACTGACGGAAGAGGTCGGAAGACGGGCCGCCGGTGTCGGTGCGGCCGCGCGACTCCGGGAGTTCGGGCATCTCCGCCTGCTCCTCCAGGACGGCGTCGGCTGCGACGACCGCCTCGGGCGGTTCCGAAGGTTCGGGCGGTTCGGGTGTCAGTGGGTCCACCGCTGCCTCCGGATGATGCATGGCCCGGTTCTGCGCGGGGACGGCCGAGACACGCTCGGTTGTGGTCACGGTCCGGGTCTGCACGGGGGCGACCTCCAGGTGATCGCTGCCGGATCGCGGGGATGGGAGGTCCACCGTGCAGTGGGCCGACCGCGCTCCGATGACTCAGGCACCGCCCCCCAGTGTGGGGGAAGACACATCGCCGCCACGAGGGGCGTGCGCGGACTTTCTGAGTCCGGTCCGTAACCGGCCGGTTACGCGCGGGGAGGCCGGGCCCCGGCCATGATCCGCCGGACCGGCCCCGGTCGCGTCAGAGCGCGTCGGCGCCGTTGTTGCTCAGGGACTGGGCGTACTGCTGGAGGACCCAGACCTCGTTCTGCGCGGCCGCCAGATGGTCGGGAGCCACATTGCTGCCGAGACGGCTGAGGCTGCCCTGGACGTCGTTGATCCGCCGGTCGACGGCGCGCAGCCGGACCTTGACCAGGTGCTCGCCCGCGTACGCCTCGTCGATGGACTTGCCGTGGAAGACCTCCACGGCAAGCTCGGTGACCAGCTTGCGCACCGTGTCGTTGGGAGCGGCATCGAGGACGCCGACCAGATACTCGCGGGTGTCGGCGAGGCCCCGCTCGGCACCGCCCGCCTCCGCGATGCACTGCCGCACCGCCGCGTACGGCGGGGCGGTGAACTCGTCGACCCCGTAGGCGTCGAAGGCCGGGGCGACCAGGGCGGGCCGCTGCAGGGCGAGCTTGAGCAGCTCGCGCTCGGTGCGGTGGGCGGGGCTGCGGAGATGGAGCGCGGGGCCCGACGGGCCGGCGGTGGGCCGGGCCTGCTGGTGCTGGGGGCCGCCGCGGGTGGGCGCAGGGGCGGGGCCCCGGTCGCCGCGGTCGCGGGCCCAGCGGGCCAGCTGGGCGACGCGCTTGACGACGAACTGGGTGTCGAGGATGCCGAGCATCCCGGCCAGCTGGACGGCGACCTCGTGCTGCGAGGAGCTGTTCTTGATCCGGGCGACGACGGGGGCGGCCTCGTCGAGGGCCGCGCCGCGGCCCGCGGGGGTCTCCAGGTCGTACCGCCCGACGATCTGGCGGAGCGCGAACTCGAAGAGCGGCGTGCGTGGTTCGACCAGGTCGCGGACGGCCTCGTCGCCCTTGACGAGCCGCAGATCGCACGGGTCCATGTTGTCCGGGGCGATCGCGATGTACGTCTCCGCGGCGAACTTCTGATCATCCTCGAAGGCCCGCAGGGCGGCCTTCTGACCGGCCGCGTCGCCGTCGAACGTGAAGATCACCCGGGCGCTGCCGTTGTCCATCAGGAGCCGGCGGAGGATCTTGATGTGGTCGCCGCCGAAGGCCGTACCGCAGGTGGCGATGGCGGTGGTGATGCCGGCGAGGTGGCAGGCCATGACGTCGGTGTAGCCCTCGACGACGACGGCCCGGCTGGCCTTCGCGATGTCCTTCTTCGCGAGGTCGATGCCGTACAGCACCTGCGACTTCTTGTAGATCGCGGTCTCGGGGGTGTTGAGGTACTTCGGCCCGTTGTCGTCGTCGCGGAGCTTGCGGGCACCGAAGCCGACGACCTCGCCGGACGTGTCGCTGATCGGCCACATCAGCCGGCCGCGGAAGCGGTCGATGGGACCGCGGCGGCCGTCCTGGGAGAGGCCCGAGGTGATCAGCTCCCGGTCGCTGAACCCCTTGCCCCGGAGGTAGCGGGTGAGGTGGTCCCAGCCGGCCGGGCTGTAGCCGACGCCGAAGTGGGCCGCCGCCGCCTGGTCGAAACCGCGCTCGGCGAGGAACTTCCGGCCGATCTCCGCCTCGGGACCGTCCAGCTGCTCGACATAGAACTGGGCGGCGGCCTTGTGCGCCTCGACCAGCCGGATGCGCTCACCGCGCTGGTGGGAGGGGTTGTAGCCGCCCTCCTCGTAGCGCAGGGTGATGCCCGCCTTGGCGGCGAGCCGCTCGACCGTCTCGGAGAAGGAGAGGTGGTCGATCTTCATCACGAACGCGATGGTGTCGCCGCCCTCCTGGCAGCCGAAGCAGTGGAAGAGTCCCTTGCTCGGGCTGACCTGGAAGGAGGGCGACTTCTCGTCGTGGAACGGGCAGAGCCCCTTGAGGTTGCCCCCGCCCGCGTTCCGCAGCTGGAGGTACTCCGAAACGACGGCGTCGATCGGGACCGCGTCCCGGACCGCCTTCACATCGTCGTCATTGATCCTGCCTGCCACGGGTGAAGTCTACGGGTGAGGGCGGACAGCAGGAGCGCACGGTCGTCGTCGCGGGCGCCGGACGGAACCCTGATCACGACCGCCCGGCGACGGAGAAGACAGTGGGGAACACCGCGCAGAACACCGTCCTGATACGGCTCAGATCAGCGACTCCAGGGGCACCGACGGGTCCGCGAGCGCGTCCGGGTCGATCTGCCGGCCGGTCCGGATCAGCTCCTGCACGGTCTCGGTGACATCCCACACATTGACGTTCATCCCGGCCAGCACCCTGCGGTCCTTCAGCCAGAACGCGATGAACTCCCGCTTGCCCGCGTCGCCGCGGATGACGACCTGGTCGTACGAGCCCGGCGGCGCCCAGCCCGAGTATTCGAGCCCCAGGTCGTACTGGTCGGAGAAGAAGTACGGCACGCGGTCGTAGCCGACGTCCCGGCCGAGCATGGCACGGGCGGCGGCCGGGCCGCTGTTGAGCGCGTTCGCCCAGTGCTCCACGCGCAGCCGGGTGCCGAACAGCGGGTGCGGCATGTTGGCCACGTCCCCGGCAGCGTAGATGTCCGGGTCGGAGGTGCGCAGCGAGGCATCGACCGCGATGCCGCCGCCGTCGCTGCGGGCGGCGATCGCGAGGCCGGCGGCTTCGGCGAGGGCGGCGCGCGGGGCGGCGCCGATCGCAGCGAGGACGTCGTGGGCGGGGTGTTCCTCGCCGTCGTCGGTGCGGGCGGCGAGGACCATGCCGTCCTGACCGATGATCTCGGTGAGCCGGGTGCCGAAGTGGAAGCGGACGCCGTGGTCTCTGTGGAGTTCGGTGAAGATCTGGCCGAGCTCGGGGCCGATGACCCGGAGCAGCGGGGTCGCCTCCGGCTCGACGACGGTGACCTCGGCACCGTATCCCCGGGCCGCCGCCGCGACCTCCAGGCCGATCCAGCCCGCCCCGGCGATCACCAGATGGCCGTTGTCGCGGCCGAGCGCGGACAGCACGTTCTTCAGCCGGTCGGCGTGGGCGAGGCGGCGCAGATGGTGGACGCCGGCCAGATCCGTACCGGGGATGTCGAGGCGGCGGGGTTCGGCGCCGGTGGTGAGCAGCAGCTTGTCGTAGTGGATGACGGTGCCGTCGCCGAGCTCCACGGAGCGGCCGCCACGGTCGATGGCGGTGACGGGCTGGCCGAGGTGGAGCTCCACATCGGCGCCCGCGTACCAAGCCGTCTCATGGACGAAGACGCTTTCCCGGGCCTCCTTGCCGACCAGATAGCCCTTGGAGAGGGGAGGTCGTTCGTACGGATGGTCACGCTCATCGCCGACCAGGATCACCCGGCCGCTGAAACCCTCCGAACGGAGTGTCTCGGCTGCCTTCGCTCCGGCCAGTCCTCCCCCGACGATGACGAACGTCCGATGTGCGTCGACCACTTTGGTACCTCCTCGGTGCTTGCTGCGCTCCGCCGCCACCTGCGAGCGTCCCGCACGCAGCGTGATGGCGAAAGAGGGTGTACCCCGATCAGGTCACACCCGGTGGCCACAGGCCGGGGCCGACGCCGCACGGAACGGGCCCCGGGCGGAGCCGCGCGCCCGCCCGGCGTGGCATGTGCTCCCAGCACATCACCTGCGCCGTTGCCGACCGTCATCGCCGCGCCCCACGGCCGCAGGACTTGCCCGCGGCCGCCGAACAGGCAGGCGAATACGGAGGGGACGCCGGCGGGTGCCCGTATCCCGGACGGCGGCCCGCCGGGCCACCTTTCGCCCACAACGCACAGGTGGCCCGGAGCGCGGGCGGCCGGTCCGCGTCCGGGCAGGGCGCGCGGCAGCGGGGCGCTCGGGGACGCGGCGCACCGGGGCAGCCGCCCGGCGGTCCCTCACCGCCCCCGGGCGGTGAGGGAGGCGTGCAGTGAGCGGGCCGAGGCGTCCGTGAGGGCGGCGATCTGATCGACCAGGACGCGCTTGCGGGACCGGTCGTCGCAGGCGTGCTCGTACAGCGCGCGGAACTGTGGTTCCAGGCCCTCGGGGGCGCGCGCCGTCAGCGCCGCGGCCAGTTCCGCGATGACGATCCGCTGGGCGGCACGGATCGCTTCCTGTTCGGCGCGCTGCATCACATAGCGGTCGGCCACCGCCTTCAGGACCGCGCATTCATTGCGTGCCTCGCGCGGGACGACGAGCTCGGCCGCGTACCTGCCGAGGCGACCGGCTCCGTACGCCTGGCGGGTCGCGGTCTCGGCGGCGAGGCAGAACCGGCCGATCAGCTGGCTCGTCGCGTCCTTCAGCCGGGCCTGGGCGACGGCGGATCCGTCGTAGCCGTGCGGCCACCACTCCTGGCCGATGAGCCGGTCGAGGGCGTCGGCCAGCTCCTGCGGCTCGGTGTCGAGCGGGACGTAGCGCCCGATCGCCACGTCCCAGATCTCGCGGCGCTCCGGCTCCGCGAAGAGGCAGTCGGGGTCGATGTGGCCGGCGTGCAGACCGTCCTCGAAGTCGTGTACCGAGTACGCGACATCGTCGGACCAGTCCATCACCTGGGCCTCGAAGCACTTGCGGTACGACGGGGCGCCCTTGCGGGCCCACTCGAAGACCGGCAGGTCGTCCTCGTACACCCCGAATTTCCGGGAGCCGGGGTCGGTGGGGTGGCCGCCGCGTGGCCACGGGTACTTGGTGGCGGCGTCCAGCGCCGCCCGGGTCAGATTGAGCCCGACGCTGACCAGTTCGCCGGTCCGCACGTCGCGCACGAACCGCTTCGGCTCCAGCCGGGTCAGCAGCCGCAGCGACTGGGCGTTGCCCTCGAAGCCGCCGCAGTCGGAGGCGAAGTCGTTGAGCGCCTGCTCACCGTTGTGCCCGAACGGCGGGTGGCCCATGTCGTGCGCCAGACAGGCCGTCTCGACCAGATCGGGGTCGCAGCCGAGCGCGGCGCCGAGCTCCCGGCCGACCTGGGCGCATTCCAGGGAGTGCGTGAGTCTGGTCCGGGGACTGGCGTCCCAGGCGAGGCTGCGGGTGCCGGGCGTGACGACCTGGGTCTTCCCGGCGAGTCTGCGCAGCGCGGCGGAGTGCAGCACCCGGGCGCGGTCCCGCTGGAAGGCGGTGCGGCCCGGCCGTTTGTCGGGCTCGGTGTCCCAGCGCTCGGTGTCGGCCGCGCCGTAGGGCGTGGTGCCGTGTTCCTGTGTGCCCCGCGTACCGTCCATGGTCACGACAGTAAACGGCCGGACCGACAAGAAGGCTCAGGCGGACGCCAGGAGATGGCCGTTCGTCGCGACTTCATGTGCCGGGAGTGCGCCGGCCAACGCCTGGTCGTACCGGTGCAGGAGGAGTCGCGCCATCGCGGGGTGCGCGCCGAGCGGGGCCGCGGCGGTGCCGGGGGCGGCAGCGGCGGCGGCCGTCGCGAAGCGGCCGGGTGCGGTGAAGTACGAGGCGACGGCGACCCGGTGCCGGCCGCGGGCGGTGAGGGCGCGCACCGCGACGGGGACGGTGGGCGTGGTGGCGGAGGCGTACGCGGCGACGACGGGCACCCCGCCGAGCCGTTCGCTGAGCATCCGTGCGGTGCGGCGGGTGTCTGCGGCCGAATCGGGGTCGCGCGAACCGGCGGCGGCGAGGACGACGGCGGAGCCGCGGCTGTCGGCCTCCTCGGCCGGCCAGCCCGCTTCGACGAGCCGTTCGTACAGCGCCTCGACGAGCAGGGGGTGCGGCCCGAGCGGCGCGGCGATCGTGGCCCGTAGGGCCGGTGCGGCGGCGACTGCCGCAGGTATGTCCCGCTTGACGTGGTGGCCGCGGCCGAGCAGCAGCGGTACGAGAACGGCGTCACCGGACCCCAGGCCGGCCAGGGCCGCCGGCAGGAGCGGCTCGTTCAGCTCGATGTGGCCGAGCCGGACGTCCAGCCCCGGGCGCAGCTCCCGCACCCGGTCCAGCAGTTTCATGGCCGTGCGCAGCGCCTGAGGGTCGCGGCTGCCGTGCGCCACGGCGACGAGGGCGGGGGCGCGGGTGGTGGTGGCGGGGCCCGGTGCGGAGCCGCCGGTGCGGTGGTGCATGGGTCTGCGCGTTCCGTTCAGGGAGACATGGCTGAGCTGGGCGCCGAGCTGGGCGGTGATTCGGGTCAACAGTTGCGCTGTGCTGTCGAGAGGCAGGGACTCACGGGGCTGTGCCGATGCCGACTCCGTCATGCACCGATGGTGGCGGGCGCAGGTTGCCAGGTCGTTGCGCAGGGGTGACGAGTCTTTGCCACGGGCTCACGGCGCGGTCGGCGGCCCGAAGAGGCGCTCCAGGACGTGGGCCACCCCGTCCTCCTCGTTGGACATCGTGTGTGACGGTACGGCGGCGAGCACGGCCGGGTGGGCGTTGCCCATGGCGTATCCGGTGCCCGCCCAGTCGAGGACGGTCAGGTCGTTGGGCATGTCGCCGAAGGCGATGACCTCCGTGGCGTCGATGCCGCGTCCGGCGCAGAGCTCCGCGAGAGTGCCCGCCTTGGTGACCCCGGACGCGCTGATCTCCAGGAGCCCGCGCCCGCCGGAGTGGGTGAACTGGACTTCGCTGCCCGCCGGGCCCACCCCTTGCCGGGCTGCGGCCAGCAGGGTGTCCGCGTCGAGCCGGTCGGACCAGGCGAGGAGTTTGGTGACGGGTACGTCGGTCAGCCACAGGTCCGCCAGGGACGCTACGGGCAGTTCGGCGTCGATGTCCTCGGACAGGCGCAGCCGGTACGCCGGTTCGTAAAGGACCTGGTTGCCGGTCTCCAGGGCGAAGCCCACCTCCGGCAGGACGGCGGCGAGTGCGGTGGCCACGCGCTGGGCGACGGTGACGGGCAGGGCGCGGGAGGAGACGACCGTACGCGTCCCGATGTCGTAGACCAGCGCGCCGTTGCTGCACACCGCCGTCCCCGTCAGCCCCGTCGCCTCGGCGAGCCGGTCGACGAACCTGGGCGGCCTGGCAGTGATGAGGACGACCTCCGCACCGGCGCTCTCGGCCGAGCGCAGGGCGCGGAGGGTGCGGGACGAGAGGGTGCCGTCGCGGCGCAGAAGAGTGCCGTCGAGGTCGGAGGCGATCAGTCTGGGAAGCAACATCGGCCGATTTTATTGGGCGGGGTCCGCGCCCGGCGTGTGTACGGCACGCTTTGCCGCCGCATGTCACCGGCGCGGTGGCGACGGCACGTCGGGCTGCGGCCGAGGCCGGTCCGGATGAAGAAAGTCGCGGCGTGGAGAACCCTTTTGACCTGATACTCGTCCGATCAGTTGACGCAATGACACCGACCGAGGGACTCCGATGCGAGGGAAGCGGCCGCAATGGCCGGGGTGGCTCGGGCGGCTGCGGCCGCGCCGGCCGCGCACGCGGCGTGGGCAACGGTGGGCCGTGCAGGGGGTGATGGCAGCCTGTGTGCTGGGCCTGGCTCCCGCGACCTGGATGTACTCCGTCGCCGACGCCCGTGTCCGGACGACCGCGGACGCGCCCGCGCAGCAGGTCGCCGTGGTGTTCGGGGCCGGGCTGTGGGACGGGAAGCCGTCGCCGTATCTCGCGAACCGGCTGAATACGGCCGCCGAGCTGTACCGGGACGGCAAGGTGAAGGTCGTGCTGGTGACCGGTGACAACAGCCGGGAGGAGTACGACGAGCCGGATGCCATGCGGGCGTATCTCGTGGCGCACGGGGTGCCGGACAAGCGGATCGTCAGTGACTTCGCCGGGTTCGACACGTGGGATTCCTGCGTGCGGGCCAAAAAGATCTTCGGGGTCGACCGGGCCGTGCTGGTGAGCCAGGGGTTCCACATCCGGCGGGCGATCGCGCTGTGCCGGGCCGCGGGCATCGACGCGTACGGGGTCGGGGTCGACGCCGAGCACGATGCGACCTGGTACTACGGCGGGACACGGGAGGTGTTCGCGGCGGGCAAGGCGGCACTGGACGCGATGTTCAAGCCGGATCCGCACTTCCTGGGGCCCGAGGAGCCCGGGGTCGGGGAGGCTCTGGCGACCGGCGGCCGGTGAGGACGCCGACCGGCCTCACCGGCCCGGCGGAGGCCGACCTCACGGGCCCGGCGGGGGCGGGCTGAGGTCCACGTTCCGGCGGCGTAACCGGTCGCGGGCGCCCGCGTAACACCTGGCCCGCACGCTGGGGCCCATGGCCCGCACCGAGACTGCCCCCACCGCGACCCACTGCCCGTACTGCTCGCTGCAGTGCGGGATGAATCTGCGACCGGTCACCGGCGGCCCGGTGGTCGAGGTCGTGGAGCGTACCGATTTCCCCGTCAACCGCGGCGCCCTGTGCGGCAAGGGCCGGACCGCGCCGGCCGTGCTCTCCTCACGGGTACGGCTGACCGGACCGCTCGTGCGCGACGCGGTCAGCGGCGAGCTGGAGCCGGCCGGCTGGGACGAGGCGCTGGCCGCGATCGCCGACGGGCTCCGGCGCACCCGGGCCGTGCACGGGCCCGATGCCGTGGGGGTGTTCGGCGGCGGTGGGCTCACCAACGAGAAGGCGTACACGCTCGGGAAGTTCGCCCGGGTCGTCCTGTCGACCTCGCAGATCGACTACAACGGTCGGTTCTGCATGTCGTCGGCGGCCGCCGCGCACCAGCGGGCCTTCGGCCTCGACCGCGGGCTGCCGTTCCCCCTGGAGGACATCGCGCGCACCGGGTGCGTGATCCTCGTCGGGTCGAACCTCGCCGAGACCATGCCGCCCGCGCTGCGCTTTCTGACCGAACTGCGGGAGAACGGCGGCCGGTTGATCGTCATCGATCCGCGCCGGACCCGCACCGCCGAGCAGGCCGATCTGCATCTGGCGCCCCGGCCCGGCACGGATCTCGCGCTCGCGCTCGGAATGCTGCATCTGGTGGTGGCGGCCGGCCGGGTGGACGAGGAGTTCGTACGCGACCGTACGACCGGCTGGGACGAGGCCAGGGCCGGAGTCATGGCGCACTGGCCGGAGCTGGTGGAGCGGCTGACCGGGGTGCCGGTGCCGCAGCTGCGGGAGGCCGTCGAGATGTTCTGCGATGCGCGGAACGCAATGGTGCTGACCGCGCGCGGACCCGAGCAGCAGTCCAAGGGCACGGACACGGTCGGCGCCTGGATCAACCTCTGTCTGGCCACCGGCCGGGCGGGCAGACCGCTGTCCGGGTACGGCTGTCTGACCGGGCAGGGCAACGGTCAGGGCGGGCGCGAACACGGGCAGAAGGCCGACCAGTTGCCCGGCTACCGCAAGCTCACCGACCCGGCGGCGCGCCGCCATGTGGCGCAGGTGTGGGGGGTCGACCCGGACTCGCTGCCGGGGCCGGGGCGCAGTGCGTACGAGCTCCTCGACGCGCTGGGGACGGACGTGCGGTCGCTGTTGGTGATGGGGTCCAACCCGGTGGTGTCCGCGCCGCACGCCGCGCATGTGGAGGAGCGGCTGCGGTCGCTGGACTTCCTCGCGGTCGCGGACGTGGTGCTGTCGGAGACGGCGGCGCTGGCCGATGTGGTGCTGCCGGTGACGCAGTGGGCGGAGGAGACCGGGACGACGACCAGTCTGGAGGGCAGGGTGCTGCTGCGGCAGCGGGCGGTCACCGCGCCGGACGGCGTCCGCAGCGATCTGGAGGTGCTGCACGGGCTGGCCGCGCTCCTCGGGCACGGCAAGGGGTTCCCCACCGACCCCGAGGAGGTCTTCGACGAGCTCCGGCGTGCCTCCGCGGGCGGTCCCGCCGACTATGCGGGGATCACGTACGGGCGGATCGCAGCGGAGAACGGGGTGTTCTGGCCGTGCCCGGACGAGCAGCATGCCGGTACGCCGCGGCTGTTCCTGGACCGGTTCGCCACGGACGACGGGCGGGCGCGGTTCGTACCCGTGACGCACCGTCCGGCCGCCGAGGAGACCGACCGGGAGTATCCGGTGGTACTGACGACCGGTCGGGTGGTCGCCCAGTACCAGTCGGGTGCGCAGACCCGCCGGGTCGACGAGCTCAACGCCGCAGCCCCCGGCCCGTTCGTGGAACTGCATCCGCGGCTCGCCGAGCGGATCGGGGTGGCGGAGGGCGATCCGGTGGCGGTCACCTCGCGGCGCGGGCGGGCGGTGGCGCCCGCCCGGATCACCGGGGCGATCCGGCAGGACACCGTCTTCATGCCGTTCCACTGGGCGGGTGAGGGCCGGGCCAACACGCTGACGAACCCGGCCCTGGACCCGGTGTCGCGGATGCCGGAGTTCAAGGTGTGCGCGGTGCGGGTGGAGGCGGCCGCCGGGTGAGCCAATCGCCTCCCGGGATGGGGATGCCGCCGGTACGGAGGGTGCGGGTGACGGGGGCGGCGGCGAGGTAGACCCAGGCGCGGGCGGTTCCGGTGCCGGGCGGGACCGCGCCCGGGAGGCGGACTTCGCGGACGACCCGCTCGTAGAGATTGCGCGGGTGTCCCGGTCCGACGTACTCCTCCAGCCGGTCGAGGAGGACGAGCAGCTCCGCGTACCTGGTGGGCGTGGCCGTGACGAGCGTGCCGCGCACGGTGCCGTGGCCCTCGATCGCGTACGGGTAGCCGGGGCCTTCGTACAGCAGGGCGCCCGGCAGCAGGGCCGGCTGTTCCGCGATCGCCCGGTCCCGGAGGAAAAGGTCGTGGTTGGGTTCGCCGGGGAGCAGCGTGCCGTAGACGAAGAAGGGCAGTTCGGGGTCGGTCCGCGGCATGGTCAGAGGGCCGTGACCGGGGCTGTCTCCGCAGTCACCCAGGCGAGGTAGCGGTCGCTTCCCCGTACCACCGGCGTCGCGATGATCTCCGGGGTCTCGTAGTCGTGCGCCGCCCGGAGGTGTTCCTCCAGTTCGTCGTAGCGCCCGGCTACCGTCTTGAACAGCACCTGCCATTCCTCCGTGGTCTCGATGGCGTTCCGCCACCGGTAGACGGAGGTGACGGGCGCGGAGATCTGCGCGCATGCCGCGAGCCGCGCCTCCACCGCGCCCTGGGCGAGGGCGTGGGCCTTCTCCTCGCTGTCCGTGGTGGTCAGAACGGTCAGCCATGCCGGCGTTGTCACCGTCGGTCTCCTCAGCTCTTCGGCTCTGCTCTTCGGATCTTGTGCCTGTGGCGTGTCCTTCTCGTCGATTGTCGGGGCGGTTCGGTGCTGTGTCCTCCTTCATCGCCGTTGCGGTATGGACATGACATGTCATGAACCCTTAAATCTGAGGCGAGCTCAGAAGCACCGCTCAGATCGCCCTTTCCCCCCGCACCCCGAGGAGTCCGATGAGATCGATTCGGCATGCATCGCGCCTCACCCCGCTCGGCATAGCCGCTGTCGGCGCCGCCCTGCTGGCCTCCGCCCTCACCGCGACCACGGGCGCCGCCGCGGCCGGTCACCCGGCCCCGAGCCCCGCCGCCGCCGTCCGTCACGCCGAGGCCGCGCTCACCGGGCACGCCACCGCACTGGGCCTCACCGGCGCCCAGGACACCGCGGTGCGCGATGTGGTCGTCGACAAGGACGGCAGCCAGCATGTGCGCTACGACCGCACCTACCGCCATCTTCCCGTCCTCGGCGGCGACTTCATCGTCCACCTCGCGCCCGACGGCGCGTACCGGAGTGCCGACCGGGCCGCCCGCGGCGATCTCGCCGTGCCGACCGTGACCCCGTCCCTCTCCGCGTCGGGCGCCGCCGACCTGGGCGCGGCCGCACTGCGCTCGGCCCACCGCGGCGTGAAGCTCCGCAAGGTCGCCGCACAGCCGCAGCTCGTCGTGGACGCCCTGCACGGCACACCCAAGCTGGCCTGGCGCACTGAGGCGGCAGGCAAGGACTCACTGGGCAACCCGGTCGCCCGCGTCGTGCTCACCGACGCACGCACGGGCCGGCAGATCGATGCCTGGGACAGCCTGGAGACGGCGTCCGGCGACGGCCGGTCGCTGTACAGCGGTACGGTCCCGCTGCAGACGACCCAGTCGGGATCGACGTACCAGCTCAAGGACGCGACGCGCGGCAACACCTACTCCGGCGACGCGCAGAACAAGACCGACGGCTGCATCCTCACCATCTGCTGGAGCCGGGCGCCCGCGGTGCTGTTCACCGACGCCGACAACCACTGGGGCAACGGCACCACCTCCGACCGCGCATCAGCAGCGGTCGACGCCCAGTACGGCACGGACACCACCTGGGACTACTACAAGAACGTGCACGGCCGGAACGGCATCGCCGGGGACGGCAAGGGCTCGTACAACCGGGTGCACTACGGCAATGGCTACAACAACGCCTTCTGGGACGACAGCTGCTTCTGCATGACGTACGGGGACGGCGACGGCTCGACCTTCGGACCGCTGGTCGCGCTGGATGTGGCCGGGCACGAGATGTCGCACGGCGTGACGTCCAAGACGGCGGCCCTCACCTACTCCGGTGAGTCGGGCGGTCTCAACGAGGCCACCTCCGACATCTTCGGCACGCTGGTGGAGTTCCACGCGAACAACCCGCAGGATCCTGGCGACTACCTGATCGGCGAGAAGATCGTGAAGTCCGGCTTCGGGAAGGCCGCGTTGCGGTTCATGGACCAGCCCTCCAAGGACGGCAACTCGGCGGACTGCTGGAGCTCCTCGGTCGGCAATCTGGATGTGCACTACTCGTCCGGTGTCGCCAACCACTTCGCGTATCTGCTGGCCGAGGGCAGCGGTCCGAAGCTCATCGGCGGCGTCCAGCACAACGGCACCACGTGCAACGGGGCGACCCTGAGCGGCATCGGCAAGGACAAGCTCGGCAAGATCTGGTACCGGGCGCTGACCGTCCACATGACGTCCTCCACCAAGTACGCGGGTGCCCGCACCGCGACGCTCGACGCGGCGAAGGACCTGTACGGCGCCGGCAGCGCGGAGCAGAACGCGGTGGCCGCGGCCTGGTCGGCAGTGTCGGTCGGCTGACCTGGAGCAGGTCCCGGAGCGGCTGCCCGTTTCGGGACCTGCACCTGCTCGATCAACCATCAATTCCCGTACGGACGCACCGCCTTGGCCTCGCGCAGCGCCTGCCCCCACCAGACGAGCTGATCGAGCAGTGTCTTCGCCGCCGCGTCCACGGCCGCCGGATCCCTGTGCCTGCGGTCGTCATCGAACAGGGCGCCCGCGTTGTGGAACGACACCGTGTCGCGGATGGAGACGGCGTGCAGTTCGGCGAAGATCTGACGGAGGTGCTCGACAGCCCGCAGACCGCCGGACACTCCCCCGTACGAGACGAAGGCGACGGGCTTGGCCTGCCATTCGGCGTGATGCCAGTCGATGAGGTTCTTCAGCGGGGCAGGGAACGAGTGGTTGTACTCGGGGGTGACGACGGCGAAGGCGTCGGCGGCGGCCAACCGGGGCGAGACCTCGGCCAGTTGCGCCTGTACGTCGGGGCCGGGGCGGTGGGAAAGGGCGAACGGGAGATCGAGGTCGGCGACGTCGATGAGGTCGGTCTCGATGTCCGGGTGGTCCGCGGTACGGGAGAGGAACCAGTCGGCGATCACGGGAGCGAAGCGGCCCTCGCGGTTGCTGGCGAGGATGACCGCGACCTTCAGGGGCGCGGTGGTGGCGGATGCGACGGGAGCAGGTGTCATGAGGTCCATGCAGCGAGCCTCGTACGTCAACCAAGGTTGAGGTCAAGCCGCATCGTCCACCCCTTCGGCATACGGTGGAACACATGACGACCGCCGCACCCCTGTACGCCGAGTTCAACGGACACGCAGCCACGGAGGCGGATCTCCTGATCCCCGCCTTCTCCAACTACGGCCACTTCACGGCCATGCAGGTCAGGGACGGAAAGGTGCGAGGCCTCGCCTTCCACCTGGCCCGGCTGGACGCCGCGAACCAGGAACTGTTCGACCACGGCCTGGACGGGGAACGGATCCGCGAGCTGATCCGGCACGCACTCGACGGTGCGGGGGTACGGGACGCCTCGACCCGGGTGTACGCCTTCCTGCCGCCCGGCGACACGGAGGCCACGGTCATGGTCACGGTGCGCGGGCCGGCGCAGAAGTCCCCCGAACCGCACAGCCTGATGTCCGTTCCGTACGTCCGCACCGTGCCGCACATCAAGCGCCCCGGCGAGTTCGGCCAGACGTATTACGGACGGCTCGCCGCACGCTCCGGCTTCGACGAGGCCCTGCTGACCGCGCCGGACGGGGCGGTGACCGAGGGCGCGATCACCAACATCGCCTTCTGGGACGGCACTTCGGTCGTCTGGCCCGCCGCCCCGTCGCTCCACGGCGTCACCATGGCGCTGCTGGAACAGGAGCTTCCGGGGGCCGGACTGGCATCCGCACGGCGACCGGTGACGCTGGACGGGATCGGCGCCTTCCGGTCGGCGTTCCTCACCAACTCACAGGGCATCGCACCGATCCGGCGGATCGACGACACGGAGTTCACCGTCGACGAGGAACTGATGAAGCAGGTGGGGCTGGCGTACGAGGGCGCCCCCCGGGACACAGTCTGAGGCCGCCCACGCGGCGGCTCGGGGGCGCTCGACCGCCCGGCCGACTGCATCGCGGTCGCCGGGGCCGCTCGGCTTCGCCCCCCCCAGAGGGAGGCCGCCCCCATCGGGCCCAGGGGGGAGTGGGTCCGATGGGGACGGCGGCCGGGCGGCCGGAGGGAGCCTTCCCGTGGGGGGTGATGTGCGTGTGCCCGGGGTCGGCGAGGCCATGCATGTGACGTACACCACTCACGCCTCGAAGGTCGTCACCCAATCGGCACGGCGTGTCGCGAAGCGGCCGGATCCCCCCTCAAACAGGGATTTGACCTGCAGATATACCGCGCGGCAAGGAGGCAGGGCCGGGCTGATCGAGTGAAAGCTGACTCGACGTCAGCAGGCGTGGGTGGCGGGCCGCCCGTTAGCTCGGAGTCAGGAGACACCAGCCAGCGCCTTCGCTCGGAGGAACCCCCCATGCCCCGTCCTGCCCGCTCCGTGACCGGCACCGCCGCCGCAGCTCTCACCGTTGCTGCGATCGGCCTCTTCACTGCCGCGCCGTCAGCGTACGCAGGCGAGCTCGGTTCACTGGAGATACCTGCGGCCGCCGCGGCTCCGGGGGACACGGTCGGAACCGCGGCCTCCGGGAGCGACACGAAGGCCACCGGGCATGCGAACTCCCTGGAGGCAGGGGTATTCACACTGACACCGGCCACCGAAAAGGAGGCGCTCGCCGACACGTTCAGGGCGCCGGAGAGGACCGGCGCGGGAAAGGTCACCGGACAGGACGACGGTAAGGACACCGGTCAGGACAGCGCCTCCGGTGACGAGCCGGGCACCGGGCCCAAAGTGCCTTCCCTGAACGACCTGGCCGCCAGGGGCGAGAGCCTCATCGGGAACGCGAACCCCTTCGGGCTCGGCACCTCCACCGGGCAATCCGATACCCCGCCCGGCCGTGGCACCGGGAACGGTAACGGGAACGGGAACGGCGGACGCGACACCGGGAACGGGAACGGTAACGGGAACGGCGGACGCGACACCGGCAACGGCAACGGCAACGGCAACGGCAACGGCAACGGCGGACGCGACACCGGGAACGGCAACGGAAACGGCAACGGGAACGGCGGACGCGACACCGGCAACGGCAACGGAAACGGAAACGGAAACGGGAACGGGAACGGCGGACGCGACACCGGGAACGGGAACGGCAACGGCAACGGCGGACGCGACACCGGAAACGGGAACGGGGACGGCTACGACTCGCCCACCGGTCCTTCCGGGCACGTCAAAACTGGTGTAGGCGGCTCCGTCCGCCCGGACACCACCCAGATCGCGGCGGGCGTCGGCGTTCTCGCCGCATCCGCCGTCGGCGGAGCCTGGCTCCTGCGTCGTCGGGCGAGCGGCACGCAGGCCGGCAGCTGACGGGGCGTATCCACGCCCCCGTCACCGCCAGGATTCCGTCCCGGTGGCCTCGCGCCACCGGGACGGGACCCATTCCCACCTTTCCCACCCCGGAGGACAACCGTGCCCCAGAAGGCCAAGGGCTGGCTGGTCGCCGTCGCAGTGCTGGTCGGCATCTGGCTGATCCGGAACGGCTCCGAAACCCAGCTGATGCCGCCGCAGCCGACCGCTGCCCAGGCCTTCGCGGCCGGTCCCCAAGTGCAGCCCGGCTCACCGGTCGCCGAACCGCTACGCCCTTCGACACCCATCCGTCTCCGCATCCCCAGCATCAGGGTGGACGCCCCGATGATCCGGCTCGGGCTCAGGTCCGACGGCAGTCTCGCCGTGCCGCCGGCCGAGGACCGTAACGTCGTCAGCTGGTACAAGGACGGCACCCCGCCCGGCGCCAAGGGCACCGCGCTCGTCGCCGGTCATGTCGACAACGCGCAGGGGCGGTCCGTCTTCTACAACCTGGGGTCCCTGGCGAAGGGCAGCACCATCGAGGTGGACCGCCGGGACGGGCACACCGCCGTCTTCTCGCTCGACGCCATCGAGGTGTACGCGAACAAGGACTTCCCCGACCAGAGGGTGTACGGCGCCTCGCCGAACGCCTCGCTGCGGCTGATCACCTGCGGCGGCGGCTTCTCGCGGACCACCGGCTACCAGGGCAATGTGGTGGCGTACGCGCACCTCACCGGCGTGCGGTGACCCCCGCCCGCACCCTTACGACCACTGGTCGAAGGCGAGTCTCGCGACCAGTGAGAACACCACGACCAGCAGTACACCCCGGACGAACTCACTGCCTTTCCGGAGCGCCGTCCGCGCGCCCAGCAGCCCGCCCGCCAGGTTGAACACCGCCATCAGCGCGGCCAGCTGCCACATCACATTGCCCTGGTAGGCGAACATCGCGAGGGCGCCGCCGTTGGTGCAGACGTTGACGATCTTGGCGGTGGCGGACGCCGTCACCAGATCGAGGTGGAGCACAGCGGTCAGCGCGAACACCAGGAACGTGCCGGTGCCGGGTCCGAACAGCCCGTCGTAGAAGCCGATGCCGCCGCCGACCAGCACGATCGCGGTGACGATACGGGCCCGGGTGACCTTGCGGTCCGTGGCCTCGGCGGCCTCCTTGCCGAACTGGGGCCGCAGCATCACGAACGCCGCGACCGCCAGCAGTACCACCATGATCACCGGACGCAGCACGTCACTGCTGATCCCGGCGGCGAAGAAGGCTCCGGTCATCGATCCGGTCAGCGCCATGAGCCCGATCCGGACGGCTGTCCCGACCTTCACCGGCGCCTTGCGCGCGTAGGTCACGGCGGCGCCCGACGTACCGACGATCGCGACCGCCTTGTTGGTGCCGAGGACATGCGCGGCCGGGACGTGCGGCAGGCCCAGCAGCAGCGCGGGCAGCAGGAGCAGCCCGCCGCCGCCGACCACCGCGTCGATCCAGCCCGCGGCGGCAGCGGCGAGACAGAGGACGACAAGGGTGGTCAGGGTGATGTCGGGCATGTTCGCGACTGTAAGGACGAGATACGTGTTCCGTCCAACTTTCCCGTCCGGATCCTCGGAAAGTTGAGCCAACTCTGAGGTTCCCGGACCGCAGCACCCTCACAGACGGCTTCCGGGGACGCTGAGCGCAAGGTTCCTCCCGGGAAACAGCGAGGATCCGGTCGGGTAACACCCGCCGCACAGGCTGCTCACCATGACGACAGAGACGGCGGACGCGGCACGTGTGGTGGTGATCGGCGCCGGGATGGCGGGCGCACGGCTCGCCGCCCGGATGCCCGGCGTCACCGTCATCGGCGAGGAGACGCACGCCCCGTACAACCGGGTGCTGCTGGCCGAGGTGCTGGCGGGGCGGTACGCGGCCGAGGTCATCGCCCTGCCCCCGGCCGAGGTGCGGCGCGGCGTGCGGGTGGTGCGGATCGACCGGGCGGACCGGCTGGTGCACTGCGACGACGGAAGCGTCGTGCGGTACGGGCGGCTGGTGCTGGCCACCGGGTCGAACCCGGTGCTGCCGCCGCTGCGCGGGCTCGGCACCGAGATGCCGGACGGGGTGCATGCGTTCCGTACCCTCGACGACTGCTTTGCGCTGCGGGAAGCGGTGCGTGCCGGCACCCGGAGTGTGCGCGCCGTCGTCATCGGCGGCGGACTGCTCGGCGTGTCCGCCGCCCGGGCGCTCGCCGCGTGCGGTGCGCAGGTGGTGCTGGCCCAGCAGGGCGAGCACCTCATGGAGCGGCAGCTGGACGCCGAATCGGCCGGGCTGCTCCGGCGCCACCTGGAGAGTCTCGGCGTGGAGGTGCACACCGAGTGCCGGGTTCGCGGGCTGCGCTGCGCCGACGGAGCCGTGCGGGCGGTGGAGCTCGCCGACGGCTACGAGCTGGCGGCCGAGATCACGGTGCTGGCCTGCGGTGTACGTCCCAGGACCGGGCTCGCGCAGGCGGCCGGCCTGGACGTACGCCGGGGCATCGTCGTCGACGACGGGCTGCGTACCTCCGATCCGTACATCCATGCACTCGGCGACTGCGCCGAGCACCGCGGCACCGTGTACGGCCTGGCGGGCCCGGCGCTGGAGCAGGCCGATGTGCTTGCCCAGGTGTTGGCCGGGCGGCCCGCCCGCTACGAGGGGACCCGCGCCCTGACCCGCCTCACTCTGCACGGTCCGGCCGCCGGCCCCGCGGGCCCCTTCGATCTGGCCGCGTTCGGGGAGTCCCGGCCGCTGCCCGGCGACGACGTCGTCCGGCTCGCCGACGCCACGCGTGGCGCGTACCGCTCGGTCGTCGTGCGCGGCGACCGGCTGGCGGGCGGTGTGCTGCTCGGCGATCTCGCCGCGGTCGGCACGCTCGCCCGGACCTGGGAGGACGACGAACCGCTCCCCGCCGAAACGTCCCTGCTCCATCTGCTCACCAACGACGGAGGCTTCTGAGATGCCGGTGTCCACTCCCCCGACCGACCACACCGCCCCGGTGCCCACGATCGTGGTCGTCGGACACGGCATGGTCGGCCAGCGGTTCCTGGAGGCGCTCGCCGACCGTGAACTGACCGCGACCGCGGGCACCGCCCGGGTCGTCGTCCTCTGCGAGGAGCCCCGCGCCGCCTACGACCGGGTCCAGCTCACCTCGTACTTCACCGGGCGGACCCCGGACGAGCTGTCGCTCGCCGAACCTGACTTCATGGACCGGCACGGCTTCGAGCTGCATCTCGGCAACCCTGCCGAGAGCGTGGACCGCGAGGCGCGTACGGTCACCGCACGCTCCGGGGAGACCTTCGCGTACGACACGCTGGTGCTGGCCACCGGCTCGTACCCCTTCGTGCCGCCGGTACCCGGCAAGGACGCCGCGGGCTGCTTCGTCTACCGCACCATCGAGGACCTCCTCGCCATCGAGGAGTACGCGAGGACGGCGACCACCGGCGCGGTGGTCGGCGGCGGGCTGCTCGGGCTGGAGGCGGCGGGCGCTCTGAAGGGGCTCGGGCTCGACACGCACGTCGTGGAGTTCGCGCCCCGGCTGATGCCGGTGCAGGTCGACGAGGGCGGTGGCGCGGCGCTGCTGCGCACCATCGAGTCCATGGGCCTCACCGTGCACACGGGCGTCGGTACGCAGGAGGTCACCGCGGGCGAGGACGGCGCGGTGACCGGCATGGCACTCTCCGACGGTTCGTCGCTCGCCACCGACCTGGTGGTCTTCTCGGCGGGGGTACGCCCCCGGGACCAGTTGGCCCGCGACTGCGGTCTGGCGGTCGGACCACGCGGCGGCATCATCGTCGACGAGGAGTGCCGCACCTCCGACCCGGCGGTCTTCGCGATCGGCGAGTGCGCACTGGCCGCGGACGGCCGGGTGTACGGACTCGTCGCGCCCGGTTACGAGATGGCGCAGACGGCCGCCGAGGTGATCGCGGGCAGGACGGCGGCGTTCACCGGCGCCGATCTGTCGACGAAGCTGAAGCTGCTCGGGGTGGACGTGGCGTCGTTCGGCGACGCGCACGGCACGGCCGAGGGCTGCCTCGACGTGGTGTACGCGGACTCCCGCACCGGCATCTACAAGAAGCTGGTGATCGGCCGGGACGGCACCCTGCTCGGCGGGGTGCTGGTCGGAGACGCCGAGCAGTACGGCACGCTGCGGCCGATGACCGGTACGGTCCTGCCGGTAGCCCCGGAGCAGCTGGTGCTGCCGGCCGGTGCGGGCGGCCCGGTTCCGCTCGGCCCGTCCGCGCTGCCGGACGACGCGGTGATCTGCTCCTGCCACAACGTCACCAAGGGCACGATCTGCGAGCACACCACGCTGCCCGAGGTGAAGAAGTGCACCAAGGCCGGTACCGGCTGCGGCAGTTGTGTGAAGGTGATCGGGCAGCTGCTGCCGCAGAGCCAGGACAAGGGTCTGTGCGGCTGCTTCTCGCACACCCGCAGCGAGTTGTACGAGATCGTCCGCACCCTCGGTATCGCATCGTACGCGGAACTGCTCGACTCGCACGGCCGTGAGACCGCGCGCGGCGGGGACGGCTGCGAGATCTGCAAGCCGACGGTCGGCTCGATCATCGCGTCGCTGGCTCCGACGCTCGGCGCGAGCGGCTATGTGCTGGACGGCGAGCAGGCGGCCCTGCAGGACACCAACGACCACTTCCTCGCCAACCTCCAGCGCAACGGCTCGTACTCGATCGTGCCGCGCATCCCGGGAGGCGAGATCACCCCGGAGAAGCTGATCGTGATCGGCGAGGTCGCCCGCGACTTCGGCCTCTACACCAAGATCACCGGGGGCCAGCGGATCGATATGTTCGGCGCCCGTGTCGACCAGCTGCCGCTGATCTGGATGCGCCTGGTGGACGCCGGATTCGAGTCCGGGCACGCGTACGGAAAGTCGCTGCGCACGGTCAAGTCCTGCGTGGGCCGGACCTGGTGCCGGTACGGCGTGCAGGATTCGGTACGGATGGCGATCGACCTGGAGCTGCGCTACCGCGGGCTGCGCTCGCCGCACAAGCTGAAGTCGGCGGTGTCCGGCTGCGCCCGGGAGTGCGCGGAGGCCCGTGGCAAGGACTTCGGGATCATCGCCACCGCGGGCGGCTGGAACCTGTACGTGGGCGGCAACGGCGGCGCCGAACCGCGCCACGCGGACCTGCTCGCCCAGGACCTCTCCGACGCCGAACTGGTACGCCTCATCGACCGGTTCCTGATGTTCTACATCCGCACCGCGGACCGTCTGGAGCGCACCTCGACCTGGCTGGACCGCATCGAGGGCGGCCTCGACCACGTACGGGACGTCGTTGTCCATGACTCGCTGGGGCTCTGCGAGGAGCTGGAGCGGCTGATGGCCGACCATGTCGCCGGCTACCGCGACGAGTGGGCCGAGACCATCAACGACCCGGAGCGGTTGCGGCGGTTCGTCACCTTCGTCAACGCACCCGACGCACCGGACCCGTCGGTGAAGTTCGTCCCGGAACGCGACCAGGTCAAGCCCGACCTGGAGATCCTCGCCGGCCCGGTGCTCGCCGTCCGCACTCTCGAAGGGACCTCTTCCCGATGACCGCACAGACGATGGAGACGGCGCAGCAGACGCCGGTACTCCAACTCACCGACGGAGAACACTGGTTCACGGTCTGCGAGCTGTCGCGGCTGACTCCCGGGCGCGGCATCGCCGCACTCCTCCCGGACGGCCGGCAGGTCGCGCTGTTCGTCGACCGGGCAGGGCGCGCGTACGCGATCGACAACCGCGATCCGTTCACGGGGGCGTACGTTCTCTCGCGCGGCCTGCTCGGGTCCGTCGAGGGGCGTCCGTTCGTCGCCTCGCCGCTGCTGAAGCAGCGCTTCGACCTGGCGACGGGCGCCTGCCTGGACGACGACGAGGTGCGCGTCCCGGTCTTCGCGGTGCGCGCCGCCTGACGTGCTCCGCCAAGACCGGGACAGGAACGCTCGGCAGCCGATTCCGGCCAACAGATCCCGGCCGTACGCTTGATCCATGACCCAGGGCTGGAACACGAGCGACATCCCCGACCAGAGCGGCCGTACGGCCGTGGTCACCGGAGCCAACAGCGGCATCGGACTCGTCACGGCACGGGAGCTGGCGCGCCGCGGCGCGCGGGTACTGCTGGCGTGCCGTGACGAGAGCCGCGGCAAGGAGGCCGAGTCGCGCATCCGGGCTGCCGTGCCGGACGCTCGGGTGGAGTTCGCACCCCTGGATCTGGCCGATCTGTCCTCCGTACGGGAGTTCGCCGCGGCGTTCCCGTCCGACCGGCTGGACCTGCTGATCAACAACGCGGGTGTGATGGCCCTGCCGCACGGGAGGACGGCCGACGGCTTCGAGACCCAGTTCGGCGTCAACCACCTCGGGCATTTCGCTCTGGCCGGCCTGCTCCTGCCCAAGCTGCTCGACACCCCCGGTGCCCGGGTGGTGAGCGTGTCCAGCGCGATGCACGCCGCGTCCAACATCGACATCGGCGATCTCAACAGCGAGCGCAACTACCGCCGTTGGATCGCGTACGGCCGCTCGAAGACCGCGAACCTGCTCTTCGTCCACGAGCTGGCGCGCCGGCTCGCGGCGTCCGGCTCCGACATCGTGGCCGCCGCCGCACACCCCGGCTACGCGGCGACCAATCTGCAGACCGCGGGCGTACGGATGGAGAACCGCAAGGCGGCGGAACGGGTCTTCGAACTGGGCAATCGGCTCGTCGCCCAGCCCGCGTCGTCCGGTGCGCTGCCGACGCTGTACGCGGCCACTGCGCCCGGCGTGCGCCCCGACTCGTTCACCGGCCCGAAGCTGCTGGGCTGGCGGGGTGCGCCCGCCCCGTCCTGGCGGGCGCGCTGGACGCTGAACGACGTGGCGGGCGAGCGGCTGTGGGTGGCGTCCGAGCAGCTCACGGGGGTGACCTGGCCGGGCCTCAAGTCCTGACCGGGCCCCGGGCGAACGCTGCGGCTCGGCCCTGGACGCCTCAGCCCTGGCTCTGAACTGCGGCCGGGTCCATCCACACGACCTCCCAGATGTGGTGGTCGGGGTCCTGGAAGGACCGGCCGTACATGAACCCGTGATCCATGGGCTCGTTGGCGGGCGATCCCCCGGAGGCGAGCGCCGTATCAGCCAGCTCGTCGACCTCCTCGCGGCTCTCGGCACTGAGCGCGATGATCGCCTCGGTGCTCTTCGAGGCATCGGCGATCTCCTTCTTGGTGAACTCCTTGAAGCGCGGCTCGGTGATGAGCATGGCGAAGATGGTGTCGCTGATGACCAGGCACGCGGTGGTCTCGTCGGAGAACTGCGGGTTGAACGAGAAGCCGAGCTTGCCGAAGAAGCCCTTGGTCCTCTCCAAGTCCTTGACCGGCAGGTTCACGAAGATCATCTGGGTCATGTCCGTCTCTTCCCCTCGGCGACGCTCCGTGTGAGCGCGGTCGAAGGTTAGACGGCGGGTCGGTGCGGAACTCATCGCGACGGGCGACGAAATCATCCGGAGCGGCCCGACCCACCCATTGAGCGGAGTGTTCCCACCCGCCGAGCCGTCCGCCCCCACCTGTCATGAGAGCGCGAGCGGTGCGCCTCCCCTGAGGAGCGAGCCGCCCAGCGGGGTGAGCGTGTGCAGGACCGAGCTGCCGTGCCGCAGGGTGCGTACGAGCCCCGCCTCGCGCAGCACGCACGCATGCTGACTGGCTGAGGCGAGGGACACCCCGGCCCGGCGGGCGAGCTCGCTGGTCGTGCAGCCCGTGCCGATGGCCTGGAGGACCGCCGACCGGGTGTTGCCCAGCAGCCTGCCGAGCCAGGGGCCCGGGCCCGGCTCGGCGAAGACCGGGGCGGCGGAGTGGGTGACCGGGTACACGAGGACGGGTGTGAGCTTCGAGTTGCGGTAGACGACCGGGGTGGAGCGGCAGAAGAACGACGGCTGGAGCAGTAACCCCCGCCCGTCCAGGTGCAGTTCACGGTCGACGGGATAGTCCGTCTCCAGCACCGGGGCCCGCCAGCGGATCATGGACGGGAGGGAGGCGAGGAGTTCGTCGGCGCCGCCGTCGAGGAGGGCGCGGCCGCGGACGGCCCGGTCGGCCTCGATGCTGGCCTGGATGTGCGGCCAGTACGGCTCGACGGCGGCGCGGTGGTAGCCGCGCAGGGTGGTGATGAGCCGCCCGAGAGGTTCGGTCCGCCCTTCGGAGAGCGCGTCCAGTCGGACAGGCGGCACCGGCCGGCCGTCCCCCGGCCGGCCGCCCGCGGGCCGTACGCCACCGGACCGCACCCCGCGCCCGGAGCCGTGCCCGCCGCCGTGCCGCCCGCCCAGCGACAACGGCCGTCCGGGCTCGCGGCGGTCGGCGCGCAGCAGGCCCAGTTCGGCGTGGAGCCGCTCGGGCGGGGTGTCGCGCAGCGCCTCCATTCCGGCATCGAAGCCGTGCGGCTCACTGCCATCCCGGGAGGGCGTCAGAAAGTCCGGGAAATAGCCGCGGGGTGGCACGAGGGCTGCCAGCAGGCGTGTCTCACCATTCAGCCGGGGCCGGGTTTCCGTACGCCATTTCCCGAACACCGTGGAAGCGCGCCGGTCCCTCAGCCGGTGAAAACTCAGAATGGTTTCCCACAATGCGTCCGGCCGTGTGGCCATCCGCACCTTGGAAAGGTCCATCCCGGACACATGGATACGCAGCACCGAACCCCCATCTGTTGCATCCGCAATTTCCCCCGCTCAAGGGTATGCGCACCGTCACAGGACGTCACCACGGGGTTTCGGCCAGAGGTGAAACGTCTCGCCGAACCCCACTGCCACCGGAAAAGCTGTACGACGTCGGGCACGAACCTGAGCCGACCGTAAGAGCGAGTGAAGGCCGTGGGGGGTTTTGCTCGTTCGGCGGCGGTCGGCGAACGGTGCGGCTCCGTGTCCGACGGGGGTAAGCCGGGTGCGGCCCATGGGTGGGGATCCACGGGCCGCACCCCGGTCCGTTCACCGCCTACATCTTTGCGTATTGAACGATGCAATGGACCGATGAGTGAACGGCGAACACCGAAAGCGCTTGCGCCTTTTTTCTTTGCGCGAGGCCGGGTGCCCCATTCGCCCACGGCCACTCACGACCGACCGTTTCCGCACACCGTCCGGCCTACCGAACCCGGCACCCGCCCTGGCGGCTGCCGGACATGACGAAGCGGCGGCACCCCCGCACAGGGTGTACGGCTGACTTCCTGAGCTGGGAAGTCAGCCGTCTCTCATACAGAGCTGCTATCGCTCCGCCGTCCGTCCCGCCTTCCCAGTCGGCCGCGAAGGCCTTGGGCGGGCCAGGTCAGCGGCCCCGCTCCCGAAAGGCCATGTCACCTGAATGGCGCAACATGATGTGCCACCCATATGGGCGAAGATCAAGCTGGGTAGTGCCCCAACCGAGGCAATCCGTGAAAGGGAAACCAAATGCGCATTCGACGAATCCTCGCCGCCGTCATCGCCACGGCAGCCCTCGCCGGACTCGGCCTCACAGGCGCCGCCACCGCCACCGCCGCCACTGCACAGGGTGCCCCATCCTACGTCACCCCTTCTGAGTGCAAGCAGGGCGGCGGAATGCCCGCGATCAATGAGGCGGGCAACCTCTGCAAGGGCGGTACGCACGACGGGGAGCAGGTCGACTAAACCCCACAAGGCGCCCCGCAGCCACGCGCCGCGGGGCGCTCCCGCGCGAGCGTAGCCGGGAGAGTCGCAGGGACTGTGCCGACCCGTCGGACACGCCCTGGACGCCACCCGATCCCGGCCTCAGTCCGAGGCCGGTCGACGCGTGGCAAGTCGAGGGAGTCCACGCAGCAACAAGGTTCCGCCCGAACGCGAGGGCGACGCTTCCGGGCGCATCGTGGGGCATGTGTGGGGCACGGAGCGGCGCACTGCGGGAACGGTCAGCTCAGCGCGGAGTGATCGCGCGGTCTGTAAATCTGCCGGCTTCGCCTTACCAGGTTCGAATCCTGGCGCCGCCACACGGGCCGCTTGTCATGCGGTCCGGCGATCGGAGCGTTGCCTCACGCTGGGGCACCCCGTCTCGACCTGTGCGGACGGGCCGCGGACGGAACCCAGCCGCACCACGAAGGGCACAACGAGGGCACAACGGCTTCCGGCAGGCTCAACGACAACCAACGCCGGCAAACGCCATTTGGCCTGGTCAACGAATTGGCTTGACAGTCTTCGCAGATGATGCGCGGAAGGGCGGCACCCCCGCACAGGGTGCCGCCGCTTCCGGGTTGTCCGGGGCTGTCGTCGAGTCGGTGAGGGTCCGGGTGAGCCGGCGACAGCCCTGGAGTCCGGGGTGGATTCAGGTCAGCGGCTGTCGCTGCCCTTCGACTCCGCGGCAGCCCTGCCCGCCTCCAGACGCGCGACCGGGATCCGGAACGGCGAGCAGGAGACGTAGTCGAGGCCCACCTCGTGGAAGAAGTGCACCGACTCCGGGTCCCCGCCGTGCTCGCCGCAGACGCCGAGCTTGAGGTCCGGGCGGGTGGCCCGGCCGGCCGCGACCGCGCTGCGGACCAGGGAGCCCACACCGTCCTTGTCGATCGTCTCGAACGGCGACACCCCGAAGATGCCCTTCTCCAGGTACGCGGTGAAGAACGAGGCCTCCACGTCGTCCCGGGAGAAGCCCCACACCGTCTGGGTCAGGTCGTTCGTGCCGAAGGAGAAGAACTGTGCGGCCTCGGCGATCTGACCGGCGGTCAGCGCGGCGCGCGGCAGCTCGATCATCGTGCCGATGGTCAGCTTCAGCGCGGTGCCGGTGGCCGCCTCGACCTCGGCGATGACCTGGTCGGCCTCCTCGCGGACGATCTCCAGCTCCTGGACCGTGCCGACCAGCGGAATCATGATCTCGGCGCGCGGGTCGCCCTTGGCGTTCTTGCGGTGCGCGGCCGCCTCCGCGATCGCCCGGACCTGCATCGCGAACAGGCCGGGGATGACCAGACCGAGCCGCACGCCGCGCAGACCGAGCATCGGGTTCTGCTCGTGCAGCTTGTGCACGGCCTGCAGAAGACGCAGGTCGTTCTCGTTGGCGTCCTTGCGGGACTCGGCGAGCGCGACGCGTACCGACAGCTCGGTGATGTCCGGCAGGAACTCGTGCAGCGGCGGGTCGAGCAGCCGTACGGTGACGGGCAGTCCGTCCATCGACTCGAACAGCTCGATGAAGTCGGCCTTCTGCAGCGGAAGCAGCTCGGCCAGCGCGGTCTCGCGCTCCTCGTCCGTGTCCGCGAGGATCAGCTTCTCGACCATCTCGCGGCGCTCGCCGAGGAACATGTGCTCGGTGCGGCACAGGCCGATGCCCTGGGCGCCGAAGCGGCGGGCCCGCAGCGCGTCCTCGGCGTTGTCGGCGTTGGCCCTCACCCGCAGCCTGCGGACCCGGTCGGCGTACGCCATGATCCGGTGCACGGCGGCGACCAGTTCGTCGGCGTCGTCGGCGCCCGCGTGCATCCGGCCCTCGAAGTACTCGACGACCGGGGACGGGACGACGGGGACCTCACCGAGGTACACCTTGCCGGTGGAGCCGTCCACGGAGACGATGTCGCCCTCCTCGACGACGGTCCCGCCGACGGTCAGCCGACGCCGCTTGGTGTCGACCTCGATCTCCTCGGCGCCGCAGACACACGTCTTGCCCATGCCGCGGGCGACGACGGCGGCATGCGAGGTCTTGCCGCCGCGGGAGGTCAGGATGCCCTCGGCCGCGATCATGCCGTCGAGGTCGTCGGGGTTGGTCTCCCGGCGGATCAGGATGACCTTCTCGCCGGAGCGGGACCACTTGACGGCGGTGTACGAGTCGAAGACCGCCTTGCCGACCGCGGCGCCCGGCGACGCGGCGATGCCACGGCCGAGCAGCTGCGTCTTGGCGTCCTCGTCGAAGCGCGGAAACATCAGCTGCGCCAGCTGCGCCCCGGTCACCCGCTGCAGCGCCTCGGCCTCGTCGATGAGCCCCTGGTCGACCAGCTGTGTGGCGATCCGGAAGGCGGCACCGGCGGTGCGCTTGCCGACCCGGGTCTGGAGCATCCACAGCTGGCCGCGCTCGATGGTGAACTCGATGTCGCACAGGTCCTTGTAGTGCGTCTCGAGCGTCTTCATGATCTGCATCAGCTGGTCGTACGACTTCTTGTCGATCGACTCGAGCTCGGCGAGCGGGACGGTGTTGCGGATACCGGCGACGACGTCCTCGCCCTGCGCGTTCTGCAGGTAGTCGCCGTACACGCCGGCGTGGCCGCTGGCCGGGTCGCGGGTGAACGCGACCCCCGTACCGGAGTCCGGGCCGAGGTTGCCGAAGACCATGGAACAGACGTTGACGGCCGTGCCGAGGTCGCCGGGGATGCGCTCCTGGCGGCGGTAGAGCTTGGCCCGGTCGGTGTTCCACGAGTCGAAGACGGCCTTTATGGCCAGGTCCATCTGCTCGCGCGGGTCCTGCGGGAAGTCGCGTCCGGCGTCCCGCGTGACAATCTTCTTGAACTGCTTGACCAGCTTCTTCAGGTCGGCTGCGTCGAGATCCACGTCGACGGTGACGCCCTTGGCCTGCTTCGCGGCCTCCAGCGCCTCCTCGAAGAGGTCGCCGTCGACGCCGAGGACGGTCTTGCCGAACATCTGGATGAGGCGGCGGTACGAGTCCCACGCGAACCGCTCGTCGCCGGCCTGGGCGGCCAGTCCGACGACGGACGCGTCGGAGAGGCCGATGTTGAGAACCGTGTCCATCATGCCGGGCATCGAGAACTTCGCGCCGGAGCGGACGGAGACCAGCAGCGGGTCGTCGGCCTGGCCGAGCTTCTTGCCCATCCGCTTCTCGAGGGCGTCGAGGTGCGCACTGACCTCGTCGCGAAGCGCCCTCGGCTCCTCGCCGCTGTCGAGGTAGACCTTGCACGCCTCGGTGGTGATGGTGAAGCCCGGAGGGACGGGCAGCCCGAGGTTGGTCATCTCGGCGAGGTTGGCGCCCTTCCCGCCGAGCAGGTCCTTCAGATCCTTGTTGCCCTCGGTGAAGTCATAAACGAACTTCTGACCCTGGAGCTCCGGGGTGGATACGTGGGGATCTTTGTTTTCCGACACGGGTCTCGACTCCTCGAGGACGCGGGTGGCTGCCCTGACGGCCAGGAACATACCCAGATCGAAGGTGCCTGGGTACGTCCACTTGCGCGTCATACGGCCTTAACCACTCGTCCGCCAGCAGATCGAAAGTTGCGTACGGTTCCGCCTCCCGGACACGGTCATTCGACTCTTGAACTCATAATTACTCAAAGCGTTCGAGATGGCAGAGATTCGCCACGCTACGTAGTGGATGCGTCGATCGATCAAAGTAAAGTCGAGTGGCACCGAGTGCCATCATTTGAGAAATGCAGTCCCCAAAATCCCGCTCATCTGAGCAATGGTGACCTCAGGGGTGGCGAGAATCACGCCGCACCAGGCGCTCAGATGTCATCATCCGGACACCCCAAGAGCTACGTACGGTCACATGGCGACCACACAGGGCGAGTGAAAGGGGGACGGGGCGCCTCGATCGCCTGACTCGGCACCCCGCACCGCCCTGTTCGCCTCCAACTCGCACCCGATCTGCGCTCAGATGAGCAGTTGTGAGGCAAGGGCACCCGGTGCCTGATGCCGGAGATGCGAAAGGGCCCCGCGGGGGTGGAGTGACACCCTCCGCAGGGCCCTGTCCGAACCGGAGCCGCCGCCTCAGCCGCCCGACGTGTCGAGCTCCGCCTCCGCGCTCACGCCCGAGCAGTCGTAGGGGTCCTTCAGCCAGCCGTCCGGCAGCACCACACGGTTGTTGCCCGAGGTGCGCCCGCGCGGCCCGTCGGCCCCGTCCGGCCACCCCTGGTCCAGGTCGAGCTCGTGCAGCTGCGCGCCCAGCTCGTCCAGCGACGAGGTGACCGCGAGCTTCTTGCGCATCTCGGAGCCGACCGAGAAGCCCTTGAGATACCAGGCCACGTGCTTACGGAAGTCGATCACGCCACGGGTCTCGTCGCCGATCCACTCCCCCAGCAGCGTCGCGTGCCGCAGCATGACGGTGGCGACTTCCCGCAGCGTCGGCGCCTGCCGCGTCTGCGTACCTTCGAAGGCACTCACCAGGTCGCCGAAGAGCCACGGGCGCCCCAGGCAGCCGCGGCCCACGACCACGCCGTCACAGCCGGTCTCGCGCATCATCCGGCGGGCGTCGTCCGCGCACCAGATGTCGCCGTTGCCGAGGACGGGGATCTCCGGGACGTGCTCCTTGAGGCGGGCGATCGCGTCCCAGTCGGCGGTACCGCCGTAGTGCTGAGCGGCGGTCCTGCCGTGCAGCGCGACGGCCGTGACGCCCTCCTCCACCGCTATCCGGCCCGCGTCGAGGTAGGTGAGGTGGTCGTCGTTGATGCCCTTGCGCATCTTGATGGTGACCGGCAGGTCGCCCGCATGGGAGACCGCCTGGTTCAGGATCGCGCGCAGCAGGGGCCGCTTGAACGGGAGCGCCGAGCCACCGCCCTTGCGGGTCACCTTGGGGACCGGGCAGCCGAAGTTCAGGTCGATGTGGTCGGCGAGGTTCTCGTCGACGATCATGCGGACGGCCTTGCCGACCGTGACCGGGTCCACTCCGTACAGCTGGATCGAGCGCGGGGTCTCGCTCGCGTCGAAGTGGATGAGCTGCATGGTCTTCTCGTTGCGCTCGACCAGTGCCCGCGTCGTGATCATCTCGCTGACGAACAGCCCCTTGCCGCCGGAGAACTCCCGGCACAGGGTGCGGAACGGCGCGTTGGTGATGCCGGCCATGGGTGCGAGCACCACCGGCGGCTGCACGGTGTGCGGGCCGATCCGGAGCAGCGGGAGCGAGGGGGCGAGCGTGGTCATTGCTCCATTGTCGCGTACGGCGGAAGCAGCTTCGGCAGGCACCGCGGTACGGGCGACGGGCGCCGCGGTCCGTACCGGCGATGGCGCCGGACAGACGTACCGGGGGCACCGGTCGGGGCCTCTCGGCGGCGACAGTCGTTAGTTAACCGTACTATCTATGTATGCCTGAGCTCACCCACCGCCGACGGCAGTTGGTTCTGGCGATCTGCTGCATGAGTCTGCTGATCGTCAGTCTCGACAACACCGTCCTCAATGTCGCTCTGCCCTCCATGCAGCGGGAGCTGCACGCGACCGTCGCCGGCATGCAGTGGACGATCGACGCCTACACCCTCGTCCTCGCCTCGCTGCTGATGCTGGCGGGCTCCACCGCCGACCGGATCGGACGGGCGAAGGTCTTCAAGATCGGACTCGTGCTCTTCACCCTCGGCTCGGTGCTCTGCTCCGTCGCGCCGAACCTGGAGTCGCTGGTCGCGTTCCGGATGGTGCAGGCCGTCGGCGGCTCGATGCTCAACCCCGTCGCGATGTCGATCATCACCAACACCTTCACAGACCCGCGCGAACGCGCCCGCGCCATCGGTGTGTGGGGCGGTGTCGTCGGCATCTCCATGGCGGCGGGACCGGTGGTCGGCGGCCTGCTGGTGGACTCGGTCGGCTGGCGGTCGATCTTCTGGATCAATCTGCCGGTCGGTCTCGCCGCGCTGCTGCTCACCTGGCGGTACGTCCCCGAGTCCCGCGCCCCGAAGCCGCGCCGCCCCGACCCCGTGGGACAGCTGCTGGTGATCACACTGCTCGGTGCACTGACCTACGCGATCATCGAGGCGCCCTCGGCCGGCTGGGTCTCGCCGCGGATCCTGGGCTTCGCGGCGCTCGCCGCGTGCGCCCTGATCGGGCTCCTGCTGTACGAGCCCAGGCGTGCCGAGCCCCTCATCGACCTGCGGTTCTTCCGCAGCGCCCCGTTCAGCGGCGCCACCGCCATCGCGATCTGCGCCTTCGCCGCCCTGAGCGGCTTTCTCTTCCTGAACACGCTGTATCTGCAGAACGTGCGGGGTCTGAGCGCGCTGCACGCCGGTCTGTACATGCTGCCGATGGCCGCTCTCACCTTCGTCTGCGCCCCGCTGTCGGGGCGGCTCGTCGGTAGCCGGGGGCCGCGGCTCTCGCTGCTTGTGGCGGGTGCGGCCATGACGGCGTGCGGGCTGATGTTCGCGGCGTTCGACGCGGAGACGCAGAACGTGCTGCTGTTCACCGGCTATGTGCTGTTCGGTCTCGGCTTCGGCATGGTGAACGCGCCGATCACCAACACCGCCGTCTCCGGGATGCCGCGCTCTCAGGCGGGCGTGGCGGCGGCGGTCGCCTCGACCAGCCGGCAGATCGGCGGCACGCTGGGCGTCGCCGTGATCGGCGCGGTGCTGGCGGCGGGCGTGGCGGGTAGCGGTTCCCCTCGTGGCGCCGGGTATGCCACCGCCTTCCTGGATGCGAGCAAGCCCGCCTGGTGGATCATCACCGGCTGCGGTCTGGCCGTCCTGCTGGTGGGGGCGCTGACCAGTGGGCAGTGGGCCCGCGAGACGGCGCGGCGCACCGCCGGACGGCTGGAGGCCCCGGCCGAGGCCGGGTCCGGGTCCGGGGCCGGGGCCGGATACGAAGGTCAGGCTTCGGCGAGCGCCAAGGCGTGAAGGCGCTCGAGCCGCTCCCGGGACTCCTCGTCGGCGGGGACGTACGTCACCATGCGCGGACCGGTCGACGGGCCGAGCCAGAGGTCGGTGTGGTCCAGGCGGACCAGTCCGACCCGGGCGTTGCGGAAGAGCTTGGTCCGGCCGCCGGGGCCGACGACCTCGTGGCGCGCCCAGATCTCCCGGAATTCCGGTGAGGCCGTCTCCAGCCGCTTGAGCAGGGCCTTCCAGGCGGGCTCGGCGAGATGCTCGGCCATCGAGGCGCGGAACTTGGCGGCCATCACCCGGTTCATCTCAGGGAGGTCGACGACGGACGCGCGCCAGTTCTCGTCGGTGTACGACAGCAGCATGCAGTTGCGGTTCTCGGGGGCGACGGCGTCCAGGTCGCAGAGCAGCCGCCCGTAGGTCCTGTTGTAGGCGAGGATGTCGTACCGGCTGTTCTGCACACAGGCCGGGATCGGGTCCAGCTGCCACAGCAGCTCGCGCAGCGCCGGGGTGACGCTCGGGCACTCCGTGCCCGGGGCGGGGTCGACGGCGCCCGCCAGGGAGAAGAGATGGGTGCGCTCGCTCCGGTCGAGCAGCAGGGCGCGGGCCAGGGCGTCCAGGACCTGGGGCGAGACCTGGATGTCACGTGCCTGTTCGAGCCAGGTGTACCAGGTGACGCCGACGGCGGAGAGCTGGGCGACCTCCTCGCGGCGCAGCCCGGGGGTGCGCCTGCGGCGGCCGCGCGGCAGACCCACCTGCTCGGGGGTGATGCGCTCGCGCCGGCTGCGCAGGAAGTCCGCGAGTTCATGCCGCCGGACCTCGGTCTCCGGCAGCTCGGCCGAACCGGCCGGCCCGGGACCGTGGGGCATCTGCTGCGCTTCGGTCACCATCGTCGTCATGCTCCCAGAGTGCCGAATGCCCCGGTCCTGTGCCAGGTGCCGTTTGTACCAGGATAAAGACACTCTGGTACCAGGCTGCGATTCGGGCGATCGTCGATGCCGTGAGTGAATCCACCGTACGGACGCAGACATCCGCCCTCACCACTCGTGTGGTGCGGCACGACCATCCCACCCCGGTACTCGGCACACTTGGACTGTTCACCGTGCTGATCGGTGCGGCCCTGCCGCTCATCGACTTCTTCATCGTCAATGTCGCCCTGCCGACGATCGACAAGGACCTGGCCGCGGGCCCCGCACTGCTCGAACTGGTCGTCGCGGGCTACGGACTCGCGTACGCCGTCCTGCTCGTCCTCGGCGGCCGGCTCGGCGACATGGCCGGGCGGCGCCGGCTCTTCCTCACCGGCATGGCGGCCTTCGCACTCACCTCACTGGCCTGCGGGCTCGCCCCGGATGCCTGGACGCTCGTCGGGGCACGGGTGGCGCAGGGCGCCTCGGCGGCGCTGATGCTGCCGCAGGTGCTCGCCACCATCCAGGCCGCCACCTCCGGACACCGGCGGGCGCGTGCGATGAGCCTCTATGGGGCGACGGCCGGGCTCTCGATGGTCGCCGGCCAGATCCTCGGCGGCGTACTGGTCGCCGCCGCTCCGCTGTCGTCGGTGTTCGGCGAGAGCGCGGGCTGGCGGTCGGTCTTCCTGGTGAACGTGCCGGTGGCAGCGGTGGGGCTGGTCCTGGCCGCCCGTGCGGTGCCGGAGACACGCTCGGACCGGCCCGCGCCCATCGACGTACCTGGGACGCTGCTGCTCGCCGTTTCGCTGGTGACGCTGCTGGCGCCACTGACGGAGGGACGGGCCGCGGGCTGGCCGGTGTGGACCTGGATCTCCCTCGCGCTGTTCCCGATCGCCGCGGCCGCCTTCTACCGGGTCGAACAGCGGGCCGACCGGCGCGGACAGATCCCGCTGATCCCGCCGAGCCTGCTGCGGCTGGACTCGCTGCGGCGCGGTCTGGCGCTGGTGCTGCCGTTCTCGCTCGGCTTCGGCGGCTTCATGTTCGTCATCGCGGTGGCGCTGCAGCAGGGCCTGAAGCTGGGTCCGGCCGCTGCCGGGCTGGCGTTGGCGCCGATGGCGGTGGCCTTCTTCGCGGCCTCGCTGGCCGGTCCGCGGCTGGTACGGCGGTTCGGCAGCCGGGTTGTGACGGCGGGCGGGCTGATCCAGGGCGCGGGCGTGACGGTGCTCGCGCTCACTGTGTGGCTCGGCTGGCCCGCCCTGGGGCTCCCGGCCCTGCTGCCGGGCGTCGCGATCGCCGGTCTCGGCCAGGGGCTGCAACTGCCGGTCCTGTTCCGCATCGTGCTCTCCGACGTGCCGGCCGAGCGTGCCGGGGTGGGCGGCGGAGTGATGACGACGACGCAGCAGGCCGCGCTGGCACTGGGTGTGGCAACGCTCGGCACGCTGTTCCTCGCCCTGGTCCCCGGATCGGGCATGCGGGACGCGCTGATCGTGGCGCTGCTGGTGCAGTTGGCGGCGGTGGCGCTGACGACGCTGCTGAGCCTGCGGCTGCCGCGCGTGGTGGCATGAGTGCGGGGGACGGACGCGGCATGGTTCAGGTACGGCCGTGGGCCCGGATCACTCGATGTGATCCGGACCCACGGTCGTACGGGTGATGAGAAGGCGTCAGCCCTGGGCCTGCCGGCCCTGCTCCGAGGAGTCGTCCGCCTGTGCGGACTCGGCGGACTGCGCGCGCTCACGCATCTTGCGCAGCAGCTCCTGCTTCTGGTCGGCCGCCGTCTTGCGGTCGGCGTCGCGCGCGGTGCCCGCGCCCTGCTGTTCGGCGCGGGACAGCTTCTTGCGCTGTCCGCCGACGCCGAGAAGGTTGTTGCGGCTCTTGGCCACGGGGTTCTCCCATTCGTGGTGAGTCGTGAGGTCGTGGGCGACCTGGGATCGATCCGATGGGCGGCGGGCGGAGAGATTCCGGGGGCCCGCCGCGCTCTCACTCGTAGATCTGGAAGAACGAAGACATACGGGAACCGTACCCCGACCGCACCGGGCCCAGCACCAGCTTTTCGGGCCGCCCGGGTGAAGCGTCACAACAATGGACTGACAGATATTGAAATCTGTCATCCCCCATGCCACAGTTGTGTACGGCCCGCCCCCTTTCCCCACGGGAGTCCTTCATGACCACCACCCGCACGCTCGGCGCCACCGGCCCGCAGGTCTCCGCACTGGGCCTCGGCTGCATGGGCATGTCAGCGCTGTACGGCGAGAGCGACCGCGCCGAGTCGATCGCCACCATCCACGCCGCGCTCGACGCGGGCATCACCCTGCTGGACACCGGCGACTTCTACGGCATGGGTCACAACGAACTGCTGATCAACGAGGCGCTGCGCACCGCCCCCGGCGCCACTCGCGAGCAGGCGCTGACCAGCGTGAAGTTCGGCGCGCTGCGCACGGTCGAAGGCGCCTTCACGGGGTACGACGGCCACCCTGCCGCCGTGAAGAACTTCGCCGCGTATTCGCTCCAGCGGCTCGGCACCGACCACATCGACATCTACCGGATCGCCCGTGTCGATCCCGATGTGCCGGTCGAGGAGACCATCGGTGCCATTGCCGAGCTGGTCGAGGCCGGCCATGTCCGCCACATCGGCCTGTCAGAGGTCGGCGCGGACACGATCCGCCGAGCGGCGTCGGTGGCCCCGATCTCCGATCTGCAGATCGAGTACTCGCTGATCTCCCGGTCCGTCGAGGACGCGATCCTGCCGGTCTGCCGCGAGCTGGGCATCGGCGTCACGGCATACGGGGTGCTGTCGCGCGGCCTGATCAGCGGGCACTTCAGCCGTGACCGCGAGCTGGCTCCCGGGGACTTCCGCGCCATGAGCCCCCGCTTCCAGGGCGGAAACCTTCAGCACAACCTCGACCTGGTCGACGCCCTGCGCAAGATCGCCGAGCAGAAGGGTGTCTCGGTCGCCCAGATCGCCATCGCCTGGGTGCTCGGCCGGGGTACGGACATCGTGCCGCTCGTCGGCGCCCGCCGCCGCGACCGGCTCACCGAGGCTCTCGGTGCCCTGGATGTCACGCTGGACGCCGCCGACCTCGCCGCGATCGAGGAGGCTGTCCCGGCAGGTGCGGCCGCCGGTGCGCGCTACCCGGAGAACCAGATGGCCCACCTGGACAGCGAGCGCTGAGCTCCGGGTACGGTCGTCGGGGTGCGGCCCCCGCCGGGCAGCTCCCCGACCGGCGCCCTCCGAAAGGCAGCACAGACACCATGCCGTCAGCCGACCCACTGACCCCCGAGCGCATTCTCGAGGCCACCGAGGACGTGCTGCGCCGCTACGGCCCCGCCAAGGCGACGGTGGTCGACGTGGCCCGCGCGCTCGGTGTCAGCCACGGCAGCGTCTATCGCCACTTCCGTACGAAGTCGGCGCTGCGCGAGGCGGTGACCGCTCGCTGGCTGACCCGGACCGAGGTGGCGCTCACGGAGATCATCAACACGTCGGCGGAGCCCGCTCCGGCGAAGCTGCAGCACTGGCTGACGGCGCTGTTCGAGGCCAAGGCCCACAAGGCCGGTGACGACCCCCAGCTGTTCGCGACCTACATCGTGCTGATCGGCGAGAGCACGGTCGTCGAGGCGCACATCCGAGAACTGGTCGGGCAGCTGCGGGAGATCGTCGAGGAGGGTGTGCGCAGCGGGGAGTTCGCGGTGGACGATCCGGCGGTCGCCGCGCAGGCGGTCTTCGACGCGACGGCGCGCTTCCACGACCCGGCGTACGCAGCCGAGTGGCAGAACCCCGCCATCGGCGCCGAGTTCACCGCCGTCTCGGACCTGCTGCTGCGCGGCCTGCGCGCGTAGCGGCGCTGTACACAGAGCCGGTCACGGCAGGCCGCCGCCGGACAGCCGTCGGGCTCAGGCCGTCGGGTCGACCGTGGCCTGGTGGACCTCGGCGAGGTGTTCCTCGGCCTTGAGCCAGGGCAGGAACTGCACGCCCTTGCGCCAGTCGCAGGTGTCGCAGGTCAGCTGCCGCTGGATCCCCGACTTCCGCACATGGACGACATGTTCACGGCCGTGCTGATCCCATCTGCTGACCTTGCTGGTGGTCATGGACGGCATCCGAGCCTCCTGTTGACGCGTGGTCGCGTGTGCCCAGTGTGCAACGGAGCCCCCGGTTCCGTACGAGGAACCGGGGGCTTCGCCGTGGAACCGTGGTGCGTCAGCAGCCCAGCAGTCGGGCGCCGAGGTAGGCCTGGATCTGGTCCAGCGAGACGCGCTCCTGCTTCATGGTGTCGCGCTCGCGCACCGTCACCGCGTTGTCGTCGAGGGTGTCGAAGTCGACGGTGACGCAGAACGGCGTGCCGATCTCGTCCTGCCGACGGTAGCGACGGCCGATGGCACCCGCGTCGTCGAACTCGATGTTCCAGTTCTTCCGCAGGTCGGTGGCGAGGCCCTTGGCCTTCGGCGACAGCTGCGGGTTGCGGGAGAGCGGCAGCACCGCGACCTTGACCGGCGCGAGCCGCGGGTCGAGGCGCATCACGGTGCGCTTCTCCATGACGCCCTTGGCGTTGGGCGCCTCGTCCTCGATGTAGGCGTCGAGGAGGAAGGCGAGCATCGAACGGCCGACACCGGCCGCCGGCTCGATGACGTACGGAGTCCAGCGCTCGCCGGCCTCCTGGTCGAAGAACGACAGGTCCGTGCCGGAAGCGGCGGAGTGGGCCTTGAGGTCGTAGTCCGTGCGGTTGGCGACGCCCTCCAGCTCGCCCCACTCGCTGCCGCCGAAGCGGAAGCGGTACTCGATGTCAGCGGTGCGCTTGGAGTAGTGGGAGAGCTTCTCCTTCGGGTGCTCGAACCACCGCATGTTCTCCTCGCGCAGGCCCAGGTCCGTGTACCAGTTCCAGCGCTGCTCCATCCAGTACTCCTGCCACTGCTCGTCCTCGCCCGGCTTGACGAAGAACTCCATCTCCATCTGCTCGAACTCGCGGGTGCGGAAGATGAAGTTGCCCGGAGTGATCTCGTTCCGGAAGGACTTGCCCATCTGCGCGATGCCGAACGGCGGCTTCTTGCGCGAGGTCTGCTGCACCTGACCGAAGTTGGTGAAGATGCCCTGCGCGGTCTCGGGGCGCAGGTAGGCGACCGAACCGGAGTCCTGGGTCGGGCCGAGGTGCGTGGAGAGCAGACCCGAGAACTGCTTGGGCTCGGTGAAGGTGCCCTTGTTGCCGCAGTTCGGGCAGTTGAGGTCGGCGAGGCCGTTGACGGGCGGCTTGCCGTGCTTCTCCTCGTACGCCTCCTCCAGGTGGTCCGCGCGGAAGCGCTTGTGGCAGGAGGTGCACTCGGTCAGCGGGTCGGTGAACGTGGCGACGTGGCCGGAGGCGACCCACACCTCGGGGGCGAGGATGACCGACGAGTCGATACCGACCACGTCTTCGCGCGAAGTGACCATGTAGCGCCACCACTGGCGCTTGAGGTTCTCCTTGAGCTCAACGCCCAGCGGCCCGTAGTCCCAGGCGGCGCGCTGGCCGCCGTAGATCTCACTGCAGGGGTAGACGAAGCCACGGCGCTTGCTCAGGCTGACGATGGAGTCGATCTTGTCGGCGGCCACGGTGCTCTCTTCATTACGACGACGACGAACGGCGAATGCTTCAGATTACCGGCGGGCACGCCCCCTGGATCAAATCGGTGCGCGGACAGATGGTGAGCAGGGCCTCCCATCGAGTGGTGAGCAGGGCCTCCCATCGAGCTTGTTGACAATCGTTTCCACTTTTGTTGAAAATGAGTGTCATGAACGTACGCCGCCTCATACCCACCGCCGCTGTCGCCGGGGCCGTCGCCCTCGGTCTCACCGCGCTCTCCGCCTGCTCCACCTCCGACGCCGCCGAGAGCAAGAACGGGGACAAGCTGGATGTGGTGGCCTCGTTCTATCCCATGCAGTTCCTGGCCGAGGAGATCGGCGGGACCCATGTCTCGGTCACCACGCTGACCAAGCCGGGCGTCGAGCCGCACGACCTGGAGCTCAGCCCGCGGCAGATCGGCGGGCTCGGCGACGCCGATTACATCCTGTACCTCAAGGGTATCCAGCCCGCCGTCGACGACGCGATCGCGCAGTCCGGGGTCAGGAACTCCGTGGACGCGGCGAAGCTCACCACGCTGGAGGACCACGGCACGGAGACCGGCGGCGACGAACACGGCCATGCGCACGAGGGCGAGGGGGCCGGGGCCGACCCGCACATCTGGCTGGACCCGGTGAAGTACGCCGAGGTCGCCAAGGGGGTCGGAAAGTCCCTGGAGAAGGCCGACCCGAACCACGCCGCGGACTACCGCACCAACACGGACGCCCTGGTCAAGAAGCTCGACGCGCTGAACACGTCGTACAAGAAGGGCCTGAGCGACACCGCCACCAAGACGTTCATCACCACCCACTCCGCCTTCGGGTATCTCGCCGAGCGCTACGGGCTCGTCCAGGAGGGCATCGCCGGCATCGACCCCGAGAGCGAGCCCAGCCCCGCCCGGGTCAAGGACATCCACACCATCGCGGAGAAGAACAAGGCCACCACCGTCTTCTTCGAGACGCTCGCCAGCGACAAGACCGCGAAGACCGTCGCCAGGGACACCGGCCTGAAGACCGACGTCCTCGACCCCCTCGAGGGAATCACCGCCAAGTCCAAGGGCGATAACTACATCGAGGTCATGCAGTCCAACCTCGCCGCGCTCCAGAAGGCGCTCGGCTCGAAGTGACCCACGCAACACTCGCCACAGCAGTATCGGAGACGCTCATGCCCGAGCCCCGGAGCACCAAGCCCGACCCCGTGATCACCCTGCGCGGAGCCACGGCCACGCTCGGCGCGCGCCCCGTACTGCGCGGCATCGATCTCACCGTGCGCCGCGGTGAGGTCGCCGCCCTGCTCGGCGCCAACGGCTCCGGCAAGTCGACCGCTGTCCGGTCCGTCATCGGCCAGGTCCCGCTCACCAGCGGCTCGGTCGAGCTGTTCGGCACCCCGCTGCGCCGCTTCCGTAACTGGGCGCGGATCGGCTACGTACCGCAGCGCACGACGGCGGCGAGCGGCGTCCCTGCCACGATCCGCGAAGTCGTCTCCGCCGGGCGGCTGTCCCGTACGAAGCTGGGTCCGCTGCGCAAGGCGGACCGGGACGCCGTCGACCGGGCCATCGAGCTCGTCGGTCTCGGCGACCGGGCCAAGGACTCGGTGAGCGCCCTCTCCGGCGGGCAGCATCAGCGTGTGCTCATCGCCCGCGCGCTCGCCGCCGAACCCGAGCTGCTGATCATGGACGAGCCGATGGCGGGCGTCGACCTGGCCAGCCAGGAGATCCTCGCCGAGACGCTGCGCGAGCAGGTCGCCACCGGCACCACCGTGCTGCTCGTGCTGCACGAACTGGGCCCGCTGGAGCCCCTCATCGACCGGGCGATCGTGCTGCGCGACGGCTGTGTGATGCACGACGGGCCGCCCCCGAAGGCCCTGGGCCAGCACGCGCTGCCCGGCCACGACCACGTACACCCCCACGCGGCTTCCGAGCCCGCCCGGACGGGACTGCTGACCTGATGACGGAATTCCTCCAGCCCCCCTTCATGCAGCGGGCCCTGCTCGCCGCCGTACTCGTCGGCGTCATCGCCCCCGCCGTCGGCATCTACCTCGTCCAGCGCCGCCAGGCCCTGATGGGCGACGGAATCGGCCATATCGCGATGACCGGGGTCGGCCTCGGCTTCCTGCTCTCCACCAGCCCGGTCTGGATGGCCACGGCCGTCGCCGTCGTCGGCTCGGTCGTCATGGAGCTGGTCCGCTGGTACGGGCGTACGCGCGGCGACATCGCGCTGGCCATGCTGTTCTACGGAGGCATGGCGGGCGGTGTGCTGCTGATCAACCTCTCCGACACCGGCTCCAACGCCAACCTCACCTCGTACCTCTTCGGCTCGCTGTCCACGGTCTCGTCCGAGGACATCACCGCGATCTGTCTGCTGGCCGCCTTCGTGCTGCTGGTGACGCTGGGGCTGCGTCGCCAGCTGTTCGCGGTCAGCCAGGACGAGGAGTTCGCGCGGGTCACCGGGCTGCCGGTACGTGCACTGAATCTGCTGATCGCGGTCACGGCGGCGGTGACCGTCACCGTCGCGATGCGCGTCGTCGGCCTGCTGCTGGTCAGCGCGCTGATGGTGGTGCCGGTCGCGGCCGCGCAGCAGATCTCGAAGTCCTTCAAGGTGACGTTCGTGCTGTCCGTCGTCATCGGTACGGCGGTGACCCTGGCCGGCACCGTGACCTCGTACTACCAGGACGTGCCGCCCGGCGCGACGATCGTGCTGCTGGCCATCGGCGTCTTCGTCGCCCTGACCCTGCTCGCCGCACCGCTGGCCGCACGGCGCGCCCGCCGCAGCGAAACGGCTACGGCCCAGTGCACCCTGGAAGGGAAGACCCCGGACGTACCGGCTGCCCGACCGGCCTCGGACGACGTCCGGGTTTGACCCCGGCACGCGGGCGGACTGGCACAATGGCCCGACACACGTACGGGCGACACGAGGAGGCACCTGTGGCGACGGCGCCGATCAGTGGAACGAACGCATCCCCGGTGCGCGGCCGGTCGACCCGGCAGCGCGCCGCGGTGGCCGCGGCGCTCGACGAGGTGGACGAGTTCCGCAGCGCCCAGGAGCTGCACGATGTCCTCAAGCACCGCGGTGACTCGGTCGGGCTGACCACGGTCTACCGCACCCTGCAGTCCCTCGCCGACGCGGGCGAGGTGGACGTCCTGCGCACCACCGACGGCGAGTCCGTGTACCGGCGGTGCTCGACCGGGGAGCACCACCACCATCTGGTGTGCCGGGTCTGCGGCAAGGCCGTCGAGGTCGAGGGGCCCGCGGTGGAGCAGTGGGCGGCGACGATTGCTTCGCAGCACGGGTTCGTGAACGTGGCACACACGGTGGAGGTCTTCGGGACGTGCGCCGAGTGCGCGGCGCTGCCGGAGAGTTGAGCGGTACGCGGTACGGGCGGGCGGTGCTCTACGGAGCGCCGCCCGCCCGTGCGTTGTGGTGATGGCCGCCGGTGGGTCAGACGGTGCGGAACGCCAGCACGACGTTGTGGCCGCCGAAGCCGAAGGAGTTGTTGAGCGCCGCGATCCGGCCGTCGGGCAGGGGGCGGGGCTCGTCGCGGACGATGTCGGCGTCGATCGCCGGGTCGGGGTCGTCGACGTTGATGGTCGGCGGGGCGAGCCGGTGGTGCAGGGCGAGCACGGTGGCGATCGTCTCCACACCGCCGGCGCCGCCGACCAGATGGCCGGTCATGGACTTGGTGGCCGATATCGCGAAGTGGTCGGTGTGGTCGCCGAAGAACCGGCGCAGCGCCCTGATCTCGGCGACGTCGCCGAGCGGGGTGGAGGTGGCGTGCGCGTTGATGTGCGCGATCTCGGCGGGCTCGAGGCCGGTGGAGTCCATCAGGGACCGCAGTGCGGCGGATATGCCGCGGCCCGTCGGCTCCGGCTGGGTGATGTGGTGGCTGTCGGAGGAGATGCCCTCGCCGAGGGCCTCGGCGTAGACCCTGGCACCGCGCCGGGCGGCGTGCTCGGCGGACTCCAGGACGACGAGGCCCGCGCCCTCGCCCAGGACGAAGCCGTCGCGCCCGGTGTCGAAGGGCCGTGAGGCGCCGGCCGGGTCGTCGTTGTTCTTGGACATCGCCATCATGTTGCCGAAGGCGGCAAAGTTCAGTGGGTGCACCGCCGCCTCGGTGCCGCCGGCGACGACGACGTCGGCGCGGCCACTGCGGATCATGGTGATGGCGTAGCCGATGGCCTCGGCGCCGGAGGCGCAGGCGCTCACGAAGGTGTGGACCCCGGCGCGGGCGCCGACTTCGAGGCTGATGTGGGCCGACGAGGTGTTGGGCATCATCATCGGGATCGTGTGCGGGGAGACCTTGCGGGCTCCCTGCGTCTTGAGGATGTCGTACTGCTGCAGCATGGACGTCACCCCGCCCACCGCGGTGGCGACCACGACACCGAGACGGTCGGGGTCGACCGGCTCGTCCTCGCCCGCCCGGCCCTTGAATCCGGCGTCCTCCCACGCCTCGCGGGCCGCGATGAGGGCGAACTGGGCCGCGCGGTCGAGCCTGCGCGCCTGGGCGGGCAGGAAGATCTCCGTGGGCTCCACTGCGATCTCGGCGGCGATGCGCACCGGGAGTTCCTCGGCCCATTCGTGCGTGAGCCGGCGGACGCCGGAGCGCCCGGCGAGCAGGGCGTCCCAGGTCGAGGTGGTGTCGCCCCCGAGGGGCGTGGTCGCGCCCATGCCGGTGACCACTACAGTGCGGTTGTTCTTTTCCACAGAAATCGATCTCCACGTCTTGAATTGCGCGGCCTCGAGTGCGCTGCTCGAAGGGCACGGCCTGGGGTGCGAGACTTGTTCCGGCTCTCTCTGGTCCTTACCGGTTCTCCGGCACGACCACATGGTCAGAAATGGCGCATGAGCGCGGTTTCTCCTCCTCCGTCCACAGCTGCTTCGACAACTGATTCCTCAGCTGATTCCACGGCTTCGAACGTGTGGAGCGGAATGGGGAATCCTCTCTGGGCATGTACCCGGTGGTGCGGAATGGAGTTGTCCCGGCCCTCGGCGGTCGCGATTTCCCTGGATATGCGTACGGCCGTCGCCAGTAAGGGCCCGACGCATTGCGGGCCGCCGGCACCGGCGAGATCCGTCACCACGGACAGGGACGCGACGACGGCCCCGCCGCGGTCCCGCAGCGGGGCGGCGACCGCGAAGGTACGCCGCTCCGTCCGGAAGTCGCCCGCGGCGTAGCCCCAGCGCCTGACCCGGCCGACGATCCTGCGCAGAACCAGGGGATCGGCCGGCCCCCCTTGCGTGTGCCGGGTCAGCGCGCGGGCGAGGAAGTCCTCCTGCACTTCGGAGCTCGCGTAGGCGAGCAGGACGTTGCCCGATGCCGTGGTGTGCAGGGGGAACCGATCGCCGACGATCATCGGAGCCACGCGCACCGGGCCGCCCCAGCCGAGACTCTCCAGCCAGATTCCCTCGGCGCCTTCACGCACCGACAGGTTCACCATGGCTTTCGTCTTCTCGTGGAGTCGCAGCATGTGCGACATCGCCGCCGCGCGCAGCACGCGGTGCCTCGGCGCGTGCGCGGCGAGTTCCCACAGCCGGAGCCCGATGGTGTATCTGCTCCCTTCCACCCGTTCCAGGCCCCCCAGGGAAACGAGCTTTGTCGCCATGCGGTGGGCCGTCGCCACGGGAAGGCCGGAAAGGCGGCTGATATCGCTCACCGACAGCGAGTGGTCCCTGCCGCTGAAAACACCGAGAACACTGAAAGCGCGCTCGACGACCGAGCGATTTTCCGTGGTGTTGCGGATTTCCATCCGTAGTGCCTCGCTTTCACCTGGTGCACCTTGATGCACTGCGATCCCCCGATGCGACAAACAAGACCCTCACAGACGTGGAGCAATTGTGAAGGTCACTCCGGTGACACCGAGGAAGCCAGCGCCCGAACGACTACGTCACCCGCCCGTCCGGCGACGGCACGAGGGCCGTCGCCGGACGGGCGGGTGATCGCCAGGGGCCGGCCGTCTTACGGACCGACCGTCACCCCGGGTGCCGTACGGGCCGCGTGACGGGACGTCCGGCCCCGGCCCCGCAACCGTGCCGGGTCACTGCTGCGGCAGGTCGCGGCGCGGGTGCCGGGGGCGCAGCGAGGGGTCGACCGCGGGGATGCCCACTCTGAAGAAGACCAGTGGGCGTTCGCCGTCCTCCGCCCCGCACAGGGCCGCGAGGTCCCCGACGGTGCGCGGGCAGTCGATGACATGGCTCTGGGGGTGGACGTAGATCCCCTGCCGGAGGAGGTCCAGCCAGAGGCGGGTGACCAGGCGTCCGGCCGCCACCTCCTGTGCCGTGTCCTCGCCCTTGCCCAGGATCACCAGGACGACGCCGTCACCGGCGGTCGCGCTTGAGGAGAGCGGGGTGAGGAGGCGCGGCAGCCCCAGCGGGCGCAGTGCCCGGTAGACGGCCGGGGAGAAGAGCAGTCCCATGAGGAAGCACTCCACCCGGTTCAGTACCAGCATGACGTCGTTCAGACCGTCGCTGTGGTATTTGGGGTGACGGGGGCTCAGCCGCGTCCACGCCATCAGTTCTTCGGCGATCCCTGGATCGCCGAAGAACCAGTGGTAGGCGCGGACGAGCAGCGGCCTGGCCGCGGCCGTGCTGATCGCGGCCACCCGGAAGCCCGCCGCGCGGGCGGTCTCCTGCGCGGCCCCGATCGCCTTCGTGTCGACCTGCTGCGGCTTCCAGGCGCCGCGCCAGACCCGGCGGCCGGCGATGTCGGACGTCCGGAAGCCGGTGACGTACGGCCGGACGGCCGGCCGCAGCCGGCCCACGCGCCGGGTCTCGGTGTCGAGGTCGAGCTCGAAGTCGACGGCGATGCCCTGCTCGGCCGCGGCTATGAGCAGGCTCTCGACGTACGTGCCCAGCGACAGCCGCAGATCGCGGTGGGCCGGGTCGCTCGGTCCCAGCGCGTCCTCGGCGCGCCAGCCCACCTCGACGCGGTCGGTGCCGGGACGGAGCTCCCAGGGCTGGGTGTTGTGCGCGTTCGCCGCCCGGGCCGCCTCGACGGCGACCTCTCTCAGCCGGTCCAGGGACGTGGTCGTGTTCTCGGGGCTCGTCACGCTCTGACTCCGTCCTTGTGACGCCGGTCCTCGGCCGCGCCGGTGGCCGCGACGGTGGCGGCGGCCGATTCCTCGGCCGACTCACGGATACCGAAGCGGACGTGAACGCTCCGCAGCCAGGAGGGGGCCCACCAGCTGATGCGGCCGGTGGCCCGCAGCGACGCCGGTACGAGCGCGCCGCGCACCAGGACGGCGTCGATGAGGATCGCCAGGCCGGTGGCGGCGCCGTACAGCTTGATCAGGGAGACACCCGAGGTGAGCATCGCGAAGAAGGAGACCGCGAGGATGGCCGCGGCCGCGGTGATCACCGGTCCGCTCGCCCCGAGGCCGTCGCGGACGGCGGTGGCCAGGTCGCCGGAGCGCTCGTAGTGCTCCTTGATCCGGGAGATCAGGAAGACCTCGTAGTCCATCGACAGTCCGAAGGCGATGCAGAAGACCAGGACCGGCATGGAGACGGCGAGCGGCGAGGGGGTGAAGCCGAGAGCGCCGGAGAGGTTTCCGTCCTGGAAGATCCAGACCGTCACGCCGAGGATCGAGACCAGGCTGAGGAGGTTGAGCAGCAGCGCCCTGATCGGCTGCACCACACTGCCGGTGAGCAGGAAGAGGAACAGGAGGCTGAAGACCACGATCAGGACGAGGGCGATCGGCAACTTGTCGGCGATGGACCGGTTGATGTCGGTGACCTGCGCCGCCTGGCCGCCGACAAGCACGCGGTTACCGGCCGGGGGGGTGATGTCCCGTACGTCGCGGGCGAGTTGGGAGCCCTCGGAGGAGTACGGGGCCACGTCCGTCTGGACCTGGAGCCAGGTCGCGGTGCCGTTGTCGAAGCGGGCCACCTGGGCCGCCGGCAGGGGGCTGACCTTGGCGCCCTTCTCGAAGACGCCCGCGGCGCTGACGACCTTGGTCACCTCGTCCGTACGGGACAGGGCGGTGGCGTACGTCGCGAGGCCGGCGTCGGAGCCCTTCCAGTTCTGGGCGACGACGTTGAGCGCGTGCTCGTCACCGGTGCCGAAGTCTTTGCGCAGCGCCTCGGCCACGACCCGGCTCTCGCTCTCCTTCGGCAGCACCCGCTCGTCAGGGACGCCGAACTGGGAGTGGCCGAAAGGCAGGGCGATGGCGATGAGCAGGATCACGACGGGCGTGGCGAGCAGCAGCGGCTTGCGGAACGCGAGGCCGGCGATGCGGCCCCAGGTGGTGTTCGCGGCGGGCTTCGGGGCGGTCCGCCGGGCCCAGCCCAGGGCGTCGATCTTGTCGCCGAGCAGGACGAGGGCCGGGGGCAGGAGCAGGAGGGCGCCGCCGACGGACAGCAGGACCACCGAGATGCCGGCGAAGGCGAAGGAGCGCAGGAAGTACTGGTCGAAGACCAGCAGGGTGGCGAGGGCGGCGCCGACGACGCCACCGCTGACGAACACGGTGCGGCCCGCGGTCGCGCGGGTGACGCGCAGCGCGTCGGCGTTGTTGCGGCCGGCGGCGCGCTCCTCGCGGTAGCGGGTGACGATCAGCAGGCTGTAGTCGACCGCCAGACCGAGGCCGAGCGCGGTGATGAGGTTGACCCCGAAGACCGAGACGTCGGTGAATCGGGAGAGGACGTTGAGGATGCCCATCGAGCCGACCACGGTGAGCACCGCGAGCAGCAGCGGGAGCAGCGCCGCGATCACGCCGCGGAACACGAGTATGAGCAGCAGCAGAGTCAGCGGGATCGCGATGGTCTCCGCGGCGACGATGTCCTTCTCGATCTGCGCGTTCATGTCGTTGTTGACGGCGTTGATGCCGCCGAAGGACACCGCCACGGCGCCGTCCGGGTCGGACAGCTCCTCGTGGAGCTTCTTGGTGGTCTTGAGGCTCTCGTTCTCGTCACCGTTGATCCGGACCAGGACCAGCCCCGCGTCGCCGGAGCGCAGCGCCGGCTCGGGGGTGTCGAAGTAGGAGGCGACGACCCGGGCGCCGGAGTCGTCGCCGATCGTCTTGACGACCCTGTCGGCGGCGGCGTGCGCCTCGGAACTGTCGACCCCGCCCTTGGTGTCCTTGATCAGGACCAACAGGTTGGGCTGGCTAGCCGGGAAGGAGTGCTCCAGCGCCGAGGCGGCGGCCACGGAGTCGGAGTCGGGGTTGTCGAACCCGCCGGACTTGAGGTTCTCGAGCACACCTGCGCCGGCCGCGCCGGTGATGATCAGGAACAGCAGTCCGGCGAGCAGTGTGAACCACGGGCCGCGTCGGCTCTGCCGACCGCTTTGGGGTGGCACCGAAGTGGTCACCATGGGAGGTCCTTTCGTCTTTCTCTGATGGTTCGTCCGATGCCTGTCCGGGCTCTGCCGAGTGCTGTCGGGCCCCATCGGTGCTTGGGGGTGCGGAGGTACTGGGCGTTGCGTCGAGGAGCACGGCTCGTCCCCTGCGGGACACACCTGTTGATGAGCCGGCCTCGAGTCAGAATGATGCTCCCATTCGAGAGCACTGATCTGGACATGAAGCAGCGTTATCGTTGAGTGAACACTGATTCGAGAACACTGCTCCGATTGTTAAGCAGTGATCCAAATAGTGGCCATGGGGCAAACTTGAGGACGTGAGCGTGATCCGAGGAGCCAAGGAAAGGACCCGTGCCGAGGTCGGGTCTGCCATCAAGGAGGGGGCCAGGTGCCAGCTCGCGACCGAGGGGGCGGCGCGGCTGTCGCTGCGGGCGGTCGCCCGCCCGTGAGCTGGGACTGGCACCGTCGGCGGTCTATCGCCACTTCCCGAATCGCGACGATCTCCTCACGGCCCTCATCGTCGGCGCGTACGACGCCCTCGGCGCCGCAACCGGGACCGCGCTCGCGGACGCCGGGACGGCGGATCCGCTGCGGAGCTGGACGGCGGTCTGCCGGGCGATCCGGGACTGGGCTCTCGCCCGTCCGCACGAGTACGCCCTGATCTACGGCTCGCCCGTCCCCGGGCACGACGCCCCGCCGGACACCGTCGGCCCCGCCTCGCGCGTCACTCTCGCCCTGGTCGGCGTCGTGGAGGCGGCCGAAGCGGCCGGTGCGCTCGCCCCCTTCCCCGGGAGCGGGCGGCAGGACGAGGGGATCAGCGCCGACGCCCGGCGGCTCTTCCAGGACCTCGGCCGCGCGATTCCGCTGACGGCCGCGGTCCGGCTGGTGGCCGTCTGGGCGCAGCTCTTCGGGCTGGTCAGCTTCGAGGTGTTCGGGCGGTTCGACCGGATCATCGACGCCCGTGACGACGTGTTCGACCGGGCGGTGCTCGACCTGGCACACCAGGCCGGCCTGCGCCCCACCGGCACCGGATCGGCCGCCGGATCCGCCGCCGGCCGGTAGCCGTACAGGCCCGGTGCAGCCCCGGCCGATGGATGCACCGCCCCGGCCGGCCCGGACGCCGGGGCGGCAATCCGGGGCGGCAATACCCTACGGACATCCCCGGGACACACGCGCCGACAGGCCGATGTCTTCCCTTTACACCGTGTTCATTCCACTGAGCGAAAAGGCATGTCGCCGACTCTCCACGCTTGCCGAAATCTGAAGGTGCGGCGCGAAGTTGACGCCTGGCGGGATCTTGACGTTTCGTCAATACGGGCTTCTGGGCTACCTGTTACCTCGAATGTGCCTGTATGACCTGCCATTCATCAGTTTCTGATGCCGCGTCATGCAATCCATCGATATCGGATCGGGGTATCAGCTGTGACTGGTATAGCCATCGTCGGCATGTCGTGCCGCTTTCCCGGCGCCGGGGACCTCCATGAGTTCTGGCAGATGACCGTCAACGCCGAGCCACAGTTCGCAGGGGTGCCCGAATCGCGCTGGGATCACTCCAAATACCACAGACCGGGCGATTTCCGGGAGCCGCACAGCACGTACACCGACAAGGTGGCCTTCCTCCCGGCCATCGACCAGTTCGCCCCCTCCCACTACGGCGTGCCGCCGCGCCGGGCGAAGGCCATGGATCCCCAGCAGCGGCTCTTCGTCGACCTCGCCCGGGAGGCCCTGCAGGACGCCGGCTGGGAGCGCGGGTCCTTCGACCGTGCGAGGACCGGCGTGTTCGCCGGAGTGTCCTCGACCGACTACCGCGACGCGACCTTCGCGAGGATCAACGCCAGGCTCCTCGCGGACGGTTCGTTCCATGCCGGCGAGGACGATCCCGAGCTCCGGGCGGGCCTGGAGGAGGCCGCCGGGTCGGCGGTCATGCCCGTGGGGCCGTTCTCCGTCTCCGGCGTCATCGGCAACATGGTGCCGGCCGCCGTGAGCGAGGTGTTCGACCTCGGCGGCCCCTCGTACGCCGTCGATGCGGCCTGCTCCTCCGCGCTGGTGGCGCTGGACACGGCGGTGCGAAGCCTGCGGTCGGGAGGGTGCTCGGTCGCCCTCGTCGGCGGTGTCTTCGTCAACTTCACGCCCAACGCGATGATCGGCTTCTCCCGGGCCGGCGCGCTCTCCCGGGACGGCGTGTGCCGGCCGTTCGACGAGCGGGCGGACGGCTTCGTGCTCGGCGAGGGCGGCGGCTTGCTGGTGCTCCGTCCGCTGGCGGACGCCCTGGCGGCCGGCGACCGGGTCTACGCCGTCGTGAGCGGCGTCGGCACCGCCAACGACGGCCGCGGCGGCGGCCCGATGACGCCGCAGATCCAGGGACAGCTCGCCGCGCTACGCGCCGCCTACAAGGACGCCGGGGTGGCGCCCGGGGCGATCGACCTGCTGGAGGCCCACGGCACCGGCACCCCGGTCGGCGACCGCACCGAGATGGAGGCGATGCGCCTGCTGCGCGACGAGGCGGGCCGGACCCGGCCCTGCTACGTCACCTCGTCCAAGGCCCTCATCGGCCACACCCTCTCCGCGGCCGGCGCGGCTGGGCTCGTACGGGCCGCCCTGGCCCTTCACCACGGTGTCGTACCGCCGCAGCCCGCCGAGCACCGCGTCAACCCCGAGCTGCGGCTCGACGAGTCGGGGCTGCGCCTGGCCACCGCGCCGCAGGAGTGGCCTCAGGGCGAGGTGCGCCGGGCCGGAGTGAGCTCGTTCGGCTTCGGCGGCACGAATGTCCACGCCGTCCTCGAAGGCGCGCCGCTCCCCGAGCCCGCGCCCGCCCCGGGGCAGCCCGCACGGGAGGACGAGCCGTGGCTGTTCCTCCTGTCTGCCGGCTCGGTGCCGCAACTGGCCCGGCACGCCCGGAAGATCCGCGACGTCGTCGCCGCGTCCGCCGCGGAACCCGCCGCGGTGGCCCGCACCCTGGCCGTCCGCGAACTGCTCGCCGCCCGCCTCTCCTTCGTCGCCGCCACGCGACAGGAGCTCCTCGACCGGCTCGACCTGGCCGCCCTGCGGCTGGCGGAGGGCACCACCGGCGAGCTGGCCCCCGGTGTCCATGCCGCGGCCAAGCCGCTGCCCGAAGCGGAACGGAAGGTCGCCTTCGCCTTCCCCGGGCAGGGGGCGCAGCGGCCGGGGATGCTCGCGGACCTGGCCCGGCGCTTCCCGGCGCTGGCCCGACGCGCCGAGGAACTGACCGCCGTGATCGCCGAGGAGTCAGCGGAGCTCCCCGCGCACCTGCCCGGCCTGCTGTGGGCGGAGCACGCGTCCGAGGACGACAAAGCGATGGCGGCCCTCACGGTCACGGACCTGTGCCAGCCCGCGCTCGGCATCAGCGGGGTCGCCACCGCCGAGCTGCTGGCCGCCTGCGGTGTCGTCCCCTCCCTCGCCGTCGGGCACAGCGTCGGCGAGTTCCCGGCGGCGGTCGCGGCCGGTGCGATCGGGGCGGACGAGACGGTCCGGTTCATGGCCCGGCGGGGCGCGGCGCTCGCCGCCGCCGTACCGGCCGGCACCGGTGTGATGCTCGCCGTCCAGGCGACGCACGAGAAGGCGGAGAAGCTCGCCGCCGACGTGGACGGGGTCTGGCCCGCCTGCTACAACCACGAACACCAGGTGGTGTTCAGCGGCGGCGAGGCGGCCGTGGAGCGGCTGCGCGAACACTGCGCGGAGCGCGGCGTCGCGGCGGTGCGGCTGCAGGTGTCGCACGCCTTCCACTCACCGCTGGTGGCCGCGGCCGACAAGGCGGTGGCCCACCACATCGCGGCCCTCCCGCTCGTGGCGCCCGCCCATGCCTTCGTCTCCAGCGTCAGCGGCCGGGGGTGCGACGAGCCGCAGGAGATCCGGGACCTGTGGGCCCGGCACAACAGCGTCCCCGTGCGCTTCAGCGACGCCGTCACCTCGGTGACGGACGCCGGGGCCCGCTTCCTGGTGCAGATCTACGGCGGCGACTCGCTGCTGCGGATGGCCCGGCGCATCCCGGCCGCCGAGGCGCTGGACGTCGTGCCGCTCACCATGAGCCGGCCGGACGGCGCGCGGGCCTTCCTGACGGGGCTGGGCCGGCTCGCCGTGGCCGGTGTGCCGGTGGATCCCGCCCCGCTCTTCCCGGCGGACGCCCCACCGCTGCTGTCGCTTCCGGCGTCGCCCCTGGAGACGTCGTCGTTCACGATCCTCAAGGGAACGGGCCGGAAGCAAACCGCCGACGCCCCGGCGCCTGCCGCCTCCGTGGCCGAGGTCCCGGCCGCTGCCCCGGTCGTCGTCCGGTCCGCGTCCACAACGACCGTGCCGTACCGCTCCACGGTCACCCACACGTCCGCCGCCTCCTCCTCCGCCCACTCGAACGGTGAATCGAGCATGAGCAGCCTTATCTCGTTCCTCCACGCCCAGGTGAATCTGCTGCAGTCGTTCGACGCCGCGGTCGACGGCCCGGTACCGAACGGTGCGTCGGCGACCGTGACCGCCGGTAGGTACCCGGTCCCGGTGCCGTCGGCCGCCGTCCCCGCGGCCGACGCGCCGGCCGGCCCGGTGGCCGTCGTGGACGCCCCGGAGGCCCCCGCCGTCGCGACCGCAGAGACCGCGGACGTGGTGACTTCCCGCGTGCTCTCCGCGATAGCCAAGATCAGTGCGTACTCCGAGGACTTCCTGCAGCCGGGGCATGTGTTCGCCACCGACCTCGGCTTCGACTCGATCATGCTCGCCGAGCTCGCCGCGGGCCTGCGCAGGCAGTGGCCGGACATCGAGGTGCAGACCTCGGACGTGGTCAAGATCAGCACCGTCGGCGAGCTGATCACAACGGTCCAGGAGCTCCTCGGCACCGCTCCGGCAGCCCCCGCACCGGCACCGGCACCCATCGAGGCCCCCGCCGTAACCTCCGTGCCCGAGCCACGTGCTGAAGCCGTCCCCTCGCCGGACCGCACCGCGACCGGTGATGTCAGGGCCCTGCCCGAGGTCGTCGCCACGCTCGAACGCTCGCGCATGTACGAGCACTTCGGCGTCCGCAACCCCTACTACCTTCCGCACGAGGGCACGATCCGGGACGTCACCCGGGTCGAGGGCACCGAACTGATCTCGTTCTCCAGCTACAACTACCTGGGCCTGTCCGGCCATCCGGCCGTCGCCAAGGCCGTGACCAAGGCGGTCAAGCAGTACGGCAGCTCGGTGTCGGCCGCCCGAATCCTGTCCGGCAACCGTCCGCTGCACGAGGAGCTCGACCGGGGCCTCGCCCGCCTCGTCGGCGCCCAGGACGCCGTCACGCTGGTCAGCGGCCACGCCACCAACGTCACCGTCATCGGCCACCTGGTGGGCCCCGAGGACCTGATCCTGCACGACGCGCTCGCCCACGACAGCATCATCCAGGGCTGCCAGCTCTCGGGGGCGAGCCGCCAACCGTTCCCGCACAACGACGTCACCGCCCTGGACCGGATCCTGCACCAGGTGCGCGACCGCTACCGCCGGGTTCTGATCGTGGTCGAGGGCGTGTACAGCATGGACGGCGACATCGCCGACCTGCCCGCCCTGATCGCCGTCAAGCAGCGGCACGCGACGCTGCTGATGGTGGACGAGGCCCACAGTATCGGCGTGATGGGCAAGACGGGCGGCGGCATCGGCCAGCACTGGGGCGTCGACGCCGACGACGTCGACGTGTGGATGGGCACCCTGTCCAAGTCACTGGCGAGCTGCGGCGGTTACGTGGCCGGCCGGCACGAGCTGATCGAGCACTTCCGGTACACCCTCCCCGGCTTCATCTACAGCGCAGGCCTCACCCCACCGAACACCGCCGCCTCCCTGGCCGCGCTGCAGGTGATCCAGGAGGAGCCCGAGCGGCTTGACCGGCTCCACCAGCGCTCGGCCCTGTTCCTGCGGCTCTCCGCGGCGGCCGGGATCGACGTCGGCACCAGCGAGGGCACGCCGGTCGTGCCGTGCATCACAGGCGACTCGGAGAAGGCGCTCAAGCTCGCCGACCGGCTCTACCAGCGGGGCATCAGCGCCAACCCGATCCTGCACCCGGCGGTCGAGGAGCGGCTGGCCCGGCTCCGGTTCTTCGTCACCTCCGAGCACACCGAGGAGCAGATCGAGTACACGGTGAAGGTCATGGCCGAGGAGCTGGCGAAGTCGGCCTGACCCCGTCGGCGTACGGAGCGAGCGGACCGAGGCACCCGGGTGCCTCGGGGCCCCCGCAGACCCCCGGGGCAAACAAAAGGAAAAAACAAACA